>CAKPTA010000003.1 GCA_934190785.1 uncultured Bacilli bacterium
TCCCTTGAAATATATATAATACTATATATATTTCATAGTATCATATATACTGAAAAAGGATGAACTTGTGGAAGTGGGAAAAAGTACAAACAATGTTGTGGTAAATAGCTTATAAAATAAGGCTTTCCAGAGATTTGGGAGGACAAAAAAATCTTGAAATTTGTCATCTGTCATCCATTTGTCATCCAAAAATAAAAAAGATGACAAAGATGACTTATGGGAGTTAGTATCTAATGCTAACTCTTTTTCATTTGCTGATATTAGGAAGAAAAAATTATGATTAATATCAGAAAAAGAGGAAAGGTATATGGGTATAGGTCCAATGTTGCTTCTATTGATGGCGTAAGAAAATGAATTCAGAAGTCAGTATTTAAAACTAAGCAAGAGGCATTGCAACATGGAGCTATTGCCTATAATGAGTACTATAAGGTCGGACGAGTTCAGAGGCAGAAGAATATGTCATATAGTGATTATTTAGATTATTGGATATATACTTCTTGTAATTTTATCGGAAATATTTGACTATAGTTATTTATCTTAATATAATTAAGAATTGCTTAAAGTCTAGATTTGGTATGTATCATCTTTTCCAGTTTTCCAGATTGATACACAGATGTTACAGGAATTTATCAAAATGACTTTTAGTCGTATAATTTTTTTTCAGTAGTAAATCAAGTCCTTTCAGTGCAGGACGTTGACAAATAAGTAAAATATGATATCATATATAACAACAGAAAAAGCCTCGAGGTATCATACTTTGAGAAATTGGAGGTAAGCATGAATACAAATGAATTATTTATAGATGCTAACAAATTACCACAGCCATTACCTAAATCTCAAGTAAATGAACTTTTAGATAAAGTAAAACATGGTGATGAAGATGCTATAAAGATGATAATAGAACATAATATTAGATTAGTTTTGTATCAAGTAAACAATAAATTTAAATCTGTTGAATATGATAAAAAGGATTTAGTTTCAATAGGAAATATTGGCTTAATTAAAGCAGTAACAACATTTGATAAATCTAAGAATGTTGAATTTGCAACTTATGCAACAAGATGTATTGATAATGAAATATTAATGTTTTTAAGAAAACTGAAGAAGGATCAAAAAGTAGATAGCTTAGATAAAACAATTACACATGACAAAGAAGGCAAAGAATTAAAAATAGAAGATACAATTAGTGATGAAAATGATATTGTTGAAGACTATGAAAAAAATATAACTTATAAAATTATACGAGAAATTGTGAAAGAATTACCAAGTAGAGATAGAGAAATAATTATGCTTCATTTTGGATTTTATAATAATAAAATTCATACTCAAAAAGAAATTGCTGATATGATGTCCATCTCGCAATCATATGTATCAAGATTAATAACAAAAATTGTAAAGAAATTAGGAATCCAATTGAAAAAATGTGGCGTAATAGAAACAACAGGAAAGACTAATAAAAAAACTGTAAAAATTGATAAATCGACATTACAATTATCTACTACTCCAATAATGGATATTCAAACGCAAAAAAATATAGAATCAAAAGAAATTGCTATGGAGAAATCTATTATAGATGTTGAAGAAAGGAGCTTTGGAAAAATGAGAGGAAAAAAATTACAAACGATATATAAATATTTAAATGAATATACAAGAGAAGAAATAGACGCAATGTTAAATAAATTAACAGAAGAGGAAATCTCTTTAGTAAAATTAAGATATGGTAATGATTTAGATAACCCAGTTGTTTCGTCAACATGGGGAAAAGAGGAAACAACTAAATTTTATGGCAGTTTAATTCATAAAATGAAAAGACTATTATCTAATCCAGATGGAAAAAGAAAAAGGAATGTTAAAAAAACACAAAACATTTCAAATGAAAATACTCAAGCTAGTATTTTCTCAAAAGAACAACAAAAAGTTGAAGATTCAAAACCAAATTTATCTCAAACAACTTCTGAAATAGAAAAAGATGATTGTTTAAAAATTTTAGAATTAATGAGAACACCAAGTTTTGGTGAAATGTTAAAATCATTAACACCAAAAGAAGCAGTAATAATTTGTTTAAAATTAGGGTATGTAGATGAGAAATATTTTACAACAGAATCTATAGCAGGCTTTTTAGGAATAGAAACAAGCGAAGTTATAGAAACTATAAAAAAGGTATTATTAGTATATAAAGAAAATATAAATCAATTTATTGATAAAACTGTTGATATAGCAACAAGTTCTTCTTTAACTTTCAAAAACGATAAGTAATACCGTTTTATAATCAATATCAAAGTTGTTCTAAATTTAATTGTATAGGCGATAGTAATTTTTAAAGAAAAAATCACAAGGTTAATTACTTTGTGATTCTTTACTAAATTTTATTTACGAATAGTACATAGAAAAATATTATTGTTAGATTTAGAAATTATACTAAAAAATATTTTTGGCATAAAATATCACTGAATAATAGAGGTCTTGTTATTCCAGTTGGGAATATTAAAATTAATGGTAAGGCTAATACTGTTACTAGTATTAGTGCAACAACTTTTTATCCTTTAAAAGAAAATGATGAAATAACTATGGTTATAAATTCAGAAAAAGATACAAATTTAATTTTTGCTGATACAACCAATGCTATATTAAGCGTTATTAAATTAGACTAGATATAAAAATATTTTAACTCTTCTTAAAAAAATATAGATATATTAACGATTTTATGTTATACTAGCGGGGTATTTTGGAAAGGAAGATTCAAATGATAAATTATCCTATTAAATATAGAATTATACCTGTTATTAGTAAAAATTTTAATGGTACTTATATTGCTGCTTATATACCAATTAAAACATATATTGTAAAAGAGGTTAGAACTTATTTAGAAAATGGGGATGTTGATAGCTATTTTGGTGTTGTTGATACATATACTATAAATGATTTAAATTTTTATTCACAAAATATCCCTGAAATAGATTTTGACAAAGATTATAAAAATATGAAATTTGTTGAAAATGCCTCTTCTTTATATGATTCATATGAAGAAGCAGCATCCATTACTAAAAACTTAAATGCTGAAAATTTAGAAAATTTAATTGCCTTTATTGTACCTAGTAATCCATATTGTGAAATTCTAAAAAGAAAATATAAAAAAGATGTAGATAAGTATAGTAAATTTGCAAAGATGATAGATGATATAACTTGCCAATTAAAAGTATCGGACGATTCTGATATGTACTTGAATAGAAAGCAAATTCAAAAAATAAAAAATAAGTAGTAATAATTTACTGCTTTTTTCATCTAAATTTCATTATTATTTTAAATTTAAAGTGATATAATTGTATTATGTTTTACATTTTTATATTACTATGTTATAATTTTCTCGAAGAAAATCATATAGGAGGGTACTATGAGTGAGAAGAAAAAAGGCATAATTGTTTTAAGCGTATTTATTTTGTTATTATTTTTAATTTTAGTTTTGATTTTTGCATCATTGATGAAGTCAAACAAAAAATTAAAAGAATTTAAAAATAAACTTAATTCAAGTGAACCGCAGATTATTTATATAATGAAGCCAACTTGTTATTACTGTAATTTAGTTGAACCTATAACAACTAAATTAAAGGAAAAATATAAATTAAATTATTATCAAATTGACTCTAGTAAACTATCAACTAGTGAGTTGAGAACAATGTTAAATTTATTAAATGTTGATCTTGAAACTTTTGGAACACCATATATTGCAATTGTGCAAAATGGTAAGGTTATAGGTGAACAGTCTGGATATACAGATGAAAATGTATTATTTGATTTATTTAAAGCTAATGGATTAATTGGTGAAAATGAAGAATTAGGATTAAATTATCTTGATAAGGATAGTTTAAATAATTTATTGAATAGTGATTCTGTTAATGCTGTTTTAATTGGCGAATCTGGTGATACTAGTGCGATAGAAGCACGTATGAATTTAATTGAACTAAAAGAAGAGTATAGTAATGTTAATATTAGTTATTTCGATATATCAGCAACATCATCAGATGAAGAATATAACGAATGGAAAGAAAGATTAGAAGGAGATTCACTTCCTGTTATGGTTTTAATTCAAAATGGTAAAATAATTGCTAAGACAAAAGAAACAACTAAGGAAAAATATATACAATTTTTTAAAGAAAATAATTATATGGAATAGGTGATAGTATGAATAAAACAATATATGAACAAGCAAAGGAATTTAAAAGAAAGTATCCTCTTACAATAGCTTGGAGATTAAAAGCACATGCTAAAGTTATTGAAAAACATCTAAATCCAGGTGAAGAAGTTTTATTTGTTTTTGCCGCACAAAAAAATAATAATCCTTTAGATATTATTACAAGTTATATAATTGTTTTAACGAATAAAAGAATTATGTTAGGACAGAAGAGACTTTTATTTGGATACTTTTTTACAGCGATAACACCAGATATGTTCAATGACTTAAATGTTCGTATGGGAATTATTTGGGGTAAAATTTGTATTGATACAATAAAAGAAACAGTATATTTATCGAATATTCAAAGAGAAGCATTACCAATTATAGAGACAGCTGTAACTGAATATATGATGAAAGAAAAAAGCAAATTAAAAGAACAGGAACATATGTAAAGCATTATAAGAGGAGTTGATATTTTGAAAAATATATTAACAGGTGATAGGCCAACTGGTAATTTACACATAGGACATTATTTTGGTTCAATTCAAAATAGAGTAAAGATGCAATATGATTACAATACATATATAATCATAGCTGATGTACAAGCATTAACTGATAATTTTGACAATCCAGAAAAAGTTAGGAAGAATGTTCGTGAATTAGCGATAGATTATTTATCTGCTGGAATAGATCCAAGTCATTCTTGCATTTTTATTCAATCTATGATTCCAGAAATTGCTGAATTAACCGTTTTATATTCTAATCTTGTCACAGTTTCTAGATTATATCGTAATCCAACAACTAAGGCCGAAGTGTCACAAAAAAAGAAACTATTTGGTGAAAGCGGTGAAGGGATAACTTATGGATTTTTAGGGTATCCAGTAAGCCAAGCGGCAGACTTAACAACATTTGACTGTGAAGTTTGTCCAGTTGGAGAAGACCAATTACCACATTTAGAACAAGCAAGAGAAATTGTTCGAAAATTTAATCATATATATGGTGAAACATTAAAAGAACCTGAAGCTGTTTTAAGTGAATTGCCTAGAATCAAGGGACTTGATGGTAATGAAAAGATGGGTAAAAGTTTAGGAAATGCTATCTATCTTAAAGATAGTGAAGAGGAAATTATAAAAAAAGTAATGAGTGCTGTTACTGATCCTAATAAAATTAAAAAGGATGATAAAGCCAATCCAGATGTTTGTATGGTATATTATTATCACAAGTTATTTAACCATGATAATATAGAAACAGTTTGTCATGAATGTAAAAATGGTTTAAGAGGGTGTGTTGCTTGTAAAAGGGAGCTTGCAAATAAGATTTCAGAATATTTAAAGCCAATGCGTGAAAAAAGGAAATATTATGAAGAACATCCAGATGAGGTAGATGCAATTTTAATGGATGGAACAAATAAAGCTAGAGCGAAAGCTAAAGAAGTTATGGCAAGAGTAAAGAAAAATATGATGATAAATTATTTTGATTCTAAAGAATAAGTTATTAATATAGATATGAAAAGATGTGCTAAAAACATCTTTTTTGATACAAATTTATTTTGTTTTACTTAATATTGATGTATAATGTAAGATAGAGAATAAGGGGAATAGTTATGAAGCAAATACTTTTATCATACGAAAGTGGCTATAATTTTTCTGCTGATGTTTTAAAGTATTTTAACTATAATTTTAATACATACTTAATTTATACTCTTCATGAACAAGATGAGAAAGGCTATATAAAATTATATATGGTTAAAATATTAGAAGAATTTAATGAAAAAGTTAGTCAAACAATTCGTAGAATGTCCGAATGGGATAAAATGAAATATATTATTAAAAAGCTAATAGATGAAATTAGAAATAATAATATAAAAAGTTTTACTTTATTAGATGAGACAGAATTAAATGGTTTAACTATATATGAAAGTAGAACCTTTAAATTATCTAGTGATTTAGTAGAGATTTTATCTCGAGATATAGAAAATAAATCTTTGATTGATGAAACTTTAAGTGAAAATGATATAGAAGAGTTAGAAATATTAGATTTAGATGACAATACAGATAATGATGAAAATGAGGAATCAAGTGGTTCCGATGATGATGTTGAGGTACTAGAATTATAGTACTTTTTTTGTCTTAAATTATGTCCGTGAGCATATACTTTAGTGAGGTGAATATATGAAAAATGCTATTGCGTATTACTATGATTTATATTCATATGATATTCACCAAAAAAATGGAGTATATAAATTTACTGTTGAAAATGGATTTTATACCTTATCACCTTGTGATATAACAAAGATATATGAAATATATAAACTAAGTAACAATTTGTTAAATATGGGAATTTATACCCATCAAATAATACCAAATAACAAAGGAGAACTATATACATATATAAATAATGTTAATTATGTATTATTAAAATCAAGTGATTTAATGGATAGTATAATTACTTACCAAGATATTATTAACTTTACCAATACTGTTAAAAATTTAAAATTAGAATCTAATTATCAGAAATGGAATATTCTTTGGGAAACTAAAATCGATTATTTTGAATACCAACTTAATCAATTTGGAAATAAATATCCACTTATTCGTGAAAGTTTAAGTTACTATATTGGCATGGCAGAAACAGGAATTATGCTATTTAAAAATACTAGATTAGATAATATAGAAAGCTGTATATCTCATAGAAGAATAAAAAGTACAAGTACATTATTTGATTTATATAATCCTCTTAATTATGTATTTGATTATAAAGTTAGAGATGCAGCAGAATATTTTAAAACTTTATTTTTGGAAAAAGAAGATATATTTTCTGATATAGTAAATTATATTTCGTATAACTATTTATCAGAGCACGATTGTTTAGCTTTTTATATTAGAATGTTTTATCCATCTTTTTATTTTGATATGTATGAAGATATTATGGATGGAGTAATACAGGAAGAAAAAATAAAGCAAGCAATAAAAAAAACGAATCAATATGAATCGCTTTTAAAAAATTTATATGTATATTTATCTGGATATATAAATATGCCGGATATTGAATGGATTAAAAATAAATTATAAATTATCTAATGCTGATAGGCTATTAATATTTATAACTTCTTTTACTTCTGGAACTTCTTCTTTGATAGCTGCTTCAATTCCATCTTTAAGCGTTAAATCCATCATTTCACAATCTGCACAAGCTCCCATCATTTGAATATAAACGATATTATTTTCATATTTAACAAATTCTATATTTCCACCATCATTAATAATAAAAGGACGAAGTGCATCAATTATTTCAATAATTTTATTTTCAGTTTCTTTCACTTTAATCACCGGATTTATTATAACTTAAAAATATAAAATAGTAAATCCCTTTTTATTTTTACATGAATATGCTATAATACCTTAGAGGTGCATTTTGTATGGTTAAGTATTCTAAAGGTAAAATAGTAAAAGGCGTTGTAAGCGGTATAGAAAATTATGGCGCATTTGTTAAACTTGACGAATATTATAGCGGATTGATACATATATCTGAAATATCAAATGGTTTTGTTAGAGACATTAATGACTATGTGAATGTTGGGGATACTATATATGTAGAAATTTTAAATATAAATGAAGATTTATCTCAAATGAAATTAAGTATAAAGAATATAGCATACAAACAAGGAAGCAAATCTAAAAAAAGAAAAATTGTTGAAACTAATACGGGATTTGCTACTTTAGAAAGAAAATTACCTCAATGGATAGAAGAAAATTTAAAAAATAATAAAAAACAACTAAATTCTATTGACAAATAATGTTCATAATGCTAAAATTAAACCTGTCCAGTAGTTGGGCGATTAGCTCAGTTGGTTAGAGCACCTGCCTTACAAGCAGGGGGTCATAGGTTCGAGTCCTATATCGCCCACCATAAATAATTTGCCGAAATGGCGCAACTGGTAGCGCAACTGACTTGTAATCAGTAGGTTGCGGGTTCGATTCCTGCTTTCGGCACCATTCTTATTTGGAGGGGTAGCGAAGTGGTCAAACGCGGCAGACTGTAAATCTGTTCCTTCGGGTTCGATGGTTCAAATCCATCTCCCTCCACCATTAACGGTGTTACATTGCCTCGTAGCCAAGCGGTAAGGCACCACACTTTGACTGTGGCATTTCGCTAGTTCGAGTCTAGCCGAGGCAGCCATTTAAAATTTATTTATACGTCCCGTTAGCTCAGCTGGTAGAGCATTTGACTTTTAATCAAAGGGTCACAGATTCGAATTCTGTACGGGACACCATTTATTTTTTTTAATAAAAATGTGCCTGAGTGGCGAAATTGGTAGACGCACAGGACTTAAAATCCTGCGGGAGTCAAATCCCGTGCCGGTTCAAGTCCGGCCTTAGGCACCATTCTTATTTGGAGAAATACCCAAGTGGTTGAAGGGTCCGGTCTTGAAAACCGGTAGGTCGGGCAACCGGCGCGGGGGTTCAAATCCCTCTTTCTCCGCCATTTATTTAATATATTATATCGCGGAATGGAGCAGTCTGGTAGCTCGTCGGGCTCATAACCCGAAGGTCGTAGGTTCAAATCCTGCTTCCGCAACCAAATGGTCTCGTGGTGTAGCGGTTATCACGTCTGCCTGTCACGCAGAAGATCGCGAGTTCGATTCTCGTCGGGACCGCCATTTATATTTGGCTCTGTAGCTCAGTCGGTAGAGCAAGGGACTGAAAATCCCTGTGTCGGTGGTTCGATTCCACTCGGAGCCACCATTTTGATAAAAAGTGTGAGCTGCGCTCGTAGCTCAGCTGGATAGAGTGTTTGGCTACGAACCAAAAGGTCAGGGGTTCGAATCCCTTCGAGCGCACCATTAGATCGGGAAATGGCTCAACTTGGTAGAGCACTTGGTTTGGGACCAAGGGGTTGCAGGTTCAAATCCTGTTTTCCCGACCATTAAGATTATAAAGCCTTGAATTTCAAGGCTTTTTATAATAATTTGACATTCATAGCCTTTATAAAATACTTAAAACTATTTTTTTATTTTATTTGATTCAAGATGTTGACCGCTTTATCTTCATTTTTAGGAATCATGTGAGAATAGGTATTGAGTGTCATATTATATCTGATGGCCTAATCATTCCGAAATAACTGTTATAGGTATATTCATTGATAACAATAGGGATGCATGACTATGTCTGAAGCCGTGTATCCTTATTTTTTTTTTGATTTCTACTAACCTACAATAATTATCCTTTTCCTGCCTATTATAGATGGTGATAATGATATTATTATTTCATTTGATAGATATGATAAAAAAGTAAAAGAGTTTGAATTAGAAATGAAAGACTTAATAAATTAATAATGAGGAAACATATTGGTGTAGACATAAAAGAATATTTTGATCATATGTACGAATACTTAAAATCACAAGATAATGTTGATAAAGATTTAATTAAAAAAGCAGATTCAATTTATACATTTATAGATAATTTAATGAGAGATTAGTTTGTAAATATTAAATAATAAGTGTATAATACGCATTAGTTTTTTGATAAGTGAAATATATATAAATATGCAAAGGAATATACTAAAATAAAAACTATATTAAAGGTGGTGTTATAGGGTTATGACATTAATAATAATTGAATTACTATCATGTTTAAGTGCAATTGTTACTTCTTTTTTGTATGAAGGTAAATCATTATTATTATTAGGACAAGAAAAATATAAAATAAAATTATGGTGTCTTAAAGAATATGATGAAGTATTAAAATCTATTTTTTTTTCCAACAATTAACAAAAATACTAATAAATTGAAATTTTATATTGATTATTTGATATTTTTAATTCCAATAGTTAATTTTGTTTATTCATTAGTAAAAGGAAATATAAAATGTGATAATATAATTAAAATACTAAAGTCTAAAGATATAATAACTCCAATGAATGAGGAAGAAAATGCCTTTTATAATGAAATAGAAAATAAAATAGAGAAGATAAATTTTGTATTATTTAATTCAATGGACTCTTACACAAAGGATGAAGTAAAATTAGTCAATAATACTAAAGAAAATAGTTATTATCAAGTGAATGAGTATAAGAATGAAATAGAAGATGATTTAACTGAATGTTATTTACCAAGAGAAGAACAATATCAAAAAGATATTTCCTATTTAGTTTCTATGTTTGACTTTCATGGTGAAAAAGAAGAAAATAAAGTTAAAAAACTAAAACGATAAATAACTATTTAAAAAATGAAATTTAAACAAAAATTGAACTAGAAGGAGATTATACAATGAGTATTGGATCAAGAGTAAATCCTCATACTATAAGAACTATACCATTTGATGATTTTGATATAAAAAATAGTAAATGGTATAATGAAACTACACAGGAGGAAGAAAATATGAGTAAAATAGATAAAGGCGGAATAAAACATAACTCTTTTTATGAGAATGATAAAGAATTAGGCTTTGAGTCAAGAATACAAGTGAAAGGCGAAGATAAAATGAAATTTAATGTTTCTATGACTTGTGGATTTGATTCTTCTACAGATGAATTAATTGGTGGAGGAGTAGAAATCAATGACGATAAATATAATAAAGATGTATATATAGAATTAGATAAATTGATTTGTGAATATTATAGTATTAGGTATAAGCAAAAATTCTATAAAAATAATACTAAAAAGGAAAAATTAGAAACTCAAAAAAAGTTATTAGAAGATAAGAGAAAACTAATTGGTATTGCTAATAACATAGTTTATGGTTATTCAGATTTATTTTTAAAATATTATAATTGGAGTAAACCATTGTGTAGATATTACCTGGAACAATGTAAAAAAAATGTTGAGATTGGACCTGATTTAATAAAAGTAAAGAAAATACAAAGAACAGTATATGAGGATTTTTAATACTATGGGATAATAATGAAATATGAATCATTAGAAAATCATGAACAACCAAAATTAAGATAAAATTTAAATATTGTTTTATTTATTCTAAATATTTCTGCTATAATTTACTCCTTTCTAACCCTTATTTAGCACTTAAAATTTTTAAAATTGAGCGTTTTATATAGAAGCAAGTAGTAATGAATTACAAAAAAACTACTATTTCTAATAGGCTATGAATTATCAATTATTTTACTAATTTGTTCTGTCTTTCTGACCATTAAGATTAAAAAGCCTTTGATTTCAAGGCTTTTTATAATAGTTATAATATATAATTAATAACTATTATTTAAAGAATTTTAAGCATAATTTATATTTAATAATGATATTATAAAAAAGGATGATTTATTTATGATGTTTCTTATATGAACTTAACCATCATTAAATCATCCCTTTATTTACCAAGATAATTAATTATAATTGTTACAAGTGGATTTGTAAAATAGGAGATTGATGCTATATTAGTTAAATCAGGTGTGTTTAAATAAATATCATTTTTACTTAAATTAACAAGTTTATATGCGTTTGTAGTATTATCAACGGCAATTATTCCTTGTGCTTTAATCTGTGTTACTTCATTATTGTAAATCCATGAACTTGCTCCTACATATATGTTGTCTGTATCATCAAATTTTAATCCAATAGTTACAAAGTCTTTATTAATATCAAAAGGATTGCTATTGTTTGTATAAGCTGATATTAATATATCTATTTGATAATAACCAATTAGGTTAAATTTTATAATATTTTCATCGATGGTTACAATGTTTCCACTATCTAATTCTACTTTGTTAATTGGAATTACTTCGTTGCTTGAAATTTTAACTGGAATTCCTGTCTCGTTAAATGTAACTAAATATGCAGAGTAAAATGTTGTTATTCCAGCAGGACCTTTTGGCCCTGTAGGACCTTGAATGCCATCTATACCACGTGGAATTACAAAATCTAGTATATGACAGTTATTTTGGTTGTTGTCTATAATCATTGCTTGGGTTCCTGGCTCACCAGTGTCAACTTTTCCAATTTTTATTGAATCAGATATACCTCTTGGACCAGTAGGGCCTAACAAAGTTATTTTATTTGATAAAGAAGTATCTTTGTTTATTTTATCTAGTGCTGCATTATAAATATTACAATCTTTATTACATTGTCTTTTGTTCTTTTTCATTAGAATAGTCTCCTTCCTATTATGCTCTAGGTCCTGTAGGACCTTGTAAAATGGTGAGATTTAAAACAAACTTTGGAGCAGTTCTTGTTATATATGCTTCGGCTTGTGATTCAGGAGCTCCTGTTGTAACATTTCCAATAGTTATATTTGTTGTAGGAATAATAATTAAATTATTACCATCTTTTAAAAATTTTTGATCATAGTTGATTTTGTCTAAGGCTCTTTATAAGTATTTTTATCATCATTACATTTTCTTTGCATATCTATCTCTCATTTCAAAATTATTTTATGTTACTACATTATAATCAGTTATAATAACAGTCTACAAATTAAATACTATAAAGTAATTTTATTTTAAATAGGTCTTTTTTAGTAATAAAAGATGGTGTATAATTATTAAGAGGTGTGTTATGGATAAGAAAAAAATTATAGTAATTTGTTTATGTATGTGCGTGTTATTAACTTGTTTATATATAAAAAATATTAAGGATAAAAAGATAGAAGAAAATGATTCTATGAAATTCAAAGAAGAATATGAGTTGTTAAATGAAAAAGAAAATGAATCAACTGGTAAAGAATATTTAAAGGTAAGTATTAAAGAAAATAATCCAATTAAGTATGCTACTTATTCTGAAATTAAAAATATTATAACAAGTGGCACAGGCGTTATTTATTTTGGTTTTCCTGAGTGTCCATGGTGTAGAAATGCTGTTCCTGTTTTGCTTGAAGCAGCAGAAGATAATGGAATAGATAAAGTTTACTATTTTAATGCCTTAGATATTAGAGATAAAAAACATTTGGATGAAAACGGAAATATAGTAGTTGACGATGAAGGTACAAAAGAATATAAGGAATTAGTTGAACTATTATATGATTACTTAGATGTGTACAGTGGATTAAATGATGACACAATTAAGAGATTATATTTTCCAACTGTTATTTTTGTAAAAAATGGAAAGATAATTGGAAACCACAGTGGAACGGTTGAGTCTCAAACTGATCCAAGTATTGTTTTGAATGAAAATGAACATAATGAGCTAAAAAAAATTTATACTAATTATATGAAAACAATTAGTAGTAATTTATGTACTGATAGTCATGAAAAGTGTTAAAGGCCTATGGCCTTTTTTTGAAAAAATTGAATGATTTTATAGAAAATAATGTGCTTGTTTGCTATAATTGAATTAGATATTTTATGATGGAAAAGAGGATAGTTATATGCCTAAATTCAGTGTAATAGTTCCTGTATATAATACAGAAAAATATTTAAGAAAATGTATAGATAGTATTTTAAATCAATCTTACGATGATTATGAAATAATAATAGTTAATGATGGTAGTACCGACAGTAGCAAAAAAATTATTAATGAATACTGTAAAACGTTTTCATCAAAAATAAAAGGTGTTCACAAAAAAAATGGTGGATTATCTGATGCAAGAAATAAAGGTGTTAAAAAAGCTTGTGGCGATTATCTTTTATTTGTTGATAGTGATGATTATATAGAAAAGAATCTATTAAAAACACTTTCAAAAAAATTAAATGATGAGCCGGATATAATTCGTTTTCAAATTAAAGAAGTACATGAAGATAAAGTATGTATGTATAGGGAATTACCATTTGAAACAGTTAAAGGTGACGTAGCTTTTAAAAAAATTGTTAATTATCATTATGTAGAAAATGCATGGTGCTACGCATATAGAACAAAATTTTATAAAGAAAATAAATTTGAGTATGCAATTGGAAAGTATCATGAAGATTTTGGACTTACACCATTAATTATTATGAAAGCTTCTAAGGTAAAATCAATTGGTTATGTTGGGTATAACTATGTTATTAGAAATGATAGTATTATGACATCAACTGATTATAATAAAACTAAAATAAAAGCAGCAGATTTCCTATATCATTATAATAATTTGATAAATGCTTTAGACCATGACGAATTAAAAAATAAAGATGTTTATAAAAGTTTTTTAGCTAATTCTCTTATTTTAAAATCATTAGAACTAGATAAAAAAGATTATAAAAAATATATAACCGAATTAAAAAAAATAAAAGTATTTGATAATATCTTAGATGATACTTATCAAAGAAAAATAAAAAAAATTATGCTTAAAATTAGTCCTAAGTTGTATTATAAGGTGGTTAAATGAAAAAGGTAAGTGTAATAGTTCCTGCATACAATGTAGAAAAATATATAGATAGATGTGTTGAATCTTTATTAAAACAAACACTTGAGGATATTGAATTTATTATTATTAATGATGGTTCAACGGATAACACTTTAAAGAAGATTAGCAAGTATCTTTCAAATGATAAAATAAGGTTATATGATAGAAGTAATCATGGGATAGGAAGTACAAGAAATTATGGATTAGATCTTGCACATGGAGAATATATTGGCTTTGTTGATAGTGATGACTATATAGAACCAGATATGTTTGAAAAATTGTATAATAAAGCAAAGCAAGACAATTTAGATATGGTTATTTGTGATTATTATAAAAATTTTGAAGAGACAAATAAATCTGTTATAGATATTATTGGTGATATGGATGTTAAAAAAATTTATAATTTAAAAGATAATTCTTACTTATTTAATCAAATTAACTTATCACCTTGGAATAAATTATATAAGAAAGATTTAATTAATTTAAGTATAGAGAACTTTTCTGAAACTTTAAAATATGAAGATGTTCCATTTGTAGTAAGAATGCTGGTTACATCTTCTTCTATTGGTAAAGTAAATACACCATTATATCATTATGTAATTCATAAAAATAGTGAAACAACTGTCATGAATGAAAAAGTTTTTGATTTATTTGAAATATTTGATATTTTACTTAGAGAACATAGTAATAAAGAATATATAAAAGATGAACTTAATTATTTAATTGTTCAAAGATTATCGGATTATAATATTCAACAAAGAAATCAAAAAAATAGAAAAATAAGAAATAAGTTTATAGATGAATCATTTTTGTATTTAGAAAAAAATATTCCTAATTACAAAAATAACATATATTATAAAAAAATTCCCGTATTTAAACGAATAATTGAAAAAAATAAATGTATTACTAAAATATATTGTAGTTTATATGTTTTAGCACATAAAAAATGAAATCTTGAAAATGATATATATATTTGCTATAATATTAAGACAGAATATAAAGGGACAAATAAAGGAGTACTGATAAAATATGAACATTAATGAAATAAAAAGTTTGATAGATAATTCGGATGTAATATGTTTTGATATATTTGATACTTTAGTATCTAGAAGTTGTTACCCTGATTATACTAAAAAAGCATGGTCAATTTATGTAAAAGATGTTTTTGGTTTAGAAAATTCAGTTCATGATATTTTGTCAAAAAGAAAAGAACTTGAATATGTGCTATGTGAAAAAAATAATACAAAACATGGTGAAAAAGAATTTCAATATAATGAATTATTAAAAGAAATGTATAAATATTTACAAATAAAGATATCTTTTAAACAATTTTCTTCTAAATGTATAGAATTAGAAACTGATATTGAAAAAAAAGTGCAACATGTAAAACCAGATGTAGTAGAAATTCTTAAATATTGCAAGAAAAAAAATAAAAATATTATTTGTATTTCTGATATGTATTTATCAAAAGATATGTTATATGATATTTTTAAGTACCATAATATTGATAAATATTTTAATGAAATATATGTATCTAATGAAATATTTAAAACAAAAAGAAATGGTACAATCTATTCATATGTTGCGGATAAGTTAAAGGTATCTACTGATAAAATGCTTATGATAGGAGATAATTATCATTCTGATTATGAAAATGCCAAGAATGCAGGTTGTAATTCCTTTTGGATAAATAATTCTAATGTTGAAAATTTTTATAAACGTAATTTAGAAAATGATAATGAAGATAGTATATTAAAGAAATTTGCCCTTAATTATCAAGATAAAAAAGAAACATTTGTACAAGAATATAAACTATATCAATTTATTTATAAACTTGGAATGTATATATATGCTAAGAATATATCAAATATCACTGTAGAAGCAGAGCAAGAAATTAAAGAGCAAATAGAAGAAAGAATTTCATTCTTAAAGAATGAAAGTTGGTTATTATTTAAAAATAATAGCAAAACTAATGTTACAGTTAAGGTTAGCAATGATGAACTTAAATTATATGATGGTAAGAAAGAAGTTTTTTCTGAAGAAATCAAATTAAATTTGTTAAATATAAAAACATTTGAACAAATTGTAGATATGTTATTGAATAAAGACTATTCATTAGATAAAGTAAATGACATTTTAACTTCAAGAATAGATAGAGAAGAAACGAACCAATTACTTTCAGAAGGAAAAAAAGAAAGTCTAATAAATGTTGGTAAAAGTTATAGTTATTTATTTTATAGATTTGCTAAATGGATGGCTAAAGATTGTGAAGAAAAGGGTATAAAGAAAATTTATTTCTTTACAAGAGAAGGAGAGTTTTATAAAGAAATATTTGATGTAATAAAACCAGCATCAATTAAAAGCGAACTTTTAGAAGTTAGTCGTGTAGCAACATTTTGTTCTTCTCTTAGAAGTGTTAGTATTGATGAGTTAAAAAGAATTTGGAGCTTATATAGTAGTCAAAGTATGAAAGCTTTATGTAAATCATTAGATATTCCACTTCAAAAAATAGAGACACTACTATCTAAATATCACATATGTGCTTGTGAAGAAATTCTTTATCCGTTTCTAGATGAACGTGTAAAAGCATTATTTGAAGATAAATTATTTAAACAAATAGTTGAGTCATATATAAGTGAAAAAAGAGATTTGATAACAAAATATTTTGCTTCAAAAGGTTTAGTTGATAAAAAACAAAATATAGCTATTGTTGATATTGGATGGCGTGGCACTATTCAAGATAATGTTTGCTATATTTTACCAAATACAACAATATATGGATATTATTTTGCTCTTTATGACTTTTTAAATGAACAACCAGTTAACGCTTTTAAATATGGTTTCTTAAATCAATTTAAAGGTGGTCCAAAATATTTGTGGAATATAACTCCATTTGAAATGTTATGTAATAGTCCAAATGGAAGTACAACTGGTTATTCACTAGAAGGTGGAATTCATGCTGTAAGAAAAATAGATGAGTATGAAAATAGAAGTTATGATAATTGTATTAAGTATGTTCAAGCAGGTATTATAGAAGATATCAAAGAAAATAAAGATAATTTTGATGATGAAGATAATAAAAGAATTTTCGATGTATTAACTAATATAATATATCAACCAAATTATGATGTTGCAAAAGCATATTTCAATTTAAAACATAATGAAGAGTTTGGTTTAGGTGATTATGTATATAAAAAGAAAAGTTTCCATTATAGTTGGCTTTTCTTAGGAGCTTTTTCTAAAAAGTATAGAACTAAGTTTAGAGATTCACTTATAAGTTCTACATGGACACAAGGATTTTTAAAGGTAAATAAAATGGGAATTTTAAACCAACACTATAAGAAAAAGTCTTTATGTAAGGGAGATGAAGATTACGTGAGTACAAAAAAGAAAATAGCGTGGATTATTCCATATCCAATAAAAGGATCAGGAGGACATAGAACAATAGTCCAAAATGCCAATGCCTTAGTAAGAGAAGGATATGAGTGTGATTTATATGTAGATGAAGACTTTATATCAACATCTGAAGGAATGAAAAAGAAGATTGCAACATATTTTGATGAATGTTTATGTGATGTATATGTAGGAGCTAAACTTAGAAAAAAATATGATTTGGTTTTTGCAACACATGCAATTTTAACTACTGATTATACAGCAGCTTGTGAATGTGAAAATAAAGGATATTTTATTCAAGATTTTGAGCCTTGGTTTATGCCTATGGGTGATTTATATTTATCTATGGAAAGATCATATAAATATAATTTCAAAGGTGCAAGTATCGGAAGATGGTTGGCTAATAAAATAAAAACAGAATATGGAAGTGAAGTAAAATATTTTAATTTCTGTGCAGATTTAAATGTATATAAACCTTTAAATAATATAGAAAAAGAAAATGCTATATGCTTTATTTTCCAACCTGAAAAACCTAGAAGATGTCATGAATTAGGACTTAAGGCTTTAAAATTAGTAAAAGAATTAAGACCAGATATTAAAGTATACTTATATGGCTCAAAAACAGAGTATAATCCCGGATTTGAATGTGAAAATCTTCACATTATGCCTATAAGTGAATGTAATAAATTATATAATAAGTGTAAAGCTGGATTATGTATAAGTGCATCTAATCCATCAAGAATTCCGTTTGAAATGATGGCTGCAGGATTACCAGTAGTTGATTTATATCGTGAGAATAATTTATATGATATGCCAGATAATGGAGTTTTACTTGCTGATTCAACACCTGAGGCAATTGCAACAGCATTAATTAAAATAATTGATGATGAAAAGTTTGCAAAAGAAATGTCAAAAAACGGAAAAGCATTTATGAAAAATTATCCACTTGAAAAGGGATATGAACAATTCTTAGAAATAGTTGCTAGTATGTTTGATAATGAATATAAAAATACTGAATCAATTGAAAAAATATACAAAAAAGGACCAGTTTTACCTAGTGATGAAGTAATGAAAGTTTCATATATAATTCAACCAAAACCTATGTATAAAGAAACTGGACCATTTGTAAGAAAAATTGTAAGAATAAAAAAAGGAGTTATTAGACGAGTTCGACGTTTGATAGGTAGATAATTAAAAGTGATACAAATGTATCACTTTGTTTATTTCTATAAACTTGAACTAAATAAAAAAGTTTGATATACTTATTGAAGAAGGATGGTTGTATATGGCTATAAAAAATATAATTAATAATTTTAAAAAATATTGGTTTTTAATGCAACAAATGATATCAAGGGATTTTAAAGTGAAGTATAAAAGATCTGTTTTAGGTGTTGTTTGGAGTTTATTATATCCACTTATGATGATGGGAGTAATGGCAATTGTATTCTCTCAAATGTTTAATACTCGTATGGAGGGCGTAAATTATTTAGTCTATTTATTAAGTGGACTTATTATGTTTAATTATTTTAGTGAAGCTACTTCATCAGCAATGACTTCAATTGTTGATAATTTTCAATTAATGACAAAAGTTTATATTCCAAAATATATTTTTCCACTTTCTAAGTGTTTATTTGTTGGAATTAACTTTGTTTTATCGTTGATACCACTTTTAGTAATAGTTTTAATAACACATGCTCCAATTACATTAGCATACTTTTGTCTACCATATGCATTTATATGCATGTTTCTATTCGCTGTTGGAGTTGGCTTAATTATTTCAACTATATCTGTTTTTTTACGTGATATGTTTTATATATATGGTATTTTACTTACAATATGGAACTATTTCACTCCTATATTTTATGGAATAAATATATTACCAGCAGGATTACAAAAAATATTTAAATTTAATCCATTGTATCAATTTATTACATTTGCACGCAGAATTTTATTAGATGGTATGGTTCCTCATTGGACAGCTTGGTTATGGTGTGGATTATCAGCTATTTCTGTATTTGTTATAGGATGTTTTGTATTTAAATCAAAACAAGATAAATTTATATATTATGTATAAGGAGAAGTTTATGATAAAGTTAAAGAATGTTTCAATGAAATTTAATTTAGGCATAGAAAAAGGTTATTCTTTTAAAGAAGCATTTATTCATTTTTTTGATCCAAAAAGTCGTAAAAACAAAAAGAAAAAAGAAGATTTCTGGGCTTTACGTGATATTAATTTTGAAGTAAAGAAGGGTGAGGTAATAGGTCTAATTGGAAGTAATGGTGCAGGTAAAAGTACCCTTTTAAAAGTTGTTAGTGGTGTTATGAAACCAACTAAAGGTAAAGTTACTGTTAATGGAGTTATTTCACCTATGATTGAGCTTGGAGCAGGAATGGATAGTGAACTTACTGCAAGAGAAAATATTTATTTAAATGGAGCCGTTTTAGGTTATAGTAAGAAGTTTATTGATGAAAAGTTTGAAGAAATAGTTGAGTTTTCTGAACTTCGTGAGTTTTTAGATGTTCCAATAAAGAATTTTTCATCTGGTATGTCAGCTAAATTAGCGTTCTCAATTGCTACAATAGTTGATCCAGAAATATTAATTGTTGATGAAATTTTATCTGTTGGAGATATAAAATTCCAAGAAAAAAGTAAACAAAAAATGTTAGACATGATTAAAGGTGGTACAACTGTACTATATGTTTCGCATTCGCTTGAATCAATCAAAGATTTATGTAGTCGTGTTATATGGCTTGAGCATGGAAAAATTGTGGAAATTGGTGATACAGAAGATATTTGTAATAAATATTATAAATCACAAATGGGAGAATAGCCTTGCGCTATTTTTCTTATGTTGAAAAATATTATTTGATATGCTATACTCTAAGCATGAGGTGATTATATGAAAATATTGTTAACAGGTGGTGCTGGTTATATAGGAAGTCATACATGTGTTGAATTATTAAATGCAGGATATGATGTTGTTGTTGCGGATGATTTATCTAATGCTAAGAAAAGTGTTATAGGTGAAATTGAAAAAATTACAAAGAAAAAAGTAAGCTTTTACGAAATAGATGTTAAAGATAAAGAAGCTTTAGATGAATTATTTGATAAAGAAAAAATAGATGCTGTAATTCATTTTGCTGGTTTTAAAGCAGTTGGAGAATCTGTAAAAAAACCTCTTAAATATTATCGTAATAATTTGGATTCTACACTATCATTACTTGAAGTTATGGAAAAACATAATTGTAAGAATTTTATCTTTTCTTCAAGTGCAACAGTATACGGAGCTCAAGATGTTCCAAAATATGTTGAAACAATGAAAAAACAAGTTCCATCAAATCCATATGGAAAAACAAAAGAAATGATAGAAGAGATTTTAGAAGATATGTATACATCTGATAATAGTTGGAATATTACATTATTAAGATATTTTAATCCTGTAGGAGCACATGAGTCTGGACTTATTGGTGATGATCCAAAAGGTATTCCTAATAATTTAATGCCATATATTCTAAAAGTAGCAGTAGGTCAACTAGAATGTTTAACAATTTTTGGAAATGATTATGACACAAAAGATGGTACATGTATTCGTGATTACATTCATGTTGTTGATTTAGCCAAAGGACACTTAAAGGCTTTAGATAAGGCATTTTCAGTAGCAAGTGGAGTTAATATATATAACCTTGGTTCAGGAAATGGCGTCAGTGTTAAAGAGTTAGTGGATACATTTGAACGTGTTAATAATATTAAACTTAATTATAAATATGGTGATAGACGACCTGGAGATTTACCAGCCAATTATGCTGATGCAACAAAAGCATTAAAGGAACTTAATTGGAAAACTGAAAAAACACTTGAGGATATGTGTCGTGATTCATATAATTACATTTTATTACACAAATAAAAATAGAAGGCGTGAGATTTATGCATAAAGAAAAAATAAGTATAATTATTCCATGTTATAATGAAGAAGAAGCTATACCTCTTTATTATGAAGAAATGAATAAGATAACAGAACAAATGGCTTTTGTTGATTTTGACTTTATATTTATAAATGATGGCTCAACAGATAAATCATTATCTATAATGAAGGAATTAGCATCTACAGATAAACGAGTTCATTACCTATCATTTTCTAGAAATTTTGGGAAGGAAGCTGCTATGTATGCTGGACTTGAAGCTGCTAGTGGAGATTATGTAACAATTATGGATGTTGATCTTCAAGACCCGCCAACACTTCTTCCTGTTATGTACCATTTAATTAAAGATGAAGGTTATGATACTGTTGGGACAAGAAGAGTTACAAGAAAAGGAGAACCCCCAATTAGAAGTTTTTTTGCACGTATGTTTTACAAGCTTATTAATAAGATGTCAAAAGTTGAAATGGTTGACGGTGCTAGAGATTATCGCCTCATGAAAAGAGAGGTTGTAGCTGCTATTGTTCAAATGAGAGAATATAATAGATATTCAAAAGGATTATTTAGTTTTGTTGGATTTAAAACTAAATGGTTAGAATATGAAAATGTTAAACGTGTTGCTGGAGAAACAAAATGGTCATTTTGGAAATTATTTAAATATGCGATTGAAGGAATTGTAGCCTTTACAACATTTCCATTATCATTAGCAGCAATAATAGGTGTTTTGATGTGCTTTGTATCTTTTGTAGCAATTCTTGTTATTATAGTTAAAACATTAGCGTTTGGTGATCCTGCTATTGGATGGCCAAGTATGGTATGTATCTTGCTTTTTGTAAGTGGAATAGAACTTTTATGCATGGGTATTATTGGACAATATTTAGCTAAAACTTATCTAGAAACAAAACATAGACCAATATATATTGTAAAGGAAACTAATATAAAGGAATCAAAATGATTCTTTTTTATTTTCGCTGTTTACTAAATATTTGATATAAAGTATAATTATATTAGGTGGTAATATGAAGAAAATAACTATTTTAGCGCTTCACCTAGGATATGGCGGAATAGAGAGAGCTATTAGTATGGTTGCTAATGCTTTATCTAGTGAATATAATGTTGAGATAGTCTCAACATATAAACTTTATGATAAACCTATATTTTCTTTAAATGAAAACATTAGCGTCAAATATTTACTAAGCGATAAACCTAATCGTAATGAATTTATAAAAGCATTAAAAAAACTAAATTTTATTGCTGCTTTAAAAGAAGGTATAAAAGCAATAAAAATTTTGAAAATGAAAAAGACATATATGATTAATTATATAAAAAATTGTGATAGTGATATAATTATTTCTACTAGAGATATTCATAATTCATGGCTTGGAACTTATGGAAGTAAAAATTGTCTAAAAATAGGATGGGAACATAATCATCACAACAACAATAATAAGTACATAAATAAAGTTGTAAAATCTGTAAAAAACTTAGATTATTTTGTATTAGTTTCTAAAGAATTGAATGATTTTTATCAAAGTAAACTTATAAACACAAAATGTAAATGTGTATATATACCAAATGCAATTGATAACATTCCAAGTGAACCTTCAAGTCTTGATGAAAAAAATTTAATTAGTATTGGAAGACTTTCTAAAGAAAAAGGATTTTTAGATTTGATTGATGTATATAAAATAGTACATGAAAGTTTTCCTGAATGGAAATTAAATATAATCGGTGATGGTGTCTTAAGAAATAAAATAGAGAAAAAAATTGATGATTATGGACTATCAGACAGTGTAATTTTACATGGTTATAAAACAACAGATTATGTAAATAAAATGCTTAAATCATCATCTATTTATATAATGACGTCATTTACAGAATCATTTGGAATTGTTTTATTGGAAGCATTTTCTTATGGTATACCAGCTGTATCATTTACTAGTGCTAGAGGCGCTAATGAAATTATTACAAATAATTGGGATGGCTATTTAATTAAAAATAGAAATAAAGAAGAAATGGCTAAGAGGATATGTGAATTAATTTCTGGACATAACCGTAGGGTGGTAATGGGTAATAATGCCCTAAAAAAAGCTAACGAATTTTATATAGATGAAATAAAAAATAAATGGATTCTATTAATAGAAAAAGGATGATACAATGAAGAAAGTTTTATTTATATCAAGTACTGGTGGACATTTAACTGAGTTATTAGAGCTAAAACCATTGTTTAAAAAATATGATTATCATATTATTACTGAAAAAACAAAATCAAATGCATCTTTAAAAAAAGAATATAGAGATAAAATATCTTATTTAGCATACGGTACTAAAGAGCATATGTTAGGATATATATTTATTTTTCCGTGGAATTGTTTAAAAAGTTTATATTTCTTTTTTAAAATTAGACCTGATGCGATTATAACAACTGGTTCACATACAGCAGTACCAATGTGTTATATTGCAAAAATATTTCGAAAAAAAGTTATTTACATTGAAACATTTGCTAATATGAATACTAAAACTCTTGCTGGCAGAATGGTATATCCAATAGCAGATATGTTTATTGTTCAGTGGGAATCTATGATGAAGTTATATCCTAAAGCTGTATATGGGGGGTGGATTTTTAGATGATATTAGTAACACTAGGTACACAAGATAAACCATTTACACGACTTTTAAAAGCTGTTGAAACAGAAATAAAAAATGGTACAATTAAAGACAAAGTTGTTGTTCAGGCAGGATTTACAAAATATAGTTCTAAATATATGGAGATATTTGATTTAGTTTCAATGGATGAATTTGATAAATTATTAGATAAAGCAGAGTTTGTAATTACCCATGGTGGAGTTGGATCTATTTTAGGTGCTCTTAGAAAAAATAAAAAAGTAATTGCTGTTGCTAGAACTGCCAAATATAGGGAGCATACAAATGATCATCAAAAACAAATTGTAGATAGTTTTTCAAAAAGTGGTTATATTCTAGAATGCCTAGATTTAGATCATTTAAGTGATACCATAAGTAAAATAGATACATTTAAGCCCAAAAAATATAAAGCTGGTAATAAAAAGATGCTAGATATTATTACAAATTTTATAGAGTAGGAAAATAAAAATGATAAAAATAATAAAAAAATACAAAGAAATAATTTTATATTTAATATTTGGAGTTTTAACAACTGCTATTAATATTATAGTGTTTGACATATTTAATAATGTATTTGATATTGATTATAAAATAAGCAACTTTATAGCTTGGTTATTGTCGGTAATGTTTGCTTTTTTTACAAATAAAACTTATGTTTTTGAAAGTAAGGGAAGTGGTAAAAAATTACTTGCTGAAGCTATATCCTTTACAGCAGCGCGTCTTTTTTCCTTAGCTGTTGACATGGTTTTAATGATAGTATTTATTGATTTTGTTAAATTAAGTAAAATGTTATCTAAAGTTATTGTAAATGTCGTTGTTGTTATTTTAAACTATGTATTAAGTAAACTATTTATATTTAGAAAAGAGGGAGTACATGCAAAATGAGTTAAAGTTCGCACTTCTATTTGGAAATCAAGAGGTAGATAATAAAAATCTTGATGGTGCATTAGAATGTGTATACATTGATGATAATTCTTATCATATAGAGTATTTTATAGAATATTTTAAAACACATTTTAAGAGTGATAGTTTTTTGCAAGGCGTTAAAGTTTCAACGACAGCTCATCAAGTTGCTATTTATCTGCAAGAATTAGGACATATTACATTTATGAATACAACTAGTAATTATAGTTATCAGACTTGTCCTATAAAAAGTGGTCTTCTAATATTACCTGATACACTTACTGACAAACAATTAGAAGGATTGAATAAACTAGCCCAAGAAATTAAAGATTATGATAATATTCAAGTTTGGCAACATTTTTATAAAGATGAAGATGGAATACTTAGTTGTAATTCTAGATCAAATATTGGAACTAATTTAGATGTTGTGAGTTTTATAGATAAACTAGTTAAGGATGAGAGAAATATTAAACAGAAATAAGGTGACATCATGAATATTGATGAATTAAATAGTAAACAAAAAGAAGCTGTTGAAACTACTAATGGACCTCTTTTAATTTTAGCAGGAGCTGGAAGTGGTAAAACAAAAGTTCTTACTACTAGAATAGCGTATTTAGTATTAGAAAAAAATGTATTTCCTGAAAATATTTTAGCTATTACATTTACAAATAAGGCTGCACGTGAAATGAAGGAGAGAGTTATTAATATATTAGGTAAAATAGGATATGATATTCAAATATCTACATTTCATTCGTTTGGACTAGCTATCTTAAAAGAACAATATGAGGTATTAGGATATAAGAAGAATTTTACAATTTTAGATAGTGATGATACGCTAGCTGTAGTTAAAAAAATATTAAAAAATATGGACTATGACATAAAAGAATATAATCCAAAAGCGATAAGAAGTAAAATAAGTGGTGCTAAAAATGAACTTGTAGATGCTACCCAATATGAAATAATTGCAGCAACAGATTTTGAAAAGGTAGTAGCAAAAGTTTATGCAGCATATGAACAAAAACTTAAAACTAATAATTCAGTTGATTTTGATGATCTACTTACTCTTCCTATAACGTTATTTAAAAAATATCCAGAAATATTGAGAAAATATCAAGAAAAATATAAATATGTTTTAATTGATGAATATCAAGATACTAATGAAGCACAATATATTTTAACAAAGTTAATAACTGCTAAATATAAAAATATATGTGTTGTAGGCGATGATTCACAATCAATATATTCTTGGCGTGGTGCTAATTATAAAAATATTTTAAACTTTGAACATGATTTTGAAGATACAAAAACCATTTTGTTGGAACAAAATTATAGATCAACAAAGAATATTTTAGAGGCAGCAAATTATGTTATAAAAAATAATAAGATGAAGAAAGATAAGAATTTGTGGACTGAAAATATTACTGGAGATAAAATTAAATATCACAAAGCTACTGACGAAAAAGATGAGGCATCTTATGTTGGTAAAAAAATTATAGAATTAACAAATAATGGTGTAGATCTTAAAGATATTGCCGTTTTATATAGAACAAATGCGCAATCTAGAAATGTTGAAGAATTGCTTCTTAGAGAAAATATTCCATATAAAGTTATCGGAAGTTTTTACTTTTATAATAGAAAAGAAATAAAAGATTTAATTTCGTATCTAAAACTTATTTATAATACATATGATGATGCATCACTCGATAGAGTTATAAATGTACCAAAACGTGGAATAGGACTTAAGAGTATTGAAAATTTAAATAATAAAGCTTTATCTTTAGGATGTTCTTTATATGATGCAATTGATTCAGGGAAAGAACTTGCCTTTAAAAATTTAATTGAAGAATTAAGACAAATTAGTGAAAATTGTACTTTAACAGAACTAGTTGATATTATTTTAGATAAGACAGGTATAAAAGCAGAACTTGAAAAAGACCAAACAATAGAATCAGAAGTTAGATTAGAATATTTGGAAGAATTTAAAACTATAACTAAAAACTTTGAAGAAAAAAACGGAGTTATATCGCTGGGAGATTTTTTATCAGAAATAAGTTTAGTTGCTGATATGGAAGAGCATAAAAATAATAATAATGTTGTAACATTAATGACTGTTCATTCTGCTAAAGGACTAGAATTTGATTATGTTTTTATTATTGGTTTAGAAGAAGGTATTTTTCCACATAACAACTCATTATTTGAAACAGAATCTTTAGAAGAAGAAAGACGTCTTTGCTATGTTGCTATAACACGTGCAAAAAAAGGTTTATATTTAGTTAATGCTAGAAAAAGAACGTTATATGGAATGGATAGTTATAATCCCCCAAGTAGATTTATAGAAGAAATTAATCCTGATTTAATTGATAGTGATTTTAAAACAGTAGAAAAAGACATAAAACCATTTAAAAAAGAAGGAATTAATGATAATATAGAATATAAGATGGGTGAGAAAATAATTCATGATTCATTTGGAACTGGTGTTATAGTTAGTATAGATAAAAGTATATTAACAGTCGCATTTGAATATCCATATGGAATAAAGAAATTACTTAAAGGTCATAAAACATTTAGAAAGGTAGATGAATAAAATGATATTAAATATTTGGACATCAATTACAGAAGTAGCAGATAAATTCAAGGAATTTATTATAAAGTATAGTACCAATCCAATTTTATGGGTAGCATTATTCTTTATTGGAATTTTTGTTTTTTCTGCAACTTATTATGCGTTAAACAAAAACAAATAGGAGGATTATATGAATAAAGATATGACACTTTTAATTATGGCCGCTGGAATGGGAAGCCGTTTTGGTGGACTAAAACAAATAGAACCTGTTGGGCCAAGCGGAGAATTTATGATAGATTATTCTATTTATGACGCTATTAAAGCAGGATTTAATAAAGTAGTTTTTATCATAAAAGAAGAAAATTATGATATTTTTGAAGAAACAGTAGGAAAACGTATCAAAAATTATATTAATGTAGAATATTGCTTTCAAAAAATAAATGATTTACCAGTTGGATATAATGTTCCAAGTGATAGAATAAAGCCATGGGGAACTGCACACGCTATTTTAGCTGCTAAGAATAATATAAGTGAAAATTTTGCTATTATAAATGCAGATGATTTTTATGGAAGAGACGCATTTATAGAAGTTGCTAAATTTTTAAAAACAGCAACAGTAAAAACACCAAAGGAATATGCTGTTGTTGGATACAATGTATTAAACACACTAACAGAAAATGGTAGCGTTAAACGTGGTGTTTGTGAAGAAGACTGTGGATATTTAAAAAAATTGACAGAAAGTCTTGTGGAAAAGAGGATAGATAAAATTGTAGCTAAACCTTTAGATGGTAGTCATGAATTTGAAGTCTCTTCTAATACAAGAGTTTCTATGAATATGTTTGGTTTTACACCTGATTTATTTAATTATATTGAAGATAATTTCAAAGCTTTTTTAGAAGAAAATAAAAATTCTTTATCTACTTGTGAATATTTGATTCCAGATCTTGTGGAAAAGGCAATAAAAGAAAGTTATGCACAAGTTAAACTATTAGAAACAACCGCAAAGTGGCAAGGAATAACTTATAGAGAAGATAAAGAAAAAGTAGTTGGTGAAATTAATAAATTAATAGAAAATAATATATATCCATCAAAGTTATGGAATGAATAAAAATCTCACATATGTGAGATTTTGTCTTTTTTTTCATTATATCGCTTAGGACTTAATCCTAAAATATAGTCCGTGGAAGTTTCATATATTTGTGCGAGTTTTATTAAAATTTCAGTAGGAATATCATTATTACCTGTTTCATAGTGTGAATATCCTCTTTGTGAAATTCCAATCATTTTAGCTATTTCTTTTTGCGTTAAATCTGCGTCTTCTCTTAAATCTCTAATTCTTTTATACATATTTTTCACTTCCTGTAACTTTATTTTATAATGCAAAAATAAAAGTAACGAATTATAGACTATAGTAGTCTTAAAACAACAATAAATATTTATAATAATAAACATTTTTGGTATAATATAAGAGGTGATATGATATGGAGAAACAAAAGCTAGATGTTATAAATAAGATGAATGAATTAATTGAAATAATTAGAGAAGCAGATTATAATTATCACACATTAGATATGCCTACTATAACAGATCAAGAATATGATAATTACATGAGAGAATTATATAAATTAGAAGAGAAATATCCAGAGTTAAAACAAGATATGTCTCCTACATCTCGTGTTGGAGGAGAAATCATAGATTCATTTAAAAAGATAAAACATGAAGTTCCAATGATGAGTTTATCAAATGTTTTTAACGAGGATGAGATAATAGCATTTGATGAACGTGTAAAAAAAGAGTATCCCAATCCCTCATATGTTGTAGAATTAAAAATAGATGGTCTTTCGGTATCACTTCTATATAAGAAAGGTATATTAGTTCGTGCGGCAACTAGAGGAGACGGTATAACAGGTGAAGATATTACACATAATGTAAAAACAATAAAATCAATACCACTTCGTTTAAAAGAGCCATTAGATATAGAAATTCGTGGCGAAATTTATATGAGTAAGGATTCTTTTAATAAAACAAATGAAGCTAGAAAAAAAGAGGGCTTAGAACTTTTTGCAAATCCTAGAAATGCAGCTGCTGGATCAATCAGACAATTAGATTCAAGTGTTGCAGCCAAAAGAAAATTAGATGCTTTTTTGTATCATTTACCTGAGGCAGAAAAATTTGGAATATATACTCACGCTGATGCTTTAAATTTTATGAAAAAATTAGGATTTATAGTTAATCCTAATATCGAACTTGTAAATAATATTAATGAGCTCTTAGTTTATGTTGATAAGTGGACACAAAATAGAGCTAGTCTTCCATATGAAATAGATGGAATAGTTATTAAATTAAATGACTTAAATGGACAAAAAAAATTAGGCTTTACAGCACGTTATCCTAAATGGGCAACAGCATATAAATTTCCAGCTACAGAAGTTTTAACAAAATTAAAAGAATTTAAATTTACTGTTGGTAGAACTGGACAAGTAACGCCCAATGCAATATTGGAGCCAGTCTTATTAATGGGATCTACTATATCTAAAACAACACTTCATAACGAAGATTATGTTGTTCAAAAAGATCTTCGTAAAGGTGATATTGTTGCCATAAAAAAAGCGGGAGATGTTATACCTGAGGTCGTAAGAGCTGTAACCGAAAGAAGAAATGGAACAGAAGAAAAATTTGAAATGATGAAAAATTGCCCTATTTGTAATAGCCCTTTAATTAGAAGAGAAAATGAAGCCGCATATTATTGTGTTAATCCTAAATGTGATGCCAGAAAAATAGAGGGATTATGCCATTTTGTAAGTAGGGATGCAATGTATATAGATGGTTTTGGAGACGCAATCATAGAAGATTTTTATAATATGGGATATTTAAAAAGTATTGTTGATTTTTATAATTTATATAAATACAAAGAAGAATTAATGGAACTTGAAGGATTTGGTTCAAAAAGTATTACAAACCTACTTACAAGTATAGAAAATAGCAAAAAGAATTCATTAGAAAGGCTTTTGTTTGCTTTAGGCATTAGGCATGTTGGTAAAAAAAGTGCTAAAATCTTAGCAAGTCATCATAAAACTTTGGATAATATAATAAATGCTACTTATGAAGAGTTAATAGAAACTGATAACATTGGTGATATCATGGCTAAAAGTATAAAAAGCTATTTTAGTAAAGAAGAGAATATAGAATTAATTAATCAATTAAAACAAATTGGTGTAAATATGGATTATCTTGGAGAAGAAGTAACATCAGACGAAAATTTTATGAATAAAACATTTGTTTTAACTGGAAGTTTAAGTGAATTAACGAGAGATGAAGCTGGTAATATAATCGAATTACGTGGTGGAAGCGTTACAAGTAGTGTTACTAAAAAAACAGATGTGGTAATAGTTGGGGAAAATCCTGGTAGTAAATACAATAAAGCAATTGAGCTTGGAATTACAATTTGGAATGAAAAGGAATTTATTGAAAAAATAAAAGAAAAAAACATATAAAATATGTTATAATGCTTATAAGAGGTGTTTTAATGAAAAAAATATTATATACTTTTATAATTTTAATGATTGCTTGCATGAATATTAATGTTAAAGCAGAATCGAAAAGCTGTAAATATGCAGTTGAAAAAGATTCGCTTAATAATACATATGATGTTGAATTGAATTGTGATATAAATGGTACAGATGTAAAATGTAATATGAAAGTAGGATCTACATTATATGAGGGTATAAAGCCATCTGGGCATAAGGCTTTTCCAGGAAATTCAATTTATAATTATTCTGGTGATACATATACTACATACTTAAAGAATAATAATTATGAATGTTTCCCTCAAATGATAGTTCAATATAAAATAACTGTTAAAAAAAATAAAAGTTCTGTTGATAAAAAAAGTTTTTATATTGACTATATTAGTATGGATGGATGGAATGGTTATGTTTCAAATCAAGGTGGAAGCTTTGATGAAGTTAAAGGGCCATATTATTATAAACTAAAAAATAATACAGTTGTTGCTTTGGCTAAGGCTGTTGGTCAAAATCAACAATCTAATGCTACATGCAAAAGTAATTTGTTGACAGTAGCAAATGATTTAAATAATCGAATTAATTCTTATTCAGAAGATTCATGTAGAAATGATTCAATTTCTGCTGGATTGTATTCCTTATCTGCTTACAAGGAATGTGAAAATCTTTTGGGCACATTGAAAAGTTTATATACAAGTGGAGATAGTCAGGCTAATAGTTGTTTAAAAACAGGTGGTATTTCTGTAAATGACTCTGAGTATAAGACATATGAAAAAGCAAGTAATGATGCAAAAGCATTATATGAAAATGCAAATAATAGTATAGAATGTGGTCAAACATTAACAAAATATGCAAATGATTTAGATGCAGCAGTTTATAATGGTGCTAAGACTTCTGAAGTTGAAGCGTTATTAAGTAAATCTCAGGAGAAAAAAAATAGTTGTATAAGTGCAGGATATTTAAGCGAAGAAAGTAAAGCGGTTGAGATTTATAATATCGAATATAATCAGGCTGTAGAAAAATATAATCTTGATGATTCTGCTACAAATAATAATAAATATAAACCAACGTTAGTCTGTGGATTCATAGGAAAAGGAACATTTAATTATATAAAGTTAGCATGGAATATACTTAAATATTCAGCCCCAGCTTTAGTTGTAATTTTAGGAATGCTTGATTTTGCTAAAGTAGTATTATCAGGAGAAGATAAAGATATGAAAGTGGCAGGTCATAAATTTTTGAAAAGAATAATAGCGGCTGTTGTGTTAATTTTACTTCCTATATTAATTCAGTTTATATTTAGTATAGCTAACTTTTCAGAGGATTGTCTACAGTATTTCAAATAAAAAGAACGATAATGAAATTCATTATCGTTTTATTTTAAAAAAATCTAGCTTAGCTAGATTTATAAGAATATGATAATTAATGTTCCAACTACTAAACAATATAAAACAAAATATATTAGTTTTCCTTCTTCCATAACACGCTTGAACCACTTAGTTCCAACATATGTAAATATACCAGCTACAATAGCACTCATAATATAACCAAACCATAATCCAGCACTAAGTGAGCTTGTAATTAAATCTTTAATTCCAAGTATCATAGTTGCTACTGAAATTGGAATATATAATAGAAATGAAAATTTAAAAGCTGTTTTTCTTGTAAAATTACGAGTCATTCCTCCAACAATTGTAGCTCCACTTCTACTGATTCCAGGAAGAAGTGCAACAACTTGAAATAATCCAACTATAATGGCGTCTTTAAGTGTTATATCTTTCTTTTCTTTTTTTCCCTTAATATTGCGGATTAAGAATAAGAATAATGCTGTAATTAGAAGAGTAACACCAACAAACTTTATATTATTTTCAAGAAAATCAAACATACCAAGTTTTGTAACAATTATTCCCATAATACCTGCAGGAATTGTAGCAACTACAATATATAATGAATATTTGAAGTTAGGATAATATTTTTTTTCTTTAGTTTTAATATAAGTAAAGAAGTCATGAAATAATTCTAATATTTCATCTTTAAATATTAAACAAATAGCAATCAAACTACCAGTGTTTGTAATTGTTGCTAAAATATCAAAATCAATTGTAGATATTCCTTTATCAATTAATGTTTTAAAGATAAGTAAATGTCCACTTGAAGATACAGGTATTGGTTCTGTAATACCTTGTACAAATCCTAAAATAATAAAACGCATAAAATCTATTAACATATAATCACCTAGTTAATTATACTCCAAATTGTTAATTTAATAAATAAAAAATATACAATAAAATAAAATTAAATAGGTGATCTTATGCTCATTCGAATTTTTTTCTTTCTGATTGGCTTTGGACTTACTATTATTGGAAGTGTTTATATTATAAGTTATTTAAATTTATTAACTATTGGGTATAATTTTAGTGAATATGTTAATTTTATAAGTAGAAGAATAGAATGTATTAATGCTTTAGTAGGTATTATTTTAATTTGTCTTACAATTTTTGTTAAGGGAGGAGATAAAAATGAATTACATTTATGATATAGTTTTAAATTTTAACACATATGCATTTGATTTTTATGATTGGAATAAGGAGGATAAAATAACTCATATTAGAAAAATACCAATATGTAAAATTAATACAGATGATTTAGAAAAAATAACTAAAAATGATGTCAATTTTGAAAAAGACTTTTTAAAATTGATTAAGGATAAAACAGAATTATTTTCAAGCAGAGGAGTAAAGAAGATTGAATATAGTTGTTTGTTGTCTGATGGTAGTAATGCATTAGCAATAAAAATCGATAAACAAAAAATCCTTAAATCAAAATTACAATTAGATGAGGAAGAAGAAGTTTTGGATGTTTGTGCTCATATAGAAGAAAAAAATATAGGGTATAGTGTCAAAAAAATTAATAATCCTAATATATTTATGACGAGAAAACAAACTTCAAGTATTAGGTATGTAAATAATTTATTATATAAAACATATAAGGAAAAAGAATATGAAACATTAAAATATCTTTATTATGAATGTTTTAATAAAAAAGAAAATAATATAAAAAATATTATGGATAAATTATTAATTGAAATAAAAAATTGTAATGATATTATTTTGAATAAGATACAGGATTTTTATAAATTATTTAGTGTAAAAAATAATGTATAAAATTTATATACTTTCACAAAATACTACTAGGAGGCACAAATATGAAAAAAATATTCTATCTTTTATTTTCTTTAGTATTAGTAACAGGATGTGGATGTGAAAGTGGAAAACTTTTAAATACTCCAACAAAAAAAGTTGAAATGTATCTTGCTAATTATCAAACGTTAGATGATGATGTATTGAAACAATTAGATAATGTAATTGAGCATGCTGGTAACTTTACAGATGCACAAAAAGATACATATAGAGACATTATGAAGAAACATTATCAGGATTTGACATATGATATAAAAGATGAAAAAATTGATGGTGATAATGCTGTTGTTACAACTGAAATTGAAGTTAAGGACTATTCTAAAGTAATCGAAGATGCTAATGATTATAAAGATAAACATCCAGATGAATTTAAAGGTGAAGATGGTTCTTATGATGAATCATTATTTATGGATTACCGTTTAGAACAGTTAAAAAAAGTAAAAGATAAAGTAAAATATACAATTGACTTTACTTTGACTAAGGTTGATGATGAATGGAAACTCGATCCACTTACTACTGAACAAGAAGATAAAATTCATGGTTTATATGTACATTAATATGTTCGAATGAACATATTTTTATTGTATAAAATAAATTTTTGTGGTAAAATTGTGAATTACCAAAAGGAGGATATACTATGGATACAAGAACATTTATTATAAGAATTTCAATTTGTTTTATTTTAAGTACACTTATAGGAGTAGAAAGACAATATAGACATAGAATGGTAGGTCTTAGAACTAATGTACTAGTTAGTCTTGGAGCTTTTATGTTTATGTGTACATCGTTTGGACTTGAGACAAATGATGAGACGCGTATAGCAGCACAAATTGTATCTGGAATTGGGTTTTTAGGTGCTGGTGTAATTCTTAGGGATGGAAATAAAATTAAAGGACTTAATACTGCAGCTACACTTTGGTGTGTTGCAGCAATTGGAGTATTGACTTCATCTGGAATGATTATAGAAGCTACAGTAGGTACAATTTTGGTTTTGTTTTCTAATATTTTACTTCGTGTTTTTGCTCAAAGAATAATGGATAGGGCAAAATTAAATAGAACTGAAAAGTGTACAATTAAAATTACTTGTGAGAAAAAAATAGAAGTATTAGTACGTACTTCTTTAACAAGACTTATAGATAATAATCGTTTAACATTAAAAAGTTTAGAACGTAATGCAATAACAAAAGAAGAGGCAAAATTAACAGCCGTTTTATATACATCTAGATTAGATACAATTCAAGATATGGTAAATAAAATAAGTGCCGACGCAGGAATAAATTCAATTTTATGGGAACATGAAAAACTACTTAAGACAGATAATGAAGACGATGATGAGTATGAAGATGATGTAAATGAAATAGAAAATACAAAGAAAATGGATAAGTAATAATTGTCCATTTTTTTCATATTCTTAAATAGGTGATTTCATGAAACGTACGATTTTATCATTATTATTGATTGTATTTTGTTTTGCACCAACATTAATAAATGCTTTAGATACAAGTGCAACATCAGCAATCTTAATGGATACAGATAACAATAGAATACTATATGCTAAAAATATACATAACGTTAGGAGCGTTGCATCAATATCAAAAATTATGACTGCTATAGTAGCTATTGAATCAGCAGATGTAAAGTCTAAAGTAACTATCGGTGATGAAATAACAAAAGCTTATGGTTCAGGTATATATATTCAGGTTGGTGAGGTACTGACTTTAGAAGATTTACTTTATGGTTTGATGTTACGTAGCGGAAATGATGCCTCACTTGCAATTGCAAAATATGTTGGAGGAAGTGTCGAAAATTTTGTTGAAATGATGAATAAAACTGCTGAAAAAATAGGAATGAAAAACACAACCTTTAGAAATCCAAATGGTTTAGATGAAGAAGATGGTGGTAATTTATCAAGTGCTTATGATATGGCTATTTTAACATCATATGCAATGAAAAATGATACATATAAGAAAATTGTATCAACCAAAAAATATACTTTGAAAACGAATAAAAATACTTACAGTTGGACGAACAAAAATAAATTACTTAGAACATATAAGTATACAACAGGTGGAAAAACAGGTTTTACAGAAATAGCACGAAGAACACTTGTTTCAACTGCATCTAAAGATGGTATCTCTTTAGTAGCAGTGACACTTAATGATGGAGATGATTTTCATGATCATATGAACATGTTTGATTATGGTTTTGATAATTATAAAAACTATCAGATTTTAAAAGCCGGAAATATTAATATTTATGATGAAAAATTTTATATAAAATATGATTTATATATAAAAAATGATTTTAATTATTTACTTGCTAATGGAGAAGATAGTAGTGTTAATTTGAAATTTGAACTCATAAAAGATAGAAATATTGAAAGTGGAGCATGTGTAGGTAAAGTAAAAGTTTTATTGGGTGATAAAAATGTACATGAAGAAAATATATACGTGAAAAAAAAGAATGCGAAAAAAGTTAGTTTTTTTAATAAGTTAAAAGAGTGGTTAAATGATTAATAAAATATGGGGATTTTTTATAGTTGTTGGAATAATATTTTGTCTTTTTACTGGTAAAGTTGATATCTTAAATAAAGAAATACTTGATAGTGCTAAAACTAGTTTAGATATGATTATAAAAATATTTCCAGTTATGGCTTTATGGCTTGGAATTATGAATATAGCATCACAATCAGGTTTACTAAAAAAATTATCTAAGTTAATCTCGCCCATTCTTATTAAATTATTTCCAGAAATTCCTCCTAATCATGAATCAATAAGTTATATAGCATCTAACATTATTGCTAATATGTTTGGACTTGGTAATGCTGCAACTCCTTTTGGACTTAAAGCAATGAAATCATTAGAAGAGATTAATAGTGATAAAGAAACTGCATCAAGAAGTATGATAACTTTTCTTGTATTAAACACAAGTGGAGTTACACTTGTTCCAACAACCATAATATCATTAAGAATTATGTATGGAAGTTTAAATCCAACTGAGATTACGCTTGCATGTATTATGGCAACATTATGCTCAACTGTTGGTGGACTTGTCATAGACCGTATTTTAGCAAAAAGGATGTGACTATGCAGATACTTTCAAACTTAATAATTCCAGTATTGGTATTATTTATAATATTATATGGCATATATAAAAAAGTTGATATTTATGATGTTTTTGTAAATGGTTCAAAGGAAAGTTATGACATGATAATATCAATGTTCCCTTGTATGCTTGCTATGATTTTTGGTGTAAATATATTTGTAAAAAGTGGATTTTTAGAGTGGCTTTTTAGTTTCTTTAAAGATATATTAAATAATTTTAATATTCCAATTTCTATTATTCCGATGGCTATTATGAGGCCTATTTCTGGAAGTGCTTCATTAGCTATTTTAAATAATATTTTTTCTAGTTATGGACCAGACAGCTTTACAGGTCGTCTTGCATCAGTTATACAAGGTTCTACTGATACAACCTTTTATATATTAACTCTTTATTTTGGAAGCATTGGAATAAAAAAAATAAGGTATGCGGCATGGGCTGGAATTATAGCTGATATTATCGGAATAACAGCAGCTATTATTATTGTAAATATGATGTTTGGCTAATTGTAAAAAAAATAAAAATATGGTATCCTATTAACAGGAGGAATAATATGAGAAATGTTTTAAAAGTAGGAATTCCAACAATTTTAGTCGCTCTTCTTACTAGTGGATGCGGAAAAACAAAGGTATTAGAATGTACTATGAATGATGATTCAACAGAAGGATTAGAAATGGCTCAAACAGTAAAGGCAACATTTAAAAATGATGCTGTAACTAAAATGGATATTGATATGGTTTTAACTGTTGATGATGAACTAAAAGATTATACTAATGAGTTAGCAGAAAGTTTAAAATCTGAATTTTCTAATTTAGATGGTAAAAAAGGAGTTTCAATAACAACTGATACAAAAGATAAAGTTGTAACATTTAATCTTACAGCTGATTTAAGTAAAATGGACGATTCAGCAAAAGAAGAACTTGATATGGTTGGAACAAGTGAAACTTATGCAGCTGCTAAAAAAGATTTAGAAGGCGAAGGTTATAAATGTAAATAGAATTCGTTAGAATTCTTTTTTCTTTAGAAAAGGTGATTATATGGAAAGATTACAAAAAGTAATAGCTAACGCAGGATATGTATCAAGAAGAAAAGCGGAGGAATTAATATCCAAAGGGAAAGTAAAAGTAAATGGTAAAATAGTGCGCGAATTAGGAACAAAGGTAACACCAACTGATATTATTGAAGCGGATGGTACTGTAATAAGTCAAAAAGATGTAAAAAAAGAATATTATTTACTAAATAAACCACGTGGTGTTGTTACAACAACGAGCGATGATAAAGGAAGAAAAACAGTTGTTGATTTAATCGAAACAAGCGCTCGCATTTATCCTGTTGGAAGACTTGATTATGATACAACAGGGGCTCTTATTTTAACTAATGATGGAGAACTTGCTAATTTACTTATGCATCCTAAAAATAATATTCAGAAATTATATGTAGCAAAAGTAAAAGGATTAGTTGGAAAAGATGTTATAAATAAACTTACAAATGGGGTTTATATAGATGGAATAAAAACATCAAAAGCTAAAGCAAGAATAAAAAAATATGATAAGAAAACAGACACTTCTATTGTTGAACTTGTGATTCATGAAGGAAGAAATCATCAGGTAAAAAATATGTTTAAAGTTCTTGGTTATGAAGTTTTAAAATTAAAACGTGAATCAATTGCTTTTTTAGATATTAAAAATTTAAAATCTGGCGAATATCGTAGCCTAACAATTAAAGAAGTAAAAAAATTATATGGTGAAAATTAAAAAAGAAATCATTTTTGTTTGATTTCTTTTATTTTTCATTATACTCAATACTATTTCTACAAAATTTACAAGTCCCATAATTACCAGAAATAATATTATCAGCTCCACAATGAGGACAATATACAACATGTGTATTTTTAGCCATTTCTTGCTTTTCTTTAATAACTAAATTATTTGCCTTAGATATTTCATAATCTTTTCTTTGCTCTTCTTTAATATAATTACTTAGTTTATTACTTAAGTTGTTATAAATGTTATTAAAAATAAATGATATAATGAAGAAAATAATGCTAACGGTAATTAACAATTTACTATAATTTATTAATTTGATATATATATTAGAATCTATTATTTGTAATAAATGATTAATAATATTATTATCTATATTAAATAAATCAAATCCATTATAAATAATTTTTGGTAATAAAATTAAAATGCCACATATAAATAATGTACTATATAAACTATTCTTTTTTCCTTTATATATATAACATCTAAATAACATTAAACATATACCAAGAAATGGTATAAAATAAAGAAAAACTAATATAACAGGAATACTACATAGTAACTTAAATAAACTATTTTTATTCATTTAAACACTCCTTTTCATTACTCATTATAACATATTTTATTATAAAAAAACATCAACTAATTAGTTAATGTTTATTCATCATCCTTAGATATTGCACTAGTAGGACATCCTTCAAGAGCATCAATAGCTTCTTCTTTAACACTTTGATTTAGAGCTTCAAAGTCTACATCTTCTTTAGCTTGAGCAAGACCTTCATCATTAAATTCAAAAACAGAAGGGCATATAGCTTGACAAGCTCCACAACCGATACATAATTCTTGATCAACTTTTATTTTCATAAATACCTCCGTAAACATTATATGGAAAAATAAAAAGAAATACAAGTAAATGGTTTAAAAAAATCATTAAATATGGTATTATTAAAATAGCGAGGTGATTCGTATGTCTAGTAGAATGGAACGATATTACAAACCGTCTAAAGAAGTAACAAGAAGAACAGATATGAATAGAGAATTATATCATAAAATATATGAAACAAATGAATACAGTAATATTGAAGGAATAGCAACTCTAGATACTTCTAATGAAATTGATATTACTAAAGTAAAAAAAATGCTTCAAAATAGGGAAGATTATAAAAAACAAAAAGATTTACGTTCTATTTTATATAAAGAAAAAGAAAATGTTGTAGAAGTTAAAAACGAAGAACCAGAAGAAGAAAAAAATTACGATATTAGTGAGATATTAAATAAAGCCAAAAGTGAAAAAAAGCCAGATGATAAGTATAGAAGTTTAGGTAATACAAATTATGATATTTTAAAATCATTACGCGTAAAGGGTGAAGAATATAAGGAAGCAAAAGCATCAGCACTAGAACAAACTTTAGTTGATACAAGCGTTTTAAAAAATTTAAAAGATAATGATTTAAGTCTTGATTTGTTTGAAGATTTGAAATCAAATAATACTAATGTTATTGGTGCTAAAGATACAATTCATCAATTATTAGAAGAGGCTAAAGCAGAAGAAAAGAAAAAGAAAGAAGCAGAGAAAAAACCAGAACTAGATACTTCATTTTTTACATCAAGTATGAGTTTTGGCAAAAAAGATTTCGAAGATGCAAAAGAAAATATGAAAAAGAAACCACATAAAAAATGGGTTAAAAATATTATAATTGGAATCTTAATCTTGTTGATAACAGCAGGAGTTATTTTTCTTGTATATACATTAATTAAATAAAAAATAATTAAAACGAGTTTTACGCTCGTTTTCTTTTTATGAAAATTATTGTTGCTAAAAAGCCTATAAATATTAAAAATATATAACAAACAAAAGGATATTGTTTAATGGAAAATTGATTTGCTATGGTATTATTATTAAATGTATTTAATCCAAGAATGATAATCATAATTAAAAAGATAAAATTAACAGTTATTTTGATAAAATTATTTTTAATTTTAAATATATGATAAAATCCAGTTTTAATAAAATATAATCCAATTATAATTAATATAAATAATGAAAATATCCATTGAACTGATAATGTACTTTCAATTCTTTCTATAAAACCACCAATTGAAATACGTCTTAGTATTTGAAATTCAGGGTATTGATATAATTGTGATAATTCAATTCCAAAAACAGAAACAATAAAAAATGGTATAATAAAAATTAATAAACATGATATAAAATAAGATATAATCATATATTTTGTGTAATTTTGTTTATCTTCATAATAATAAACAGGAATACTTGAAATAAAAAATAGTGGTAGAATACAATAAATAGTAAGTCCAAAAGATGCTTCTATAACAGGTGCAATTCCACTTTTTAAAATAGGTAGAATATTTGATATATTTACTTGTGGTAGTAAACTAATTGAAGTTATAAAATACAATAATATTGTTATAAAGAAAATTAGTACTGTGCTTTGTAATATAACATTTAGCTTCTTAGATAGCATGTAAACAATTGGAATCATAAATATTATATAAACAAATATTTGAGGTGTTTTATATAAAAATTGTGAACTTATAAGATTAGTTAAACTCCAAAAATTAAGTAGTAAAAAAGAAGAGGAAAATAATATAATAATAAAATTAATTATTTTTCCTAAATGTTTACCACAAATATAATCAATAATTTCAAAAATATTTTTATTGGGATATGAAGTAGATATTTTTAAAAAAATATAGAAAGGAATAAATCCTAAAAATATCGTTACAAATGCTGAAATCCAACAGTCTTCTTCGGCTATCTTTAAAATAAGATTTATTCCTGTACCAAAAATACCACTAAAAAGAATAAAGAATACCATTAAACTAGCTTGAAAGCATCGTAATTTTCCAATAAATTTATCTCTCATAAAATTCTCCTCCTATAAAGTTTTTTCAACAGACCCTTTGGTAGTAAGATGAATATCTACATTATAAGTAAAAGTCACATTTTTATATTCGTTATGCCAATCTTTTATTTTCTCAAAATAATTTGGATATTTTTTATAAAATAAATTTCCTATTCCAAATATATCCGTTTCAAATTTTTGAGTTATATCAGTAGCTTTTTTAAGCTTAACTTTTATTTCCTTTTCCATCTCTTTTTCAATTTCTAAAATAACTTTATTTTCTTGAATATTTTTATTACAAGATATTTCTTGAATTTCTCCTTCAGCATCAACAGATATTGAAACAATAGGTTTATTATTTTTAAAATTTACTTTAGTTTTTGAATTCATATTTTTTAAATTAACAACAATGTTTCCATTATCACACTTTGTATCAACAATCATCTCATCAATTTGATTAGTGATTATATTGATACCTCTGCTTTCTTCTTTTTCTGTTAAATGAACAAGTTTATCATTCTTAAAAAGCGCTATTGGGCCAAGTGTCGTATGTGCTTCAACGTTTGATGATTCTAGACTTTTATCGTTGCTTGCTTTTTTATTATTTCCACTAATACTAATGCTTGGAAGGCTAGGATCTTTTCCTTTTTTTAATAGACTTTCAACATATTTACTATATGTTATTTTAGTAGAAATAGCTTCTTGTTCATGAGCTATTGAAATATTTGTTGTAATACTTTGTCCAGGAAAGGTTTCAAGCGGTGATAAAACCTTAATAACATCTTCTGCCTTATCATCGTGAGCCATAATTAGATAAAAACGTTTTACTGATTCAGGATCTCTAAGAAGGTAATCTAAGACACCCCTCATTCCTTCTTTAGCAACATCTTCTCCAATTACAACAACACCAAGATGACCTATGTACGGATTTTTAGGTATTTGTAAATTAATTTCTTTAAAAGCTCTTGATATTGTTTCCCCTTCACCAGTATAGACAACTGTTTGACTTTGTCCTTCTCTATTATTAGTTTGATTATTCTTTCCATTTGCAATTAATAAACTAACACGGTATCCGGTACCATCACTACCGCCATCGATAGCAAGTGCTGTTGTTATAGCTAGTTGATTAAGTTCTCTATAATTCCAACAACCTGTCATAAATAAAATTATTGGTATTAATAATATTAATTTATATTTCATGATTCACCACCAAGTCGTTTAATATTTTTTTTTGCTAAAAATTTAGGTCTATATTTAATATGACTTCTTGATTTTCTAAATACTAATGTTAATTGTTCTCTAATATAAAATGGCGAAATAGGAGCAAGATAAGGAACGCCGCCAACTTCTAAACTACAAAGTTTGGTAATAAATATAATTCCAGCAATAACAAAACCAATAAGCCCTGCTACTGTTGATGCAAGAATAAAAATCATACGCCAAAATCTTGTTGCATTAACAAAGTCAATATCTGTATATAAAAGACCAGATATTGCCGTTATAGCAACAACAATGACTACTATTGGGGAAATAATACCCGCACTTACAGCAGCATCACCTAAAACCAGCGCACCAACGATACTAATAGCAGCACCCATAGCGTTAGGTGTTCTAATATCACTTTCTCTTAAAATTTCAAAAGTAATGATTAACAAAATTATTTCAAAAGCGGTTGGAAAAGGAACCCCTTCACGCGCTAATGATAAAGAAATTAAAAGTTCATTCGGTATCATTTGTTGATTGAAGGTCGTGACCGAAATATAAAATGCAGGTGTAACAACTGTTAAAATAAAAGCAATGAATCTAAGTATTCTCGTGAAATTTGTATTAATTGATTTTTGATAGTTATCTTCAGGAGATTGCAGATAATCAATTAATAGGGAAGGCGTAATTAAAACAAAAGGTGAGTTTTCTATAAGTATTATAATTTTTCCATCCAAAAGAGAGCTACATGCTAAATCGGGTCGTTCAGTACTTTTAAATTGTGGAAAGGAAGATTTATTAGTTTTTAAAATAAATTCTCTTATATAACCACTATCTAAGATTCCATCGACATCAATTTGCTCTAGTATTTTTTTTATTTCATTAACCCTTTTTGTATCAGCAATATCCTTTATATAGGCAATAGTTACTTTAGTTTTAGTACGTCTTCCAACAATTGTTTCATCAAACCATAAATTTGGATCTTTTATTCTTTTTCTAATCAAGCCTAAATTAGTAGAATTATTTTCTGTAAAACTATCTTTAGGACCACGAATTACAGCCTCACTACTTGATTCAACAACACCACGATCTAATTTGTTTTTAGTTTCAATAACAATAGAACTATTTTCTCCATCTATAAAAATAGCAGTATAACCACTTGCTAAGTAATAATAAATTTCATCATAAGTTTTAACTGTTGATAAATGACTATTTGGAATCGAGTTTTTAAGTGAATTTATAAGTGATGTGAAAATAAGCTTCTTTTCTTTTACATATGAACTTACATCTTTCATAAAAAAATTACTTATTTTATCATCATTACTAACACTTTCTAAGTAAATATAAGCAATATTTCTTTTACCAATAATAATATTTCTTTTTACAATTTCACTACTATGACCAAAAGCATCATCTATTTTAGAAATAATTATATCTATATTTTTATCTAAATTCATAATATCCCTCAATTCAATATTAGTATTCACAAAAAAATGTAAAATATGAACTTATTTAAAAAAAATTAAAAATTTAGTATAATAAATTATAGGTGATATTATGCAAGTAAAAATTGATAATTTAGATCATTATGGACGTGGTGTTGTTCATAATGGTAAAACTATATTTGTAGAAAATGCTTTACCAGAAGAGTTAGTAGAAATTAATATAAAAGAAGAAAAAAAGAATTATTCTTGTGCTACATCTACAAATATTATAAAAAAAAGTGTAGACCGTATTACACCTGAATGTGAATACTATTTTGTTTGTGGTGGATGCGATATGTTACATATAACAAGAAAAAAAGAATTAGAGTTTAAGCAAAATAAGGTTTATGAGATTTTAAAAAAATTTACTAACGAGGAAATTAAAGTAAATAATATTGTATATACCGACGAAAGGTTTAATTATAGAAATAAAATTACACTTCATGTAAATAATGATATTGGGTATTATGAAAAAAAGAGTAAAGACATTATTCCTATTTGTAAATGTATGTTAGTAGATCAAAAAATAAATGATTTATTACTATATATTAAAACCGCAATTGATTATAAAAATATAAAAGAAATTGTAATTAGAAAAAGCAAATATACAAGTGATGAAATGATTGTTATAAATATAATGGATTCTATTAATGAACAAGATATTATAAAGAAATTAAAAAATAAGGTATCATCCATAATCGTAAAACAAAATAATGAATACAAAACAATTTATGGAAATGGTTATATAAAAGATAAAATGGGTGATTATACATATTTAATTTCAAAAGATTCTTTTTTTCAAGTAAATACAAACTGCGCTATAAAATTATATGATATTATAAAAAAATATGCTTCTCTTAGTGGAAGCGAAAGAGTCTTAGATCTTTATTGTGGTACTGGAACGATAGGTATTTATCTAAGCAAAGATGCATCACATATTCTTGGAATTGAAATAAATGAAAATGCTATTGAAAATGCAAATAAAAATAAAGAAATTAATAATATTTCAAATATAGATTTTATTTGTGGTCGTAGTGAAAATGAAGTTAGTAACATAAAAGAATATTTTGATGTTATTATTGTAGATCCACCACGAAAAGGACTAGATTCAAATACAATAGAATATTTAAAAAAATCAAAAGCAAAAAAAATCATTTACGTATCATGTGATCCTGTTACACTAGCGCGTGATTTAAATTCATTAAAAGATATTTACAATATATGTGAAGTAACACCAGTAGATATGTTTCCATGTACATACCATGTTGAAACGGCTTGTTTATTGGAAAGGAAGTAGTAATATGAATAATAATATAGAACTAGATAAAATAAAATTTAGATGGAGTACTAATTTTGATAAATCGAAAATAAAGAAAAATATTATTGAAAACTTTGGTTATTTTCCTATTGCTGAAGGTGCTTTGAAACCAGTAAAAAATAGATATTATTTAGCTTTTTATGAAAATGAACTTATTGCTTTAAGTGGAATAATTCAAAATAAATCTAATTTTTTAGGAAAAGAAATAAGTTGGACATGTACAAATAAAAATTATCGTAATTTAGGTATTATGACATTTCTTATAAATAAAATGATTTCAAAAATTGATGGGCCAATTTTTTGTGAATGTTGGCATTTTAATGAAAATGAAAGAATAAATTTATTTATGCCATTAAGTAAAAATGGATTTAAACCCATTGAAGAAGGAATATATTCTTATGATAAGAAGTATTTTAAAAAATGTAATGAATGTTGCAGAAAAAATGAGTGTATTGGATGCAAATCTGATTTATGGCTTAGAAAATAATAACTTATTTGAATAAAATTTATAAAAGATGATAAATTTTAGTAGAAATTAGAAAAAATATTTAATAGATTGTCTAAGAATTATATGTTTTTGAAAATGAGAAAAGAAGTCTAATAATGAATTAAAAAGACAATAGTAATTTATTAGTTAGATATATGGTATATCTTTACTCCTTTATTATTTAGAAAATATTTCATAATTATGAAGAAGGGTTTGAAAAATTTCTTTTTTCTGTTTATAATGAATTTTGGATGTAGGAGTAATTACATGGTAAAAAAATCCGATTATTTTTTAGATAAATTACAAGATAAAAAATACTCATCTTATTTAATAAGTGAGAAACAAATAGCAGTAGGTAAATTATATAATTTTTTTAATAATTTAGAAAAATTGAAGAATTATGAAGAATCAAATGGTAGAAAATTATCAAAAATTGATATGTTTTTATACGCTTATGTTAATACTGTCTCAAAGCCTAAGGATCATGAAGATGATAATACTAGTCATGATTTAGTAGGAACATTATTAACTGGTAAATCTGTTTGCCAAGGATATACATCTTTACTAGAATTTATTTGTAATGAACTGGATATTCCTTTCTTATATAAGGTTACTGAAGGACCATTTGGTGCACATGGGAATTTTCAAGTAATAGTTGATGATGAAGATGGTATAAAACATTGTTTACATTGCGATCCATTTATAGATTCAAAAGACAACGAAAATAACTCTATTGGTCTTAATGCAGTATTAATTCCCGCAGACGATATAAACAATTATCATAATCATCAGGATCCTTCTTCTCAATTTTTATTCTGGGAACTGGCTTTTAATAGTATGACAGTTGAAGAAAAAAAGAAACAATTGGATTCATTATCATTTTTGGAAAAATTAAGAAATGAAAGTGAAGAAACTGCAATAAAAAAACATTACGAATATTTAAAAAATAATATCTTAGAGTTAAATAAATTTTTTAGAATTGAACTAGAAGAATTAGATAGTAATGATAAAATAATTAATGCATATAGAACTTTAAAAGAATATTATTCATATATTAATGTTCCTATTGATAGAGAAGTAATATATAGTCATATAAATAAATTGTTAGTGGATGTTAATATTGCAATAAGAAATATAAATGTTACTGAAGCAGTACTTTATGCAGAAAATGATTTAAATAAAATAATTGAAGAAACAAAATTAAGATACAAAACAAAATGGATTAAATAGAAGAAAAGAATAATCATAACAAAAATAATACTAAATAAATTAAAGACTGTTTGAAAAAATATTTTAAAATTATATTGATAGTATGTAAAAAATAATATTATAAAAAAGAATATCAAAAATATTAACTGAATTGATTAAGTGGGTGACAAGGGTGATTAGTAAAAAGAAAATTGATGAAGCATTTGACTTTTATAATATTGATAAATCATACAAAGAAAAGTGTTATAGATGTGCTATTGAATTAAATCAAAATGAATCTTATAAAAAGTCTTTTAAAAACATATATGAAGTTTTATACTGTAATGGTTTTTCTAAAATAAAAGAATTATGGAAAATAAAATATATTGATGAATTCTTTGGAAATAATGTAAATCCATTTGTAACTAATTTAATGATAATAATGGGTTATGAAACTCATAAAAATAATATGATTAAATATAAGTTAGATGAAAAACAAGTTGAAATTCATAAATTAAGAGTAAAAGAATGTTTTGAAAATGATTTAATATATAGAAAGTATAACAGCGTACGAATATCACAAATGCTATGGGCGGTATATTTTATAAGAGTTAGAATTTTAGAAGTTGGAAGATTACAATATGAATATGATGGTATTGAAAAAAATATCGCTGTAATAAAAATTCATATACCAAAAGGAAAGAAATTAGATTTAATAGAAGTGAAAGATTCAATAAAACATTCAAAGAAAGAATTACAACAAGTATTTAAATTAGATAAAATTAAGTATATTTGCAATTCTTGGTTGTTAAGCAATCAAATTTATAATATTCTTGATAAGAATTCAAATATTTCTCTTTTTCATAATTTATTTTTTGTAGAAGATGGAAATAATTGTATGGATGATATTATGAATTTTGTATATGGAATAAATAAATGTGATGAATATAAAGAATTGTCTGAAGAAACTAATTTACAAAGAAAAATAAAAAAACAGCTATTAGATGGTAACAAGTTTTATTTAGGATTAGGTGTTTTAAAAGAAGAAAATTATTAAAATAAATATATTGATGAACATATTTCTTTAGAAATATAATAGTATAAATTGATAATATCCAATAATAAGAAAATAGGGGGTTTATTTGTTTTACCAAAGGATGATGGAGTAATACCCGACAAAATATATTTAGAAAATGAGTATCGAAATAAAGGTATAGGTACAGATATAATTAAAAATATATTAAAAGATAATTCGTTTTACTTGGTATTATTATGGAATGCGTTAGACTTTAAATCAGGTTATAAAAAGCACAATAATTAAATATAAAAAATTAAAACCATATTTTTACGTAGGAAATTCATTGTTATTTATTTCCTAAGTAATTTTTCATCTGTTGGTAATTTTTTGATGTGGTATACTTATTTTTTAATAATATAAATATTATAAAGTTGAATTTTAAAATATAATTTGTTAATATATCTATGTTGTGAGGTATGTATATGGATGAATTAAAGAAACATGAAACACCTAATAGAGGTATTATAAAAAATTTAAAATCAACTTATAAATATGCTAAAAGCGGTAGAAAATATTTGTTCTTCTTTTTTATTGCAAATATTTTGTTAACTGTTATTTCTGTTATTGTTCCTGTTCTTAGTGCTAAGCGATTACTTGCACTAACTAATGGAGCTTTTGAAAAGCTATTAGTTTTTATTTTCCTAATATTTTTAATTGAAATAACTAGAAATATTGTAAATTATGTATCGGTTAATATATATAATAAATTTTATTATGGTATAAGAAAGAATTTCCAGATAGAATTAACTCGCGAAACTTTAAAATTAACTGAAAATGAATTAAACACCAATTCAAGTGGTGTCTTTATTGAAAGAATTAATAACGATACTGATAATTTAACAGATATTTTTACTGATTTGATTGATTATTCTACATTTATTGTTGGAAATATAGGAATTTTAATAGCTGTATTTTTAATAAATGTATATATTGGCCTTGCTTATGTTTTATTTATGATAGTTATAATTATCTATAATAAGTTTTCTAGTAATATAAATTATGAAAATAGAAAAAAGTGGAAGAAAAGTAGAGAAAAAACAGGTGGATTTATATCTGAAATAGTTAGAGGCGCTACTGATGTCAAAGTTCTTGATGCTGAAGAATCTTTTTTAGAAAAAGCTAGTGAGTACATGGAAGATACTAACAAAGTTTCTTATCATTATCAAAAAAATAAAGCGAGACTAAGACTTCTTGGCGGAAGTATTAGGGATATAGGAGACTTTGGAATAAGTATTTTGATATATATTTTTTTGAGCACTGGCGTTATTTCTATTGAAGGTGTACTTGTAATTTATAATTATCATAATCAGTTAACATGGACAGCTGATTGGATTGAGAGAATATATGAGATTTTAAAACAATTTAATTTATCTGCAAATAGGATATTTGGAATATTAGAAGATAGTGAGTTTGAAAAAGAAAAATTTGGTACTAAAAAATTAAATAATTTTAAAGGAAATATTGAATTTAGAAATGTTTCATTTTCGTATGATAATAATATTCCAGTTATAAAGAATATGAATTTAAAAATAAATGCTAATGAAACGGTTGGTTTTGTAGGACAAAGTGGAGCTGGTAAGTCAACAATTTTTAGTTTAATTAGTGCTTTAAATAGAGTTACAACGGGTAAAATATTATTTGATGGTAATGATATAAATGATCTTGATAAATCATCTATCCGTGGTAATTTATCTGTTATAAGTCAGAATGCCTATATTTTTAATATGAGTATTTTAGATAACTTGAGAGTTGTTAAAATGAATGCTACTTTAGAGGAAATAAAAGAAGCATGTCATCTTGCTGCATTAGATGAATTTATTGAATCTCTTCCTGAAAAATATAATACAATTGTAGGTGAAGGTGGAGTTACATTATCAGGAGGACAAAAACAAAGACTTGCAATAGGAAGAGCATTACTTTTAAAAACAGAGATACTTCTTTTTGATGAAGCAACAAGTGCACTTGATAATGAAACTCAAACTAAAATACAAGCAGCAATTAACAACTTAAAGGGAGAATATACTATTTTAATAATTGCTCATAGGCTTTCTACTGTTATTAATTGTGACAAAATATTTGTTATTGATGATGGTAAAGTAGAGAGTGTTGGTACACATGAATATTTAATTAATCATAGTGATGTATATAATACTTTATATAAAAAAGAAACAAAAGAAGTTGATGAAAAGGTAAAATAATGCCTTTTTTTGTTATAATATGTTTGAATACTGTGAAGACATAAAAAATAAACAAGAATTATTAAAATTAGAAGGGGTATTAAAAAATGAATAAGTGTAGTTGGTGTAATTTAAGTAATCCTAAGTATGTTAAATATCATGATGAAGAGTGGGGGATTCTTAATTTAGATGATAAATATTTATTTGAAATGTTATTATTAGAGTCATTTCAGGCTGGACTATCATTTGAATGCATTTTAAATAAAAGAGATTATTTCAAGAAAGCTTTTGATAACTTTGATATTGATAAAATAATTTTATATGATGATAATAAAATAAATGAATTAATTAATAATAAGAATATTGTTAGAAATAAACTAAAAATAAGAGCATGTATAAATAATGCTAAGATATTTAAAAATATTGTATATGAATATGGATCATTTTCTAATTATTTAAAAACTTTTACTGAAAATAAAGTTATTTATGAAATAGGTAATACTCATAATGAGTTATCGGATACTATTTCACTAGATTTAAAATCTAGAGGTATGAAATTTGTAGGAACTATAATAATATATTCATATCTTCAGGCCATTGGGATTATTTATTCACACGAAAAAGAATGTTTTTTATACAAAGAGAAGTAGCTATATAAATAGTTGTTATGATAAAATAGTATAGGATGTGATTTATATGAATCAAGATAGATTTGGAAATTTTATAAAAGAAATTAGAAAGAAATATAATTTAACACAAAAAGAATTTGCTGATAGATATAATGTAACATATCAAGCTGTTAGCAAATGGGAAAATGGTAAGAATTTACCAGATGCTTCATTAATGAAACAAATAAGTAAAGATTTTGGATTAACATTAGATGAAATATATGATGGTAAATATAAAAAAAATAAAAGAATCATAGTTTATGTTATTTCTATAGTATTTTTAATTATGATAATGTGTATTATTATGTGTGGATTATTGTTTCATAAGCCTTCTAATGATTTTAAATTTAAAACAGTAGAGACAACTTGTGATCAATTTAAAATATCAGGTACTGTTGCATATAATGATAAAAAATCAGCTATTTATATTTCTAATATTGAATATTGTGGTGGGAATGATACAGAAATTTATAAAAAAGTAGAATGTATATTATATGAAAACCATGGTGATATAAACAAAAAAATAAGTTCAAATGAAATAAATGAAAATATAACGCTTGAAGAATATTTAAAAAACGTGACTTTTAGAATAGATAATTATCAAAAAGCTTGTATTGATTATAAAGATGGAAGTTTATATTTAACTATAAAAGCAACTAGTTTAAATAATAAAGTAACAACATATGAAGTACCTCTTAAATTAAATTCAAGTTGTAATACCTAACTCAACCATAAGTTGAGTTTTTTCAACTTCTTCGTTATTTTAATTTTAAAAAATTTAATTAAAATTAATGATGGAGGTAATTATGAAAAAGAGATTATTTATTGCAATTTTAACTTTATTATTAATAATTTTTTTATTCTTTTTAATACTAAAAAAAGAAAACTATAAAAAGGCAGAAAATATTGAGAGTCTAGTAGAAAGGCAGGATAAAATAACAAATAATTTAAAAATAGATGGTTATACATTTGAAAATCCTAATATTATAATAAATCCATATGAAATATCCCCTTTGACAGCATTAGTCATTTTTAAAACAGAAGAAAATGTTGAAATTAAAGTAACAATAAAAGGGATAGATGAATTATCAACTTTTACACACACATTTGAAAAAGGAAGAGAACATTATCTTCCTATATATGGACTTTATGCTGATTATAATAATGAAATATTAATGGAGTATGATTTAAATGGAGAACATAAAAGTAAGATAATAAATATTAAAACTGATAAATTAGACAATAATATTGAATTAGCAGAGGTCGTAAATAAAAAAAGTGAAAAATTAACAAATGATTTATATTTTTATACACCGTCAAGTAGAGGTTATACTGTAGCTTATGATGTTAATGGAAGTGTTAGATGGTATTTGAAAATAAATGCTGTATGGGAAATTAATAGACTAAAAAATGGACATTTGCTTTTAAGCACTGAACGATTAATTAATTTACCATATTATATGACAGGTTTATATGAAATGGATATGTTAGGTAAAGTATATACAGAATATAGTCTAGAAGGTGGATATCATCATGATTATTTTGAGTTACCTAGTGGAAACATATTAGTAGCGACAGATGATTTCAATAATAAATATGGAACTGTTGAAGACATTATTGTTGAATTAGATAGAAATACTGGTGAAATAGTAAAAAAATATGACCTAAAGAATATTTTACCTATGAAAGATGGACAAAGTGAAAATTGGACAAGTTATGATTGGTTTCACAATAATTCTGTTTGGTATGATTTGAAGACAAATTCTATAACTCTTTCAGGTCGTCATCAAGATGCGGTTATTAATATTGATTATGAAACAGGAAAATTAAACTGGATTTTAGGTGATCCAACAAATTGGAGTGAAGAATATAAAAAATATTTTTTTACTCCAATCTCAGATGATTTTGAATGGCAATGGAGTCAACATGCTGCTATGATAACAAAAGAGTGGTATGTGTTTTTACTTGATAATGGTAATAACAAATCAAAAAATAAAGAAGAATATATAAGTGCTAGTAATAGTTATACAAGAGGTGTTATGTATAAAATAGATACTGATAATATGACTATAATGCAAGTGTGGCAATATGGAAAAGAAAGAGGTAGCAGTTTTTATTCACCATATATTTCAGATGTTGACTATATAGATAAAAATCATTATATTGTTCATTCTGGTGGAATAGTATATGTTAATGGAATAAATTCAAATCAACCAGCTGGTTTTAGTAAAAATGCTACTTTACTGTCAGATACAGTTGAACTTATAAATGATGAAGTTGTTTTTGAATTAAAAATTAATACTAACAATTATAGAGTAGAAAAAATGAGCCTTTATCCTAATTATAATGAATTCAGTACTAAATTATCTAAAAGATTAGGTACTCTTGGTAAAACAAAAGTGACAAAAGAAAATGTTACATTTAATTTGAATAGTGCTGAAATAGATTCTAATTATAAAAAACATAATATATCAATAGAAAAAGAAATAGATAGGCTAAAAATAGCAGGTCATTTTAAAAAAAGTGAAAAAGTTAATATAATATTAAAGAAAAATATGAAAGCAAAGTATTATGAAGTTAAGATTAGTAAAAAACCATACACAGCTTTATGTGTTGATTTATTCAAAGAAGAAGAAAATGAGGATGGACTTGATATTACTAAATATATAAATAGTGTTGGATTAAAAGGAAAATATGATATATATATTGAAATAAATTCTAAAATATATAATACAGATTTATATGTAGAATTTTAATGTTGCTAAAATAAATACAATATAGTATGATTATGCTAGAGGTATTGTATGAAAGAGAAGTATATAAATTATTTAAACAACAAATATTCATTTGATAAGTTAACATGGGCAGGAATATTTTCATTAATAATAGTTATAGCCGGAGTTTTTGGATTTTTATATGAATATATATTTTATTATTTTAATGGTGGTATGAAAGAATTTTATTGGAGAGGGGGGAATTTTCTTCCATGGATTAATATATATGCAACAGGTTCAATAATGATATATATATTGACTTATAAATATAAGAAAAATCCATTAAAAATATTTTTAATAAGCTTTATTTCTTGTGGAATACTAGAATATTTTTCAGGACTTGGAATGTATATTATTGGTAATGGAATGAGATGCTGGGATTATAATAATGAAATATTAAATTTTATGAATATTAATGGATTTGTGTGTTTAAGAAGTGTTTCATTTTTTGGACTTTCAGCTTTGCTATTAATGTATGTAATTTTTCCTATGTGCTTTTATTTGGCTAAACACATGAATAAAAAAGTATTTTTAACAATAAGTTTTAGTTTATGTACTATTATTATGATAGATGAATTTTATAACTTATTATTTGCTAGACTTTTTAAATTACCACGAGCCTCTACTATTTATAAAAAAATAGGAGTTCATTATGTAAGTTTTAAATAAAAAAATATGTTAAAATAAGTATGGTGAGGGTATGTATACTATTTATGATTATTTAAAATATTACAAAGATGTATCTTTAGAAAATGTAACTTGGAATGATATTGATAATTTATTATGCTCTATTTTAATTTATTTACCATTAGACAGTTTTACTAATGCTAAAACATTAGAAAAAATATATGATGACATAAAATTAAAGCCTGAGTTATTGCTAGGAGAAATGAGTACGCAGGCTTACAAGTTATTAGAAATTATTATTAATTCTAAACGTTATTTACATCTTAAAATGATTGACTTGGTTTCTATTAAAAATAATGATACTCAATTTTGTGCAGCAACTTTTAAAAACGGAAGTACAGTTGTTGTTAGTTTTAGAGGAACAGATGGTTCAGTAATAGGATGGATTGAAAATATTCGAATATCATATAAATGTCCGACATTTACTCAAAGTCTTGCAATGGATTATTTGACAAATAGTGTAAAGAAATATGAGAGTAATACTATATATGTTACTGGTCACTCTAAAGGTGGAAATTTGGCTATGGCAAGTGCTATGGAACTTTCTTGTGATTTATTTTCTAAAGTAAGAAAAGTATATAATTTTGATGGTCCTGGTTTTCGTAAAACGGAGTTTGAAAGTTCAAAGTATAGTAGACTTTGTAAAAAACTTGTTAATATTATCCCAGAATCATCAGCTGTTGGAATATTACTTAACAATAAAAATTATATGGTTATAAAAAGCAGTTCATTTGCCTTAGAACAACACTATCCAATATCATGGAATTTATTTGGTCAATTTTTTATACCAAGTACATTATCTGGCTTGAGTAAACGATTACATGAAAGTACAACAATTAAAATTGATTCTATAGATTATAAATTATTAGAAGATACATTTGAAGCAATGTTTAAAAGTTTGAATGTTGACTATACATCTCATACTAAGTTTAGCATTGCTGATTTAAAAAATATGGTTAAAAATATGCGTATATATAATCCAGATATTGTCAAATATATAGATACAATTATAGATGCATTAATTAGCATTACAAAAAAGTAAAAATATTAAATAATATATAAATTTTTGATAACAATCGTTATCTTTTTTTATAATTTAATATTTGACTTTATTTGCTTTTTTAATATATAAATCTTATAATATATCTGAAGGTAGGTAATAATATGAATTTGTTTTTGAATTTTATTTTTATATTTTATATTGGAAGTACAGCAGGATGGATAATTGAACTAATATTTAGAAGAATTGTACATGGTTCTTTCGTTAATCCAGGTGCGCTAATTGGGCCATATCTTCCTATATATGGGTTTGGGTTATGTGCATTAACAGCAATTTATTTATTGTTTGCTAATATGAACTGTCCTCCTATAGTGATTATCCTTCTTATGGGACTTTCTATGACTGTAATTGAATTTATTGGTGGATTAACATTTGTTAATAAACCAGTTAAATTATGGGATTATAGTAATGAATGGGGAAATTATAAAGGCATAATTTGTCCATTGTTTTCATTTATTTGGACTGTTATAGGAGCGTTTTATTATTATGTTTTAGCTGGGTTTATATTAGATAAATTAGAATGGTTTAATAACAATTTATCATTTTCGTTTATCTTAGGAATTTTTTCTGGAATAATATTAATTGATTTTATTTATTCAAATAAAATTTTATCTAAAATAAGAAAATATGCTGCTGATAATAATATAGAAGTTAGATATGAAGAACTTAAGACACAAATAAGAGAATTTGAGAAACAAAGAGAAAGAAAACATACTTTTATGTTTACACCTAATCCATCTCTTGATTTAAAAGAATATGTAAAAAAATATAGAAAAGTAAATAAAAAAGCAAAGAAAAGAAAAAATAGTATATTTACGTAAAGAGATAATTTATAAAAAATAATTTTATTCTAATAATTGACAGATGAAAATGGCTGTGCTATCATCTAGATGATAGGATAACGTTATTATAGGAGGATGTTATTATGAAAAAAATATTTAAAACAGCAATTCTTAGTTTAAGTGCTTTAATAGCTATACCAAGTATTGCTAAAGCTGCTCCAACCGAAGGAACTGATTGGGCAAAAGTTGTTGCTAGAATGGATAATAATTCATATATTCAACAATTAAAGAAAAATAGTACAGTTTCAATTGTAAGCGATGATTCTAAAATGGTTGTGACTGTAGTAACAGAAAAATTAACACAAGATGGAAAACTTATTGGTGATGTTAATGGGGATTCTAAGATTACTGCCGAAGATGCTGATTTAATTCAAAAATATATATTAGGTAGCGTTGAATTAAGCAGTGATGAATTAAAAATTGCCGATGTTAATGGTGACAACATTGTTGATGCTCTTGATATGGAAGCTATTCAAAAACATGTAAATGGAAGCCAACTAATACAAACAAAATATACTTTAACATACCGTCAAGCTAATAACATTGTTACATTTTTAAGTGAAAATAGTAATGATTCATATTTAGCAACAGTAGAGGCATATGTAAATAATGCTCTTATCTCATCTACTGCTGAATATTATGGATATGATGTTGAAAAGTTTATGTCATGGTTAAATAAAACTGATTCTTCAAAATTAACAATTGGTAATGATGGAATTGAATTTACAACATATACTGTATCTGGAATTGTTTCAATGAAAAAATTACAAATTAATGTAGAATGTGGAATTTCTTCATATATACCTGAGAAAGATCCTGAACCAACTCCAACACCAGAGCCAACTCCAACACCAGAACCAACACCTGAAGAAAATGTTGAAACTAAAGTCGAAAATCCCCAAACAGGATTATATATTTCATTAACATCAGCAGGTTTATTAGCAGTTGCTGGAATAACTTTAGTTTTTTCTAAAAAGAAAAATTATTTTAATAAAATTTAAAAATCTGTTAAACAGATTTTTTTCTTTCTTTTAAGAAAATCTTTTAATTTTTCTGAATTTGATATATACTATAAATATAAAAATAGGGGTGATATTGTGATACTTAGGAAGCCATTTGCTATTTTAATAAAGAATTTTAAAAAAATTCATTTTTTACTAACTATATGTGCTTTTTATTTAGTATATAGAACTAGTGTTATACTAAGTTTTTATAATGAATATATTTCTTCTTATACCTCTGTTATAGGAACCGATTTAACAGGAAATCTTTTTAATGGTTTAATGTATATATCAATATTTATTTTATTAGTGGGCTCACTAATTATTTTAGGATTGATGTTGTTTAAACATAAACCAGTTAAATTATATATTTTTAATATTGTAACCTACATTGCTGTTGCTGTAATATATGCTGTTACATATTCAGTAACAAGTAGCCTTGAAATTGGACTTGTAGATATAAGAACTTTAAAAGTAATAGATGATTTATTAACTACCTTATTTGCTGTTCAAACATTATCACTAATTATTTTAGCTATTAGAGCAACTGGCTTTGATATTAAAAAATTTAATTTTGTTAAGGATTTAGAAGAACTTGAAATAAATGATGTTGATAATGAAGAATTTGAAGTAAATGTTGACTTGGATTCCGATAAATGGAAAAGAAAATTAAATCGTATTGCAAGACATACTAAATATGTTTATAAAGAAAACAAGCTTCTTTTAACGATACTTTTTGTACTTGTTATTGGTATAAGTTCTACTATTATTTATGTAAATGTCGGTATATATAATAAAACATATACAAAAAATGAGACCTTTAATTCAAGTGTATTTACATTGAGACTAAGCGATAGTTATAGTACAAATGAAGATGTAGAAGGAAATGAACTATTTAAAGAAGAATCGTTAGTAGCTGTTTTAGTTGATGTTAAAAACAATAGTTCAAAGGATAAAACGTTAGATTCTGCACGTTTTGTTTTAAAGGTTAAGGATCACTATTTTTATCATTTACCAGAGTATCGTGAAAAAGTATCTGATCTTGGTATTGCTTATAACAATCAAGTTATATCATCTAATTTTACAAAATATATGTTTATATATAAAATACCAACTGGATTTTTAAATGAAAAAATGACCTTACAATATACAGACTATTCAGATAAAATAATTAAAATAGAAGTTAAACCAATTAATTTAGATGAAAAAAAAGAGGATGTAATATTAAATTTAAAAGATACAATCGATTTTACAGATAGCATATTATCTGGGGTCAAATTGACATTAAATAATTTTTATATTGATCGCACTATGAAAGTAACATATGACTACTGTATATCAGAAGAGTGTTATCCATCCAGTGAATATTTGATTCCAACGTATACTGGTATTAGTAGAAAAGCATTGTTATTTTTAGAAGGTACATTGGAATGGAATGACAAATTACCGATTAGTAAAATGAACGAAATTAATGAACTAATAACTAAGTTTGGAAAGGTTCATTATACAATAAATGGTATGGAATATACGTCAGATATACCATTGAAAGTTGTTAAGCCAAATAAAATGATATTAAAAAATATGTGTTATTTAGAAGTACCAGAAGAAGCATTATCAGCTACTAACATTAAACTTGTCTTTCATGTAAGAAATAGAACGTATATATATAATGTTAAATGATGTAAATAAATGGAAAAATGGTTGTTTGTAATATAAAATATGTTATAATAGAAGGGAGAAAACACAGATGAACAAAAAAAATATATTGTATCTTTTAATAATTTTAATATTTATTTGTTTTCCAAAAAATATTTTGGCGGCAAGATGTGATAATAAAGAAAAAATAAAATTAGCTTCACTTGCTCAAAATATTTCATTTACTTATGATTATACAGAAGAAAATCATCAAGTTTCCTTTTATATCATATTCACAAATTTACAACCAGGGTTAAAAATTAAAGATGTTAGTAATAATAGAGAATATACATATAATGGAAATGAAATGACTCTCTACGGTTATAACCCAAGCAGTAATTATCGCTTTGATGTATATGCTGATACAACATGCAAAGATAGATTATATTCTCACTATGTTACAACACCAGGATATAATCCATATTATGACAATATCTTATGTGAAGGAGTAACTGCTAGTATATGCCAAAAATGGGCAACCATTAATTATGACTATGGTACATTTGTAAATGAAGTTAATAAATATAAAAGTGATAACACCGTTAAAACAGATAGGAATGAAGAAAAAGTAATGGGAATATATGACTATATATTCAAATTTATAACAAATTATTATTATATTATATTTCCTATAATAATTATTCTTGGAACAACAGGAATTATAATGTTAAGAAGAAAAGATGACCTATTTTAGGGGGATGATTTATGAAAAAGAAATATCTAAATTTATTAATTATATTTGTGTTAACTTTAACTATAGGTGTAAGAAATGTAAATGCCTATGGTGTTTCTAGAGAGTTACATAATTTTTGGGATGACTATGGAATTCCTAATTTGTATTATAAAAAAATTGATGATACTGAAGCATTTTGTAGTTATTTTAAAAAAGATGCTCCAGCTTCTGGTGGAAATGGGAATTTAAGTTTAAATGATGATGAATATTTAAGTGAAACAGATAAAATTGGAATTGCTGCCATCATAAATTCAAGTGCTTCTGAAGTTGGTGTTAGTGACAAATATGCCCTTTATGCTGCTAAGGAACTAGCAATAAATTTATATTTATCAAGTAATCATGGTATGGATAGATTAAAACCAACAGGAAGAGATGTATATCTTAGTTGGCGTGTTAATGGGTCATCATTAAGATTTGATAATGTTCCTGGTATTGTAAGTTTCTTAGAAAATGGTAATGCAGTGCAAGAGGCTATTGTCAAACTTTATAACAAAGCAAAGTCAGCTTCATCAAATACTTCATCAAATGATGCATATTTGGCTTTTTCAGGAAATTCTGATACTAAATTTAATTACTCAAATGGAACATTTAGTGCTACTTTTTATGTAGAAAGCAATGTTGATATTAGTTCAATTAATGCAAGTGTATCAGGAGTTTCTGATACAAGTAAGGTTAGAATCAGTATTAGTGATAATAAAATATCAATATCATTTCCTGATTCTATCGTTAATTCAACGTATGCTACAGTCTATGTTAGTGCAACAGCAACATACCCTACGGCAACTGTTTTGAAATTTGTTGATGGAGCACAACCTTTAGTTCTTGTTGAAAATCAAAATGATAAAAAGAGTGTTAATGCTTCAAGAACCGTTTTTGTTGCAAATTCGTGTTTAAAATATTTATCTACATGTGATCCACTTTCTTGTAATAATACAGACAATCAAAATAAAACAGAGTGTAAAACGTATACACAACAGTATTATAGTAGTTCACCATGTGATGATAGTATAAGACAAAGTGGAAAGAAAACAATTAGTCTAATTGATGGAGTGTGCAGCTTATATTGTACAGAACAAGCAACTGTTTCATATCCAGGAAATGTTGGTAGCGCTATTTTGCTTGGAACTAATTTAGAGTGGCCAACAAATTTAAATGGAAAATATCCATTGACAACAAAAAGTACACTTTCGTGTACTGTAGAGATGGATAACAAATCATCTGTAACCCAAGAGTGTTTGAATGCTGCCGCAAGAAAAAATTATAGCTATATAAATGATTTATATCATAATGGTAAAATAGTTTATTCAAAACCAGAAAAAACAGGAAGCTCATTGAGTACAAGTACAGCCAGTGTTAATCTTAGTCAATCATGTAATTATTCAATAAATGTAAATGGTGCATCTGTTTCATTAGATAATAGGTGTTCTTATAATTTGCCAAAAGATAAAAATATTGCTATTAATAAAAAAACATATAACTTTATTAATATATTAAAAGATTCAGCATCAAATGCCGTTACAAATGCTATAATTATGAAAAATGGTGGAGTTCTTCCAATTGATGGTTTTAGTTGGACTGATAAAAATATTTTTTCAAATACATTATTTAATTCAAAATATGACCTTCAGATAAATGATATGCCTTTAGGTTATGAAGGACAAATGACAAATTCATTAAATAAAAATACATACGTATGTAATTACAAAATTACTACTGATTTGAGTGGAAGTTGTACATGTCCACCAGGTACTAAAAATTCTGGAAAAAATTTGAGTGATGTTTTAGAAAAAAATCCAACAACTTGTGCAGAAGCACAAAATATATATTGTGATGAATCACTTCCATATTGCCCAGATGATTCAGAAACACCTGGAAAAGATATTAGTAATTGTATGCTTACTCATGACTATGATTATTGTGTAGAAAAAAATTGTACAGGTGATGGAATATTTTGTAAAATGCCAGATGGAAGTACGAAAGATATTACAGATTGCTGGAATGAAAATGGACAAGATGAAAATGCTTACAAAGTTTGCTCAGCAAATGTAGGATGTATAAATAATTATTGTCCTTCTAATTCAGCATTAGGTGATAGTTATAATTATAGAGAAGACCCTGATTATGCATCATGTCTAAGTGGTGGTGGTACAGCTGATTATTGTATGAATTTAGTTTGTAATCCAGAATGCATTGGCGATAACTGTGATTATGTATGTGAAAAATACACAGAATTAACAGGAATTGTTACTGATTATCCTAATAAAAGCATAGCTGCTTGTGTTAGTTATGAAAGAGGTTCTGGTAAGAATCTAGTAGAAGCTATTACTGCATGTGGTAAAAAAGAGTGTTTTAAAGGAGCAGAAGGTAAGATAATTTATCGTACTATCTCACTTGAAAATCCATTTCCAAGTAAAGATGCTGATTCAACAGTTACACAAAATCTAAGAATTGGTATGTTTAATGATACGATAAAAGGTCGTTATCCTGGTGCAAACTGGAATGGTGAACAATTAGTAAAAAATAAAATTTTAAATAACCGTGGATATGACGGAAGTGCTATTTATAATGAAGCTACACCATTATATACTATTAATTTGGATGCTAAAGCTATTAAGGCAATTCGCTCATATAATAAACGTCAAGTTGATGGGTACGCTGATTTTACACTTAATTGTACAGATGGAGCTTATTGTATTAGTTCATTCTTAAGAAGTGGTATAACAAGAGCGGATGGTACTAATATATTGGATAGTACTAATAGTACTTGTGCAAGTGCAAGTAATAAAATAACATTTGATTCTTGTTATAAGAAAAAGTAGTAGAAGGAGGTAATTAAAAATGCATGATTCATTTTGGAGTTTGTTCATTATTGGATTAGGAGTTATTTCTGTAAGTTTTATTATCTTCTTCCAAAATTTAACTAGTATTGATGAGCAAAATTATACGCTTTTAAGGGAAACTACAGAGGCGGCTATGTATGATGCTGTTGATTTAGCGGCTTATAAACGTGACGGAACAATTCGTATTGATCGCGAAAAGTTTGTTGAAAATTTTGTTAGAAGATTTGCAGAAGGTGCAAATCTTGCACAAAATTATAAAATAGAAATATTTGATGTTAGTGAAACACCACCTAAGGTTAGTATTCGAGTTTCATCAAAACTCGCATCGAATGTTACAAATGAAATTATTGAATTTGATATTGTTAATAAATTAGATGCAATATTAGAAACACCATATTAATATGAAAGGAAAATAGATATGAATAATATTATGATGTCAATTAAAAGATTTTTTAAAAACAAAAATACTGTAACAATTATAGGAGTTATGGCTGTTGTTCTTGTTATATATCTTGGATATAGATATAGAGTTAATAGCGCTGTTAATCCTGTTAGAAATATACCTGTTGCAGCAACTACAATTCAACCAAGAACTAAAATAACAAAGGATATGATTACTACTATTGATGTAGCACCAATTGTGCTTCAAAGTAATGTAATTCGTAATTCTGCTAATGTAATTGGAAAATATTCTAATTATAATACTGTAATACCAGAAGGAAGTATGTTCTATAGTAATGTATTAGTAAATGAAGAGGATCTTCCAGATTCAGCATTTGTTGATGTTCCAAAAGGACAAGTTCCATATAACTTTCCAGTTACTATGAATTCTACTTATGGAAATTCAATTTTCCCTGGTAATTACATTGATATTTACATGAAAGCTATAAATGAAGATGGAAAACTAATGGTTGGTAAATTATTTGAAAATATTAAAGTTTTAGATGTTAAAGATTCATCTGGTAAACATGTATTTGAAAATAGTGATGAAGATAGAATTCCAGCATTCTTAATCTTTGGATTAGTTCCAGAAAATAATATTTTACTTAGAAAAGCAAGTTATATGAATGCTTATTCAGTAGAATTATTCCCTGTACCACATGGAGCTTCTGTTGATACTGAAGGATCTACTGTTGTAAGTTCACAAACATTAAAAGATTTCATAAATGCAAATACAGTTGCTAATGACGAATTAACAAGCGATACAACTACTGATAACACAACTACTGATAATAATAATACAACTAATAATGGAACAACTCGTTAATGAATGACAGTATGTTTTCCCAAATTGATTTTGGGCCTTTGACTGAATTCTTAAATAATGATGATATTACAGATATTTCTTATAGTAATAATGGTCAAATTTGGTTAAAGACCCTATCAAGGGGATTATTTAGAGTCGAAAATCCAGCAATTAATAATGCATTTATTGAAAAATTAGCATTCCAATGTTCAAATGTTATGGGTAAAACCTTTAACATGGCTAGTCCATTTCTAGATGCTGAAGGTGCAGAGTTACGTCTTAACTTTGTACATGATTCAATTGCTAAAAATGGAATAGCTTGTGTTATTCGTAAAACACCTGCTAAGATAAGATTGAAGAAAGAAACTTTAATTGAACAAAAATACGTTGGACTTGATATCCATGATTTCCTAATACAATGTGTTTTAGGACACTGCAATATTATTGTATGTGGGGAAACTGGTTCAGGTAAAACTGAGTTTGTTAAGTATTTAGCAGCGCATACTAAAGAAGATGAAAAAATTATTACGATTGAGGATACACTAGAATTACATCTAGATCGTATTTTCCCTCATCGAGATATTGTTGCTATGAAAACAAATAACATTGCATCTTATTCAGATGTTCTTGTAACATGTATGAGACAGAACCCTAAATGGATTTTGTTATCTGAGGTTCGTAGTGCAGAAGCTGTAATGGCAGTTCGAAACTCTATTTCGTCTGGACATTATATCTTATCAACAATTCATGCTGATAAAGCAGCATCTATTCCAAACCGTATGTATAGTTTGCTTGAAACAAATCAAGATATTGAACAATTTTTGAAATCAATTTATAGATACATCCAAATTGGTGTATATATAAGAGGATATCAAGATAAAGAAACAAAGCGATTTGTTCGTGAAATTGCTGAAGTTACAGAATTTTATGTAACAGAAGATAATGAGGCAAAATATAATACTATTTATAAAAAAACGACAACAGGAAAAGAATTTAGAAAATCCCCATCTAAATATTTAATTGATTATTTAGATGGACAAGGTATTGTTTTGGATAAAGATTTGATTAAACCAACAGAGGAATCAGAGGAAAATAATGAAGAACAAATGGAAGTATTATTTACATAAAGGAGGTATATAGTATGGATATTATTATTATATTATTAGTGGCATTTATTATCGTATTCATTGTAGCTTATCGTAATAGTAATGGTGAAAATGTATACAAATATGTGTCAAACCAAGCAAGCGTATTATATGACAAATATGCACCTTATTCATATAAGGAAATAAGAAGAAAAGTAAAAGATTTAGGACAAGAATATACAAAAAAACAATACACAATTCAAATTGCTGTATTTGCCATTAGTTCTTTAGTTATCTCATATTTATACTTTTATAATTTAATTATATCTGTAATTTATATGTTAATATCTATTATTGTTATTCCATATTTAACATATTTACGTTGTAAAAGAATATATAGTGAATTTATTTTTGAACAAATCCAAGTATATACTACCAATACTATTATGGAATTTGCAACTACACAATCTTTTGTTAAAGCATTAGAGGGTGTATATGAATCAGGAGTTTTAGAAGATCCAGTTAGCAGTGATGTTAAAACGATGATTGATTTAGCTTATGAAAACGGAACAATTGAGCAATCTATTGAATTTATGAACAGTAAATATGATTACTTTATTGTTAGAAATATGCATCAATTATTCTTACAAATTACAAATGAAGGTGCTAAAAACTCTGCTGATGCTCTAGAAAATATGTCACTTGATATTGACATGCTTGTTGAAAATGTATATCGTGATAGAATGGATAGAGCACAATTCCATAAGAAGTTTTTACAATTTGGAATTGTTCTATATTTAATGATTATGTTAGTACAATTCTTGCTTGGAGTTGAATCATATATTGAAATGTTAAATATATGGTATGTACAACTATTATTACATGGTGTTGTAATTATCAATACATTATTCCTTCTTAATGGTGAAAAATATTATAATGAGAATGTGGGGGCTGAGTAATGGAATTAATTTTTGTCGCAATTATAATTTTATTTGTTCTTGAATATACAAAACGCCTTGACACAAAAAGATTTTTTGAAGAAAGTGAACCATTGTTCAAATTCTTAATGGAATCAGATTATAAATTCTTACTATCTGTTAAATATGGTGATAGTGTTAATTCAGAAAAATTATTTAATATTAGAGTACGTAATGCGATAATTGTAACTGTTATGTTAATTTTTATCTTTATGATGTCAAAAATTAACTTTATTAATGTTTTGTTAGCGTTTATTATTGGATTCTTAGTTTTTAAAATGCCATATTTACAATTACAAAAATATTATAAAGCAAATTTAAGTGCCATAGATCAAATGCTTCCATATTATCTTAAGAGTCTTGAAATCTTGGTACAACATTATACTGTTCCAGTTGCTATTAGAAGATCAATTGAAACAGCTCCTGAAATATTTAAGTCAGGACTAGAAAAATTAGTTGATAAAATTGAGCAAGGTGATTCATCAGTAAATCCATATATGGATTTTGCTAAAGAATATCCAGTTAGAGATTCTATGCGTATGATGCGTTTATTATATAGACTTGGACTTGGATCACAAGAAAATAAGCAAGAACAATTGATGATGTTCTCAAGAACAGTATCAACACTTCAAAATAAAGCTAGAGAGCAAAAATATAAAGCACGTCTAGATAAGATGGAAAGTCAAACAATGATGATGCTTGTATGTACTGGTGGAGGAATACTTTTATTACTTTTAATATCTATGATGCAAATGATGAATTTGTAATACTGAAAAAGCAACCTGACAAAGGTTGTTTTTTCTTTAAAAAGTTGAATATGGGTAAGTTTATTAATGTTATAAAACTTTTAAAATTATTGCAGAAATGATATAATTATAAAATGATAATAGGTTATATATTTAATATATAATTAGAAAGGGTGCAAAAGTGAAGAAAAAAGTATTAAAAAAAATACTGGTATTTATAATTCCAATATTTCTAATTTTATTAACTATGTATTCAAAATTAGGAACAATAGATGGTAATTATATTTTAATATCAGATATGGAAGCACAGTATAATTCTTTGTTGCAATATTTTAAAAACGTATTAAATGGTACAGAATCATTATTTTATTCTTTTCATAAGGGATTAGGTGGAGAAATGTTTACTACTTTTACGTATTATTTATCTAGCCCTTTAAACTTTTTAGTAATTTTTTTTGATAATGCACATATTCAAGATTGCGCCTTTCTTATTATTTTAATAAAAATAGGTTTATCTGGTTTAACAATGAACTTCTTTTTAGATTATAAATATAATAAAAATTATAATTTAAATTTTGTAATATCACTTTGTTATGCATTGATGAGTTATACTATTAATTATTATTTTAATATTATGTGGTTAGATTCAGTTTATATGTTACCGTTAGTAACAATGGGTCTAGATATGTTAATTAATCATAATAAAAATACATTATATTTAATCGCTCTTTCTTATATGATTATTTGTAATTACTATATGACATATATGGTATGTATTTTCTGTGTTATGTATTTAATATACCAATTTATTATAAATAAAAATTTTGATAAAAAGATTATATTTAAATTTATTTTATTTTCTATTTTAGCAGCACTAATTGCTTCTTTTATACTTATACCGACAATTATTAAAATCAATTCATTTGCGTCAACGCAAGGAAATTTAAATATAACTTATAATTACTTATATAATACTTTTAAAGATATGATCCAAAATATGATAATAGGTGGTCATAATTGCTCTAATGTTACAAATGAATATGGTATATACATGTTCACTTCTAATATTTGTGTAATATTATTATTAATATACTTTTTTAATCAAAAGGTAGAAAAAAGAAATAAAATTGCTTTATTTACAATATTATTAGTATTTATGTTATCATTCTATTTATTACCAATTAAATATATATGGCATGGTTTTTCATTGCCAGCATTTTATAATAATAGAAATTGTTTTATATTTAATTTTATTATATTAATTATTTGTATTCCATCATATTATAAATGTGATAAGATTGAAAAAAGATATTGCTTTATAATCAGTATATTCTATTTAGCTTTAACAATTCTAAATATAATTATTTTAGGAAAAACGATGTTGATGAATCTTTTTATAACTTATATATTTGTAATAATATATATGATTTTACTTTTTACAATTAAGAATTATCGAATTTACAAATTTCAATATATTTTGTGGATATTTATAATTTTAGAATTATTTATAAATTTATATTTATCATTTGTAACAAAAACAGTAGTTTCTTATACATATAGTGATTATATTAATAATATTTGCCCAATAATGACATCTAGTTCACTTGACTATAGAAGTGAAAATTTAATGCACAAAAACGGAATTGATGGTTTGACATGTGGTTATAATTCCACAACTACTTTTTTGTCAACTTTGACAAATGACGATTTAAAAAATTTGAATAAATTTGGTTACTATGCAGGTGGAAAGGTACAATATAATTTAGGAGCTAATACTTTGTTAATGGATTCAATACTAGGAACTAAGTATTATTTACTAAGCGAAGGTAGTAAAATCAATTATTTAAAAAATACAAACAATTGTCAAAATGTAGGTATATATAATAAGAATTCAAATGATATAAATAATGAAGAATACTGTTTATATGAAAATTCAAATAGTTTAGGAATTTCCTATATTGTTAAAAATATTGATTTTGAAGATACTAATAATGTTTTTGAAAATCAAAATGAATTAATAAAAAATATGACTGGAATAAATAAAGAATATTTATATAAATTAGATTATATTTATAGAGAAAATAAATTTTATATAAACAATAATAAAGAAAGATTTTATATTTATATCTATGCCAACATAAATGTCGATGATAAAATAGCCATATATGCAGATGGCAAGCAAATTTATACTAGTGAGGATAGTAGTTCTTTAACTTTAAATAATGGTGCCTTGGAAGTATATTCTAACAATGATATCACAACTTTGGAAATTAAAGTGAACGATAATAGTGATACTATTTCTAAAATTATGGTATATGGTATAGATGATAAAGTAGAGAATGAAGCATATAACATTTTAAAAAATAATACAGTAAATATAACAAATATTTCAACAGATTATATGCTTGTAACTGTTGATGCAAAAGAAGAAGGTTATTTATTATTTACAATTCCATACGATAAAAATATTGATATTTATATAGATGGCGAAAAAAATAAATCATTAAAAGCTTATAACTATTTTTTAAGCACAAAAATATCTGAAGGAAAACACATAGTAAAAATAAAATATAATCATAGAAGTTATTATAAATATAGTTGCATTAGTTTATTATTTATAATAATATCAATAATATGCGTAAAAAAATGTAAAAATATATAAAAACCATATGTATTTTAATGTTTTGTGGTATAATAATTGTAGGATTGAAGTTAGGTGGTGATAAATAATGAAAGAAGCAACTGGAGAAGCAAATATGACAGTAGTTACAATTATCCTTATTGCAGCAATCGTTGCTATCGCAACACCAATTGTAACAAACATGATGAAAAATACTAGTCAAAAAGCTGACTGTATGAACGCCGGAAGCGTTTGGACAAATGGTGGGTGTGTTGCTGGTGCAGGAGCATAGTATTTTAGAAAGTAGTGATAACTCATGAGAGAAAGTATTGGATTAACATACACGTTGAATTTTGTTATTTTATTTATTGTAATAACATTTGCGTTCCTTTTCGGAATCATGAGTTATTACAAGGCTTTTAAAGTTAATAGTAGAATTGCAAATGCTATTGAAAATCATGAAGGATATAATAGTTTGTCTATTAATGAAATTAATAATACATTAAGTTCGTTAGGATATAGAAAAGGTAATGAAAAATGTTCTACTCGTAAATATAAAGGTAATGTTTATACTGCTATTGATTCTAGTAGTAATAACTATGCCATTTGTGTTTATGAATATCCTGTTAATCGGGAAACTGGATATTTTAGATATGGTATTGTTACTTATATTTATTTAGATGTTCCTGTTGTAGGACAAACTTTAAAATTACCTATTTATTCAGAAACTGAAAAAATTTATAAATTTAGTGCATAATTGGTGGTGATGAAATGAAAGAGGCAATTGGTAATACCTTTATTATGAATTTTATTATAATTTTTACGATTGTTTTTATTGCTCTTTTTATTGGGGCTTTGACTTATACAAAGGCTCTTAGAATTAAAAACAGACTTACTGATATAATAGAAGAAAATGAAAAGGTAGATGATGAAACTTTAAATCAAATTGACAGTTATTTAAGAGAAGCTGGATATAGAGTTACTACTACTAATATAAGTAATTGTAAGGTAAATGGTGAAGTTCCATCTAATGCAACAATTGCTTATCCATCACAAACAGCATCAAATGGTTATGATTATTGTATTTTCGAGTATAATACTAAAAAAGGGAAATACTATGGCGTAAAAACTTATATGTATTTGGATTTACCTATTATTGGTGATAAGGTTAAACTTGGTGTTTATGGGGAAACCAAAGTTATAGGAATTTTAGGTTCTTAGGAGGATGAAAAATGAATGTAATTATTTCAAATAAATATCAATCTATGTTAGCAACTTTAGATATTGATGTAATTAAAAGTCTAAATGGTGTTTTCTCTGTTGATGAAATTATTAGTCAATTTCAAAATTTCTTTTTTCAACGTATGATACTTGATATTACAGCTATTAAAGATTATAAAGATATAACAGTTTTACAAAAATTATCTATCTCATTAGATATGGATAAAGTAATTTTACTTTTAGATGATGATCCTGAAAGTTCATCAAATGAGTATCTTTCTAAATTAATTTCAATGGGTATATATAATTTCACTAAGAATGTTGAAGGTATTATGTATCTTTATAATAATCCTAATTCATATAGAGATGTTGCTCATATACATCAGCTTGATTCTAATACTAGAAATGAAACTGTTGTTGTTGAAAAATATGAAGCAGCATCTCCTGGTTGTAGGATAATTGGTATAAAAAATGTTACCAAACAATCTGGTGCTACAACACTTTCTTATATGATAAAAAATCAACTTTCTCATAATTATTCTGTTGTTGCAATTGAGGTTGGTAAAACTGATTTCAGATATTTTGGTGATAAAACTTTAATTTCTACAACTGATAGTGAAATTGGTACTTTAGTAGCACGCAATACTGATAAAGAAGTTATTATAATTGACGTAAATGACAGTAAACAAGCTGAATCTTTATGTCAAGATATTATTTATTTAGTAGAACCATCAGTTATCAAATTAAATAAACTTATGATGATAAATCATAATGTATTTGCTAATTTAAAAAATAAAAAAATTGTATTAAATCAAAGTTTACTTAGCAAAAAAGATGTTCTTGATTTTGAGTATGAATCTAAGAGCAAGGTGTTTTATAATATGCCACCACTTGATGAACGTGAAAAGGATATATATGCACTTAATGCGTTTTTAGTTCGTTTAGGTTTTGTTCGTCAACAGACAGCTGAGGAAACAACAAAAAAGAATAAACTATTTGGAATTTTTTAATAAAAATTGACAAATATAGGTATTTTGTGTATTATATAGGTACATGTAAGGCACATTGTGTATAGGAGGGTTATATATGTTAAATATGTTTGAAGTTTTAGGAAAGTGTAGTATTGATATTGATCCAATTATTCCTAATACTGTTAGTATGGTTGTAACAATCATCAAAATTGCAGTCCCAATTATTTTAATTATATTTGGTATCTTAGATTTAGCTAAGGCTGTTATGAGTAATGATGAAAAAGAAATGAAAGGTGCTCAAGGAAAACTTATTAAGAGATGTATTTATGCAGTTGCAGTATTCTTTGTAGTAGCATTAGTTCAATTCTTATTCGGTCAATTAGGAAAAGCAGATGAAAATGCAACTACAGTAGATAAAGGTAATATCTCTGGATGTATTGATTGCTTTATTAATGGACATTGTGATTAAAAACATCGTAAGATGTTTTTTTCTTGCAAATAAAGTATAAATTTGTTATACTAATATCGATATAAAGGATGTGATTTTCTTGGGAAAATTGGTTGATAAATTTAATAATTTAGATAAAAGTATAAAAAGAACGATTATTGGTGGAATAGTAGTAGTTGCAGTGATTTTTATTATTGTTTTAATTGTTGGCATTATGAATAACCATAAGTTATCATATTCAAAATTAGAAAACAAATTAGAAAGCGCGGCTAAATCATATTTTGCTAAAAATGAAGATAAACTTCCAGCAAATGAGGGAGAGGAAGTTAAAGTTTCAAGTGAAACATTAGTTTCTGAGGAATATATCAAAGAGTTATCTAAGTATAATAATGATAATTGTAGTGCGGATGTATATGTTGAACTAAATAATGGCGAATATGTATATAGTCCATACTTACATTGTGATAGTTATACTACGAATACACTTGTTTATTACATTTCTAATAATGAGCAAATTAAAACTGATAAAGATGGGCTTTATAAATATGGTGATGAATTAGTATATCGTGGTGAGAATGTTAATAATTATGTTAAAATTAATGATAAAATATGGCGTATTCTAAGGATTAATGGTGATAATTCAGTTCGTTTAATATTAAATACTTACTACGATAAAATTGCATGGGATGACAGATATAATATTTCGAAAAATGATGATGTTGGAATTAATGATTTTGAAGTTAGTCGCATGAAAGATTCACTTGCCGATTTTATGAATGATACTGATTATATTTCTCGTGATTTAAAAAAATATATTGTAGCTAAAAATGTATGTGTAGATAAAGTAAGTAGCTTTGATTTTTCTAATATTTACAATTTAAATTGTACAAATTATAGTGAAGAAAAATATCAAGCTAGCTTGATTTGGTTAAGCGAGTTATTTAGCGCTTCATTAGATAAAAATTGTGATAATATCTATAGTGAATCTTGTGCAAATTATAACTATTTAGCAAAAGGAAGATTCTGGACTATTACTCCACTTGAGAATGATACTAGTAAGGTATTTACAACAGGTGGTGTAACTAAAGCTATAGATGCTTATTATTCATATAGTATTAAACCAGTGATTAATATATCAAGACATGTTTTATATGAAAGTGGAAATGGTACCAAAAAGAATCCATATACATTTAAAATAAGTTCATCTAAGTAAGGTGTAAATAAGATATAAGAAAGTAATAATAATATGTTTATTATTGCTTTTTTTTATGTTATAATAGATACGTGAAATTGCGCATTGGGGTGATGCTTGTGAGTGCATTTATTATGATAAATAAAAAGAATAAAAAACGAAATGGGGTGATATAATGGAACAACATTGGTATACAGATATATTTAGATCTATTTTTGCAGCAATTGATGGTATTGTTTATAATCTAATTTCTGATGCATATGGCTTACTTGAAAAAATAGCACAAGTTAAAGTTTTTGGAAATGATGATATATCAAGTATAACAAACAAGGTATATACCATTATTGGAATATTTATGTTATTTAAGTTAACTTTTTCCTTTATAACGTATATTGTTAATCCGGATGCTATGACGGATAAGGACAAAGGTGTTCAGAAAATAATTCAAAATATTGTTATTATGTTTGCAATGCTTATAATGTGTCCATGGGTTTTTGATAAACTATGGGGGCTTCAAACTGTAATGTTAAAAGAAAATATTGTCGGTAATTTTATTTTTGGAACTGATGATTCAGAAAAATTAAATGGATATAAGTTTGGTGTTGATTGTAAAGAAGATTCGACACCTGCAAGTGTTGGAGATTACATTGCCTTAATGTCACTTAAAGGTTTTTATCAACCATATAATAAAAGCAGTATGGGTTCTGATATGTGGGATAAAGTTGAATCAAGTAGTAATTTTACAACTGTTAATGATAATTTGTGCTATAAAGTTTCAAAAGGTAAAGTTTCATATTATTTGAACTCTAATATATATAATAAAGCTGTTAGAATATCTGGATTTGGCCCTTGGGGAAATGATGTTTATATTATGAATTATCGTTTTGGAATTTCAACTGCTGTTGGTGTTGTTGTACTTTTGATATTAGTGGGATTCTGTATGGATGTTGGGTTACGTGTCGTAAAATTAAGTTTCTTAGAAATAATTGCTCCAATTCCAATTGTTTCATATGTTGATCCAAAATCAAGTAAAAATGGAATATTTAAGAAATGGCTTAAAGAAGTAGGTAGCACGTGGGCAAGTGTATTTATTCGCCTATTCGCACTATTCTTTGCTGTTAGTGTAATTCAAAAAGTTGGACACTTAGAAGATGCTGTTACAGGTGAAACTGTTACAAATACATGGGTTAATTTATTTGTTATAATTGGTGCTTTAATGTTTGCTAAACAATTACCTAAACTTATAACTGATATAACTGGTATTAATTTAAATGGTGGATTTAATTTGAATCCTCTAAAAAAAGTTGCTAATCAAGCATTAGGTGGAAAATTTGTTGTAGGAGCAGCTACTGGAGTAGCAGCAGGAGGCTTAGCTTTAGCAGGTGGAGCAGCTGCAAATGCTTGGGCAGCCCATAATAAAAATGCAAAGATCAAAAAATCATTATCAGAAAAAGGAATTTACGAATCAAATCCAAATTATAAAAGCGAATTTAAGGCTGCAGGTGGAAAAACAGCATTTGGATATGCTAGAACAATGACAGCAGGTGGATTTAGTAGTGCAGGTCGTGCTATTAAAGCAGGAAAGGATGGAAAGTTCACTCCTATTAAGAATGCTACTTCAGGTGTTACACAAAGTAGTAAAGCAAGAAGTCTTCGTGATAAAGGTTATGGCTTAGATGATAAGGTTAAAGATTGGGTAACTGATGTTGCGGATATCAAATTCTCAACAGGAACAAGTAGTCATTTAAAAAATGAAGTAAATAAATTGCAACAGGAATTAGCAAATTATAGAAGAAATGAACAAACTATGACTCAAGCTCTAAATGATGCTATAACATCAGACTCAAATTACATAGCTGACTTGTTAAATGTATTCGATGGAGCAGCTAAATATGATGCTAGAGGTAACCTTGTTTCGTATGAAACAAAAACATATGAACAATATGCTGAAAGAGCAGCACGTGCAATGGCAGTTAGTAATGGAGAAGATTGGGATAATTTAAGTGAGCCACAAAGAAGTCGATATGTTGACTGGGCTGAAAGCAATGGTGATATAGTAGATAGAAGTAAGTTTAATGCTTATAATGATTTATATAATGCACGTAATCAGGCCGACTTAAGTGGTAGAAAAACAGAACAAAAGATTAACGAGTACAATAATGATATGGATAAGTTTAAAAATCGAAAGAAATAAAAAGGGATGATATTATATGAATAATAATTATTTGATACCTGCCAATTCAAAAAAATCATTGTTAATATTTGGATTATTTTATCCATTTGATTTGATTTTATTTGGAAGTGGTATTTTGGCAACAATGATTATGATAATGGCTTTGCCAATAGCTAATATAGTTTTTGCTGTAATAGCTATTGCTCCAGCCGCAATAACAGGATTCCTTGTGTTTCCTGTTCCTTATTATCATAATGTTTTAACAGTAATTATTTCTATTTGGAATTTTTTCACAATTAGACAGAAATATATATGGAAGGGTTGGTGTGTGACTGATGAGTTCAAAGAAGATAAGAAGTAAGTATACAAATGATGAATTTGTACCAATAAAAAGTATTACTAATGGTATGATTATTTTGGATAATAATGAAAAGGTAACTGGTATTAAGATAATGCCGCGTAATATATTTATTTTGGATTATAGTACACAAGATGCGATTATTGATAATTTAAGAAATGTTTATAATGTTATAGATTATGAATTTTGGATTATTGCAGCTGATAGGCCCGTTGATATTAATTTATTTTTATCACAGCTACAATTGTTATATAATTCAACGCAAGATCAAGTTCGTAGAAAGCTTATCATGGAAGATATAAATAAAGCTAATATGTTTATGAATAATAATATTGTTGATACAGAATATTTTCTTTTATTTAAAGAAAAGAGCGATGATGTAATTTTAAAGAGAATTAGAACTTTAATTAACGGTTTTGCTAGTGCAGGACTAAATTCTCATCAAGTTACAAATGATGATTTGCGTATAATTCTTGATAACTTTTTAAATGGTGGACAAACTACGACATTTGGGACGGTGATTGGATAGTATGGATTTAAAAACACAAATTGCTCCAAAAGGATTGGAGTTTAAAGCAAATTCATTTGTTATTAGTGATAAATATGCAACTATATTAACAGTTGTATCATATCCAAGATATATACAGCCTGGTTATTTATCTTCATTAACTAGTATGTCTGGTATAAAAGTTGTAATCAAGCATATACCACTTCCTTTTAGTACTATCAGTAAGATGTTAAATAAAGAAATTGCTGATTTAAAGGTAAGATATCAAGAAGAACCTGATAGAACAATTCAGGAACGTATTCGTCAAGATTATGAATCATTAGAACAATTTATAAGCATGTTAGCTGCTAATCAATCAAAAATATATGATTTTCAAATGCATATTATGATTACGGCTGATACTGAAGAAGAATTATTAAACAAAAAATTACAGGTAAGAAATTATTTGGAAGCTATGGAACTTAGAGCTTTTCCACTTCGTTTTGAACAAGAAAAAGTATTAAAATCAATTTTACCAATATTTCCAAAACAAGATATTGAAAGTAGAATAGGAACACCTATTCCATCGCCAACTATAGCTGCTATGTATCCATTTATATTTGATAGTATTAAAGATCCAGGTCTTGCTACTTTACTTGGAGTTGATTTCTCAGGTGGAGTTATATTATTTAATCAATTCTTATATCAAATAAAAAAAGAACACAATAGAAATAACGCTAATATGATTATTCTTGGTACATCAGGTAGTGGTAAATCAACAGCTGCTAAATTGCTATTAAGAACACATATTCGTAATAATTGTCAGCTTGTTATAATTGACCCTGAAGGTGAACTTGAACAAATGACAAAGTTATATAATGGTGACTTCATTGATCTTGGAAAAGGTGGAGAATATGGAATGATTAATCCACTTGAAGTTGTTATTGATGCCGATGAAGAAGAGATGGCAAGTGGACTAGGATATACAGTATTAACTCGTACGCTTCAAACTATCAAAGCCTTTATGAAATATTATGCTCCTGATATTGATGAAGATGTCTTAAATATGTTTAGTGAAATAGTACAAGAAACATATCGTAGATTTGGTATGGATTTCAATACAGATTTTACAAAATTTAAAAGTGATGATTATCCAACATTTACAGACGTATATGCAACTATAAAGGGTAGATTAACGTCTATGACGGAGAAAACTCATGAAAGAGATGTCATGGAGAGACTTGAATTAAAGGTAAGACCAATTGTAAGGGAATTACAATATTATTTCAATGGACATACAACAATTAGTCCAAAGAGTGGTTTTATAGTATTTAATATAAGAGAACTTATGAATGCTGAAGAAACTATTCGTAATGCTTTATTCTTCAATATATTAAAATATGCTTGGGGACTTACTTTAAATAAAAATACAAATACAGTTTTAATGGTTGATGAAGCTCATGTATTATTGTCTGGAAATAACACATTAGGGGCTGACTTCTTAGCTCAAATTCAAAGACGTTCAAGAAAATATAATACAGGTACTATTATTATTACACAGCAACCAAGTGACTTCAGTGATCCTTCTGTAATAACACAAGGTAAAGCTATTTTTGATAATGCTTCATATTATCTTGTTATGGGATTAAAGAAGCAAGCTGTTGAAGATTTAGCTAAACTTATTGATTTAAATGATAATGAAAAAGAAAGCATTAAAAGATACAGTCAAGGAGAAGCTTTGTTTGTTTGTGGTAGTAGACGTATGCGAATTAATATAATCGCATCAGAACAAGAATTAGATTCATTTGGAAGTGGCGGAGGATTTTAATCTTTAAAAGTTTGGTGGTGTTAGAATGAATGATGATGAATTAGAAAAAGAAGAAATATTAGATTTAGATGATGATTCATCATCTGATGATTCTATAGATATAGTTGATGACACTTATTTGGATGAACCCGACCATGATGAATCCGAGTATACTTATGATAATACAGATTATGATAGTAATCGTGTTAATAATTTTAATAACAAAGATAAAACAAATAATGTAGATAATTCAAGTAATTCAAATAATTATGATAATTTAAATAATAATTATGAAAAAAATAATTTAAACACTTTAAAAGAAAATAGACCTAATGGTGCAAATAATGGTGAAAACATTTCTTCAAATAGTAATCACTTTAGAAATAATATGCAACGAGGACTAGGATTACCATCAAATAGTAATAGTGATGCATTAAAAGGCTTAAATAAAAATAGAATGCCTAACTTTAATTCTAGGTCTGAAGATTCAAATGAAGAAAAAAGCCCACGGGAGAGTATGCAAGATGCTGCTTTGCAAGCAGGAACGAGCGCTGCTATTCAGTCAGCTGGTATTCCAGCTCCTGTAGCTAATGCAATAGCATCACAAGTATCAGTAAAAAAAATCAAAAAACAATTTATTATAAAAGTTGTTATTGCTTGCTTACCCTTTTTAATGATACTGATGTTTGCTATGGTTGTTTTTGGAGGAGATAGTAATTCATCATATGCCTCTTCTGGAATGGCTAATGACTATTTATATGGAAGTGGTGGAGAAGACGCTTTATATTCATATTTACAATCAATAGGACATTGTAGTAGTGAGAGTGAATGTAAAGATAGTGATGGAGCAAAATTTTATACGAAATTAAAAGAAAAGTTAAATAGTAATAGTAATTTAACAAAAGGAGAAGCTGATGCTGTAATTATTGCTTTTATAGGATATAATCGTGGAAGCGATGATATGTTTAAAGCGATAGATGAGATTGATTTTATAGCTAATATATTAACTAAAAATGGAGCTTTTCACATTGATAATTTAGATAGTCTTAAAGACTCCTTTATAAAATATGATGATTCAAAATCATCCTATTTTGACAAATATCGTTCTGACATATTAAATAATAAACCTTCTTCTGATAGTGATGACACATATAGAAGTGATACTTTTGCAAGAATGGTTCAAAATGCTAAAAATATTACTAATTTTATTGATTATGTTCCTTCAACTACTACAGGTGGAACATGTAGTTATTATATTGATGGACAAAATGTTAGTAATATAAAGGTAAGACTTCTTACATGTGGTACAAGTAGTGATACAATGACTCCTATCGAATCAGAAGAATTGATTGATTTTGAAAAGTATATAACTGGTGTTGTATATGCAGAAAATGGTGGTTCATCTTATGAATCTTTGAAAGCACAAGCTATAGCTGCAAGAAACTATGCCTTAAATAGAGGAAGCGCTATGGGTAATTCCTTCGGGTTAGGTTTAAAAGTAGAAAATGGACAATATATTTTATCAATAAGAAATTGTACATATGATCAAGTATATTGTGACCCTGATAAAGGATGTTGGTCTGATTCTAGCTCTGCAGGTGGAACAGTATTTAGTTCTTATGAAGAAGGTAAAAACTATGCTAAAGGAGCATTAGGTGAAGATTCAGTTATAAGAAAAGCTGTAACAGAGACTAGTGGCGAAGTTATGGTTGATGATTCAGGTAAAATCATTTATACACCATTTACTAATACAGAACAAAATAAGTGGAATGACATGGCAGAGGAAGGAAAAGATTACTTTGAAATATTAAAGGCAACTTATAGTGAAATGTCAGATATTAAAAAGACATGTTCTGCATCAACTGGAGAATATGCATCATGGAAGCAATGCGGTATGAGTTGGTCTAATATTGAAATCGGTTCTTCTGGTAGTAATATTTGTAATATTGGATGTTTACTTACTTCCATTTCAATTGAAATAGCAAAATCTGGTACACAAATTAATGCTAGCGAATTTAATCCAGGAGTATTTGTTTCACATCTTAATACTTTACCAAGTGCTTTTACTTCTGGTGGAGGACTTTATTGGAGTTCTGTTTCAAATACCACTCTTGTTCCTAATTTTAAATTTGTTGAGCATGTTTCACTTAGTGGAAGTAAAAGTGATAAGGCAAGCACTATAAAAAAATATGAAGATATGGGTTATTATATTGTTATAAAAGCCAAAAGTAATGAGCACTGGGTAGCTCTTGACCATGTAGATGGTGATAATGTTTATATTTTCGATCCAGGAAGTAATATTACAAATATTTGGGATTCACCTAACTATGATGTTGTTCAGATTGCTCTATTTTCGGCTAGTTAAGGAGATATTATGAAAAAGTCATATATAGTTATTGTTATTATTTTTGTTATATATACAGCTATAATGTGTTTTGTTTTTGGTAATAGAAAAACTAAAGATGATACAAAATTTCTAGTAAACAATAGTATTTTTACATATAAAAATGATAAGTGGGATATTAGTTCTTTTGATAATGAAACATATGCTAAGTCACTTTTTAATGTATATATAAATAATGAATATCAAGGAAAATTTTATTTAAGAAGTCATAATGATAAATGGTATTATTTTGATGATAATAATGAATCATATGATTTTTATGGTAGTCTTTTTGCAACAGGAGAAAAAGTTAGTACAGATGTTATCAACTTTAATGAAAGTAGTGCATCTTTAAGTGAAGTTATGGAAATATTAAGTGATAATGATTTATCAATTAATAGCTTAGATGAACTTACACAAAATAAAAAAATCAGTTTTGATTTTGATTCTGATGGGGACGATGAAACAATATATTCTTTATCTAATTTGACTTTAAATGTCGATAGTGATAATGTAGTGCTATTTTCTATTGTTGTTTATAGTGATAATGATAAATTAACAACAATTATAAATGATAATGGAACTATTTCAAGTAAAAAAGTAAACTATTTTTATAGTATAGATAATATCTTTAAATTAAACAATGAAAAGAATTATAAAATGTTAGTAAGACAAGAAAAAATAATGAATGCACAACAACAATGTGATTCATTATATGAAGTAGCTAATAAATCACTTAAGTTATTAAAAGCTTGTTAGGAGGTAATTATGAAATTAAAATTTAAGGCAGAACCTAAAGATATTTTGATTTTTTGCATTTTCTGCGTTTTCCTATTTTATTTTGTAGGAATTGGTGTAATTAATGCATTAACATTTATAAATGAAGGAACACTTGCAGGATTAAGTCCACTTCCTATTTTTACAGGTGAATATTTTCCACCTACAATGGTTTGCTATTTAATTGCGTTAATTGCCGTTTTTACAAGTGTATCATCATACTTTTTTGAAAGAGAAAAAGGTATTGGAATATCAATCGGTAAAAAGAATAGTGATGGATATTCAAGATGGTGTACTGATAAAGAAATGAAAAAAAAGTTAAAGAAGGTAGAATATTTAGCTGAACATATTGAAGATGGAGGAATACCAATTATCAATAATGGTAAAGAACTATGGGTAGACTCTAGTGGATATCATAATATGATTATTGGTTCAACTGGTAGTGGTAAATCACAATCAATTTCATTTCCATTTATTAGAACTCTAGCTAAAGCTGGAGAATCCATGATTATTACTGATCCTAAGGGAGAACTTTATGAAGGTACAGCTAATGAATTAAAAGAACGCGGTTATAATATTGTTTTATTAAATTTCCGTGATCCACAAAAAGGTAATTGTTGGAATCCTTTTTCAATACCATATAAATTATATAAAGCAGGTGACAAAGATAAAGGAATCGAATTACTTGAAGATTTAGCTAAAAATATTTTGTATGATGAGAAAAATAAAGGAAATGACCCTTTCTGGGAAAATGCTTCTGCTGATTATTTTGCAGGACTTGCTTTAGCTTTATTTGATGACGCTAATGAAGATGAAGTTAATATTAATAGTATTAATTTAATGGCAACAATTGGTGAAGAAAAAATTGGTGGTTCAAATTACATAAAAGAATACTTTAGTACAAAAGATCAAACATCAACGGGATATATTAAAGCAAAAGCAACAGTAACTGCTCCATCAGAAACGAAAGGAAGTATCTTATCAGTATTTAACCAAAAAATACAACTTTTCTCAACAAGAGATAATTTATCTGAAATGCTTTCACATAGTGATTTTGATATGGAAGATATCGGTAGAAAAAAAACAGCTGTATTTATAGTTATTCAAGATGAGAAAAAAACATATCATTCGCTTGTTACTATTTTCTTGAAACAATGTTATGAGACATTAGTTCGTGTAGCGCAAGAACAACCAGGATTTAAACTTAAATATAGAACTAACTTTCTACTAGATGAGTTTGCTAATATGCCACCATTATCAGATGTTGATGCTATGGTATCAGCAGCTCGTTCAAGAAATATTAAACTATCATTTATTATTCAGAACTTTTCTCAGTTAAATGATGTTTATGGAAAAGAAAAAGCAGAGACAATTCGTGGAAACTGTGGAAATACAATCTTTTTGCTTTCTACTGAACTTGCTGCGCTTGAAGAAATTAGTAAAATGTGTGGTGAAGTAAAATCTAAGAAAGATGATAAAACTTCATCACGTCCCCTAATAACCGTAACAGATTTACAAAATTTAAAAGAGGAACAAGCTATCATTTTAAGATCAAGAATGAGACCATTTAAAACAACATTAATGTTTGATTATAAGATGAATTGGGGTAAAAAATATCCTAAGGCCCTATATCCTGTACGTGAGAAACAACCTGTTAAATTGTTTGATTTAAAGAAGTTTGTTGAAGAAGCTCGAAAAAAGAAAATAGATGAGTTAATTGGAAGCGGTGGAATGCCTAATATTCCTGGACTTCCTCCACTTCCTGGTATGAATATGCAAAGTAAGAGTGAAAATCCATTTATGGGGCTTCCTGGAATGGATAGTCCAAATCCATTTATGCCATCATCTAATAATAAGAAAAAAGCTCCAAACTTAGATGATTTAGTAAAGCGTATTGATGCTAAAATAGCTGAGTTGGAAGAAGAAGAGAGAAGAGAAAAAGAAGCAAATGCTAAGAGTGAAAAGAAGGAACCAATTAGTTCTGATAAACACTCTGATTCACCAGTTAAGGAAATTCCTTCAAACGATAGTAAAGTAAATAGTGATATAACTGATGATCAGTTTTTCGATGATTTTTTCAATGATGATAATTAGTGATTAATTTTAACTATAAGATAGTAACATCCATGCATATATTATTGTAGGGTGGTTGATATGAAATCAAGTATATCTATAAAAGAGTTAATTAATATTATTGATTCATGCAATATTATAGATATAAGAAGTAATCAAAGTTATAATAATAATCATATTCCAGGTTCAATAAATATTCCAATGGAAAAATTAATTATTGAACCCAAAAAATATTTAAAACCAAATTTGATATATTATATATATTGTCAAAAAGGTATTAGTAGTCCAAAAGTTTGCCAAATTCTTAATAGGTTAGGGTATAATACTGTTAATGTATTAGGTGGTTATGAAGAATGGATACTACAAAAATAGACACAATAGTGTCTTTTTTTGACTAATATTATATTGTATATTTTTTACTATTTAAGTTTAATTTAATAATATATTTATGTATATATTTATCTTTTAAATTAACATTAAAAGTATTATAATATTAAAGGAGGCTATAAGCTATATGGAACAAATAATGCAGATTATAAAATTATTTATTGATTGGTTAACTAGTTTTGTTTATAGTAATAACATATTTATAAGTATATCTTGTGGTATGTTTTTGGTTATCTTAGAATCTATTATACCTGCATTACCATTAGCGCTTTTTATAGCTATTAATACAGTTGTATTTGGTAATATAGTTGGTTTTTTAATTTCATGGATAGGTACAGTTATTGGTTGTAGTTTAAGTTTCTTTATTTTTAGGACAGGCTTTAGTAAAAGAATATATCGCCATATAGAAAATAAAACTAAAACAAAGGAATTAATGAATAAGATAAGCAATCTAAATTTTACAACTTTAGTACTTATCATGGCAATTCCTTTTACACCAGCGTTTTCAATAAATATTGGAGCCGGTTTATCTAAAATGCCATATAAGAAATATTTATTTGCACTTTTAATTTCAAAATTATCTATAATTTATTTTTGGGGCTATATAGGTTCAACGTTTCTTGATAGTATAACTGATATAGGCGTTTTAATTAAACTTGCAATTATTTTATTTGTAACATTTATATTATCGCAAATTGTTATTAAAAAAAGTGATATTACATAAGGAGGATTTATGGAAGTAGTTATTATTTGTATATTATTAGTTGTTGTTATTTTAAATATCTTAGTACTTACTAAAAGTATAAATGAATCAAATATTACGGAAAGACTTGGAAAAATGGAAACTAATATGATCCGTGAAATTGGTGAATTTAAAAATGGATTATCTCGTGATATTACTGTTGATTTTGATAAGATGAATGATAAAATGGAAAATCGATTACGTCTTATTAATGATGCTGTAAATGAAAGACTTGATCAAAATTTTGAAAAAACAAACAAAACATTTACGTCTGTTTTAGAAAGACTTTCACGTATTGATGAGGCTCAAAAGAAAATAGATAATTTATCAAGTGATATCGTATCACTTCAAAGTGTTTTAACTGATAAAAAGACAAGAGGTATATTTGGTGAAGTTAATTTGTATCATATTATGTCAAGTGTTTTTGGTGATAACAATAATTCTATCTATAAAATGCAATATACTTTTCCAAATGGAACTATTGTGGACTGTGCTCTTTTTGCTCCAGAACCATTAGGATTAATAGGCATAGATTCTAAGTTTCCACTTGAACACTATAGACAAATGGTTGATAAAAGTCTTAGTGTTGAAGTTAGAGCACAAGCAGAAAAATTATTTAAACAGGATATGAAAAAACACATAGATGCGATAGGAGATAAATATATTATTAATGGAGTTACTTCAGATCAAGCTATCTTATTCTTGCCTGCAGAAGCTATATTTGCAGAACTTAGTGCATATCATACAGAATTAATTGAATATGCCTATAAGAGAAGGGTTTGGATAGCAAGTCCAACAACTTTAATAAGTACGTTATCGACAATTCAAGTAATAATGAAAAATATTGAACGTGATAAATATGCATCAGTTATTCATCATGAATTACAACTTTTATCTGAAGAATTTAAACGTTATAAAGATAGATGGGATAAACTTATTAGAAGTATAGAAACTGTTGGTAGAGATGCGAAGGAAATTCATACAACAACTGAGAAAATAACAAAGAGATTTAATGCTATAAATCAAGTAGAGGTAGAAGGTGTGTTAAATGAAAAAAGCGAAACTACTGAATAATATATTAGGAATTATCTCTTCTTTATATAGTCTATATTTAATATTTATAACAGATGGTGATATATATGGAAAATTAATTAAATTAACTATTATACCAATTATTTTCCTACCACAAATAATAAATAAATTATTTAGAGTAAATATAAATACATATATTGCTACAATTTATACTATTTTTATTTTCCTAGCTCATTTTATGGGATCAATTTTGAATTTTTATCAAGCTATATATTGGTATGATTCATTTGCTCATTTTCTATCAGGTATTTTAGTTTCTTTTTTAGCAACTTATTTACTTGTTATATTAAATAAATATAGTGAAAAGTCAGTTTTATTTAATGTTTTATTTATCTTAGGAATGTCTTTTATGGTAGCTGGAATGTGGGAAATGTTTGAATTCACAAGTGATAAATTATTTGGAAAAGACGCCCAAAATGTTTTAACTACTGGTGTAGATGATACAATGAAAGATATGATTGTAGCGGCATTAGGTACTATTTTGTATTTAATTTTATATGTATATGAAGAGATTAATAATAAGAGAATTTTTATAAAAAATTTTATATGTGATATAAATAAAAAATAATATATAAAAAATAAAAGTTAGCGTAGACTTTTATTTTTTTATGTATTATAATAGAAAACAATTTAATTAGGAGGTGTCGCTTTGAAAAAGAAAAATTTACCTGTAATTATTTTAAAAGGCTTACATCTTCTTCCTTGCAATGATCTTAGAGTAGAATTTGAAAGTGAAAAAGATAATAATATTATTGAGGAATCATTACTTTTTCATGATGGGCATGTTTTAGTAATTACAAAAATAGATATTGAAGAAAATATTATAATTGATACACTTCCAAGTGTTGGTGTAGTATCTAAAATAAGTCATAAGATTGTTCTACCTAATGGAAAAATAAGAGTTACTTTAAATGGTTTATATAAAGCTAACATTGTTAAGTATTTAGATGTTGATAAAAAAAATAGCTTATTTGAATCTATTGTATCAAAACCAGAAGAAACAAAATTAGATAATAAAGAAGAAAGAATTTATGTTCATAAACTAAAAAGAGAAGTAAATAAATATATTGAAGCTCTTCCATATGCCTCTAATAGCATTTTATCTACTGTAGATAATACGGATAGTTTATATGAATTAACAAATATAATACCACCATATCTTCAACTTTCTCCTAAAAGATATAGTGAATATATGTATGAAACAGATGAGACTGTTTTAGTTCAAATGATTCTTGATGATATATATAATGAAATAGAGACTTTTAATTTAGAAAATGAAATAGATAGCAAAGTAAAAAAAACAATTGATGAAAATCAAAAAACATATTTATTGCGTGAAAAAATTAAAGCTATCAAAGAAGAACTTGGAGATACTTCAATTAAAGATGATGATGTAGAAGTATTAAGACAAAAAATTACTAATCTAAAAGCTAAAGAAAAAGTAAAAGATAAATTGTATACTGAACTTGCTAGATATGAAAGCCTTACAATAGCTTCACCTGAAATTAGCATTATAAGGGGATATATTGATACTTTATTATCACTACCTTGGGATAATTATACTTTAGATAATGATGATCTTTTTGATGTTAGAAAAGTTTTAGATGAATCACATAGTGGTCTTGATGAAGTTAAAATGAGAATTATTGAATTTTTAGCAGTTAGACAAATGACTAATAGTCTAAGAAGTCCAATTATTTGTTTAGTTGGTCCACCAGGTGTTGGAAAAACATCTCTTGCTTTTAGTATTGCTCGTGCAATGCATCGTAATTTTGTCAAAATTTCAGTTGGTGGTGTAACTGATGAAGCAGAATTAGTAGGTCATAGAAGAACATATTTAGGCGCTAATCCTGGAAGAATAATTCAGTCATTAAAAAAAGCAAAAAGTTCAAATCCTGTTTTTTTGATAGATGAAATTGATAAAATGGCTAAAAGTTATAAAGGAGATCCAGCTAGTGTTTTACTTGAAATATTAGATCCAGAACAAAATCATTTATTTAGTGATAACTATATAGAAGAAGAATATGATTTATCTAAAGTTTTATTTATTACAACTGCAAACTATATTGAAGATATTCCAGAAGCACTTAAAGATAGGTTAGAAGTTGTTGAATTATCTGGTTATACAGAATATGAAAAATTAGATATAGCAAAGAAGTATTTGTTACCAAAAATATGTAGGGAACATGGTGTTAATAAAGATGGAATTGTTATTAAAGATAATGTTTTAAAACAAATAATAGAGTGCTATACTAAAGAATCTGGAGTCCGTGAGTTAGAAAGGCAACTCGCTACAATTGTAAGAAAAATAGTAACATCAATAGCTTCATCTAGAATTATTATGAATAAATATGTTGTTGATTTAAAAAAATTAGAATCATTTCTTGGAAAACCTAAATTTATAGACATAAATGAATCTATAAGTGGTATTGGCGTTGTAAATGGTCTTGCCTATACAAAATATGGTGGAGATATTTTACATATTGAAGTAGGTTATTTTAAGGGTAATGGTAAACTTATTTTAAGCGGCTCAGTTGGAGAAGTAATGAGAGAAAGTGCCTTAGTTGCACTTGACTATATAAAGGCCAACTCAAGTAAATTTGGGATAGATTATAATATGTTAACAGAAAATGATATCCATATTCACATTCCATCTGGAGCTGTAAAAAAGGAAGGACCTAGTGCTGGTATTGCCCTTACAACAGCCATAATTAGTGCTTTTACAAAGAAAAAAATCAAAAAGGATGTAGCATTTACAGGTGAAATAACTTTACTTGGACATATTTTGAAAATTGGAGGATTAAAAGAAAAGAGTATTGGAGCTCTACATTCTGGTATTAAAAAAATTTTTATACCATTTGAAAATCAAAGTGATATAGATGAATTTCCAGATGAACTTAAAAATAAAATTGAATTTATAGCCGTAAAAGACTATACTGAAGTAGTACATATTTTATGGGACGGTGTTAAAAATGGATGATATAATTGATATATATCTAATAAATAAGTTTGTTTTATCAGTTATTTATAACCCAAGATTAATAGAAAGATTAATAATTGTTGAAGAAAGTAGCGAGGAAAGTTTATTTTTTAGAAAAGAAGCACTTGATTATGTTGAAGAAATTATTAAAGGAAAAAATAGCGAATACATTTTAAATGCAACAAAACTTAGTTATTTAAAAGAATATTTATTCACATATATAACAAAGTATAAAAAAAATCCTAACTCAGTAGACATATTAGATAGATGTAGAAGTATGTTAGATACATATAAAAGAAGTGAAAGACAAATAAATAAATTTTATAAAAAAGAATGGGAAAAACGTAGAGTAGAGAAAAGGGACAGTCTTACCTTAGCTGAAATAAATATAATTGATAAATCGATATCAAGTGATTATTCATATCTAAAAATGCTTTTGGATAAAAATGTTAATATTAAAAATCTATGTAAAAGAAATTATGCGTTAATGTCTATCTGTGCCTTTATTAGTGAATGTCCTATTCTCATTTATAATGATGTTTTCATAGAAAATGTTTCTAGTGTTATTTCTCTTGTTAGTGATAATTGTAAGATGTTTAGTGAAAATAAAAATTTGATAAATAAAATAAAATTACAAATAAAGAATAATTTAGAAGAACATGATAAAATAAATAAAATACTAAAAGAGCAATATATAAAATCATTAATTGTATTGCCTGTAGATGATTTAGTTGCCTTTTTATCAAATGATTCTCTTTCTTTTGATGAAGATATCTTTAATGTTTTTTCTAGTATCACTCAAACATATTTAGATAATGAGTCATTAAATCAAGATAAAATAAATAATATAAATTATATATTAACGAAATTTACAAAAATAAATGTAGATAAAATTAATCATATAAAACATAGACTAAATAACTATAAAATAAATAATGATAAGATAAATGAATTTTATTTTAATGAACTAGAGCTTCATAGTTCAAAACATATATTTAAAAATTTTATAAATGTTTATGACATACAGAATAATGTAGATAATCTAATATATTCAGATATTTATATTTCTAATTTAATTTTAAATTTAAATTGTGACATAACTTTCTTATATAATCATCCTAATTTAATATATGGGATTAATTATATAATTAATAAATATCCTGATATTATAGCAAATAAAATTTATTTAGATAGAATTAAAAATATATTAAATCTTCATTCCTTAATTTATAACTCAGGTGCTATAGATGGGGATATAAAAAAAATATTTAAAAAGATAAAAAAATTAGATAAGTAGTATATTTATCTTTTTTTTTCATATATTTTAATGACTGAGAGGGGAGATAAAGGTGAAAAAAATAATTCCTTTTAAAAAAGATATAATTTTTAAAAATCATATTAGTGAAGTAACAAGTATATCACTTGAACATACACTAAATGTGTCTGAAAGTGATAACAGTATAACCGGAAATTTCACTGTTAGTGGTGAGTATTTAATGAATGATACTAGTGTTAATACTGAAGCATTTTCTTACACACTTCCTTTTGACATTAGAATGGATGAAAAATATATTCTATCTAATGCTGTAATTGATATAGATGATTTCTATTATGAAATAGTAAATGATAATGTTTTAGCTGTTAATATTGATGTACTTGTTGATAAATTAGAAGAACAATTAATAAAAGTAGAACCATTAGAAGAAGTCAAAATTGAAAGGGAAGATATCCTAGAAAGTGATAGTGAGTTTATGTTGGATGAAGTAAAAAAAGAAAAAGAAGTAAAAAATGAAATAAAAGAAGAAAAAGAACGATGTGTTGAAGAGGAAGATATATTACCAGATAAACGAGAAAATGACATAAAATTAGATGAATCACTATCTATTTTTAGTATAGATGATGGTGAAACATATAAAAGTTATAAAGTATATATTGTAAGAGAAGGCGATGATATGGAACTTATTATGGAAAAGTATCATGTAAAAAAAGAAGAATTAGAGCAATATAACGATTTAAAAGAAATAAAACTTGGAGACAAAATAATTATTCCATGTAGTTATGAAACTGCTTAATAAAACATTAAAAAAATATGGGTTAGTTCCAAGCGAATATCGTAAAATAGGTGGAGCTACTATAGTTGGTTCTAATAATGGACTGTTTGTTGCCAAAGAAAAAAAACACCGTTCAAACGAAGATATTTATGAGTATTTATCATCAAGAAATTTTAATTATTATCCAAGAATTATTAGTGCACAAAATGATCCTTTTGAAATATCTGAATATATAGAAGAAATATCAATGCCAAAAGAACAAAAAATGATGGATATGATTGAACTTGTAAGTCTGCTTCACTATAAAACTACTCATTATAAAGAAGTAGATATCGATAATTACAAAAAGATATATGAAGATATTTTAAATAATACTGATTATTTATATAGTTATTATAATGATATAATAACATTAATAGAGACGCATGTTTATATGAGTCCAGCAGAATATTTGTTGGCACGAAATATATCTAAGATTTTTGGCGCAATTGAATTTTCTAAGAGAGAATTAGAATCTTGGTATGAACTTGTTAAAAATAAAAGAAAACAACGATTTGTTGTTTTACATAATAATCTAGAATTAGATCATTTTATCAGAAATAAAAATTCATATTTAATTAGTTGGGATAAATCCAAAATAGATATTCCTATCTTTGATTTGTATAAATTATATAAAAAACATGCACTTGAGTTTGATTTTGAATCTATCTTAAGGGCTTATGAAAAGAATTATCCATTATTAGAAGAAGAGAGGAAGCTTTTGTTTATTTTGATCAGTCTTCCAGAAAAAATAGTGTTTGATGATACTGAATATAATATGTGTAAAAAAATTAGTGCTTTAATTGATACTTTATACAAAACAGAAGCTTTGATATCACCATATTATTCGAAAGAAAAAGAAAAACATGCCAACTATGAAAAAGCAAAGTAAGAATAAATTAAATCGTGTTACAATGAAGAAAGTTAGAATAATTTGATAGAAAAATAAAATAGTAAAAATAAATAATAAAATAATCCATTTATTACGGCCACACCACCATTTATTTGATCCATTCATATTAGTCACCTATGATAAATTATGTATATAGACTATATTTGTTTGTGCATATGACTAAGAAATTCATAACATATGAATTTTTTTAGTGTTATATCTAGCAATGTAAAAATATATATGTTAAAATTATAGAAATGAAAGTCTGTGGTGATGAAGTATGGAAAAATATATACCAGATATGTATCAAAAAAATATTTATGATGTTAGTTATGAAAAACTTATGGCTAGAGGTGTAAAATGCCTTTTATTTGATTTAGATAATACCTTAGCACCATTTAGCGCTAAAAGCGTAGATGATAAAGTAAAAACTTTATTTAATAATTTAAGAGAAATGGGATTTAAAGTAGTAATATTTTCTAATAGCCCTAAAAGTAGAGTTAACGCCTTTGCAGAATTATTAGCTGTCGATTTTGTAGCGAATGCTAAAAAACCATTAAAAATGGGATTCAATGCTATTTTAAATAAATATAAGTATAATATAACAGAAGTAGCAATTATTGGAGATCAAATGTTAACTGACATATGTGGTGGAAATAAAATAGGAATAACAACTATTTTAGTAAATCCAATTAGTACAACTGATCCTGTTTGGACAAAATTTAATCGCCACTTTGAGCATAGAATAATGAACAAACTAACAGCACACGACTTATTCTTTAAAGGAAGATATTATGATTAAAAAATGTATGGGATGCGGAGCCATCATGCAAAGTGATGATGCAACTAAAGAAGGATATATAAAAGATGAGTTGTATGGTAAGTCTGACTTATGTCTTAGATGTTTTAAAATAAAAAATTATGGAGAATATACTAAAGTAAAAAAAACAAATAGTGATTTTCTTCCTATTTTAGATACCATTTCGAAAACAGGAGATTTGGTTGTTTTACTAATTGATTTATTTAATATTCCATATAATATAAATAAAATACTAAGTCATATAGATAACCCTGTTTTATTAGTTTTTACAAAAAGAGATATTTTACCATTAAGTGTCAGTGATGAAAAATTAATTAATTATAGTAAAAATTTTAATATACCTATTATTGATACTTTTGTAATAAGTAGTTTTAAAAACTATAACTTTGATTTATTAATGGATAAAATAAATGAATATAAAAAAACTGATAGAGTGTATGTTGTTGGATATACAAATGCCGGAAAAAGTACAATGATTAATAAAATTATTTATAATTATTTTGATAATACAACAAGTATTACTACTAGTATGATTCCATCGACAACACTAGATACTATTGAAATTTCATTAAATGGTTTAACTTTAATTGATACACCTGGTATATTGGACGAAAATTCTTATATAGAGAAGGTAGACTATAAAGACTTAAAGAAGATAACGCCAAGACGTGAAATAAAGCCAACTACTTATCAGATAAAAGCAAAACAGACAATTTTTATTTCTGATTTAGCTAGAATTGATGCTTTAAGTAAGTGTAATATTACGATATATGTATCTAATGACTTAAAGCTTGAGAGAACATTTAAAAATAGTAATAAATTAAATGAATATGTTCTTCATAAGATTATCTTAAAAGAAAGTGCGGATATTGTTATTTCTGGACTAGGATTTATAAAAGCAACTAGTGGTGAATATGATATTTATGCTTTAGAAAATGTAGCAGTCTTTACAAGAGATTGTTTAATTTAAAGAAGATTTTAACAAAATCTTTTTTTTTTATAAAAAACTAGGTATAATAATAAAAGAGTAGGAGAATGGATATGTTAGGAAATATAATTGCTATTGAAGAGAATATTGTATCTATTAAACTAAATATTGATTTATCTAAATTTCAGAGTTTGATAAATTTACATGTTGTTTTGCAAGAATCAGATAGAACTGTCGTTGGAGAGATTATCGATATAAAAGATGGTATTGCTTATATTAATTTATTGGGTGAATTTATAAATAATAAATTTGTTTATGGAATTATAAAAAAACCAGGATTTTCTGCAACTGTAAAATTAGTATCTAGAGAAAAGATTCCATCAATTATTAGTATAGATGATTATAATGAAGAAAGAGATTTATATATTGGAGAAAGCCCTATATATAGTGGTGTTAAAATAGGAATGAATATTAATGCTTTCTTTAGTAATCATTTTGCTATTTTTGGAAATACAGGGAGTGGTAAATCTTGTGGTGTTTCAAGAATTATTCAAAATTTATTTAGTAAGAAAAATCCTCCATATCGTTCTAATATTTTCATTTTTGATGCATATGGAGAATATCATAGTGCTTTTAAAACATTAGGAGAAAATAATCCAAATATTAATTTTAAATCATATACAACTAATCTTAATTTTTCTGATAGTGAAGTCTTACGTATTCCACTTTGGTTACTTACAGTTGATGATGTTGCTCAAATTTTAAATGTTGAATCATCACAGCAATTGCCCATAGTTGAAAAAGCTTTAAAGTTAGTAAGTGTTTTTGCACAAGATGATGAAGAAAACCAACGAATAAAAAATGATATATTAGCTAGAACAATTCTTGATATTTTAGCAAGTGGAAAAGCGCCAGCTCAAATTAGAGATCAAATAACTTCCACTTTATCAAACTATGGTACATCTAAACTTAATCTTGATTCAGAGGTTTATCAACCAGGTTATAGTAGAGAATTTAAACATTGTCTAAATATTGATGAAACAGGAAAGTTAAGAGATATAGAAGTTATTACTAATTATTTGGAAAAGTTTTTACTTGATAGTTATGATTTAAAGTTACCTGATGGAAGCTTTATGTATACATTAGACCAATTAGAAGATGCATTTAACTTTGCACTTATCTCAGAAGGTAGTTTGACTAATAACAGTGTCTATGAACAGATGAATACATTAAGGGTTAGAATCCATAATTTAGCTAATAGTACTGATAGAACATATTTTGAATATCCAAAGTATATTAGTAAAAGAGGTTATATCAACGAACTTATAACAGCTCATTCTGGTAAGAAAGCTCAAATAATTAATTTTAATATAAACTATATTGATGATCGTTTAGCTAAAGTTATTACTAAAATCTATTCTAAATTATTATTTGATTTTGCAAAGAGTCAAGGTAATGCAACAAAAGTTCCTTTTCACATTATCTTAGAGGAAGCTCATAGATATGTTCAAAATGACACAGATAGAGATATTTATGGATATAATATTTTTGAGAGAATAACAAAAGAGGGTAGAAAATATGGTATCCTTTTGGGATTAATTTCACAAAGACCATCAGAACTTTCTGATACCGTTATATCACAATGTACTAACTTTTTAATATTCAAAATGATTCATCCTAAAGATGTTGAATATATTAAAGAAATGGTTCCAAATGTAACACCAGAAATTGTAAAAACATTTAAGTTGTTGCAACCTGGTAATTGTATTTCCTTTGGTAGTGCTTTTAAGGTGCCAATTATGGTTAAATTAGAAATGCCTAATCCTGCACCATCTAGTAGCAGTTGTGATGTAAGTGGAATTTGGTTTATTAAAGAAAAAACACATGATAGTGAACTTGGTGAAATTAAATAAAGTATAGAGCTTTCTATACTTTTTTTGTAAAATTATTGTAAATACAAAAATTTGTTGTATTTATTTTGTATTTTAAAAGTATATATGTGTTAGAATAATAATAGGTGATAATATGGATAAGGTTACTGAAGAAGTTTCAATATATTTAGATAATTTAGATAATATAGATGATTATAAAAAATTATCTCTAAGAGATAAAATAAAACATTTATTTGATTTAAGAAATTACGTTTTAAGTTATAAAAAGAGTGATACTTTAGATAAAGGAAAAGTTAAAGTATTTGTAAATGATCAAAATAAATAAGCCTTAGGGCTTTTTTTATTTCACTAAATTTTCACGATATCTTCATAAATTTTATTCGTTTTAGTAATAGAATTAATGTGTGAGGTGATTATGTGATAAATGTTATGCAACGTGTTGAAACAAAATATTTATTAAATGATAGTACATATAAAAAATTACTATCTAGAATAGATAATTATATAACTAAAGATAATTATTATAATTATTCTATTTTAAATATCTATTTTGATACTGAAAATTATGATTTAATTGAAAGATCTTTAGAAAAACCAATATATAAAGAAAAAGTAAGACTAAGAAGCTATGGAGTTCCTACTTTAGATGATAAAGTCTTTTTAGAAATAAAAAAGAAATATAAAGGTGTTGTTGGAAAACGAAGAGTTATTTTTCCACTTAGAGATTTTTATTCGTATTTATCTGGTAACTATGAATTTTCTAATAATCAAATAATGAAAGAAATAGATTATTGTTTTAAATTATATAAATTAAAGCCAGTCTTATTTTTGGCTTATGATAGATATGCCTATAAGGGTAAAAGAGACTCTGATTTTAGACTTACTTTTGACTTTAATATTAGAAGTAGAGAATATGATTTAGAATTAAATCAAGGTGATTACGGGAAAAAGCTATTTAAAAATAAAACATATATTATGGAAGTAAAATCTAGTGGTGGACTTCCACTTTGGTTTACTAAAGCACTTGCAGAACTTGAAATTTATCCTTCCTCATTTTCAAAATATGGAGAAGTCTATAAAAGTATTAAAGGAGATGTTATAAATGTTTGAATCAATTTTTAGTGATACTCTAACACTAGAATCAGTTTTATTATCAATTATAGTTTCATTACTATTAGGGTTATTTGTAGCTTATATTCATATGAGAACTACAAAATATACTAAAAACTTTATTATTACGTTATCAATCTTACCATTATTAGTACAAATTGTAATGATGATGGTAAATGGAAATCTTGGAACTTCAGTTGCCGTTTTAGGAGCATTTAGTCTTATTAGGTTCAGAAGTATACCAGGAAACTCACGAGAAATTACAAGTATTTTCTTTGCAATGGCAATTGGTCTTGCAACTGGAATGGGGCAACTTATTTTAGCTATTATGCTTACTATTATCATTGGTTTTGTTCTATTTATTTTATCTAAATCAAAATTTGGTGAACAAAAAATTTCTGATCAAGTATTAAAAATTACAATTCCAGAAACTCTTGATTATAATAATGTATTTAATGATATATTTAATGAATATTTAGAAGAATATAAATTATTTCAGGTTAAAACAACTAGTATGGGTAGCTTATATGAATTATCTTATAAAGTTTCTCTAAAAGACGATTTATGTAGTAAAAAATTAATGGATGATATTAGAGTTAGAAATGGTAATTTAAAAATAGTCTTAGAACGTCCTATGGATAATTATGAACTATAAGGGGATATTATGAAAAAAAGAAAACTATTTATTACTATTTTAGTTATTATACTAGTTTTAGTAACTGCTTATATATTATTTTTGGAGTACCATAACATAAAAAAAGAAAGTAATGATAATTTAGACTGGAGTGGTTATACAAAAGAAATAATTGACTTAAATAATATATCTAAAAATAATAAGTTGGATAATATTGATTTAAGTGATGATAAAATTACTATCAAAGAAAGTGGAATATATGAATTTACTGGAACATTTACTGGAACAATAGAAGTTAAGGCCAAGGATGGTAATGTAAATATTATATTAAATGGTGTTACATTAACTTCACAAAATGGTCCTGCTATATATATATCAAGTGCTAAAAAAGTATTATTAACCCTTGATTCAGAAAATAAAATCACGGATACCGACAAATACTCTGTTGACTCATTAAATGGAACTATTTATAGTGAGAGCGAATTACAAATAGATGGAGATGGTATACTTAATTTAACAGCTAATTATGAGGACGGAATTGTAAGTAAAAGTAATCTTAATATAAAAGATGTTACGTTAAATATAACATCAAAAGATGATGCTATTCGTGGTAAAAATTCAGTAATAATTGAAAATGCTAATATAACTATTAATGCTAAAGGAGATGGTATTAAAGCAACTAATAATGAAGATGACACTTTAGGATATATATATATTAAAAATGGAACATTTAATATTACTGCTACAAATGATGCTATTGAATCAGAAAATTACCTTAAGATTGAAGATGGAAATTTTAAAATAACAACAGGTGGTGGAAGTGAAAATACATCTAGATTTAAAACAGAAAGTACATTAAGTGCTAAAGGTTTAAAAGCACAAAAAGAAATAACTATAACGTCTGGAACGTTTGATATAGATAGTCTTGATGATGCAATTCATTCAAATCAAACAATTAATATAATTGCCGGAGAATTTAATATTACAAGTGGGGATGATGGAATCCATGCTGATGATACACTTAAAATAGATGGTGGAAATATAAATATTAAAAATAGTTATGAAGGGCTTGAAGCTGCTAATATTTATATAAATGCTGGTGATATTAAAGTTTCATCAACAGATGATGGAATAAATGCTGCATCAAGTAGTGAAAATACAGAAGATGAATTTAGAAGAGATAATTTTAAGTCGAGTACAGGATATCTTTCTATAAAAGGAGGAAATATTTATGTAAATGCTTCTGGAGATGGAATTGACTCAAATGGTGATATTGATATGACTGGTGGAATATTACTAGTAGATGGTCCAATTAGTTCTGGCGATGGTGCAATAGACTATGATGGAACATTTAATATAAGTGGTGGAACACTTATAGCTGTTGGCTCAGCTGGAATGGATGAATCACCTAGTTCTTCATCTACACAATATATTTTATACATTAATACAACTAATAAAAATGCAAATACAAATATTACTTTAGTAGATAAAGATAATAATGAAATTATAAATTATTCACCAAGTAAAGAATATTCATCTATTGTTATATCAACACCTGATTTGCAAAAGGATAATAATTATACATTAAAAATAGATGATAATACTGAAGCTTCAATTACAGTCAGTGAAATAATTACAAATTATGGTACAAGAACTACTATGAATATGGGAGGTGGACCTGGTTTTAATATGAGAGAAAGAAGATGACATATAGAAATTATAAAAATAATAAATAAAAATAATTAGAAATAAAAAGGATACATATTTTAAAAATTTGTATTCTTTTTTATTTTATTTAAAAAATGTTTCTATATATTTATTTTGTGATATACTAAAATTTGAGGTGGATATATGGCTACAATTACACGTATTGAAGATATCACAAGTATTGTTGGTGTTGATAATTATATTAAATCATTAGCACTTGATAAAGAAAAATTGATATTTTTAAAAAGTTATAAAAAACATAAAGGTATTAGATTCGAATTTGCTTATTTTGAGAGAATTATAACGGTTGATGTAGACAGAATGCATAATATCTACGATATGAGTTGTAATTGTGGTATTAATAATAACTATTGTCCACATATTGCTCTTGCTATTATGTATTTATTAAAACATGAAAAGTTAGTAAACGATTCATTACTTTTACTAGATGAAGAAGCTGATTCTAATTTCAATAAAGAATTATTTAGAAATCTTGCTGAAGATTATTCTCTAAAAGAAAAGATTTCTTTAGATATTATTTTAAAAGATACTTATTATTCAGAGTTTAAAGAGTATGAATTACAAGTTAAAATCGGTTCTAGAAAAAAATATGTTTTAAATAAACACTTAGGTGAATTTTTAGAACTGTACAAAAATAAGAGTGGTAGTCTTACATTTGGTAAAGAATTTACATATGATGCTAAAAGTCAATATTTTGATTCTAATGACACAAAAATAATTGAATTTTTAGAATTTTATTTTGATAGTCAAAATACTTCATTTACTAATTATTATGGTTATCATGCAAATAAAGCTGATTTAGAAATTATTAAGTTATCTGGTACAACTTTAAATAAATTTTTAGAATTATTATTTGAACATGATTTTACATATAGTCATGGTTATTATGGCAAGTTATATCATGGTATAGAAAAAAATTCAGATTTAAATTTTAATATAGAATTATTAAATAATAAAATTAAAGTTACATATAATTTTAAATCTTTACAACCATTTACTTCTGATTATCATTATTTAATCGATGATGATAAAGTGTATTATTGTAGTGAACCTAAACTATATAAAATGCTAAAAGAAAGAAATATTAAACAATTAATTTTTAATAGGGATGAATATGATAGTTTTGCAAATATAATTTATCCTGCAATAAAAAAAGCAAACTCTAAAATAAATGTAGATAGTTCGTTAAATGAGGTATTAGAATTAAAATATCCTAGTGTTAGATATTATTTTGATTTAAATGATGATATTATATTATGTACAATTAAACTGGTATATAAAGATATAGAAAAAAACATATTTGATTCAAATTTAAAATTTGGTGAGACTTATGTATGCCGTGATAAAGATAAGGAACTTAATTATATAAGTGAACTTGATTTATATCATTTTGTTAAAGATTTTGAAAATATGAATTTTTATCTTTCTGATATTGATGAAGTCGCATATTTTATGAATGATGGTCTTAATAAGCTTACAAGTAAATATGATGTATTTGTTTCAAAAAGATTAAAAGAGTTTAAAATAATTGATAAATCTAGAATTGAAAGTAGTTTTAAAATAGGTAGAAATAATATTTTATCATTTGCTTTTAATATAGATGGTGTTATGAATGATGAAATAGAAAATATTTTAGAATCAATCCATGAAGGAAAGAAATATTATCGCTTAAAAAATGGTAATTTACTTAATATTGAAGATAAAAATTTAAATAAATTTGAGAATATAGTAGATGCTCTAGATATAGACACTAATAAACTTAAGCATGGTAGTGTTGATATTTCTAAATATAAAGCAATTGGCTTAGATGAGTATACAGATTTTGTAAAACTTGATAACAAAATTCATCAAATCATAAATAATTTTAAAAATTATAAAAATATTAATGTTGAATTTTCTAAGGAAGAAAGCAATCTTTTAAGAGAGTATCAAAAAACAGGTATTTGCTGGATGCTTACACTAGCATCATGCGGCTTTGGTGGAATTTTAGCTGATGAAATGGGACTTGGAAAATCCCTTCAAACAATTAAATATATTGAAAAAAGAAAAAGTTATGCATCCTCGGCTAAAACATTAATTGTAGTTCCAACTTCATTAGTTTATAACTGGCAAAATGAATTTATAAAATATAATAGTACACTTAGAGTCGTAACAGTTTTAGATAATAAGAAAAAAAGAGAAGAAATTCTAAGTAAAATAGATGACTATGATGTTTTAATTACGACATATGGTCTTATACGACAAGATTTACCTTTGTATGAAAGACTTTCTTTTGATACCATTATTATAGATGAAGCTCAAAATATAAAAAATGTAAATACAGATGTAACACATGCTGTAAAAAGTATTAATAGTTTAAATCATTTTGCATTAACAGGGACACCAATTGAAAATTCAACATTGGAATTATATAGTATTTTTGATTTTATTATGCCAGGTTTCTTTCCTAGCTTAGCATCATTTAAAAGTAAATACAGTATAAAGAAGATTGAAGATGATAGTAGTCTATTAATGCAATTAAAGCATCAAGTATCTCCATTTATTTTAAGGCGTAGAAAAAAAGATGTCTTAAAAGATTTACCTGATAAAATAGAAAATAAAATATATGTTGACTTAACCTCTGAGCAAAAAAAGATTTATGTTGCATACCTTGAGAAGACAAAACGTGAAATTAAAGAAGTAATAAAAAAAGAAAGTTTTATGAAAAGTCAAATTCTTATCTTATCCCTTCTTACTAAACTTCGTGAACTATGTATAGATCCAAATCTTATTATTAATGATTATAATGGTGAAAGCGCTAAAATGATAATATCACTCGATATAATTAAAGAAAATATTGAGAATGGACATAAAATGCTTTTATTTTCACAGTTTCCATCAGCTTTAAAAATATTAAAAAATCATTTAGAAAAAAATAATATTAAATCATTTTATTTAGATGGTAGTACAAAAAGTAAAGAACGTATAAGACTTGTAGAAGAATTTAATAAAAATGATATCCCAATATTTTTGATTTCTCTAAAAGCCGGTGGAACGGGTTTAAATTTAACAAGCGCTGATGTTGTAATTCACTTAGATCCATGGTGGAATCCGCAAGTTGAAAATCAAGCAACAGATAGATCACACAGAATTGGTCAAAAGAACGTTGTTGAAGTTGTAAAATTGATTACAAAAGGAACAATTGAAGAGAGAATTATCGAACTTCAAGAAAAAAAGAAAAAATTAAGTGATGCCGTTATCGAAGGTGAAAATAGTGGAGAAGTTATTATATCTAAACTAACAGAAGATGAACTTAAAAATTTATTGTTTAATAATTAATATTTATTGCAATTTAATAGTATTTATGCTAAAATCATAAATGTTTCTATGGTGAGGAAAAGAGGTAAAATATGAAGAAAACAAAAATAATTTGTAGTATTGGACCTGCAAGTTATGATCCAGATGTTATGGAACAAATGGTTCTTGCAGGAATGAATGTAGCACGTATTAATTTCTCACATGCTACATTAGAAGAAAAGGAGAAAGTTGTAGCTTCTGTTCATGAAGTTAGAAATAGAACAAAAGCTAATGTTGCCATCTTATATGACACAAAGGGACCAGAATTTAGAAATGGTATGCTAGAAAATGGTGAAATTAATTTAGTTGAAGGAAAAACAATTCGTGTTGTTAAGGAAGAAGTTTTAGGAAATGAAGAGAGATTTTCTGTAAATCATCCTCAAGCTATTTCTTCATTAAAAGTTGGAGATACTATTTTACTTGAAAATGGACTTATGAAAATAGAGGTTATCTCAGTTGAAGAAGACGGAGTAACTTGTAAGATTATAAATGGTGGAGTTCTTGGTAACAAGAAGAGTTTAAGTGTTCCAGGAGTAGCATTAGATATTCCATTTATTAGTGAACAAGATAGAGAAGATATTATTTATGCTTGTGAGCATGAAGGAGATTTCTTAGCTTTATCTTTCGTATCATGTGCTAATGATGTATTAGAAGCAAGAGAAATTCTAAAAGCATGTAATCGTGAAGATATGAAGATTATTTCTAAAATTGAAAGTACAACAGGTGTTGAAAACTTAGATTCAATTATTGAAGTAAGTGATGGAATTATGGTTGCTCGTGGAGATTTAGGTGTTGAAGCTCCAATGGAAGAATTACCAATTCTACAAAAAATGATGGCACAAAAATGTCGTGAAAATGGTAAAATTTGTGTAGTTGCTACTGAAATGTTAGAATCAATGAAAAAATCAGCTCGTCCAACACGTGCAGAAGTAAGTGATGTTGCTAATGCTGTATTAGATGGTACAGATGCTGTAATGTTATCTGGTGAAACAACGATGGGAAAATTCCCAATTGAAACAGTTCGTTACATGGCTAATATTTGTGCTAATGCTGAGTCTCATGTTGACTTTGAAGGTGTATTTGGGTCTAATCGTGAAGTTAATATTACAGAAACAATTGCAACAAGTGTTGTTGAAAGTGCGAATATGTTAGACGCTAAATTAATTGTTGCTGCAACAATGAGTGGTTATACTGCTAGAAAGATTAGTAATTTAAAACCAAATTGTTTAATTCTAGCTGGATGTGCTAATGAAGAAGTAGCTCGTTCACTAGCTTTAAACTGGGGAGTATATCCAACAATTGTTCCAGTATACAATAGTACTGATGAAGTAATAAATGATTCAAAAGCAAAAGCAAAAGAATTTATGGAATTAAAAGAAAAAGATATTATTGTTATTACAGGAGGTTTCCCTAATAATCAAGTATCTAGAACTACTAACTTAATGAAAATAGAAGAAATTTAAGCTGTGTTATAACAGCTTTTTTTCTTGACGTTTAAACTTAAACCATCTATAATCTTTATAGAATATGAAAGTAGGTGACGTATGAAAACAATATGTATAAAAATTTATGGTAATGTTGTAGACTTTATATTAGTTAAAAATTTTAATGGCAATATAAATACTTGTAAAATAACTGAAAATAATGAATTTTTCTTTACTACAGATTATTTAGAAAATCACTTTGATACATTAGAGTTTTATATATCACCTATTATAAATAAAAATCAAGTTACAGAATTAATCATTCACGATAAAAATTTATTAACATCATTAATTAAATTTTTAAATTATTATAAACAAATAAATACACTTTTAATTTTGAAAAATCAAATGTTAGATATATCTGATGTTAAAAATATAGAAGAGTTAAATAATATCAAAATGATTAAATGTTATGATATGAATGTAAAAGATTATAAGGAACTATCAAAACATTATCACAAACATATTGAATTATATATTGAAATTTTATTTGAAAGCTCATTCATGAATTTAAATAATATCAGTACATATTCGGACGTATATCAAAAAGAAGAAATAATAGTAGAATCACTTCAAAATGAAGTAGATAAAAATGAATTTAAGTATTTTATTGATAATAACGTTTATCTTAAAAGTATTAAAATAAAAAAATTTAATAAGGAAATAGTTAATTATATTGTAAATAATATTCATAATAAAGATGTTGTTATCGCAATAGTTACAAATGGATGTATTTCTAATACTGATTTAAAATATTTAAAAAAGATAAAAAAAGAAAATAATATAAAGATAAAAATAGAATACACAAAATACTATAAAACAGAAAATGCATTTAAACAATTGAATTTAAATATACTTAGATTTTCATTAGTTTTACTTATTGTAATAAGCATTAGCTTCATTTCTTTAGAAAGGTTTATATTTGCTCGTGATAAAAAAAATACAAATGAAGTTGTAACAAAATTAGAAGAAAATAAAGAAGAAGTTTTATCTGATGATACTAAAGAAAATGAAATTGTAGAAGAAAGTGCTAAAACAAAAGAAGTTATAGCTTATAAAAATCCATACTATCAAACATATTCAAGTAACATTAGTGAGTTAAAAAAAATTAATTCTGATACAGTAGGATGGATAAATGTAAAAAATACAAGTGTTAATTATCCTGTTGTTATGTCGAATGATAATGATTATTATTTGCATCATTCATTTGATAAAAGTAGTAATACATTTGGATGGATATATGCTGATTATCGTAGTCACTTTGATGAATTAAATCAGAATACTATTTTATATGGTCATAATGTTTTAGGAACAAACTTGCTATTTGGTTCATTATCTAAAACTGTAGAACCTTCATGGTATGAAAATTCATCCAATTTAATATTTTCTTTCAATACTGAAAAAGAAAATATGAAGTGGCAAATCTTTTCTATTTATGTTATACCAGTTACTAATGATTATCTAATAACAAATTTTAATAGTGAGACTTCATTTTTAAATTTTGTTCAAATGCTTAAAGATAGAAGTGTAAAAGATTTTGGTGTAGAAGTTAATGGAAAAGATAAAATAATTACTTTATCAACATGTTATAAAGATTCTACTAAGAGAGTTGTTATTCATGCTAAAAGAATTTCTTAAAATACAGATTGTTATAGTCTGTATTTTTTGTGTTTAATATTAAATTGTATTATCTAAGATGTATTTATTTTAAAATTATTACTACAATATATGAATAGTTTGGATATACTCAGTTGCTTGACAGTGACTATGTGGTATGCTAAAATACGCTTTAGAATAGGAGTGTATTTTTAATGAATAAAAAAAGAATTTTAATGATAGTGTCTCTTGTCTTATTAGTTAGTTTAGCTATAGTTTTATTTGTTATTTTCAAAAATAAAGATAATCATAATGATAAAGAGCAAAAAAACGATATTACTAGCAATGATAATTATAAGAGTGGGATTGCTGTATATTATAATCCAGAAACAAACACAAAGTGTAGTTCTGATGAAGAAATGACAAATGTAACAAGCAATGGTGATAAAACAGAAATAAAAACAGGATGTATGAAATGGTACATATTTAATGATGATGGAATAAAAGATACAGTAAATATGATTCTAGATCATAATACAACAGCAATGGTTGAATGGACAAAAGATGATTCAAGTAGTGAATGGAAGGAAGCAAAAGAAAGTTTTGAAAGTGATACTTCTACATGGAGCGATGAATTAAATGCAAGATTAATAAGTTCTTATGAAATAGCAAAAATAGTTGGTGATGATGACTTTGATGGTACTAGCAAAATTTTGTTAGACGAACCAAAGCTTGAAAATGGTTTAAGTCAATATAGTTGGCTATATAATTACACAACACCTTGTCTTGGCCTTGGGTGTGAAGTAGATGATAATATCATAACAGATGGTTACTGGTTAAGTGATTCACCTAATGGTTGGATGCATTTTGAAGTTTCGGCTACTGGTCTTCTTTCGTGGGATTTAAAATCAAATAACAGGAATGGAATTAGACCTGTAATTACTGTTAAAAGAGAAAGTATTAAATAATATTAGTTGATATGGTTTTTGTAGTATTATTTATTTGAAGAATAAAAATTACTTTACAGAAGTAAAATAGTAAAGATGTAATTAAAGTAGCATCATCTTAAAAGTTATGCTATAATTTAAAAGGATAGAGTTAGTCTTTGTCACGATAAAACAAAAAGAAAGAGGTATAAATATGGGTTTTATTAAAGCATTTACTGGTTCATTAAGTAGTACATTTGCGGACCAATGGAAAGATTATTACACTCCAGCATCTGGAGTATCAGCAACAGCTGCTTTATTTAGAGCTGTACCATATGGTACAAATGCTGGCCGTGGTGAAAACACTAAGGGTTCAGATAATATTATAACAAATGGAAGTAAAATTGTTGTTCCAGAAGGAACTGCTCTTATTACTGTTCAAGATGGTGCAATTACTGGTATGATTGCAGAAGCAGGAGGATATATCTTTAGTTCAGATGATCCAAATTCTAAATCAATGTTTGCTGGAGATGGTATTTTAGCATCTACAATCAAAGAATCTTGGGAAAGATTTAAATTTGGTGGACAACCAGGTAGTGAACAATTAGCTTTCTATGTTAATTTAAAAGAAATTCCAAATAATAGATTTGGCACTCAATCTGAAATATATTGGGATGATGCATATTTAAATGCTCAAGTTGGAGCTATAACACGTGGAACGTATACTTTAAGAATAGTAGATCCATTATTATTTATTAAAAATTTTGTTCCATCATCTTATTTAAGACCAAATGCTCCTGTATTTGATTTTGCTGATATGGATAATGCAGCAGCAGAACAATTATTTAATGAGGTAGTTGGTACTTTATCTAGTGCATTTGCTAATTATTCAAATGATCCAAATAAAGGAAATCGTATGGCAAGAATTCAAGGTGACCAAATTGGATTTGCAAGTGCAATGAGCCAAGCTGTTGAAGAAGCATACGGATGGAAGTCAACACGTGGACTTGAGATTGTTAAAACTGCAATTTTAGCAATTGAATATGATGAAGATACAAAAGCACTATTAAGTGATGTTAAGAAAGCAGATGCTTTATCAGGTGCTAGAGGAAATTCATTCATGCAACAATCAGTTGCCCGTGGTGTTCAAGCAGCAGGTGAAAATCCAAATGGAGGAGCAACTGCTATGGCTTTCATGGGAATGGGTATGAATGCAGCAGGTGGAATTATGAATAGTGTAGAACAAAATCAAACATCTACAAATCCATTTATTAATGTTACAGGAAATACAGGTACTAATAATCAACAATCTACTCAAAATGGTGCAACACAAAATGTTGATCCAACTGAAAGATTATTACAAATGAAAAAATTATTAGATGCAGGTGCTATTTCACAAGAAGAATATGATAAAGTAAAGGCACAAGTTCTAGGATTCTAATATGCAAGATGAGAATGTAACAGTCGTTAAAACTGATGTTGGTGCAAAAAATGGACAAAATAAATGCCCAAAGTGTGGAGCAACTGAAATATCTTTAAATGTTTCAACAGGAAAACTTCGTTGTAACTTTTGTAGACATGAATTTGAACCAGAAAAAATAGAGGGCTTAGAAGAAAATATAAGTAATTTATCTGGTCAAATAATTGGCTCTGGGGCTCAGGATATAATTGCTGATACAAGTGATATTGTTACATTTAAATGTAGTAGTTGTGGAGCTTCTGTTGTTGTTGATACGGCATCTGCTCCACAAGCTAGATGTCATTGGTGTAGAAATACATTATCAGTTAATGAACAAATACCAAATGGAAGCATTCCAGATGCTATTCTTCCTTTTAAATTAAAAAAGGAAGAAGCCGAAAATTTGATACAATCATTTGTAGGTAAAAGAAAATTTTATGCACATCCTAAATTTAGAAAAGAATTTAAGACAGATAATATTATGGGTGTTTATTTTCCATATATGGTTGTTGATATTAATGCTCAAGCAAATTTATATGGTAAGGGTGAGCATTTAACTCGTAAGTATACAAGAGGAACTGACAATAATGCTACAACTTACTATGATGCTGATGTGTATTTTGTAGAAAGAAAATTTGATATAGCTATTACTGGTTTAACAGTTGAATCTAATACATCTCGACTAGATCAATCAAAAGATGATAATACAAATAATATTATAAATTCTATTATGCCTTTTGATACAGAAAATTGTGTTAAGTATGATTCTAATTATTTAAAAGGTTATACGTCAGAAAAAAGAGATATTAATATTGATACATTAAAACCATTAGTTTCTGAAGAAGCAAAAGATATAGCTCGTTTTAAAGCCAATGAAACACTAACACAATATGATCGAGGTGTAGCTTGGAGTGATCAAAAATTTGATATAAAAGGTGAGCAATGGAAATCAGCATATTTACCTGTTTGGCTATATAGTTATCAACAGGTTGAGGGTGACAAAAAAATTCTACATTATGTTGCAGTAAATGCTAGAACAAAAGAAACAATGGGAAGTGTTCCAATATACATGCCTAAATTGTTTGCTATTTCATTTATACTTGAAATTTTTGGTGTTGTAGCAATGTTAACTGTTGATTCTGATTATAGCTGGATTTTTCTATCAATTGGGTTTTTATATTTTGCACTTATATATGGAAAATATAGAAATAAAGATGCAAGACATACTTATGAATTAGAAACAAAATCAGAGATGTCTAATTTATATAGTGCTGATAAATTTGTACAACATGTATCAGGATTAACCAATTCTGAAATTAGGGGTATGAATAACAAATGTGTTAATGGAGTAAGAATAAATAAAAATATTTTTAATAAAATTTTAGAAGATGGAGAAGCTAGTCAAATAATTAAGTAAAAAAAATACATCTATTTTATAATAGGTGTATTTTTATATTCTGATTCAATCATTTTAATTTTATTTTTTTCATCTAAAATAGATGCATAAACACAAGTAGAACGATATTCTATTTCTAACATTCTATTGTTTTTGCAAAATCTTGTTATAATTGGGATATTTACATCTTTCTTTACGTAATTTAAGTAGTTTTGTCCTTTTATATTAAATCCTAATATACGAATATACTCAATATGTGGAAATAACTTAGCTTCTTCTTTTGTGAAATTGCAAAGAATATGTGTAAACATACGACTTATTTTATTGTATGTATATCTTTTTGTTTTTATTTTAAATAATAAATCTTCCATGGAAACTGAATTGACAATATTTTTTAAAATTCTATTTTCAATTCCTTCATCAACGGTTTGATATATTTGAATGTTATTTTTTTCAGTTAATACTTTATACTTTAATAAAGAAAAATATTCATCAATAAAATGTAATTTTTGATTTAAGCATTGTTTGGTAGCATTTGGAACATATTCACTAACATTATCACCTTGCTTAAGGGCATATCTGATGCTTGAAGCACTAGTTATAGAACTATTTAATTCAATACTATTATAGTCATTATTTCTCTTAATACAGTATGGTACTATATTAGCATCTTGTAACATTATCTCTCTTATATAACTAATTCCTAATATATCATTTGGTTTTTCTATTTTTTTACCAGTTAAAGTAAATATTGCTTTAGATAAAGCAGTAGGATAATTTATTCCATTATCTAAATATTTTTTTATGAGTTTTTCATACTCTCTATTATTTATTTGGATAGAAGCCATTTGTTTTAATTTTTCAATATCATTTGTCTCACTACCAAATACAATAGCGTCAACTTTAAGTTCTTTTAATATTTCAATACTAGCTCGTGCAAATACATCAGCACTTTGTGTTGCAAAAACAAAAGGAAGCTCAATTACAAGATCAATTCCATAATTAAGTGCAAGTTCTGTTTTTTGCCATTTATCTATAATACTAACTTCACCTCTTTGGGTGAAATTTCCGCTCATAACAAGTACGATAGTGGCATCTTTGAAATTTTCTTTAATATAATTTAAATGATGTAGGTGTCCATTATGAAATGGATTATATTCACAAATAATTCCCACACTTCTCATACTATCACCACTTATACTATAACATAAAATAATTGAAAAAAAAAGCTGTATATGGTATCATATACATGAGGGATGAAGATATGCATATAGATGTAACTAGATTGAAAAGTGGCATAGATACATTCATTTATTTTAATAATGAAGTATTATATGATAAAGAATTAGCAAAAAACACAGACTTAATAGATTTAAAAGATACTAAAATTGAAGGAAAAATTACAAAAGATACACTTGGAAATTTTTACCTAGATTGTAAACTTGATGGTATTATGATTTTACCATGTGCGATTACATTAAAACCTGTTGATTATCATTTTTCAACTGAAATTACAGGAAATATTGAAGATTTATATGAAGAAATTGATAAAAATTTAAAAAAGTCAGAAAATTCTATTGATATTTTACCAATTATATGGGAAAATATATTAATGGAAATGCCCATGAGAGTTGTAAGCGACGATTTATCAGATGCTAAAACGAGCGGAGATGGATGGAAGATTATAACGGAAGAGGAGAAATCATATGTAAATCCTGAGTTTGAAAAACTAAAAGATTTACTTAAATGAAAAGCGAGGTGTTAATATGTTAAAGTTAGATATTCAATTGTTTGCTGTACCATTTAGAAAAACAAGTAAAACACGTAAAAGAATGCGCCGTACTCACTACAAAATTAGTGAAAATGGAACAACAACTTGTCCTAAATGTGGAGAAGCAATAAGACCACATAGAGTATGTAAAGCTTGTGGAACTTATAAAGGTAAAGATGTTATTAACAAAGAAGAAGAAACAACAAAATAGTTGTTTTTTTGTTTGAAAAATTATTTTGACTTTATTATGAAAAAAAGATATAATATTGGAGTAAGGTGATGATATGAAAAGCAAAGGATTTACTTTAATTGAAGTAATTGCAGTGATACTGCTTATAGGACTTCTTACTATTATGGTTATTCCATCTGTGATAAATCAAGTTGGGAATAAAAAAGAAGAGGTAAATGATATAACAAAAAACATGATTTTTTCTGCTACAAAATTATATCTTGATAACAATGATATAGAAGTTACAGATACAAATTGCGATATAACACTGCAAAAATTAATTGACTATGGTCTTTTAGATAAGAATGCAGCAACTTATCCATCTGGAGTAGAAATTCCAACTAATCGTATCATAAAGATCACTAAAAATAAATATAATCAATATGATTACAGTATTGTAAAGAAATGTAATTAAGGAGGGTATTATGCCAGCTATTGTTCAGTATATAATAATTATTTTTATATTAATTGTAATCGCACTTGCAATTACAAAATCAAAAAGAAAAGATTTTAAAATAGAAGCTAATAAATTAGTTTCATATCTAGGTGGTAAAGATAATATCATAAGTTATGAAGTTAATCAATCTCGTTTTATTGTTACATTGAATGATGTTTCAATTGTTAATAAAGAGGGAATCCAAAAACTAGGAGCACAGGGAATAGTTGAGATTGATAATCAGTTAAAAATTATTTTAGGTGATGGAGCTAAACAATTAAAAAAACATATTGATGACTTAAAGTGATAAATTTTATCACTTTTTTTCATGGTTCGACACAGAACGACATGAGAAAATTGTAAATTTTTAGTGGGGTGAAAAAATGAAATTATTAGAAATTACAATTTTGAATTATGTTGTCTTAATTTTTCCTATGATATTATATATTTTATATCAAATGTATAGTAAAACATTGGATAAAGATAAAAATGAGTTATATTTAGATATTGCTTTTATTTCATCTTTTTATTTAATAGTATGTTATGGCGTAAATAATATTAATTTGTTTTCATTACTTCTTATTAATGTTCCTTTAATAATAGCTTATGTTAGTAAAAGATATTTAAGTGTTTTATTTTTATCAATCATGATTTCATATTATTATTATACTTATCTAGATTTGTCTATTTACTTATTATTTATAGAATATATTTTTTACTTTTTAATATTTACTCTTAATAACGATAGCAAATATAACATATATATTGTTACTTTAACTAAGATAATAATATTTATTAGTGAGTTATATTTTTTAAAACATTATAATCTAATATATATAATAAAAGCATCAATTGTATTTGTAATTGGTATATATGGTATGATGACGCTACGCCGTATTTCTAAAAATATTTTAAAACTTTATAAATCGATTCAACAGTTAGAAGAAGAAAAACAAATAAGAGAATCATTATTTAAAATAACACATGAAATAAAAAATCCAATTGCTGTATGTAAGGGATATTTAGATATGTTTGATGTTAATAATATTGAACATAGTAGAAAATATATTCCAATTTTAAAAGGTGAGATAAAAAGAGTACTAACTATTTTAGAGGATTTTTTATCAATATCAAAAATAAAAGTTGATAAGGATATTATCGATATATATATGCTTCTTGAAGATGTTATTGATAATTTTGAACCACTTCTTAATGATAAAAAGGTAAAAGTTATTTCACACATACCAGATGAGGAGTTATATTTAATGGCTGACTATAATAGAGTAAGCCAAGTATTTTTGAATATTATCAAAAACAGTATTGAAGCTATGTGTGATACTAAAGCAGGATTAATTGAAATTGATTGTAGAGAACTTGATAATCGTGTATTTATTGATGTTAAAGATAATGGTTGTGGTATTTCTAGTGAAAATATAAAAAGAATGAATGAACCTTTTTTTACAACCAAACAAAATGGAACAGGTCTTGGAGTATATCTTTCACGTGAGATAATAAAAGAACATGGTGGAAATATAACATATAATTCATCATCATCAGGTACAACGGCAACAATTTGTTTACCAAAAGGAATATAAAAAAAGATATTAAGTTATTTCTTAATATCCATTATTACAGGAAGGATAATTGGATGTCTTCCTGTTTTTTCTTGTATATATGAGTTTAGTGTATTTGTGATTTCTGTTTTTATGTCAGCATAGCTTATAGTTCCATGTAGTTTTGATAAAATTGCTTTTTTACTAATTACTTCAAGTTCTTTTAATAAAGCTTCGTTTTCATTAACAAGAACAAATCCTCTTGTTGTAATGTTTACTTTTCCAAGTAACTTAGCATGCATAACATCAATATTAGCTATTACAACAACAATTCCATCATTAGCCATTATTTTGCGGTCTTTAATTACAGCGGCTCCTACATCACCAATTCTGTTACCATCAACATAAACATCACCTGCTTGAATTACACCAGCTCTTTTAATTTTGCCCTTGTACATTGAAAGAACATCACCATTTCCAAGTACAAAAGTATTTTCTTTTGGTATTCCACACATTACGCCTATATCCGCATGTCTTTTAAGCATTCTATATTCACCGTGAAATGGCATAAAATACTTTGGCCTCATAAGTCTAAGCATTAATTTTAATTCTTCTTCGCTACCATGACCTGATGTATGTATATCACTTAGTGATGTGTTAGTAAATACTCTAACACCCTTTAAATATAACTTATTTATAGTTCTAGAAATACTAAGAGCATTTCCTGGTATAGCAGAAGATGAGAATATAACAACATCATCAGGTTGTAACTTTATTTGTTTATGACTTCCATCAGCTATTCTAGATAAAGCGGCAAGTGGTTCGCCTTGACTTCCTGTGCAAAGTAAGCAAACTTTATCTGGAGGAAGATGATTAGCTTCATCTGCCGAAATAAAGATTTCCTTATTTTTAATATATCCACCTTCAATAGATATTTCAATATTGTTTTCCATACTTCTTCCGAATGTTGTTATTTTTCTACCATTACGTTTACAAGTATCAACAATATGTTTCAAACGATATATATTAGAGGCAAATGTTGCAATAATAATACGTCCCTTTTCTCTCTTAAATATTTCTGATAGAGCATTATCTACTTTTGATTCACTAGCACTCATACCTTCATTTAAAGCATTTGTACTATCACTCATAAGTAGTGTAACACCTCTTTTTCCAATTTCAGCCATTTTATGTAAATTAGCCATAGGTCCAATTGGCGTTAAATCGAATTTAAAGTCTCCTGTTGTAACAACAACACCATTTGGAGTTGTGATACAAATTCCGTGTGAATCAGGGATAGAGTGTGTTGTTCTAAAGAACTCTACTGTGATATTTTTAAATTTAACTTTAGTTTTTTCATCATATACAATTAAATTCTTATATGTTATATTTCTATCCTCTAATTTTTTACGAATTAATCCAATTGCTTGATTTGGAGCATAAATAACAGGAATATTTACTGTTTGTAATAAAAATGGTATTCCTCCAATATGATCCTCATGACCATGTGTAATAAATAATGCTTTTATTTTACTTTCATTTTTCTTAAGAAATGTAAAGTCTGGAATAACATAATCAACTCCCATAAGTTCTCCTTCTGGAAAAGTTATTCCAACATCAGTTATTACAATTTCATTCTCATGCATTACACAATACATGTTTTTTCCGACTTCACCTAGTCCACCTAACGCGAATATTTTGGTGTCTTCTTTTTCTAATAATTTCATTAATTACTCCTTTCTTTTTTATAAGTATTAAAGTCCGCCTTAAACATTATACATTTTTTCTTTGCATTTGTCCAGTTTAACTAAAATCCTGTTTTTAATACAGATATTTTATGGAAATCTTTAACAATACTGGTAATTTTTATTAATTTAGTGTATGATTATTTAAGGTGATAATATGGGATTATTTGATAAATTTAAAAATATATTTAAAACAGAAGAAAAACATGATACCCATGAATATGAAGAAGGTCTTGCTAAAACAAGAAAAGAATTTACATCAAAATTAAATTTACTTACTCTAAAGTATAACAAAATAGATGAAGAATATTATGAAGAATTAGAAGATATTTTAATTACTGCAGACATTGGAGTAAATACCGTAATGAAATTTATGGATAAATTAAGAAAACGTGTCAGAAATGAAAATATTTTAAAACCTTCTGATTTAAAAGAAATAATTGTAGATGAGATGTTTATTACTTATGTTCAAAATGAAATTATTGTAAATAAAATAAACTTTAGTGATAATGGTCCCACTGTTATTTTATTTGTTGGCGTAAATGGTGTTGGTAAAACAACTACAATAGGGAAAATGGCTTATAAGTTTAAAAATGAAGGTAAAAAAGTTTTATTAATTGCAGGTGATACATTTAGAGCAGGAGCTGTAGAGCAGTTAGTAGAATGGTCTAACTTTACTAATTCTGATATTGTATATAGAGAAAATAGTGACCCTGCAAGTGTTGTCTTCGATGGTTTAAAAAAAGCAACAAATGAAGATTATGATGTTGTTTTAATAGATACAGCCGGTCGTCTTCAAAATAAAGTTAATTTGATGAATGAACTTGAAAAGATAAATAAAGTTATAAGTAATTGTATACCAAATGCTCCCCATGAGACCCTTCTTGTTATTGATGGTACAACAGGACAAAATGGAATTAGTCAGGCTAAGAGCTTTAAGGAAATAACTAACATAACTGGTATTGTTTTAACTAAATTAGATGGTACAGCTAAAGGAGGAATTGTTTTAGCTATAAAAGAAGAGGTTGGACTTCCAGTCAAATTTATTGGTCTTGGTGAAAAAGCTGATGATCTAAAAGTATTTGATATTGAAAAATATATATATGGATTATTTAAAGATTGGGAGAATGAATATGAAAAATAAAACAGTATATGAAGTTTTAAAATCAAATGGTAGAATTGACAATATAGGAATATTTCTTCAAATTATAATTGTTATATTTTTAGCTATTACATCAGTTATTACATTATTTATTAAAAAGGCAGAAGTTATAATGTATTTACTTCTTGGTCTTACATTTATTATTATGGCTTACAATAATCATAATATTTTCAAGAGAAAAACTTTTACAATAATTTATTTAGTTATGGGGATTTTATTTATGATTTTGACAGGAATGATGTTAATTGGAAAATAGAATTTATTTAATGGACTTATTTGATTTATATGGTAAGTTATTTACAGAAAAACAACAAGAATATTTTATAGATTATTATTTTAACAATTTAACATTAGCTGAAATAGGTGAAAATAATAATATTTCTAGGGCTGCTGTTCATAGTACTATTAAAGAAGTAGAACAAAAATTAATTTATTATGAAGATAAAATAAAATTATATAAAAAAAGACAAGAACTTGAAAAAGTTATAGATAATTTAAATTTAGAACAAAAGAATAAAATAAAAAAAATCTTAGAAGAGGAGTGATAGTGTGATAGGTAAGATTTCATATATAGGTGATACTTTTGCCACTGTAAATTTAAATAGTGATAATGTATCTGCAGCACAAGCATTAATGAACATGTATGTTATTTTTGAAGATCAAGGAAGAAAAATTGTTGGTGAGATTGAAAATGTTGGTACAACTGAGATGCAAGTTAAGTTTTTAGGAGAATTTAGAGGCAGTAAGTTTATTGGTGGAGTTATTCAAAAACCAAGTATAACATCAACTGTTAGAATGATTACAGAAGATGAATTTGAAAATTTAATAGGACAAGACGAAAATGGTAAAAATTTACTTCTTGGGTATTCTCCACTTTATAATAATCATCCAATTAAGGTAGATATAAATGATTTCTTTAGTAATCATATGGCTGTTTTTGGAAATACAGGAAGTGGTAAATCTTGTGGTATTGCTAGAATTCTTCAAAATATTTTTAACAAAGACTTTGATGATGTTACACCTGTACGCTCTAATTTCTTTATATTTGATGCATATGGAGAATATCATAATGCTTTTAAATCACTTGAAAGCATGAATCCCAATTATCATTTTAAATACTATACAACAAATAAACATGATAGAGAAGGTTATTGTTTGAAGTTGCCATTATGGTTACTTGGAATAGATGATATAGCTCTTTTACTAGGAGCAACAGAACATTCACAGCTTCCAATTATCGAACGTATGCTTAAATTAGTTCGCATTTTTGCTGAAACATCAGACCAAGCTAGAAAATATCAAAATCATTTGATAGCTAAGGCTATTATGACAATTTTGTATACTAATCAAACAGCATCATCAAAAAGGAATGACATTTTTTCTATTTTTACAACATGTTCAACTCCAGAATTTAATCTAGAGTCTACTGTTCAAGGTGTTGGTTATACACGAAAATTTAGAGAGTGCTTTATTATTGATAAAGAAGGAAATTTTACAGAAAGCATTTTAGTTACAAAATATATTTCAAGTTTCGTTGATGAAACATTAGAACAATATGAACCAACTGGAACGAATTACTATACAATGAAGGATTTAGAGAAAGCACTTGAGTTTACATTGATTTCTGAGGGTCTTCTTAGAAACGAAAAAGCGTATGGAGACGCCATTACATTAAAGGTTCGTCTTCATTCATTAGCTATAAGTGATCAAGCTCGTTTCTTTGATTATCCAAATTATATTTCACTTGAAAATTATATTTCTTCACTTGTTGCTGTTCAAGGTGGTGGGAAAGCCCAAATTGTTAACTTCAATTTAGAGGATATAGATGATGGTCTTGCTAAAACAATTTGTAAAATATATACAAGAATGTTGTTTGATTTTACTAAGAGATTAAAAGCTAGAGCGTCAATACCATTTCATTTATTCCTAGAAGAGTCTCATAGATATGTTCAAAACGATACAGATAAAGATTTAATTGGATATAATATTTTTGAACGTGTTGCAAAAGAAGGAAGAAAATATGGATTAATGTTTAATTTGATTTCACAAAGACCAGTGGAAATATCTGAAACAGTTATATCACAATGTAGCAATTTCTTAATCTTTAAAATGAATCATCCACGTGATTTAGAGTATATTGAAAAAATGCTTCCAAATATTAGTAAAGATATTGTTGAAAAACAAAAGAGCTTACAACCAGGAACTTGTGTTGCTTTTGGTAAGGCATTTAAGATACCAATGATTATTCATTTTGATATGCCATCTCCTGAACCACAAAGTAGTAACTGTGATGTTGCTTCTACATGGCAATAATTGACAATCAAAATTAAAATATACTATAATAAAAGCAGTTAGGAGAATAAATATGAAAAAGATGAATGTACTAAAACATATGACATTGCTTACACTTTTTATAGCAGTATTTTATGTATCTAATGTTTTTGCTAAAGCAGGATTTACTTATGATCAAGGTGTTTATGTAAAATGTGGTGATGCTATTCTTCCATCTGGTGTTATATACATTGTTCAAAATGTAGTTAACCTAATTAAAATAGCTATTCCAATTTTACTTATTGTTCTTGGAATGATTGATTTTATGAAAGCTGTTATGAGTAATGATGAAAAAAAAATGAAATCGAGTCAAGGAAGATTAATACAAAGAATTCTAGCTGGTGTTATTGTTTTCTTTGTTATAGCTATTGTCCAATTTGTATTTGATTTTGTTGTAGATGGTGATAGTAGTAAGAATGCAGTATCTTGTCTTGCATGTTTTGTTACATCTGATGATAATTGTACATTTACTAATAATGACTTTAACGATGAAGTATTAGATGATAAAACAAACGGAAGTACAACAAATAATTGATAGTGTTGATGGCACTATTAGTGATAAGATGATACCAATTGATACAAGCACAAGCTGTAAATTATGAGTTTATTCCTGCAACGTTAAAAAATACAACATTAGCGATAAAACTTACTTCCGATTGTGGTTTTAGTGTAGAAAGTAAAAGTTGTAGTTATGAAGATGAAAATGGTTGCCCATACAGTGTGCTTTCTGGTGAAATAACACAATAAGAAAAGCTTATAGCTTTTTTTATTTTTTTGTTATATAATAAGTGAGGTGATTATATGTTTGAAAGTTTAGGAGATAGATTACAAAGTGTAATGGATAAAATTAGAGGTTATGGTAAAATAACTGAGGAAAATATTGGTGAGATGACTAGAGAAATTCGTCTAGCTCTTCTAGAAGCTGACGTAAATTATAAAGTTGTAAAAGAGTTTATAGCTAATGTAAAAGAGAAGGCTTTAGGAGAAGAAGTTTCTAAATCATTAAAACCAGGTGAAATGTTTGTAAAGATAGTTAAAGATGAACTTGTTGATTTATTAGGAGGAGAAAAAGCTTCTTTATATACAAGTGGTAATCCATCTATTTTAATGTTAGTTGGATTACAAGGTAGTGGTAAGACTACATCTATTGCTAAACTTTCTAATTATATTAGAAAAAAATATAAAAAGAAACCTCTTTTAGTCGCATGTGATGTATATAGACCAGCTGCTATTAATCAATTAGAACAACTTGGAAAGGAACTTAATATAGAAGTTTATTCTGAGGGAAAAAATAATCCAGTTGATATTTCTAAGAATGCAGTAGAATATGCTCGTACACACGGATATGATTATGTTTTAATAGATACAGCGGGAAGACTTCATATAGATGAAGAATTAATGGATGAATTAAAGAATATAACAGAAGCTGTTAGTCCTGATGAAATATTACTTGTTGTTGATAGTATGACTGGACAGGATGCCGTTCATGTTATCGAAGGATTTAATGATAAATTAAAGCTTACAGGTGCGATTCTTACTAAATTAGATGGTGATACTAGAGGTGGTGCTGCACTTTCAATACGTCATTTAACCAATATACCAATTAAATTTATTGGCGTTAGTGAGAAAATGGATGGTTTAGAAGAATTTTATCCAGAACGTATGGCAACTAGAATCCTTGGTATGGGAGATATTATGTCAATTGTAGAAAAAGCAGAATCTGTAATTGATGAAGAAATTGCTAAAAAAGCAGCCAAAAAAATGCAAAAGGGAGATTTTGATTTAGAGGATTTTTTAGAACAGTTAAATCAAATTAAAAAATTAGGCCCTCTTGAAAATATTATTAAAATGTTACCGGGTGCCAAGAAGATGGGATTAAATAATGTTAAAATTGATCCTAAGGAAATGGCTCATATAGAGGCTATTATTCAATCAATGACAAAAGAAGAAAGAAAGAATCCAAGTATACTAAAAGCAAGTAGAAAGGTTAGAATTGCTAAGGGATCTGGTAGATCAGTAGAAGAGGTTAATCGTCTCTTAAAACAATTTGAAGAAATGAAACGTATGATGAAGATGATGAAAAATGGTAATTTTAAGATGCCTTTTTAATCATCTTTTTTAATTAATTAAAAAATTAAAAAAAATAATATTTACTAAGGCAAATAACTTATCTATAAAGTGTGCAAATACATATGATAAATTAGGTAAGGAGGAGTAAAAATGTTTAGAAATTGTTGTTGTAATAACAATAGACAAAATATGATGGGATATGGACAAATGCCATATATGATGGGTGGTATGAATCAAACTCCAATTATGGAAGGTCAAGTAATAGAACCAACAATTACAAAATGTGTAGAACAAGAATTCTATCATGAAGTACCACATATTTGTCCAATTCACACTCATACTATAAATAAACATATTTATAAGCATACATATACACCACAATATTCTTGCTCTGAAGAATGTCAAGTAAGCAATTTAGATTGTGGAAAATGTTCAGGATTTGCTAAATAATAAGTATTTATTAACTTATTAACAGGTTTAAGTAAGATTAATTCTTACTTTTTTCTGTTATTAAATATAAACTTATTTTAAAGATAAAAATATTTTCTTTACTAATATTATAAAATAATGTAAAATATATTGAGATAGGAAGAGGGATAATATGGGAAGAGCATATGAAGTTAGAAAAGCAAGTATTCAAAAAACAGGTGCAGCTAGAGGAAAAATTTATACAATGTATGCCAAAGAAATTTACTTAGCAGCTAAAAACGGTGGTACAGAAGTATCAAGTAATGCCAGCTTAAAAAGATTAATCGACCGTGCTAAAAAAGATCAAGTTCCAAGTGATATTATCAAAAGAGCAATAGATAAGGTAAATAGTGGTGCTGATGAATCATATCAACAAACTACTTATGAAATGTTTGGACCAGGAGGTTCTACTTTAATTATTGAATGTTTAACTGATAACGTAAATAGAAGTATAAGTGATATTAGAGCGGTTGTTAATAAATGTCATACTAAAATGGGAGCCCAAGGAAGTGTATTATTTAATTATGATCATGTAAGTGTTATAAGTTTTAAAGGCCTAGATGAAGAGCAAACAATGGATGCTTTAATTGAAAATGATATTGATGTTGATGATATTGAAGTAGATGAAGATAGTATTGTAATTTATGGAAAACCACAAGATTTAAATGGTATGAAAGCAGCAATTATATCTAAATTGCCTAATGTTGAATTTGACTTAGATGAAATTACTTATATACCAAAAGAAAAAGTTGAATTATCAGGTGATGATTTAGAGATATTTAATCGAGCTATAACTTTATTAGATGATGTTGAAGATGTACAACATGTATATCATAACGTTATATTATAAAAAGAATGTTTTTGACATTCTTTTTTTGTTAATTTTTATTTTGAAATAAATCACGCACATGTATATCTAATGCCTTAGAAAGTTTTAGCATGGTTGTTAGAGATACATTTTTAAATTCAATTCCAGATTCTATTTGTTTTATATATGAAATACTTAAATCAGCTTCTTCAGCAAGTGCCTCTTGAGTCATTTTCTTTAAATTTCGATAATATTTAACATTTTTACAAAATATATTATATTCAGTGATTAATTCTTTATTTTTCAAAGCATACACCCCACTTCATTATTAATATAATTTTCTCATAAACATTGATAAAACACAGTACACTAATAGTGAACCATATGGTATAATATATATATATGGAGGGGGAATATGTTAAGAAAATTAAAAGAATTGCGTAAACAATATAATTTAACAACACAAGATATGGCTAATAAATTACATATAAGCAAGCCTTTTTATTCACAACTTGAAAATCAAAATAGACGTCTTACATATGACATGGCGGTTAGAATTTCTGAAATATTTAATATGAAGCCAGATGATATATTTTATGAATACTATAATATTAGAAAAAAAGGTTGACGAATTATAGATTTTGGGATATTATTGTGTTAATGTGAATATGAAATGCGATGATGGGGTGGAATCCTGTAGCAATATATTATGAGTTGATTCTTCTAGAATAAGTAAGGTGGAACCGCGGGTAATCTCGTCCTTACAAACCTAGGAGTTTTTTTGTGAGGTGAGTAACATGAACATGTGTATTACATCATCTTCGAGTGTGAAAGATGAAAAATATATAGAATTAACGGATAGATATATTTCACAGATAATTGATATGGATGTAACACTTATATGTGGTGGTGTTTCTAGTTCAATGATGAAGAGAGCATATGAAGTTTTTGCTTATAATAAAAAGAAAGTAAAATGCTACACTCTTGCTTGTTATAATGAAGAAGAAATTTGTCCTGATACTGTTTTACTTGATACAACTTTTGATAGAACAAAAAAATTATATGAAGATTCTGACATTATATGTGTATTTCCTGGTGGAAGTGGGAGCTTATCTGAGTTATTCTCATTCATAGAAGAAGCTAGAACACAGGTTTTAAAGCCTATTATTGTCGTAAATGAAAATCACTTTTTTGATTTAATTTTAGAACATATGCATAAGTTAATAAATGAAGGCTTTAATAATGATAGTATATTAAATTATATTGATGTTGTTACTGATACAAATCAGTTTAAGAAAAAATTGGAGGAATATTATGGAAAAATTAACAATGGATAAATTAGTAAATATTTGTAAACAACATGGTTTTATATATCAAGGTAGTGAAATTTATGGTGGCCTTGCTAATACATGGGATTTTGGACCTATTGGATCAGAATTAAAAAATAATATAAAAAAAGCTTGGATGAAAAGATTTATTCAAGAAGATATTAATAATGTAAGTATTGATAGTGCGATTTTAATGAATCCTAAAACATGGGAAGCAAGTGGACATATTAAAACGTTTTCAGATCCTTTAATTGATTGTAGAGCATGTAAGACTAGACATCGTGCTGATAAACTTGTAGAGGCAGATGGTGTAGTTGATGCTGGTGGTATGAGTCATGAAGAACTAATGAATTACATTAAAGAACACAATATTGTTTGCCCAAATTGCGGTAAGTTAGATTATACTGATATTCGTGAATTTAACTTAATGTTTAAGACTTTTCAAGGTGTAACAGAAGATTCTAAAAGTACAATTTATTTACGACCTGAAACAGCGCAAGGAATATTTGTTGACTTTTTAAATGTTCAAAGAAGTATGCGTCTTAAAGTACCATTTGGTATTGGTCAAGTAGGAAAGAGCTTTAGAAATGAAATAACACCTGGAAATTTTATTTTCCGTGTTCGTGAATTTGAGCAAATGGAATTAGAATTCTTTTGCAAACCAGGTACTGAATTAGAATGGCATCAATATTATAAAGATGCATGTAAAAAGTTCTTACTTGATTTAAATCTTAAAGAAGAAAATCTTCGTTTTAGAGATCATTCAAAAGAAGAATTATGTTTCTATAGTAATGCTACTACTGATATAGAATATAAATTTCCATTTGGATTTGGTGAATTATGGGGAATTGCTAGTCGTACAGATTATGATTTAACTCAACACGAAAAGACATCTGGTGTATCTATGGAATATTTGGATCCTGAAACAAATGAAAAATATATTCCATATGTAATTGAACCAAGTGTTGGTGTAGAAAGACTTGTTTTAACTGTTTTATGTGATAGTTATGAAGAAGAAGAACTAGAAGATGGAACAACCCGTGAGGTTATGCATTTTCATCCATTCTTAGCTCCATATAAAGTTGCTGTTTTACCACTTCTTAAAAAGTATCATAGTAATAAAGCAATGGAAGTTTATAAAATGTTAAGTAAAATATTTATGACTTCATATGATGAAGCTGGTAATATTGGTAAACGTTATCGTAGACAAGATATAATGGGTACGCCATTTGTTGTTACTGTTGATGATAATACTTTAAATGAAGATATTGTAACAATTAGATTTAGGGATACTATGGAACAAGTATCTATAAAACTTTCAGAAGTAGAATCATTTATTGCTGATAGAATTAAGTTCTAAAACTTGTTCTTTCGCATATCTTATGGTATACTTAAGTTGGTTTAAAATTATTTACTTTCCTCTTATCTTATTTGGAATCTAATAAATTAAATCAAATAAAAGAGGAGGTAACTATGGAAGCAAAAAAGATTGTTTGTAGAGATTGTGGTCGTGAATTTGATTTCACTGTTCGTGATCAAGAATTTTATAGCGCTAATGGTTGGACTGAACCAAAGAGCTGTAAGGATTGCCGCGAAAAAAGAAAACAAGAACGTGCAAATAGAAATAACGAATTAAAAGATAATTCTAACAAATAAGCTACAATGTAGCTTTTTTTGTTAATAAATTAAAAAAAGCTATTTTCTTTTTAAAAAAGATATGATAAAATTATTGGTAGTATGAGGATACTCGAAGGAGGAATAAAAGTGGGAATATTAAAAAAATGGCTTTCAAATGATGAAGATGTATTTTCAAATAATATTTCTGGTGATGAATATTATGATTTAAAGCCTGAGGAAGCTTTAGCAGAAAATGATGGAAGTACAAAGATGATATTGCTAGAGCCAAGAGCGTATTCTGAATCACAACAAATTGCTGATCATTTAAAAATGAGAAATACAGTTGTTGTAAATTTAAAAAGGGTAACATCAGATCAAGCAAAAAGAATTATAGACTTTTTAGCTGGAACTATTTATGCGATTGGTGGAGATTTACAAAAAATTGGTGGGGGTATTTTCTTGTGTACTCCAAACAACATTAATGTACAGGGTAAAATAACCGAAGAAACTGATGGAAAAGATATCCACGATAATGATGATATAAATATTGAATGGTAATATTGACAAATAAAATTAGTGTGCTACAATAAGTAGCGCCAGAGGTGATACAATGGAAAAATTTAATCGAACACTTCGTGGCTATGATCCTGATGAAGTTAATAGTTTCTTAGATAAAGTAATTGGTCAAGTAGAAGGCATGGTTTCTCAAATCAAAGAAAAAGATGCTAGGATTGCTGAACTTGAAAAAATGAGTGAAGAAAATCATAAATTAAAAGAAAAAATAGCGCAGTATGAACGTATGGAAGCTACGCTTAATAAAACAATTATGATGGCTCAAAAAACATCAGAGCAAGTTAGAGTATCTACGCAAAGAGAAAGTGAAGCAATTTTAGAAGATGCCAAAAGAAATGCTAATCGTATTGTAAATGAGGCCTTACTTAGAGCGGAAAAAGCAGAAGAAGAAGCAAATATGCTAAGACGTAATATTAATATATTTAAACGTCGTGTTAGAGATATTGTAGAAGCTCAATTAGAAGTTGTAAGTGAAATGGATCATGTAGAGTTATAAAAACATGTGATAGAGACGGTATAGTTAAATTTTTAAAGAGAGTCTATGGCAGGTGAGAATAGATAAAATTATACTATATAGATCACTCTTGATGTGTATTTCTGAATAATTAGGAAATTCCGGTAACGCGTTATAGTTTTGAGAGTATATTTATTATAAAATAAGGTGGTACCGCGGAATAAATTCGTCCTTAATGTAGGACGTTTTTTTATACATTTTTATATAAATGAATATATTTAAGTAAATTTATTAGGAGGTTTATTATGAAATTTGAAGAATTAGATAAAAGACATGTACATGAAGTTGAAGAGAATATTTTAAAAAAATGGAAAGAAGAAGACATTTTAAATGAAACAATTAAGCTAAGAGATAATAGTAACAGTTGGGTTTTTTACGATGGACCTATTTATGCAAATGCTAAGCCAGGAATTCATCATGTTTTTGCTAAAACAATAAAAGATTCTTTCTGTAAATATAAAACGATGAAAGGGTATAAAGTTTTAAGAAAAATAGGACTAGATACACATGGACTTCCAATTGAAGTAAATGTTGAAAAAAAGCTTGGATTTAAATCAAAAGCTGATATTGAAGCATTGGGTGTAGAGAAATTCTGCGAAGCTTGTAAAGTAGAGACTGACAGCAATATTGATGAAGTAAAAAAAATTACTGATATGATGGGACAATTTATTGATTGTGATCATCCATATGTTACATGTGATAAAGAATATATTGAATCTGAATGGTGGATTGTAAATGAATTAAATAAAAAAGGTTTAATATATCATGGAAGTAAAGTATTACCATATTGCCCTAGATGTGGAACTGAATTAGCTTCACATGAAGTTTCACAAGGTTATAAAGAAGTTTCTGTAAATACTGTAATTGTTCCTTTTAAAAAATGTGATGAAGATTGTTATTTCTTGGTATGGACAACAACTCCATGGACTCTTATGGCCAATGTTGCGCTTTGTGTTAATCCTGATTCTGAATATATTAAAGTAGAATCAGGATGTTATAAGTTTATTTTAGCTTCATCTTTAGCAAATTCTGTTTTAGGTGAAGACTATAAAGTACTAGAAACATATAAAGGATCAGATTTAGTTGGAATTAAATATGATCAATTACTACCATTTGTTAAAGTAGAAGGAAAGGCCTTTGAGGTAGTTGCCGATAATTATGTTACTATGGAAGACGGAACTGGTATTGTTCATATTGCGCCTGCTTATGGTGTTGATGATAATCGTGTATGTGTTCAAAATGGTATTTCATTTGTAAATCCAGTTGGAAAAGATGGATGCTACTTAGAAGGGCCATGGAAAGGAACATTAGTAACATCACCTGATCTTGAAATTGAAATAATTAAATATTTGAAAGAAAATGATAAATTATTTAAAAAAATTAAAATGACACATGATTATCCACATTGTTGGAGATGTAAACAACCGCTTATTTATTATGCTAAACCAGCATGGTATGTTAAAAATACAGCTTATAAAAAAGAGATAATTGAAGCAAATGAACAAGTTAATTGGTATCCTGAATATGTTGGAACAAAAAGATTTAATAATTGGCTTGAAAATATGATTGATTGGGGAATTTCTCGTAATAGATATTGGGGATGCCCACTTCCTATTTGGACTTGCAGCTGTGGATGTTTTGAAACAATTGGTTCCCTTAGTGAATTAAAAGAACGTGCAATTGAAGACATTGATATTGATTCCCTAGAGTTGCATAGACCATATGTTGATGATATTCATATTAAATGTCAAAAGTGTGGTCATACAATGTCAAGAGTTGCTGATGTTTTAGATGTTTGGTTTGACTCAGGAGCAATGCCATATGCACAATTTCACTATCCATTTGAAAATAAAGAATTATTTGAAAGTCAATTTCCAGCTGATTTTATAGCAGAAGGTATTGATCAAACAAGAGGATGGTTCTATGTACTTCTTGTTTTATCAACTTTAATTAATGGTAAATCTAGTTTCAAAAATGTTGTTGTAAATGATATGATGTTAGATGCTTATGGTAAAAAAATGAGTAAATCAACTGGAAATATCATTAATCCAGAAGAAATAATGACAAAATATGGTGCAGATACAATAAGATGGTATATGATGTATGTTTCACCAGTATGGACACCACTTAAATTTAATGAAGCTGGTGTAAAAGAAGTACATTCTAAATTCTTTAATCCATTAAAGAATACATATTCATTCTTCCAAATGTATGCTAATACAGATAATATAAATATTAAAGAATGTAATGTAGCTATAAAAGATAGAGAAGAAATTGATAAATGGTTAATTAGTAAGTATAATAAATTAGTAAAAGAATGTACAGAAGCATATGATGCCTTTGACTTAAATATTGTTGTAAATAAAATAACATCATTTGTTTCAGATGATCTATCAAACTGGTATATAAGAAGAAATAGAAAACGTTTCTGGGGAAGTACCTTAGATAATTCTAAAAAGAGTGTATACATCACTACATATGAAGTACTAGAAGGATTATGTAGATTATGTGCACCAGTTATTCCATATATAACAGAAGAAATTTATACTAAGTTAACAGGAAATAAATCAGTACATTTAGAGAATTTTCCTACATATGATGAATCATTAATTGATGAACATATTGAAAAACGTATGGATTTAGTAAGAAGCTTAATTAGTGTTGGTCGTTTTGTTCGTGAAGAAACAAAAATAAAAGTACGTCAACCATTAAGTGAGTGCTTACTTGATGGTAAAAATGAAAATCTTATATCTGACTTAGTGCCACTTATTGCAGAAGAATTGAATGTAAAAAATGTTAAATTTGTAGATGATATTTCACTTTATATGAATATGACTGTAAAACCAAACTTTAAAGTTTGTGGTGCAATATTTGGAAAAGAAATGAGAGATTATCAATTATTACTAGAAACTTTATCAACAGAAGAAGTGTCTAAATTAAATAATGGTGATACAATAACTAAAGAGTTTAAAGATAGAGAAATAGAAATAACAAAAGATATGGTCGAAATTCGTATTTCTAATAAGGAAGGTTTCGATGTTGGTATGGAAGGTAATGAATTTGTTATTTTAAATACTGAGCTTACAGATAATCTTATATCAGAAGGAATTGCACGTGAACTTATTTCTAAAATTCAAAATTTACGTAAATCATTAGATTTTAATATAACAGATAGAATTAATGTTTATTATAATTGTGATGATGAAGTTAAGAGAGCTATTAATAATTTTAGTGAAATAATTTCAAAAGAAGTTTTAGCACTTTCATTAAAAGAAGCAAATATAGAAGCAGAAGCTCTTGATATAAATGGTCATGAAGTTTTAATAAATATTGAAGTCGCTTAAGAAAGAAAAGAATACATAGTTTGAACTTTGTATTCTTTTTTGAATATTATAAAAAAATTCATCCATAATATATTTAGGAGGAATATTATGGAAGAAAACATTAATGCTCTTGATGAATTAAACAAAGGTGCTTGTATGGGAATGGACGCAATAAAATTTATTATTGATAAGGTTGACAGTAAGAAATTTAAAGATGGTCTTTTAAATCAGTATAAAAAATATGAGGATATTTCTCTTAAAATAAATAATTTATATAGTAGATATAACGATACTGATACTCCTCATGAAACCAATGCTTTAGAAAAAGTAATGACATGGTATGGAATAGAGATGAAAACAATAACTGATCATAGTGATTCTAAAATAGCAGAACTTTTACTTAAAGGAACTAATATGGGAATTATAGAAGGTAGGAGACTATTAAATCACAAAGAAGTTGATAAAACAGTCCATGAATTAATTGATGAATATGTAACTATGCAAGAAGATAGTGCGAATGATTTAAAAAATTATTTATAAAGAATGGTAAAGCCATTCTTTTTGAATATAATTAAATAGGTGATAAGGTGAAAAAAATAGTTGGTATTTTACTTAGAAAAGATGAAAATTATCATATGAATTCATCTCTTGCTGATGTTTTGATTAACTTTGGTGTTATTCCTCTTGGAATAATAGGAGAAAATATAAATGATTTAATTAATATATCTAAAATTTGTTCAGGATTTGTTTTGCAGGGTGGAAGTGATTATAATGATGTTGAAATCTCTTTTGTTAAATACATTTATGAACATAACATTCCCACCCTTGGAATATGTCTTGGCATGCAGATGATGGGAGTTATGAAAAACGGAGAACTTATAACGCTAGGAAGTAAACATTATAGTAGTGATGAGTATGTTCATAATGTTTTAATTAATAAAAATTCTATGTTGTATAAAATTATAGGAAAAGATGAAATAACTGTTAATAGTAGACATCATGATATTTTAACCAAAACAGATTTACATATAACAGGCATATCTAGTGATAATGTAATTGAAAGCATAGAAGATGCTAGTAAGAAATTTTTTATAGGTGTACAGTGGCATCCAGAATCAATTATGGATTCTAACAGTAATTCGCTATTTTCAGCTTTTATTAATTCTCTTTAATAAATTATTCCCTTACCTCTCAAGATGCATACATTATATTGAGGGGATTTTTTATGAATGATTATCCATTTATTATAGCTGTTATAGGAGAAAATTATAGATATTTAGTGATAAATTTACTATATCTTATATTAGAACATAATTATAATGTAGATATATCTGAATACGAATACTTTAATATAAATAAGAAAAAATGTGATTTAATTATTCTAAGTGTTACTAATATTAATGATGATTTATTTAAAAAGATAAAACCCGATTTAATAATTATAACTGATATTAATAATAAATATAAACATATATTAAAAAACATACTTTTAAATGTAGTTGATGCTGTTTTGGTTATAAATGGTGATTTCCTAACACTAAATAATTTCTATAATAACAATTTAATATATAGTGTTAGTTTAAAAAATTCTTCAGCTGATATGTATCCATATGATTTAAAAAAGCGAAATGGTCTTATTTATTTTGATGTATACAATAATGCTATAAATTATACATTATGTGTACCAGATAAAAAATTAATTCCATATGTATTATTGGTAGTTAAAACAAGCATGCTATTTGATATTTTTGAATTTGACTCTATAAGTAACTTTTTACTTAATAATTTTCCTTGAGTTTACTTTAATATTTAGGTATAATTATTAGCGGGAAGTGATGATATGAAAATAAAATATGAATTAAAGAAAAATGATAAAAGAGCTAGATATGGTATTTTACATACTAATTATGGTAGTTATGAAACACCTATGTTTATGCCTGTTGGAACACTTGCTAATGTAAAAACATTAACTGTGGAAGAATTAAAGGCAATGAATAGTGCAGTTATTTTATCTAATACATATCATTTATGGTTACGTCCAGGAGAAGATGTTATAGATCATGCTGGTGGTCTTCATAAGTTTATGAATTATGATGGACCTATTCTTACTGATAGTGGTGGTTTTCAAGTTTTTTCTCTTGCTAAAAATAAAAGTAAAGACATTGTTGAAGAAGGTGTTCACTTTAAAAGCCATCTTGATGGAAAGGCTCTATTTTTAACACCTGAGTTATCAATTCAGATTCAAAATAAATTAGATAGTGATATAGCAATGAGTTTTGATGAATGTATTCCTTATCCCGCTACATATGATTATGCTAAAAAAAGTACTGAAAGAACAATTAGATGGGCCAAAAGAGGAAAAATTGTTCATAGTAATCCTAATCAGTCTCTGTTTGGAATTGTTCAAGGTGGAGAATATGAAGATTTGAGAAAATTTAGTGCTACTGAAACTGTAAAACTTGACTTTGATGGATATTCTATTGGAGGAACAAGTGTTGGTGAAGATAAAGATACTATGTATAAAATGATTGATTATGCTATAGCTTATTTACCAGAAGATAAACCAAGATATTTAATGGGCGTTGGTGAGCCAATTGACTTATTAGAAGGTGTAGAACGTGGTGTTGATATGTTTGATTGTGTTTTACCAACGCGTATCGCTAGACATGGAAATGCTTTTACAAGAACTGGTAAAATAAATATAAAAAACGCTAAGTATAAAGAAGATTTTACACCAATTGAAGATGGATGTGATTGTTACACATGTAAAAACTATACTAAAGCTTATGTTAGACATTTAGTTACATGTGGTGAATCACTAGGTGGAAGGCTTTTATCTATTCATAATATCCGCTTTTTAATTAAAGAAATGGAAGAAATAAGAATAGCTATTAAAAATGAAGAATTTCAAGAATATAAAGAAAAATTTATAAGTAAATATAATAAAACTATAAAAGATTAACCTTTTATAGTTTTATTTTTGATGATTTAAATTAATTCCAATAATACTTCCAAATGTACAAGAAAAAAGTATAATGATATCATATAATATAATTCTAAATTCAAAATTAACTTTTAAAATAAGAAAATTAATAATACTTAAGATAATTAGAATTATAATTCCAAGTTTAATTCCTTCAAGCCATCCTTTTGTTTTAGATTTCTTACCAATTATAAATCCACCAATAAAGATTGCTATAAATGTAATGATTATTTTAGTAATTGTAAGAACAGAACCAGTTATAATATTAAAATAATTTAAGAGTGTCATTATAAATGTTAATACAATTGTAACTCCAATAATATATAGAAAAGAAATACTAATGTTTTTTATATAATTCATTTTAACCCTCCTAATAAAGATTATTCATGCATAAAAAATGTAGAACGTATCATAATGAAATAGGTGATATTATGTATTTGAATATAATCATTAAAACTTTTGTTTTATATTTTTTCATTATTATTATGTATCGTATTATGGGTAAAAAAGAAGTAGGTGAGCTTGGAATTGGAGATTTGATTGTTACTGTTTTAATAGCGGAACTTGCCGCTCTTTCTATTGATTCATATGATGATTCTATTTTAATATCAATTATTCCTATAACCGTTCTTGTTTTATGTGAAATGATTATAAGTTATATAAGTTTAAAAAGTAATAAGTTTAGGAATTTTATTGATGGTAAACCAAGTGTGATTATAAAAAAGGGAAAAGTTAATTTTACACTTATGTCTAAAATTCGTTATACTTTAGATGATCTTATTACACAACTTCGTGAAAAAGGAGTTAAAAACATCGATGAAGTTGATTATGCTGTATTAGAAAATAGTGGTACCTTATCTGTTTTTCAAAAATCAAATGTATATCCTATGCCTTTTATTTTAGACGGTGTTATTGACTATAATGTATTAAAAGAAATAAATAAAGATAGAAAATGGATTTATAATATTTTATCGCGTGAAAACTTAGAACTTGAAGATGTCTTTTATGCATTTTATACAAAAGAGAAAACTTTTATTATAAAAAGAAGTGATTTATTATAATAAATAATCTATTCCATATTATTTATCCATGATATAATAAAAACAGAAAAGAGGTAAATATGGAAGATATTATTATTGGTTCACATGTGTCATTTAAGCGTGATGGCGAGCTTGTTTTAAGTGTTAGAGAAGCTTGTTCTTATGGCGCTAACACATTTATGTTTTATACAGGAGCACCACAAAATACGGTGCGTTCAGAAATAAATGATGAATTAACAAAAGAGGCTTATAGGCTTATGGCTGAAAATAAAATAGATTCTAAGAACGTTATTGTTCATGCCCCATATATTATTAATTTAGCATCAACAGGTGATAAATTTGATTTTGCAGTAAACTTTTTAAAACAGGAAATAAAGAGGGTTGAAAAACTAGGATTTAATAAAATTGTACTACATCCAGGTAGTCATGTTGGAATAGGAGCAAATGCTGGAATATCTAATATTATTGCTGGATTAAATCAAGTATTTGAAGATGATACTGATGTCATAATTTTATTAGAAACTATGGCCGGGAAAGGGACGGAATGTGGTAGAAATTTCTATGAAATTAAATCTATTATTGATGGTGTTAAGAAGAAAAAGAATATTGGTGTTTGTCTAGATACATGTCATATCAATGACGCTGGATATGATTTATCAAATTTTGATGATGTATTAAATGAATTCGACAAAATAATTGGATTATCTAATTTATACTGTATTCATGTAAATGATAGTAAAAATAGTATAGGTAGCCATAAAGATAGACATGAAAATATTGGATTTGGAACAATAGGTTTTGATAATTTGTTACATGTTTTATATCATGAAAAATTATCTAATATCCCTAAAATTTTAGAAACACCATATATTCCTTTAACTGATAGCGATAAAAAAAGAGCATATCCACCATATAAATTTGAAATTGAAATGATTAAAAATAAAACATTCAATCCAAATTTAATTTCATGCGTACGCTCATATTATAAATAATTTTTATATTTCTGCTTAAAGAAGATAATAAGTTCTTCAATTTTATTCATTGTTTCTTCTCTAAGATATGGCTTTGCTTCCATTAGAATTGGATTATGATCCATAAATATTAATTCTTCCCATGATGATTTAATATATTTATAGATTATCTTTTCTTCCTCTTCTGTTAATGCAATGCCATTTTTTTTAGCAAATTCATATATATCTTTTGCTTCAATTTTATCAATTTGTTTTTTTATAAGTCCTCTAATCATTGGTCACCTCTATTTTACTATATGTTTAAATTTTAGAATAATGAAGATAATATATAATAAAATATATAGAGGTGAGAATATGTATCAAGAGCGCGCACTAACTTATGATTATAATGCATTAGAACCATTTATAAGTCCTCGTACTTTAGCAATACATTATAATAATCATTATAAAGGTTATCTTGAAAAATTAAATAAATATTTAAAAGATGCGAATTATGATTTTAAATATTCTAAAGAGGAACTTGTAAACAATATTGATGAGTTTCCAATAGATGTGAGAGATGAAATTTTATATAATTTAGGTGGAGTATTAAATCATGAACTTTATTTTAGTATAATTGGTCCTAAAAGAAATACACGTCCTAGTGCTGAACTTTTAGAGGCTCTAAAAAAAAGTTTTGGAAGCTTTGATGGCTTTTTAAAAGAATTTAGTAGAATGGCAAAATTGACTGTTGGCTCAGGTTATACATCACTTGTATTAAAACCTGATAATAGTCTAGAAATTATAAATACATCTAATCAAGATGTTCCATATGTTTATGGACTTATTCCTATTTTAAATATTGATTTATGGGAACATGCTTATTATTTAGATTACCAAAGTAATCGCAATCTATATATTGATAATTTTTTCAATTTAATTGATTATGAAAATGTATCAAAAATATATGAAGAAAATATTTCAAAAAAGAAAAATAAATAAACCTTATTTTTATAAAAAATATACTGATATCAATAAAGTTATTGAAAAAAGATACAATGTATTAATTGGAGTAATTACTGTTATAATAAGCGTACTTTTCATAAATTTATTTTATGTTCAAATTATAAAAAACAAAGAATACAAGGAAAAACTAGTTAAATCAACGGAAACAATCGTTAGTGGTAGTACAGCTCCTAGAGGAAGAATTTATGATAGGAATCATAAATTAATTGTAGATAATGAAACCAATAAAGTTATTGTCTATAAAAAGAAGAATAATATAAAATCACTTGAAGAAGTAGCTTTAGCTTATAAGGTAGCTTTACTAATTGATATTGATTTATCAAAATTAACAGATAATATGCTAAGAGATTTTTATGTAGCAAGTAATCCAGAGCTTGCACGTGAGAGTATAGAAAAAGAAGAATGGAAAAAGTTAGAAGAGAGAAAACTTACTTTAGCCGATATAGAAGCCTTAAAGAAGAAAAGAGTAAATGATGAAGTATTAAATAACTATAGTGATGTTGATAGAAAAGCTGCTTATATTTATTATCTTATGAATAAGGGATATTCTTACACAGAAAAAATAATTAAAAATGAAGATGTAACTGATACTGAATTTGCTAATATAGCAAGTAATATGGATGAATTAAGTGGCTTTGATGTTAGACTTGATTGGAATAGAACATATCCATATGGAAATACCTTCAAAACTATTCTTGGAAATATTTCTACAAATAAAACTGGTATTCCAGCGGAACTAAAGGATTATTACTTAAAAAAAGGTTATAATCTTGATGATAGAGTTGGGATAAGTTATTTAGAATATATGTATGATGATTATCTAAAAGGGACTAAAGATGTATATAAAATATCTAATAATGGTTCTAAAACTCTTATTACAGAAGGAAAAAGAGGAAATGACATTGTTTTAACAATTGATATTGAATTACAACAAACGGTTGAAAAAATTTTAGAAGAAGAATTAATTAAAGCTAAAAGTGAAGCCAATACTGAATATTATAATCGTTCTTTTGTAATTATTACAAATCCTAAAACTGGTGAAGTTTTAGCTATGGCTGGTAAGCAAATCATAAATACTCAAAATGGTTATGAATTTCTTGATTATACACCTGGTATTATTACAGCTCCAGTAGTAGTAGGGTCAGCTATAAAGGGCGCATCACATATTGTAGGTTATAATACAGGAGCACTTTCAATTGGAGAAAAAAGATATGATAATTGTGTTAAACTTAAAGGAGCACCAGAAAAATGTTCTTGGAAATATTTAGGCCTATTAGATGATATAACTGCTTTAAAACAATCTTCTAATACATATCAGTTTTATACTGCTCTAAAAGTTGCTTCTGTAAATTATAGTTATAATATGCCATTTAAAGCGAGTGAAGATACTTTTAATATATATAGAGACACTTTTAAACAATTTGGACTTGGTGTTAAGACTGAGATTGATTTACCAAATGAAATAGCAGGTTACCAAGGAACAAAAACAGATGGTGGCTTGCTTCTTGATTTTGCTATTGGTCAGTATGATAATTATACACCAATGCAGTTATCTCAATATATATCTACTATAGCAAATGGCGGATATAGAATAAAACCATATCTATTAAAAGAAGTATATTCATCAAGTGATGCTAAATTTACTAATAAAATATATGAAAATAAAGTAACTATTTTAAATCAAGTTAATACTAAAAGTGAATATTTAGATCGTGTTAAATTAGGATTTATTGAAGTTTTAAAAAGTGGTGGAACAGGAAGTGGTTATATAAATAAAAGTTACAAACCGGCAGGTAAAACAGGTACAAGTCAAAGTTTTATAGATACTGATTCCGATGGCATAATTGATACACCAACCGTTTCAAATACATTTGTCGGTTATGCTCCATATGATGACGCTAAAGTAACATTTACAGTTGTATCACCAGATACATATAATTACAGAAGTGATTATCAGACTTATGTTAATATGAGAATTAGCAAAAGAGTTAGTGATAAATATTTTGAATTATATCCATAATATGATATAATGAAAGCGGTTTTATTATTAAATGTAATAAAAAACGTAAAAATTTGTTGAAAAATTGCAAAAACTTTGCTATTATAGTATAGCAAGTGCACTAAAAAGGAGGAAGTTTTATGGCAAAAAAAGGTGAAGCAAGAGAAAATTTAACTTTAAAATGTACTGTATGTGGTGAGAAAAACTACCGTACTCCAAAAAACAAAAGAAATACACCAGAACGTATGGAACTAAGTAAACACTGCCCAAGATGTAGAAAACATACTGCTCATAAAGAGGAAAAATAATAGGTGAAGAGATGACTAATTTAGAATTTAGATTAAATATGTTTTGCGATAATTTATTAAAAAGCATGAAGTTAGTAAGAGAATATCCAAAACATAAAATAATAAAATCTGCGATTAATGTTAAAGCTAAACCATTAACGTTTGTTGATGAGAAAAGCATTGTTACAGATGTAGATAGTAAAGGTTATCAAAAAGAAATCAGACATAGAAAAATAGGAATGAGATAAAATTCCTTATTTTTATAAAAGGAGGGTAATCATGATAGAAGTAAATGATATTAAAACTGGTATGACATTAATAATTGAAGGTGGAATTTATCAAATTGTTGACTTTTTACATGTAAAACCAGGTAAAGGTTCAGCTTTTATGAAAACTAAATTAAAGAACTTAAGAACTGGTGGTACAATTGAGCGTACATTCAATACTAATGTAAAATTTGAAAAAGCTAATATCGAAAAGAGTAATGTTCAATATTTATATAATACAGGTGATACTTATAATTTTATGAATATGGAAACATATGAACAATTAGAATTAAGTGCTGATCAATTAGGAAATGACAAAAACTTCTTAATTGAAAATATGAATGTATTAGTAAGTTTCTTCCAAGGAGAACTACTAGGAGTTATTTTACCAGATAAAATCGAAATGACTGTTACAGAAACAGAACCTGCAGTAAAAGGAAATACTACAAATAATGCTACTAAAGATGCAACTGTAGAAACTGGTTTAAAAGTTAGAGTTCCATTATTTATTGAACAAGGTGAAAAAATTATTGTTTCAACAGCAGATGGAAAATATGTATCAAGAGCGTAAGCTCTTTTTCTTTTATGCATTAAATATGTAAAGTCATAAAATATTGAATTTTTTTGTGATATAATTATTAAAGAGGAGAATTTACAACTTAAAAAAATTAGATGATATTATAACTTATATGAATATAAAAATATTGTATGTTATAAGTAATATAAAATAAAGCGAGGTGACTAATATGAATAAAGTAGCGCTAATAACAGGTGCAGCTAGAGGTATTGGAAGTGAGACTGCAAAAGTGTTTGCAAGTCATAATTATGACGTTGTTATAGCTTATCATAAAGAAGAAGCGTTAGCTCTTAAAGTAAAGGAAGAAATTATAAATAAATATAATGTTGATGCTTTTGCTATAGCTGTTGATATTAAAGATGAAGAATCTGTTAAAAATATGACTAAGCAGGTTATAGAAAAATTTGGACATGTTGATGTTTTAGTTAATAATGCAGGAATTGCTATTGATACATTATACCAAGATAAAACAGTTTTAAATTTTCGAAAAGTTTTGGATACAAATTTAATTGGTACTTTTTTAGTCAGCAAATATATTGGCGATTTTATGTATGAGAATAAATCTGGTTCAATCATTAATGTAGCATCAACAAATGCTTTTCATCAATATTTTCCTATGGGACTAGATTATGATGCTAGTAAAGCTGGTGTAATTTCTTTAACTCATAATCTTGCTATTCAATATGCCCCACATATTAGAGTTAATGCTGTAGCTCCAGGTTGGGTAGCAACAGAACACGAAATGGAAGATTTAGATGATGAATATATCAAAAGTGAAGAAGCCAATATTTTTATTCATAGATTTGCGCAACCAATAGAAGTTGCAAAAGTAATTTACTTTTTAGCAAGTGAAGATGCAAGTTATATTAATAATGAAACAATTTGTATAGATGGAGGAACAAGACATGCTTAATATTGAAGAATTAATAAAAAAAAGTGAACAAGAAGTTTCTGATATTTTTAAAGATATAGATGAAGTAGCATTTTTTTATAGTAAAAAAGTTTTGGATGCTTTTAGAATGTATCATGTATCAGAATCTCACTTTTCACAGACAACAGGATATGGGTATAATGATGCAGGAAGAGAAGTTATTGAAAAAATCTTTGCAAATGTTTTAGGAGGAGAAGATGCTCTTGTAAGAAGTCAATTTATTTCAGGGAGTCATGCTCTTACTGTTGCTTTATTTGCGTTTCTTCGCCCAGGTGATACTATGCTTTCCATTTCTGGAAAACCATATGATACTTTAGATGAAGTAATTGGGATAACAAATAACAATAGTTCACTAAAATCATATAATATTGATTATAAACAAATTGATTTAATTGATAATGATTTTGATTATTCTAAAATAGAAGAAGTATTAAAAACACAAAAAATTAAATTAATAGAAATTCAAAGATCTAAGGGGTATTCAACAAGAAAATCTATAACGATTGATGCTCTAGAAAAAGTAATAAAGTTTATAAGAAATATTGATAAAGAAGTTATTATTATGATTGACAATTGTTATTGTGAATTTGTTGAAAAAAAGTCTCCATTAGAAGTTGGTGCTGATGTAATTGTAGGTTCATTAATTAAAAATTTAGGTGGTGGAATAGCGCCTAATGGAGCTTATATTGCTGGTAAGACTGAGTTAGTTAATCTTGCTGCTGAAAGATTAACTGTTCCTGGAGAAGGTAGAGAAGTAGGACCAACGCTTGGTATCAATAAACAAATATTACAGGGATTATATATGGCACCAAGTGCTGTTGCAAGTAGTTTAAAAACAGCTGTTTTAACAAGCAAATGCTTAGAAAATATGGGCTTTTTAGTTGAACCAAAATATAATGATGTAAGAGCTGATATTGTTCAGAATATAATCTTTAATGATCCTGATAAACTTATTTTATTTACCCAAGGAATTCAAGCGGCTTCCGCAATTGATTCTTTTGCAACACCACTTCCTTGGGATATGCCTGGATATAAAGATAAAGTTATAATGGCATCAGGTAGCTTTACTCAAGGTTCATCAATTGAAATATCTTGTGATGGACCAATCAGACCACCTTATATAGCTTATATGCAAGGTAGTTTAACTTATGAGTATGGTAAATTAGCGCTTGTAAGTGCTCTAAAAAATATAGTTGGTGAACTATGATTGAGTTAGAAAAATATAAAAAAATAAGCTCTATTGGAAAACAAATTGGATACTTATTTGATAGCTCATGTGATAATTACAAAATAAAAAGTTCAGTGACATATGCTTCTAAAAATTATTTTGTAACAAGTGATGGCATTTCATTAAGAAAAAAACTAGGAGAAGAAATCTTGGATTCAGGTTTAGTTCAGAAAATTTATCAAATTATTCAAAATATGCCTCCTCTTAATGAAGAAGAAAGAAAAATATATGAAAATAACATTTATATACCAGATGATGATGAATTTATTGCAAACTCAAATAGATATAATCAAAGTGAGTTAGCAGAATTATATTTTGTTCCTAAAAATATCATATGGTCTAAAATAGCAGAAATAAATATATATGTTAAACAATTAAATAGTTAAATGATAAGAAATTATAAATATTTGCTTGACAAATGAATAAATTATAAGTATAATCATAGAGAAATGAAAAAAAGGAAAGCAGAAGATCCACTTCTCACCTGATAGTTATAGCTATGGGTATATGCCAATGTTTATAATTTTATAAATCAAATGGTCTAGAGTGGGTACTTTTGTATCTACTTTTTTTATGGAGGTGTCAAGTATCGCAAAGGAAAAAGAGATGTACATTAATGAACAAATACGTGCTCGTGAAGTAATGGTTATTGGTCCAAATGGAGAAAAATTAGGTATTAAACCAATAAAAGATGCACTTACGTTAGCTGGTTATGCTGGGTTTGATCTTGTTTTAATAAGTCCAAACGCTAATCCACAAGTTTGTAAAATTATGGATTATAATAAATATAAATATGAAAACAAGAAGAAACAAAAAGAAAACCAAAAGAAACAACGTGAAACAAATTTAGAGGTAAAAGAATATCGTTTATCTGTTACGATTGATGTTCATGACTTTGATACACGTGTTCGTAATTCATCAAAGTATTTAGAAAAAGGTCATAAAGTAAAAGTATCTATTCGTTTTAAAGGTAGAGAAATGGCTCATCCAGAACTTGGACGTGATGTTCTTATTCGTTTTGCAGATGCAATTAATAGTGTAGCTGAAATAGAACAACAGCCTAAGTTAGAGGGAAGATTTATGACAATGATGCTAATGCCAAAAAAAGAGAATTAGGAGGAATAATTATGCCAAAGATGAAAACGCATAAAGGAACTGCAAAAGTTTGCAAAGTTAGACCTGGTGGAACTATTAAAATTGGAACTCCAGGATCAAGACATAACACTGGTAAAAAGAATGCTGCTTCAAATAGAAAGAGCAGAAAAGGATCACTATTAAGTGCATCTGATTATAAAAGAGTTAAAGATATTTTAGGAAAATAATAGTATTAAGGGAGGAAAATTATGGCAAGAGTTAAAGGTGGTACGATTCATCGTGCTCGTAGAAAAAAAGTAATGAAACTAGCCAAAGGATATTTTGGAAGTAAACACAGATTATATAAAACAGCAAAAGAACAAGTTATGCATTCATTAACATATGCATATAGAGATAGAAGACAAAAGAAAAGAGATTTCAGAAAATTATGGATTACAAGAATTAATGCTGCATGTCGTGAAAACAACATCAGTTATTCTAAATTCATTAATGGTTTATCTAAAGCAGGTGTAGAAATCAACCGTAAGATGTTATCAGAAATAGCAATTGAAAACAAGGAAGCATTTACTGAACTTGTACATGTTGCTGAAGCTGGTCTTAGTGGGAAAGCAGTTGCTAAAAAAGAGGTAAAAAAAGAAACTAAAAAAGTAGAAGCTAAAAAAGTAGAATCTAAAAAAGAAGAAACTGTAAATGCTGATTTATCAAAATTAACAGTTGCTGAACTTAGAGAAATGGCTAAGTCAAAAGGAATTAGTGGAACTTCTACTATGAAAAAAGCAGAATTATTAGACGCTTTAAAATAATTGTTAAGCAGTGTATATTTTACATTGCTTTTTTTTGTGTTTATTTGTATAATAGATTGAAAATTGAGGTGATTATGTGTTTGCAGAATTTTTAAATCGGGATGAATTTTTTGAAAAATATATGTTAAATTTAGCTACTAGGATGGCAATAGGAAATGTAGAGATGGAAAGTTCTCCTGGTACTATCTCAGAACAGTATTTAGATATTTATAATAATATAGATGCGTTTACATATTTAGTTAATGGTGGTATTGATAGAATTAGTCCACTTGATATTAAAAAGTGTGCAAAAATTATTAATAATGGAATATATGATGATTTTAGAAAGACAGCAGTTGAAGTTAAAAAAGCTAAGAATTTTTTTCCTATTGATGCAAAAATGGTAATACCACAAATGTATAATATTATTAATAATTATTATAATGTTTGGAATATACTTCCAGTTTATTTAAAAGAAGCTAAACTACATATTGAACTTGTAAGAACACAGCCATTTGAAGATGGAAATAAAAGAACCGCACGTATTTTAACTAATTATAATTTGTGCAAACAAAATAAAGCACCTGTAATTATTAGTGGTTGTGAAACTAACAAATATTTTTCTTTTATAGATAATTATGATGTTGACGGATTTGCTAAATTTTTAGAAGACAAATCAAAACAAGAATTAGAAATAATGTTAATTTTGTATAAAAAAATATGTGGAGACGAATCTATTAATACAAGCTCAAGTGATAGAAATAGTATTTCTTATGTTTATAAGAAAACATTTAATTATAATTAAAGGCTAAATCTTTGATATTTTTCTCGATTTTTGATATAATGACTTAGGTGATATTATGGCTAAATATGATGAAAACTCAATAAAAATACTAGAGGGACTAGAAGCAGTTAGAAAGCGTCCGGGAATGTATATTGGTTCCACTGACAAAAGAGGGCTTCATCATTTAGTATGGGAAATTGTTGATAATGCTGTTGATGAAGTTATCAATGGATATGGGAAGCATATTGTAATAAAACTTTACCCTGATTCAAGTATAAGTGTAAGTGATGAAGGTCGTGGTGTTCCAGTTGGAAAACATGCAAGTGGAAAAAGTACACCAGAAGTTATATACACTGTTCTTCATGCTGGTGGAAAATTTGAAGAAGGTGGCTATAAAGTATCAGGTGGATTACATGGTGTTGGAGCATCGGTTGTAAATGCTTTATCTAAATGGATGGAAGTAAACATCAAAAGAGATGGTTATGAATATTATATTAAATTTGAAAACGGTGGAAATTTAAGTGTTCCTTTAACTCGCCTTGAGAAAACAAATAAAACAGGAACAACAGTAAGATTTCTTCCTGATTCAAGTATATTTTCTACAACAACATTTTCATTCGCAACTATTTGTGAAAGGATGCAAGAATGTGCATTCTTACTTAAAGGATTAACAATAGAGGTAGAAGATTTAAAAGATTCTAAAAAAGAAGTATATCACTATGAAAATGGCTTGGAAGCTTTTGTTGAATATTTAGATGAAGATAAAGATGTTCTTCATAAAGTAATTGATTTTAGTGGGACAAAAGATGGTATAAAAGTAGAGGTTGCTTTTCAATATACTGATACTTATTCTGAAAATATAATATCATTTGTAAATAATGTCAAAACAAATGATGGTGGTACTCATGAGGTTGGATTTAAGACAGCTTTAACACGTGTTTTTAATGATTATGCTAGAACAAATGGTTACCTAAAAGCTAAGGATAAAAATTTAGAGGGACCTGATACAAGAGAAGGTATAACAGCTATTATATCCCTTCAAATTCCAGAAGAATTGTTACAATTTGAAGGTCAGACAAAAGGAAAACTTGGTACTCCTCAAGCTCGTAATATTGTTGAAAACATAGTCTCTGAAAAACTACAATATTTCTTAGAAGAAAATAAGGAAATCGCAAGTAATATTTTAACCAAAATTGTTCGTAGTAAAACAGCACGTGAAGCTGCCAGAAAAGCGCGTGACGAAGCTAGAAGTGGTAAAGATAAGGGTAAAAAAGAGCGTACTATATCTGGTAAACTTACACCTGCTCAAAGTAAAGATGTAAGTAAAAATGAGCTTTTCTTAGTCGAAGGTGATAGTGCCGGTGGTTCGGCTAAATCAGGGCGTGATAAAAAGCATCAAGCTATTCTTCCTCTTCGTGGAAAAGTTTTAAATACAGAAAAAGCTAAATTAGAAGATATTTATAAAAATGAAGAAATTAATACTATGATTTATACTATCGGAGCTGGTGTTGGTAGCGATTTTGATATTAAAGACTGTAACTATGATAAAGTTATTATTATGACCGATGCCGATGATGATGGTGCTCATATTCAGATACTTCTTATAACATTTTTCTATCGTTATATGAAACCTCTTATTGAAGATGGAAGATTATATATTGCAATGCCACCTCTTTATCAGATTAAGTGTGGTAAAGAATCGTATTATGCATGGACTGAAGAAGATAGAAAAGAAATTTTAGAGAAATTTAAAAATAAAAATTCTGAAACACAACGTTATAAAGGACTTGGAGAGATGGATGCGATTCAACTTAGAGAAACAACAATGGATCCAGAAAAGAGAAGTTTAATTCGTGTAAGTATTAAAGATGCTGCTTTAGCAGATAAAAGAGTAAGTGTTTTAATGGGTGATAAAGTAGAGCCTAGAAAAGAATGGATAGAAGAGAATGTTGATTTTAACATTCAAGACGATTATATTAAATAAGTATAGATTATTTCTATACTTTTTTTCTTCAAAATTTTTCCTCTTTTTAGCATATACTATTTTATGGAGGTAATTATGATAAATTTAGAAGATGCAATGTTATCTAAAATAATGCTTATTGATAATTATAAAAATATTATTAAAGCTAATCTTTTACAAAAATATAATTATAAAGAAGAATCACTTTCTCTTATTTATATTATAGCTAAATTATTACTTGGAACAGATGTTGAAGATTATATAAATACAAAAGAACTTTTATCTAAGATAGATTGTGTTAATGTAGAATATGAATATACATCAGTAATGGAAATTTTATCACTTATTAAATCATTTTTATCTAGAGTTTATTATCCATCAGTTTCTAATATTAGAGATTTAGATGATTATAAAAAAGTATTAACGTATATTAAATCTAAAAGACAAGACAAAGTGGGATAATAGCTTATTATCCTTTATATTCTTTGCTTTTTTTACTTAAATTTGTTATAATTTAAAAGGTGATATAAAAATGGATGTAATAAACAAAATATATGACTATTCGCTAGAAGAAATAATGGGTGAGAGATTTGGAAGATATTCTAAATCGATTATTCAAGATAGAGCTCTTCCTGATATTAGAGATGGATTAAAACCTGTACAAAGAAGAATTTTATATGCTATGTATAGAGATAAAAATACTTATGAAAAAGCTTATAAAAAGTCAGCTAAAGCTGTTGGAAATATTATGGGTAATTATCACCCTCACGGAGACTCTTCTATATATGATGCTCTAGTTCGTATGAGTCAGTGGTGGAAACAAAATACACCATATGTTGATATGCACGGAAATAATGGTTCGATTGATGGCGATTCTGCAGCTGCCATGCGTTATACCGAGGCACGTCTTTCTAAAATTAGTAATGAGCTTTTAAAAGACATAGATAAAGATACGGTTGATATGGTATGGAATTTTGATGATACACTAAAAGAACCTGTTGTTCTTCCTGCTAAATATCCCAATTTACTTGTTAATGGTTCAACAGGAATTAGTGCCGGGTATGCGACTAATATTCCAACTCACAATTTAGGAGAAGTAATTGATGCGACTATAAAACGTATCGATAGTCCAAATTGTCGCCTTGATACTATTTTAGATATTGTTAAAGGTCCAGATTTTCCAACTGGAGCTATTGTAGAAGGGAAAAAAGGAATAATTGATGCCTTTACAACAGGACGAGGTAAAGTAATTGTAAAATCAAAAATCGAATTTACAGAAGCTAAAGGTAAAAATCAAATTTTAGTAACAGAAATTCCTTTTGAAGTAAATAAAGCTTTATTAATAAAAAAGATAGATGAGATACGTATTGATAAAAAAATAGATGGAATAGTTGAAGTTTTAGATGAATCAAATTTTGAAGATCCAACTAGAATAGCTATTAATCTTAAGAAGGATGCTAACCGTGAACTTATTTTAAATTATTTATTAAAAAATACTGATTTGTCAGTTTCATACAATTATAATATGGTTGCTATTGTAAATGGACGACCAATGACAGTTGGCATTTTAGCAATTTTAGATGCTTATATAGCACATCAAAAAGAAGTCATTACAAGAAGGTGTCATTTTGATTTAGATGTGTATAGAAAAAAAATGCATATTATAGAAGGATTAATAAAAGCATTATCTATATTAGATGACGTTATAAAAACAATTCGTGCAAGTAAAAATAAGAGTGATGCTGAGGCTAATTTAGTAAATGAGTATGACTTTACACTAGAACAAGCAAAAGCCATTGTAACTTTACAATTGTATCGTCTTACTAACACTGATGTAGTTGAACTTGAAAAAGAATATAATCAATTATCTACATTGATTAAGGGTTTAGAAGATATACTAGGTGATGAAAATAAAATGAAGTCTCTTATGAAACATGAATTGAAAAAAGTAAAAGATGAGTATGCAACTCCTAGAAAAACAGAAATAAAAGATGAAGTAACTGAAATAAAAATTGATACAACAACACTTATACCAAAAGAAGAATGCATTGTTGTTGTATCAAAAGAAGGATATGTAAAGAGAACAAGTATCAGAAGTTATGAAGCAACTGCTGATGATGCTACTACAAAAGATGGAGACTATATTGTAGCAAAGTATAGAATGAACACAATGGATACAATTTTATTCTTCACTGATTTAGGAAATTATTTATATTTACCTGTTTATGAACTTCCTGATTTAAAATGGAAAGATTTAGGAAAACATATAAGTAATTTAATAACAATTAAAGCTGATGAAAAAGTAATAGCAAGTTTTCCTATTTATAATTTTGAAGATAATATCTATATTACATCATTTACAAAAAATGGTATGGTTAAACGTAGTATTTTAAGCGATTATAAAGTACAGAGATATTCTAAACCAATGTGTGCAATGAAATTAAAAGATGATGATACAGTTGTATGTGTTACAATGGATATGGGAAGTGATGTCTTTGTTGCTACAGAAAATGGATATGGTCTTCGCTTTAAGGCAGAAGAAATTCCAGTAACAGGTGTAAGAGCAAGTGGTGTTAAAGCTATCAATTTAAAAAATGATACTGTTGTAAGTGCTCATATCTTTAATGATATGGAATATATAACTGTTATTACTAAGAAAAATACAGGAAAAAGGGTTAAATTATCAGAGTTTGAATTATCTACACGTGCAAGAAAAGGTGTTCAAATTATTAGAGAAGTTAAAACTAATCCATATTATATTTTAAAAACATTTATTGTAGGTTATAAAGAGACACTTATGTATATAACAAAGGATGGTATATCACAAGTTAAACTTACTGAACTTCCAATAACAGATCGTTATGGAACTGGTACAAATATAACAAAACAAGCCATTATAGATGTTTTACCTTCAGTTAAACTTTTAACTAAAGATGATTTAGTAAATGAAGAAGTTGTTGAAAAAGAAAATATTAATTTAGAGACAATTGATGAAAAAATTATGACAATTGATGATTTTTTAACTGATTTTGAAAGTGGTAAATAGTTTACTTGAAAAAATTCAAATATTTTAGTAGAATATTCTAAAGAGAGGAAGATATTATGGAATTATTATTTGATATATTAAAAGTATTAGGTGGTTTAATTATTGGAGCTATTTTAGGTTTCTTTATCGCACGTAACTATATGAAAAAATATATGAAAAAGAATCCACCTATTAATGAACAGATGATACGTGCTATGATGAGTGGTATGGGAAGAACACCAAGTCAAAAGCAAGTAAATCAAATGATGAAGCAAATGACAAAGTATATGGATTAAGGAACTTATGTTCCTTTTTTTTTGCCTTTTTATTTGGACAAAATAAAAAAAATTATCTAAAACATATTCTTAATTAGGAGTGTGATTTATGTTTTATAAAGTATTTAAAAACTTATTCAAAGATTTTTATATATTTACAGCAGCTTATTCAAATAATATTTTTCCAGATCCATTATCAAAAGAAGAAGAGGATGAATGTGTTAAGAAAGTAATGGCAGGTGATAAAGAAGCAAGAGAAAAACTTATTGAACATAATCTAAGATTAGTTGCTCACATTGTAAAAAAATATGATCATCGAAAAGAAGATATGGATGACTTGATAAGTATAGGAACGATTGGACTAATTAAGGGTATTGATAGCTATTCTAATAATCATGGAACACGCATTACTACATACTGCGCTAGATGTATAGAAAATGAAATACTTATGTATTTTAGGGCTGATAAAAAGAATAATAAGAATATTAGTTTAAATGAACAAGTTGGATTTGATAAAGATGGCAATGAAATAACATTCTTAGATATTTTAAAGACACCAAAACCAGATTTTGCTTTAGATATTCATAATCAAAATAATTTAGAATTATTAAAAGACTATTTTAATGTTCTAAGTGATAGAGAAAAAGATATTATTACTAAACGTTATGGATTAGATGGTAGTGATGAAGTAACTCAAAAACAAATTGCTGAGAGTCTTGGTATCTCTAGGAGTTATGTATCAAGAATAGAAAAAAGAGCTTTAACTAAAATGCTTAGAGAATTTATTAAGAATAAAAATCATACATTTTAACATCTTTTTTCTAGTTTTGTCGAATTGCTATTAAAGTTAATTTTACTGTGATATAACGTATTTAATGGAGGAACTTATGTTAGATATTATATTAGAATTTAGAAAAGGAATTTTATTTGTTAGATTAAAAGGTGAACTTACTAAAAAAACTGTATCTGTATTTTATGAACAAGTAACAAACGTCATTTATAATAATGGTATTCATAATACTGTTATTAATTTAGAATTTGTATCACAAATAGATTTAAAGGGAATGAATGCTCTACTATATTGTTATGAGTTATCAAAGAAAAATAAAGGTAGAGCAATTATATGTGGTATAAAAAATGAAGAAGTTAAAAATAGACTTAATAAAGGAGGAATATTAAATTATTTAAAAGAAATATCTTCAGAATTAGAAGTATTAGAGAAAGCGTAATGAAAGGAGAAAAAAATGGATAACGACTTCGTTAATGAATATAGTAATTTGATTTATAAGATAGCACATACATTTACTGGATATAAAAATAAAGAGGACTTATATCAAGCTGGGTATAAAGGACTAATAATGGCCTACTCAAAGTTTGATCCTAAACAAAATGTTAAATTTTCAACATATGCATATCAATATATATTTGGAGAAATGAGTAAATTTATTAGAGAAGATTATGGAATAAAAGTTGGAAGAAATTTGAAAAAAATTAAAGCACAAATTGAAAGAGGTAGATTAATTTTAGAACAAGAATTAATGCGTGAACCAACAGATACTGAAATTTACACATATCTTGGAATAGATGAATTTGAGTTTAAGGAGGCATTAGAATCAGTTTTTGCTATTCAAAGTTTAGACCAACCAATTGCTTCATCGGGTAAAGAATTTACACTTTATGATACTGTAGGTTCTAATGAATTAGATATGGAAACTATGCTTGCATTTAAAGAAGAACTAAAAAAACTAACCCCATTTGAAAGAAATATAATAGAAGAGAGATATATTTGTGATTTATCACAAAGTGAGGTAGCAATAATTCACGGTATGACACAGGTTCAAGTTTCTAGAGAGGAGAAAAAAATAAAGGAAAAGATAAAATCTCATATGGTAGCATAACCTCTCCTTTAGAGGATAAAAATTTGCATTAAAGTTATAATTTTATAAATAGAGAAAATTATAAAAATTATATTAACTCAAATAATATAGAAAAGCATTAACAAAAAGGGTTTAAAAACTCTTTTTTTTCATAATAAAAAAGAGCAATGCTCTTTTAAATAATTATTTTTGTTTTACTTTTTCTTTAGCAAATTCAATAATTGTATTATCTAAGAAAGATAAGTCTTCATCATAATTAAATAATGATTCAAATAAGTAATACTTTTCTTTAAAATCAGATATTAAAGTAAGAATTAATTCTTTTTTTGGAACTTCCTTTTCCATAATTGGAAATGCTAAATTACCATCAATTAATGTTTGAATATAATTACAATTTAAATAGTTAAACTTCTCATTTACATTTATTTCATGTAATGTAGCGTGTTTTTTATCTGTAATTTTATACACAAAATCATGATTATTTATTGAAAAATGATTTTCAAGTTCCTTAATACTATCTTTTGGAAATGCAATATATTTAAGTATAACATAATTACAATCATCAAATTCTTCTACAATAGGATATATTGCATAAGGAAGTCTTAGTATTTCTGTAATTCTTTTTTCAATAACTGGTATAATTTCATTAATTGAAAATTTTGCTTGATTTCTTAAATTTAAATTTGTTTGATTTTTCATAAAAATCCCCCTCTTTTTAGTAACGTCTATTATAGCAAAATTATTAAAAAATGCAAGATATTTAACAAATTTGTATAAAAATACTTAATAATTCCATAATAGATTTAGGAGGCTTTTATGGAAAAGAATAAATATAAGAGTATTGTACAAAAACATACACCTAAAGAAAATAGACTATATAATGCCCTTGTGGCGTTTATGGTAGGTGGATTTATGGGAGTTATTGGAAATTTTTTACTTAATTTATATTCATATTATCTAGATATTCCAACTAAAGAAGCTGGGACATTTATGATAATTACACTTATTTTTATTGGATGTTTATTAACTTGTTTTGGATTCTTTGATAAATGGGTAAAATTTGCTCAGGCAGGACTCATTGTTCCTATTACTGGATTTGCACATGCAATGATGAGTGCAGCTCTTGAATATAGAAAGGAAGGACTTGTCACTGGACTTGGCGCAAGCATGTTTAAACTTGCTGGTTCTGTTATTATTTTTGGTGTTGTAAGTGCATATGTTTTTGGAATGATTAGAATTTTACTTTTTGGAGGGCAAATATGACATTTAAATATGAAAATGTGTATATAAATGATACCGCAACAATTACAGGACCATATGAGAAGAAAGGACCTTTAGGAAATTTTTTTGATAAGAGTTATGATGAATTTTATTTTGGAACTAAAACATGGGAAGATGCAGAAAGTAAATTATTAGAAGAATCTGTAGATTTACTTCTTAGAAAAGTTGGTAAAACAAGATTTGATATAGATGTTCATATAGCTGGTGATCTTTTAAATCAGTTAGTAGCTTCAAATTATGCAGCTAGTCACTTACAAATACCTTATATGGGAATATATAATGCTTGTGCTACAAGCGTAGAAGGACTTATCATTGCTTCTAATATGCTTGAAGCAGGTCAGATAAAAAATTGTATTTGCAGTGTTTCATCTCATAATAATGCCGCGGAAAAGCAATTTAGATATCCTGTTGAATACGGGGGACCAAAACCTAAAACAACAACTTTTACAACGACGGGTGGAGTGAGTGCCTATTTGACAAATGATAAAAAAGGAATAAAAGTATCATCTGCTACAATTGGAATTGTGCAAGACTTGGATATTAAGGATGCATATCATATGGGTGCTGTAATGGCTCCTGCGTGTGCAGATACAATATATAGACATTTATCAAATACTAAAACAAGTGTTAATGATTATGATTTAATTTTAAGTGGAGACTTGGGTATTTATGGTAAGGATATTTTAAGAGAATATATGAAAACAGAATATGGTATTTCTTTAAATAACTATGATGATACCGCAACGATGATTTATGATATTGATACTCAACCTGTTTATGCAGGTGGAAGTGGACCAGCATGTGCTCCTTTAGTAGTTTATGGATATATATTTAAAAAAATGAAAAAGAAAGAAATAAAAAAGATATTATTAGTTGCAACAGGAGCTTTAATGTCGACTACAATGGTAAATGAAAAACATACTATACCAAGTATCGCTCATGCGATTAGTTTGGAGGTAATAGACTAATGTATTTAAATTCATTTTTATTTGCTGGAATAGTTTGTGTTTTAGGACAGATTATCTTAGATAATACAAAATTAACAGCAGGGCATGTTACAACTATTTTTGTAGTTTTAGGAGCTTTTTTAGATGTTTTTAGCATATATGATAAGTTTGTTTTATGGGCTGGTGGTGGAGCACTTGTACCAATTACAAGTTTTGGACATCTACTTATTCATGGCGCTATTGAAAAAGCTCAAGAATTTGGTTTTATAGGATTAGCTATGGGAATGTTTGATCTAACATCATCAGGAATTATATCTGCTATTGTAATATCATTTTTTCTTTCTTTAATATTTAAACCACTAGACTAAAAAATGTAAACTCTTAATGTTTACATTTTTTTCCGTTTATACGATTATCTTTATATATTTTATTTATACATTCAGTAAGACCTTCAATACCAAATTTATTAGAATAATAGTTATATAATAGATTAGAATTTTTATCTTTAGTAATATGCAGTGTTTGATATTTATAAAATAAATGTATAAATTGTTTAATATTAATCACATTTATTTAATTATAAAACTAGTTTCATCAATAAAGTTATAATTAGTTTTATATTTTAGTTCGCGGACTAATTTAAATAAGGCAACATCTTTTTCTTTTGCTTCAAGCATTATATCAATATCAATGTTATATGGTTTTAACATCTCTAAAAAGCAAATAAAACTAGATGCTTCTATATAGTCATTATGACTTCTAAATTCACGTTTTAGTTTACTTTTTGGTGAAGAAAAATGCATTTTAACAGTATTATTTTTCCATGTATTAAATATTCTTGGTAGTAAGTCATTTATATCTTTTTCATGATTACATAAATAATGATGATAATCAAGTACACAGGGAATATTTAGTTTTTCACATATATATAAAGTATCTTCAATTGTATAAACTTTATCATCGTTTTCTAGTGCTATTACTTGTCTTATATTTTCTGGTAATTTATTAAAATTATTTATAAACCTTGAAGTAGCAGCTTTCTTACCACCTGCCATACTTCCAACATGTAGTAATATTATTGAATTATTAAGTTCAAATTCACGTAATAAATTTTCATGATATTCAAGTATTTCAATAGAATTTTTAACAACACTTTTTGATACACTATTTAAAATACAATATTGATTTGGGTGAAAATCAACTCTAATATTGGTATTTTTAATTGTATTGGCAACCTTTTTATATAAAGGTTTATAATCACTAATATAATCAAAATTAACTTTATCATGTGTGGCAAGTGGGATTAAATTTGATGACATACGATAAAAATGAATATTATTTTTTTTGTTATAAATTAGTATTTCATTTAATGCTTCTAAGTTAGATTTAATTATTTTATCTAAAACTTCATTTTTGTTATCTAATTTAGAGTAATTGCTATAAGTTAGTGTACTAGATGTTGTAATATTTGAAAGCGTTTTACTGATTGCAACGTATCCAAGCCTTATTTTCATATTATCACCTAAAATTATTATTAACCTAAATTTTTAATATATGATAAAAGCAATTGAAAAAAATATCAAAATTTAGTATAATAGAAACATTGATAAGGTGGTTTTATGTATTTAAAAAAGATCGTGGCAAGTGGTTTTAAATCGTTTGCTGATAAAATTGAAATAGATTTAACTAATGGTATAACAGGAATCGTTGGACCTAATGGTTCAGGTAAAAGTAATGTTGTGGATGCTGTTAGATGGGTACTTGGAGAACAGTCTGTTAAATCACTTCGTGGAGACTCTAGTATGACAGATGTTATTTTTTCTGGCTCAAAATCACGAGCTGCTATGAATGTTGCAAGTGTTACTTTGGTTTTTGATAATAGTGATAAGTATTTAAAGTTAGCGTATGATGAAGTTTCAATTAGAAGAAGGGTTTATAAAGATGGAACTTGTGAGTATTCTATTAATAATGAAAAGTGCCGCCTTAAGGATATAACAGATGTTTTATTAGATACAGGAATTGCTAAAGAAAGCTTTAACATCATTTCACAGGGTAAAATAGAAGAAATAATAAGTAGTAAGTCAACTGATAGAAGAACTATCTTTGAAGAGGCTGCAGGCGTTTTAAAATATAAAAAACGAAAAGAAGATGCTCTTCATAAACTTGAGCGAACTCATGACAATATGAATAGAGTTGACGATATTATTAATGAACTTGAAAAGAGAGTAACACCTTTAAAAGAACAAAGAGATAAAGCTATAAAATATGAAGAGGCGAGTGAAAAATTAAAGAATATCGAAGTCGCCTTAATTGTTAGAGATATTGATGAGATAAATGAAAAATATAAAAGTTCAAAACAAAAAATTGATGTTTTAAATAATGAAATTATTAATCTTGGAACTAATTCTTCTACAAATGAAGTAAAAGTAGAAGAAGCCAAAGTAGAAGTTAATAAGTTAGAACAAGAAATACAACATCTTCAACAAGAATTAATAGAAAAAACAAAGGAAGCAGAACAGTTAAATAGTAAGAAAAATATATTACTAGAACGTGTTAAATATAATGAAGATGATTCTAAAATTCATACAGAACTTATTAATCTAAAAGAAGAACAGTTAAAACAACAAAATAGACTTAGCAGTATTAGTAAAGAGCTTCAAAAATACGCTGGTACATTAAATGATATTAATGAAAAACTAGAGGTTTTAAACAATGATATAAATTCATTAAAAAATAATAAAAGTATATTTGATCAAAGTCTTACAAAATGTATTAGAGAAAGACAAGCACTTGATAGTAATATTGAGTCCCTAAAGGATAGTATTGATAACTCTAGTACGCTTCCATATGCTGTAAAAAGTGTTCTTAATAATAAAAGTATTTCTGGCATATTAGATACAATTGGAAATGTTATCGAAGTAGAAGATTTGTATGCGAAAGCTATAACAACTGCTCTTGCAAACGCTACATCATATGTTATTGTAGAAAATGAAACATTTGCTAAAGATGCTATTATGTATTTAAAAAGAAATAATATAGGAAGAGTTACTTTTTTTCCATTAAATGTAATAAAATCAAAATATGTTGATCACGATACAATTAATCTATTAAGTAAAGATAATCATTTTATAAATGTAGCATCCACTTTAGTTAAATATGACCCTAAATATAAAAATATAGTCGAAAATGTACTTGGTAATATTATTGTTACTAGAAATATTGATGACGCAAATTATATAAGTAAATTAATAAATAATAAATATCGTATTGTTACTCTTGATGGTGATATTATTCATGTTGGAGGTTCATTAACAGGAGGGGCTGTAAGTAAAACTAGAAGTATTATTACTGATAAATATGAATTAGAACATTTACTTATAAAGAAAGAAAATTTAATTAATAAAATTAAAGAAATTGAAGATAAAATTAATAAAATAGATTATGATTATCAATCAGTAGAAGATAAAATATATTTACTTAGTAAAGATAAAATAGAATTACAGGAGAAGAGTAATTTAAAAACTCTAGAGCAAAAAGAACTTTTAGATAAAGAAAAACAAATTAGTTTAGATATTCAAGGATTTGAAAATATAAAGGAAAATAAAGCATCAACTTTAGAGGATGATTTATTAAAAGCATATTATAGTGCTTTAGATGAAATTAATACTATAAATAATAATATAGATATTAAGGTTACAAAGAAAAATTCTCTAAAAGATGACATTGAACAATTTGAATATACAATGAAAAAGGAAAATTCTGAATATAATTCTAAAAATAAAGAATTGAAAGATTTGGAAATTGAAGTAAATAGATTAGATGTTAAATTAGATAATCTACTTAATTCACTAAATGAAACTTATACCATGACATATGAACATGCAAGAGATGTTTATCACTTAGATATTGAAGTAGAAGAAGCCCGTATTCAGGTTTTGAATTTGAAAAGAGAAATCAAAGAACTTGGAAGCATAAATATGAATGCTAAAGAGGAATATGAGGAAGTAAGTGGTAGATATGAGTTCTTACTTGGTCAAAAAGAAGATTTAACTAATGCTGAAAACATTCTTTTAAATATTATTGAAGAAATGGATAATATTATGAAGAAGGAATTTACATCAACATTTAAAACAATTCAAGATAATTTTTCAAAAACATTTAAAGAGTTATTTAGGGGAGGTTATGCAGAACTTAAGCTTACGGAACCAGATAATATTTTAGAGACAGGAGTAGAGATTGTTGCTTCTCCACCAGGTAAAAAATTATCGAGTATATCGTTATTATCAGGTGGTGAAAAAACATTTACAGCAATCAGTTTACTTTTTGCTATTTTAAAATCTAGACCAGTACCTTTCTGTATTTTAGATGAGGTTGAGGCTGCACTAGATGAAGTAAATGTAGATAGTTTTGGAAAATATTTAAAAAATTTACAAGAAAAGACACAGTTCATATTAATTACACATAAAAAGCGTACCATGGAATATGCAGATGTATTATATGGAATTACAATGCAAGAGTCTGGTGTCAGCAAACTTGTAAGTGTAAAATTAGAAGACATTGAAGTTTAGGAGGATATTATGGAAAATAAATTAAAAAAAATAGAAACACTTATTTATGTAATTATCGTAATTTTAGCAATTGATACAGTAGCGCTATTCGCATCACTTAGAGATACTAGTACTGATGCTTCAAGTAAAGGAAATAGTGAAACAGAAACGGAAACAGAATATGATGTAAGTATGTTTAAGACAATTAATGCTGACGAATTTATTGATGCATATAACGGAAGTGAATTGCAAGTTGTTTATTTTGGTCGTGCTACTTGTTCATTCTGTGTAAAATTCTTACCATCATTACAACAAGCACAAAAAGAATATGGATATAAAACTTTATATGTTGATATAACAACAGTTGACTCAGAAGCTCAACAAAAACTTACATCATTAAACGATTATATTAGTGAAAATTATGGTAGAACACCAATGATATTATTAGTTAAAGATGGAAAGATTGTAGCATCACAAATGGGTTATACAGAATATTCAACATTTGCAAAATTATTAGAAGATAATGGTTTTACAAAGAAAAATTAATGAATAAATTAGATAAATAAGTAATACAGATTTAAAAATCTGTATTTTTTTTATAAAAAAAACAGCTTTTTGCTGTTTTTATAATACAATGGCAAATAAATTTCCAGAACCTTTATTAACTAATTTTGATAGCGTTTGACCTAATTTAAAACGTACATTTTCGGGTAAAAGCGATAATTTAGCTTGAATACCTTCTTTAACAATAATATCTAGGCTTCTTCCGAATATTTCACTTTTCCAAATATTTGAAGGATCTACATCATAGTCTTTCATAATATAATCAATTAATTCTTTACTTTGTAATTCAGAACCAATAATTGGTTCAAATGTTGACTCTACATCAACACGTATCATATGAATTGATGGTGCAACTGCTTTAAGCTTAATTCCATATCTACTACCTTGTTTAATAATTTCAGGTGTTTCTAGTTTCATATCTGCTAAACTTGGTGATGCAACACCATATCCAGTTTGTTTAACCATTTTAAGAGCTGTTTTAATTTGATCATATTCAAGTTTTGCTTCTTTGAAATCTTGAAAAATCGTTAATAATTTTGCTTTACTACTTATATCTACGCCAATTATATCTTTTAAAACATCATTATATAATCCATTAGGTGCTTTAAGTGTTACTGTTACAATTCCTGTTGTTGTATCAACTTCTGATATATATGCTTTACTTATATACTCATTTTCTTCAAAGTGTGATGTAATTTTTTCTATATCTTTTAATTTATCAACTTCAATTACACTTTCTTTAATTTTATCAATATATATTTTTTTTAGCCAATTATCTGGCGCTAGGCATGCTATCCATTCAGGCATATTTACATTTACTTCGATAACAGGAAATTCATATAAAGCCTCTCTTAAGATAGAATATATATCTCTTTCTGTCATATTCTCAACACTAATAGGTAAAACAGGAACTCCGTAGTTATCATGTAGTTTTTCAGCTAATCTCTCTGTTTCTGGAAGCATTGGGTGACTTGAATTTAAAACAACAATAAATGGTTTTCCTATTTCTTTTAATTCGCTTACAACTCTTTCCTCAGCTTCTATATAGTTATTTCTTGGAATTTCTCCAAATGATCCATCTGTTGTAATTACAATACCAATCGATGAGTGATCCCTTATTACTTTTTCTGTTCCAATCTCGGCTGCTTCAACAAAAGGTATCTCTTCATCATACCAAGGACATTTTACCATTCTAGGCCCATTTTCATCTTCATATCCTTTAGCTCCATCAATTACATATCCAACACAATCAACTAATCTAATATTTGATGTAAAATCATCAATTTGAATAGTGGCTGAATTACTTGGAACAAACTTTGGTTCAGTTGTCATAATGGTTTTTCCTTGAGCTGATTGTGGAATTTCATCTAAAGCACGCTTTTTCTCATATTCATCTTCAATATTTGGTACAACTAGGGTTTCTATTACTTTTTTTATAAAAGTTGATTTACCAGTTCTAACAGCTCCAACGACACCCAAGTATATCTCACCATTAGAACGACTAGCAATACTCTTTATAATTTCTAATTTTTCCATTTAATCCCTACTTTCTTTCATTAAACTATATGTAGTAGGGTATCTTTATATTCAAAAAAGAAAAAAAGTTTATTTAAAAAAACTTATTTATATCTTTTGGTACTTGATCATTAACAACTGCTTTAATAATTTTATCTTCCTTTTCTTTTGAAACCTCTTTACCAGTCATTTTACCTAATTCCTGTATTACTTCTCTTAGAGTTGTTTCATTTTTTAAATCAGTTTGTTGTAATTTATTTGCTAAAGATAAAATAGTATCTTTACCAACTTTCGTTTTCTTTTCTACTTTATTAAAAAAATTATCAGAAAAATTAAACATGATTTATTCCCTCCTAAGATAGTATATGTTTTTTCTATCTTTTGGTTAAGAATTTAATCATAAATAAAATTCATCTATTTCTGTATCTACTTCCTTCTTGATTGGAACAATTTTACAAATATATTTTAGAGCATCTAAACACTGCATTTCATATTCTTTGATTTCAAGAGCATCACTAATAGATATAATACCTACGACTTTTTTTCTATCTACAACAATTAATCTTTTAACTTTCTTTTTACGCATTATATCAATAGCTTCTTCTACTTTTCTACCTTCATCTATAACTATAATATTTTTCTTGATATATTTTGTTATATCATGATCATAGTTTGAAATCATTTCTATTACTATGTCTCTGTCAGTTAGAATGCCAATAATTTTTTTATCATCAGTAATTGGCATAAAACCTATATCGTACTTTTTCATTTTTTGTGCGATTTGATGAATACTCTCATCAATATTACTTGTAATTAAATTTTTACTCATTAAATCTTTTACTAACATATTATCACCCTACATTTATTATTTTATATTTTAAATCTTTTATACATATAATTTTTTAGGTGAGATAATGCGTGCACATTTTAAACAAAAGAAAAAATTTGCTTTGATGAAGAAAAGTAATATCATTATTTTACTTGTTATTTTAATCATGATGGGTGTTATATCATTATTTTATTATTCTGATAAAAAAATAACACCTGTTATTATGGAGTATGCTAAAAATCAAGCTGGTAGAATAGCCACTTTAGTTATAAATCAGGCTATTACAAGCGAAATAGCTGATAAAATAAATTTGGATGATTTATTTATTAATAGTAAAGATAATAATGGAAACATAGTTAGTATTGACTTTAATCCTATTGCTGTAAATAAAATGCTTAGTATGGTTACTAGTAGTGTTGAAGAGTATTTAAGAAACTTAGAAGACGGTAATATAGAAGAACTTGGACTTTCTAATAGTGTTTTAAGTCATTATAATATTAATAAATTAAAGCAAGGAATAATTTATGAAGTTCCAACAGGAGTTGTTTTTAGTAATTCTATTTTATATAATTTAGGACCTAAGGTACCAGTTAGACTATCGCTTATAGGAGATATTGTTAGTAATATTGAAACTAAAGTAACTAATTATGGAATTAATAATGCCTTAGTCGAAGTTATTATTCATATATCGGTAGTAGAACAAGTAATGCTTCCTGTAAGTACTAATAAAATAACTGTTTCTACAAATGTACCTGTTGCAATGAAATTAGTACAAGGAGTAGTACCTAATTATTATGCCTCTGGAGCTACTAATTCTAGAACATTTACAGTGCCTCTTGAACAAAATTAAGAAAATAGTGTATACTTAATTTAGAAAAAGGTGATGATATGAAATATCTTATAATAAATGATCATAAGTATGAGTTAATAAAGGATTACAAAAATGCTTTTTCTATGGAGGCGGTATCTTCTAAAATTACTGATTATTTTTATATGTATAATTATATTGTAGGTGATTATTCATATGGTAGTTTAAGATTAAAAGGTTTTTGTAACAGAGATAATGAAAATTTTAGGGATAGTAACGATTACTCGAAACTTGATCAATATATAAAAAATTATTGTGCATATGATTGCAAGTATTTTATTTTAGAAAATTTAGATATTATGCCACAAATTGATATGGAAGATAATGAAGTTTAGGAGTTTTTTATGGAAAAAATTAAATTTGTACAACCTACCTTAGACTATAAAAATCAGGCTCTTGATTTTATTAGAGAGTTCTATCTTTATAAATCTCCTTTAGAAGGCGTAAATGGTCTACATCGTTATTTAAATAACTATGAAGAGTGGCTTTTAAAAATTGATAATGATAGAACAAATGAAGTAAGTGACAAAGAAGTTCCAACAGAAACATACTTTGTAGTTAGGTGTTCTGATAATAAAATAATAGGGATGACAACACTACGACTTTGCCTTAATAAGAGATTTAGAGAATTTGGTCAAAATATTGGATATTGTATCAGACCAACAGAGAGAAGAAAAGGCTATAATAAGGCTAGTCTTTATTTAGCACTTTTGTATTTCAATCAAAAAGGTATTGATGAGATTATGGTTGATTGTAGTAAAGATAATTTAGGCTCTGTCTTAAGCATTAAGGCACTTGATGGTAAATTAGTAAAAGAGAAATATATCATGGATTTAGATTGTATTAAACAAGATTATTGTATCAATGTCAAAGAGGCTATATATAAATATTCTAAATTATATGATGAATATGTAATACTAGCAAGTGAAGAAAAAGTAAAATAGAGGAGATTATTATATGAGCGATAAAGAGATATTAGATATATTTTATAATAGTATTGTTAAAGAGGCTAAAAATGGTAAAATAGATGCCTTCTTTCATATGAATATATATTTTAACTTGAATATTGAAAATGTAAATATAAGTCATGTGGATGATGCACCAGATAGTATCTTAATACCAACACTTAAAATTACTGATAAATATTTATTTGATGATTTATTAATAAAGTATGTTAATAAAGCAGTAGAAGTATATAATCCATCTGATTTTACTTTTTTAGAAGATGTTTCACTTGCATATCCAAATCAAAATTCTGAGAAATTAAAAAACACATATAAAATCAAATACATAATTGGCTGTTTATTAGCTAATGCATCTTTTTCTGATTTTTCATCACCAATTGATTTTCTAAATTCAAGAATAGAAATGCTAGATAATAGATTTTTAGATGGTAATTTGGTTGATTTAGGTTATTTAAATAGTATTAAAGCAAGGTTATTCATTAGTGATGAAGTTTGTCCTATTAAAGCAGAGACTCCGTATAGATTAACTGGGTATTTAGAGTTTGATGATGGATATAAATTAATGCTTCCAGAAATATATGCTGGTGCATGTAGTGACAAATATCAAATATATGCGATTCAAAAAACTAAAAAAAATAATGATAGCAATATAAACTATTATTTAAAGGAAATAAGGCATGGCTTAATTTCTAAAGTAAATGGGGCACCTGAACATTATTTTTTAATGATGATGATATTTTTATCTTTCGCAAGAGATAAAGAAATAGAGGCAGTTCCATTTTTAGTAGAAAGATGGAATGCTAAAAATATAGCTATTCATAATTATTGTAAGAAAAATGAGGGTGCTAACATAAAAGAAGAGGAATTAAAACAAGAAAATCTTCAAAATAATATAACAAACGTATTTATTCGTATTATAAAAAATTTGGAAGATATTAGTACAGGTTTAAATTTTAAAGGAATTCCATATGAAACAGATGATAGACTTCATATTAAAATTGATGATGACTTTTATTCTAGAGCTTCATTATTTAATGATGTTTATAAGCTATTAGATGAGTATAAGAGTGAATACAAAAAAGAGCGTTAAAAAACTACAATTTAGTGTAGTTTTCTTTTTATTTTCATTTTTGCTTTTTCAATGACTGGAATATCATCTAGGTTATATTTTTGTTTGATAACATTCATCTCTTTATAACCTTTTCCTTCTAGCTTTTGAATAAATATAAGTCCATACATTGATATATAAAAAACATGTTTCTTTTTGGCCTTTATTATGTCATTATCTTTTACTATAAAGTATGTTTGAATTATCTCATCATCAATAATTTCATATGCATAATCAATAACATTGTTTGTTTTAATTAGATTTATCATAACATCACCTAATACATTATATGATTAATATTATTATTCATTCATTTATAAATTTTGTTATTAGCCCTTGGTTTTATATTATAAAAATGTTATAATACATTAGAATGGAGGCTAGTTAATGGAACTTTATGACATAATTAATGTTTATGAAAAATTGAAAACTCGTATAAGTGATTTATGGAGGTCTCTTTGACGTAGATAAATGTGAATATAGAATAAAAGAACTTGAAAGTGAACTATTAAAGCCTGATTTTTGGAGTGATAAAAGAAAAGCTGAAGGTATTATAGCAGAACTTAATAACTTAAAAAAAATTTTGGAAAGTGTATCTAATATTAAGAATAAAATAAGTGATAATCTATCACTTGCATATGAATTAAAAAGTAATCAAGATGCTGATTTGATATCTATTTTAGAAAATGATATAGAACCCATTAATAAAGTAGTTGATGAACTTGAAATAGAAATTTTATTAAATAAACCCTATGATAATCTTGATGCAATATTAGAAATTCACTCTGGAGCTGGAGGAACGGAAGCTTGTGATTGGGCTAATATGCTTTATAGAATGTATGAAAGATGGACTGTAAGTCATGGCTATAAAATGGAAGTTTTAGATACACAGTTTGGTGATGAAGCTGGGATAAAAAGTATAACTTTACTTATTACTGGACTTCATGCTTATGGATATTTAAAATGTGAAAAAGGAGTTCATAGGTTAGTTCGTATATCGCCTTTTGATGCTGGTGCTAGAAGACATACTTCTTTTGCTTCTGTTGATGTAATTCCTAAATTTGAAAAGAATGATATTGATATAGAGGTTTTAGATAGTGATATTAGAGTAGATGTTTACCGTAGTAGTGGTTGTGGTGGACAAGGTGTAAATACAACTGATAGTGCTGTACGTATAACACATCTAAAAACAGGAATTGTGGTTACTTGCCAAAATGAAAGAAGTCAAATTCAAAATAAAGAACGTGCTATGGAAGTGTTAAAAAATAAATTATATCAATTGGAAATTGAAAAACGTAATCAAGAAATGCAAGAATTAAAAGGAAAAGTAATGGACATTAATTTTGGTTCACAAATTAGAAGTTATGTTATGCATCCATATTCTTTAGTCAAGGATCATAGAACAAATATTGAAACTAGTAATGTTGGTAAAGTTTTAGATGGTGATATTGATTTATTTATTCATGGTTTTTTGAAAGGTAGTGTGTAGAATGTTTTTTAAACATAAAAAGAAGTTTGAAGAAAATGTTTTAAAGATTATATATAGTAAAGATAGATTAAAAAGGTACATTGGTTTTGTTATTGGTGTTTTAATAGTAGCAATAGCTTATAATTTATTTATGGTTCCATCAAAGGTTGTTTATGGAGTTGGTGGAGTCGGAATAATTTTACAAGATTTGTTTGGTATAGCTCCTTCACTAACTATTCTTGTAGGATCTATTTTACTTTTAATTCTAAGTTTTATATTACTTGGTAAAGAAAAAACAACTAGTTCAGTTGTAGGTTCAATTTTATACCCAATTTTTGTTGAACTTACATCTAATATTGGAAATTATATTGATCTTGGAAATGCTTCACCTCTTCTTATTGTTATTTTTGGGGCTGTTATAAGTGGTTTTGGGCTTGGTATTATATTTAAGACTGGATTTACAACTGGTGGAACTGATATCTTAAATCAAATTGTAGCTAAGTATGCTAAAACATCAGTTGGTAATGCTATGTTTTTCACAGATGGGGTTATTATTGTAAGTGGGGTATTTGTCTTTGGATGGACAAGATTAATGTATTCTTTAATCTCGCTTTATATTATTAGTGTTATGACTGATAAGGTTATTTTAGGAATTTCTGAATCAAAAGCTTTTTATATTATTACCAATCATGAAGATGAAGTAAAAAATTTTATTTTAAGTCACTTAAGTCATGGTGTAACAGTATTAGATGCTAAAGGTGGCTTTACTGGAAAAAAAGAAAAAGTTATTATGTGTATCATTCCAACAAAAGAATACTTTATTGCTAAAGAGGGAATTCATGAGATTGACCCAAACGCTTTCTTTGTTGTTACTGATGCTTATGAAGTATCAGGTGGTGCATAATTATGAACTCATTTTTAAATAAAAAAATATTTGAAAAAAATATTTTTATCAGATTTGCTTTTTTTTGTTTAGCTTTATATATATGTGCACTTTTATTTAATTTATTTTATAATCCACTTCATTTAGTAATAGGTGGTGCTAATGGAGTGGCTATTGTTGTTAATGAAACATTTGGGATAAGCACTAGTAATGTTGTAACAATCGTGTATATTATAACATTATTTATGAGTTTCATTTTCTTAGGAATTAAGAAATCTATTTCTTTAATTTTATGTACTATTTTATATCCTTTATTTGTTAATTTAACATCTAATATTACGGATTTTATTCAAATTGATTATAGTGATCCATTGCTTATTTGTATAATAGCTGGTGTTATAAATGGTGCGATGAATGGAATAATTTATAAAATTGGTTTTAATCCAGGAGGGCTTAGCGTTATAGCTGAAATTATTTATAAATATTTTCATATTTCCGTTAGTAAAGCTAATTTTTACATTAGTGCTGCTATTATTTTAATAAGTGGTTATTATTTTGGTGTTGATAGGATAATGTATGCTATAATTGTTATGTATATAATAACGCTAGTAACAGATAAAGTACTACTTGGAATATCAAGTAATAAATATGTTTATATCGTAACCGATAGCGAAGATAAAATAGAAGCATTTATTACAAAAGAACTTGGACATGGTGTAACAAAATTATCTTGTGAAACTGGATTTAATTTAAGAAAAAAATATGTTCTAACATGCTCTATTCCAACTAGTGAATATACTTTATTTAAAGAAGGTATCTCGTTAATAGATGAGAATGCATTTATGGTTGTAACTGATACCTATCAATCTAGTGGAGGATTATAAATTGGAGGTGTTTTATGGAATTCATTCGAATACAAAATGCAAAAAAACAATATAAAACAGGTGTAACTGCTATTTATGATTTATCATTATCAATCAAAAAGGGCGAATTTGTTTTTGTAATTGGTTCTACTGGATGTGGGAAATCAACTTTAATAAAGATGTTATACCGTGAGGAAAAACCAACAAGTGGAAAAATACTAGTTGGTGGATTAGATGTAGGTAAACTTAAAAATAATAAAGTATATAAACTTAGAAGAAAAATAGGTGTTGTATTTCAAGATTTTAAATTATTAAATAGATCAACGGTTTATGAAAATGTAGCATTTGCTCTTGAAATATTTGGATTACCAAAAGATGAGATACATGAGAAAGTATTAAAAGTTCTTGATTTAGTTGGACTTAAACATAAAAGTAAAAATTATCCAAATGAACTTTCTGGTGGTGAACAACAGCGTGTTGCAATAGCAAGATCAATTGTTAATGGGCCTAAATTACTTATTTGTGATGAACCAACAGGAAACTTGGATGAAGATACAAGTATGGAAATAATGGAAGTGTTAGATCAAATAAATAAGTTAGGAACAACTATTATTATGGTAACGCATGATATAGAGATTGTAAAAAGAATGAATAAAAGAGTTGTTTTATTAGATAGTGGAAGAGTTTTAAGAGATTATGAGGAAGGAACGTATACACATGAAGGCATTAAGAATTTTAAGTAGAAATATTCGTGATTCATTTAAAAGCGTATTTAGAAACTTTTCTTTATCTTTAGCTTCAATTTCATGTATAACTATTACTTTAATTGTTGTATCGATTGCAATTATCTTGACATATAATGTAAATAATTTTGCAACATTAATTGAAAAAGATGTTACAATTGTAACTTTCCTTAATGTCGATATAGATAACGAAGGAAGAAAAGCTGTATCAACGGCAATTAATAAACTTGATAATATTGAAAGTGTTACATTTGAATCAAAAGTAGATATAGCAAAAGAGATGATGGATTCATCAGAAACTTTCAAAAATATTATGCAAGATTGGAGTGAAGAAGATAGTCCAATCCAAGATACATATCTAGTTAAAGTAAAAGACATTGAACAAATTGGAAAAACAGCTGATAGTATTAAAAAAATAGAAGGAGTTTCACTTGTTAAATATGGTGAAGGAATGGTAGAACAGTTAATTTCAATATTTGAAGTCGTTAGAAACATTTCTATTGGTGTTGTAGTAGCACTTATTGTTGTAACAGCCTTCTTAATTACTAATACAATTAAAATTACTATTTTCTCACGTCGTAGAGAAATTGATATCATGAGACTAGTTGGAGCATCAAATTTAAATATAAAAATTCCATTTATATTTGAAGGATTATTCTTAGGAATACTAGGTTCAATTATTCCAATTATTGTAACTGTTTATGGTTATGTTGCACTTTATAATAATTTTAATGGACAGTTATTTTCTCCATTTATAAAATTAGTAGAACCAGAACCATTTGTATTCTTTACATCATTTATTTTGCTTGCTATTGGAATAATTGTTGGTATGTATGGTAGTTATAGAGCTGTACGTAAATATTTAAAAATTTAAAATTAAAAGAAACATAATTCATGTTTCTTTTTTTTTAGCATATTATTAATTGGGTGATTATATGACTTTTAAAATAGGTGATCAAGTTACTAGAAACTCGTATAACAATGATACTATATTTGTAATTACAGATATAGTAGATGATATTTGCTACTTAAATGGTGTAAATATAAGGTTGTCAGCTGATAGTCCAATAAGTGATTTAAAAGCTGCTGATGATACAAATGATATAGAAAAAGAAAATGATTTTATATCGCGACTTAATCCTGAACCATTAGAGCGAAATGATTATTTTTATTTACCAGGTAAAATTTTACACATTGATGGTGATTCTGAATATTTAAATCGTTGTTTAAAATATTATAGTAGTTTAAATATTTGGGCTATGGGAATTATGGAAAATGAAGAAAATATCGCTAGTAAAATTCAAGATTTAATTAAAGAATATAATCCTAATATTGTTGTTATTACAGGACATGATGCTTACTACAAAAAAAGAGGTAAAATGGATGATTTAGATTTTTATAAAAATAGTAAGTATTTTGTAGATGCAGTTCGTGAAGCTAGAAAGCTAGAAAGTAGTCATGAAAAACTTATTATCATTGCAGGAGGATGTCAGTCTAATTACGAAGAATTAATTAAAGCTGGCGCTAATTTTGCATCTAGTCCTAAACGTATTAATATTCATGCACTAGATCCTGCTATCATAGCAGCTAAGCTTAGTCTTGCAGATATAACAAAAGATATTGACCTTAAAGGAATTCTTGAAAATACAAAATATGGGCCAAGTGGAATAGGTGGTATTAAAACAAAGGGTACGATGTATGTTGGTTATCCAAGATAAGGAGGTCTTTTGTGACAATAGAGGGAATAAAAGAAGAATTGAAACACCATATAGGTGATAATATAACAATTAATTATAGTTTAGGTAGAAATAAACATGAAACATATCATGTTTGTATTAAAGAATTATATAATCATATTTTTTTAGTCAAAACAAAAGATAATATAATTAAATCTTTTTCTTATTCAGATGTAATTAGTAAAACAATTAGAATTAATTATAAAGTTTAAATTATATTTTTTTAAATTGTCTTGATTTTATTAATTTTATATTATAAACTATAAATGTATAGGATATACTGAAGGGAGAGATTACATGAAGATTACATCTGTAACTGTAAGAATCACAGAAAAAGAAGATTCTAGAATGAAAGGAATAGCAACTGTTTTATTAGATGATTGTTTTGCTGTTCATGACATTAGAATTATTGAAGGAGATAATGGTTTATTTATTGCAATGCCTAGTCGTAAAACTCCAACAGGAGAATATCGTGATATAGCACATCCAATCTCAGCTGAATGTAGAAAATTATTTGAAGATGCTGTTATAGCAGAATATAATAAGGAAAAAGACTCTAATAAATAAGAGTTTTTTTGTTATATATATTTTTTAATAACATATATTAGATTAGGAGGAATTATAATGGACAAGGATAATATAATATCTTCATCTAATCACAGTATTACACTTAATGAAAGAAAAAATCTTCTTATTACTGGTGTAAAAAAAATTGATAGTTTTGACGATGAAGAGTTTTTACTGGACACAAGTATGGGTTATGTTGTTATTAAAGGTGAAGAATTAGAAATTATTAAACTTGATACATTTCAAGGTAATGTTTCAATCAAAGGAAAAGTAAATAGTTTTACATATGCAGAACAAGGAGGAAAAAAAGAAAAAGAAGATAGTATGTTTAGTAAATTATTTAAATGATGTCCTTACAAGTTCAAAGTATGACTTTATTTGCTTCCTTCTTGTATGGTATTTTCTTTGAAGTTACATTATATTTTTGTAGCAAGTTAATATATAATAAAAACTATGTTTTGAAAGTAATCTTTACCTTTGTTTTTGTCATGGTACATATTATTTTGTATTTCTTAATTTTAGAACGTATTAATTATGGTGTTGTTCATATTTATGCTGTATTAAGTTTACTACTTGGCTATATAGTCGGTTACTATTTAAATAAGTGGTTTGCTTTTCATCTAAGGAAATGATATAATTACCTGAGAGTAGGTGATAATATGAAAAAGAAAAAGATAACCAAAGCATCTAAACGAAGATTAATATTTTTTGGAACTCTTTCTATTGTTTGTATTATCTCCTTTTTTGTAAGTTTATCATGCTACATTGTTGATATATATAACTTAAAACACGAAGCAAAACAACTAGAAAGTAAAATGACAGAATTAAAACAAAATGAAGATAATTTAAAAACGCAAATTGATATGCTAAAGGATGAAGAATATTTAGCTAGATATGCTAGAGAAAATTATTTATATTCCAAAGATGGTGAAATAGTTTTTAAAATTGAATCTAGTGATAAAACAAATGAAGAAAATAATAAAAGTATAACATTTGATAGTAAATATTTTATAATAGCAGGGTCTATTATGATATTAATTTTAATTTTATATGTGGGATTAAAAAAAGGAAAGTAAAAAGGAATGATAAGTCATTCCTTTTTATAATTTAAAATCATTGATAATATCATCATTCATATCTTTTCCATCAAAATAAAATTTTTGTTTGTATTTGCACGTTTTAGCAACTATATTAGATGGAAATGTACGAATCATTTTATTATAGTCAGTAATTATATCATTGTAATATTTTCTAGCAGCAACTATTTCTGACTCTGATTCAAATAAACTAAGATCAATTTTTAAAAATGATTCATTATTTTTAAGTTCATCGATATTTTCTTTATATTGATGAAATTCATTAATGGCTTCATATAATTGTCTATCTAATTCAAAATTTGTTAATTTCTTTGATCTAAGTTTTACAATTATACCTAGTACATCTTCTTTAGGTTTAGTATATGCTTTTATAATTCCGATTGATTTATTTAATAAATCAAAACGTTTTCTTAAAGTAGTATCAATAAAAGCTTCAGCTTCATTGATACGAATAATATATGTTTGAAAAGAATTATATACGTATACATAACCAATTAAAATAATACCTACTATGATAAATGTTAATAAAACTGCAATCCATATTCCCATACTATCACCTTACAGGTATTATATCAAAAATCGACAATAATTACTAGGTGTTTGGTATAAATTCTGGGCTATAATTTATTTTTTCATCAAACGATATAAAATCAACATAAATCATAAGAAGTAATTGCCATCTACCTGTATTTGGTTCACTTAATATGATATGATCTCTACCAGACTGTTCAATAATACCAACAAATTCTCTATCCCTAAATTCATTTGAGTCAGGAAATGTCATATGAACTCTTACCTTTTTACCTTTGTTTAAACGTAAGATATTTTCAATATATGATTGCTCAAGAGGTAGTGTTGATACTTGATTATATTCAGTACCTTGATTCATTGGAGGTGTTCCATTACTCCCTGTATATATAGGGTTAATACCAACTTGGGGGTTTGTATAATAATTATTCATAAAATCATCCTTTCTATAAAATATATTATTTAATAAAATAAATATGCTATAATGATGTAGGTAGGTGAAAAATATGAAAATTAGTGTTGGTGTTTCTAGTCATCATGTACATTTAAAAGAAGAAGATTTAAAAACTTTATTTGGAAATGATTACAATTTATCAAAACTTAGAGATTTAAAACAACCAGACGAATTTGCTAGTACAGAGACTGTTACCTTAAAAACAGAAAAGGGTATAATTAAAAATGTTCGTATTTTAGGACCATGTAGAAAATATACACAAGTTGAAATATCAAAAACAGATGCTTATTTACTTGGAATAGATCCTCCAGTTCGTAAATCAGGAGATATTCTATCATCTAGTCCTATTACTATCATAGGGCCAAGCGGAGTAGTAGCTTTAAAAGAAGGATGTATTATTAGCGAACGACATATACATTTAACAGAAAAACATTTAAAAGAATATAACTTAGAAAATAAAGATCATGTTAACGTTTTAATTCCAGGGAGTAAGGGTGGAATTTTATTTAATGTAAAATTAAAAGTTTCTAGAGATGCCTATTTTGAACTTCATCTAGATACTGACTGTGCTAATGCATTTAGTTTAAAAAATGGTGACATTGTAGATATTATAGAGGAGTAAAATATGCATAAAATAGAAATTTGTGATTTATGTAAAAAAAATAAACTTAAAAGTCTTATCCCTAAAATAAAAAAAATATGTCCTAGTGCTGATATAAAAATAGGATGCATTCATTTTTGTGGTATAGGTAAAAATAAAATAGTTATATTATTTGATCATATACCAATTATAGGTGATACTGAAGATGAAGTACTAAAAAAATTAGCAGAAAAAATAAACTAATTACTACTAAAAAGCACCATAGACTATATTAGTCTAAAGAATAAAAATTGTAGATAATTTAACCATAAAATAACTAAATAGTTAGACGATAAATTTTGCAAATAGTCAAAATACACCACACGACCACTTGACAAGTGGGGGGGGGGTGTATGTTAAAATACACTTTAGAATAGAGGTGTATTTTTTTATGAAAAGAAAGGGATTTACATTAATAGAATTACTTGCTGTAATAGTTATTTTAGCTGTTATTGCGTTAATATCAATGCCACTAGTATTAAATACAATAGATAAGGCAAAGAAAGGTGCAGCTATAGAATCAGCTAATGGTGT
>CAKPTA010000004.1 GCA_934190785.1 uncultured Bacilli bacterium
TTAAATGTATTATTTCCATTTGGATTTGATTCATTTGGTAATCCAGCAGAACAATATGCGATAAAAAATCATGAACATCCATCTATAATGACAAATAAATGTATTGACATATTTAGAAATCAAGCAAAAAGTCTTGGACTTTCTGTAGACTGGTCAAGAGAAATAAGCACTTGTGAACCAGAATATTATAAGTGGACACAGTGGCAATTTATTAAGTTCTTTAATGCAGGACTTGCATATAAGGATGAAAAAGAAATAAACTGGTGTCCTAAATGTAAAATGGGGCTTTCTAATGAAGATTCACAAGGTGGAAAATGTGTTAGATGTGATACACCAGTTGAGAAAAAATTAAAAAATCAATGGATGCTTAGAATGAAAGATTATTCTGAAAAGTTAATTGATGGTCTTAAAGATACAGAAATACTAGATAAAGTAAAAACAGCTCAAATTAATTGGATAGGTAAATCAATAGGTGCCCATGTTGATTTTAATATAAAAGGAATAAATGAAAAAATAACAGTATTTACAACAAGATGTGATACATTATTTGGAGCAACATTTATGGTAATTTCACCAGAACATCCAGTACTTTCAAAATATGCGGATAAAATAAATAACATTTCAGAAGTAAAAGAATATCAAAAAGAAGCAAAAAGTAAATCAGATATAGAAAGAACTGATATGACTAAAGAAAAAACTGGTGTAAAAATTGATGGATTATCTGCAATTAATCCAATTAATAATAAAGAAATACCAATATATATTAGTGATTATGTTCTTATGGGTTACGGAACCGGTGCAATTATGGCAGTACCAGCACATGATACTAGAGATTATGAATTTGCTAAAAAGTTTGGTATTGAAATTACTCAAGTGTTAGAAGAAGTAACAGGTGAAATTCATGAAAATGAAACTCATAAAGATAGCATTGTTGCCGTTGTATATGATGAAAAAAATGATAAATATTTAACAATAAATTGGAAAGATTTAGGTGGAAGATTATTCGTTGGTGGCACAAGAAAAAATAATGAAAGTGCATTAGATTGTGCAATTAGAGAAATAAGAGAAGAAACTGGTTATGATGATTTAGAATTTATAAAAGAAACATTTAAAATTAATCATCATTATTATGCATTTAATAAAGACAAATATTTTGAAATAGAAAGTACAGGTTTGTTCTTTAAATTAAATTCAGAACATAGACAACAACAAGAATTAGACGATGATGAAGTATTTGATATTGAATGGGTAACAAAAGATACTATCTTAGATGAAGTAAAAGATGAGTTGCATATCAAAACATTTGATTATTGTATAAATGAATCTGCAATGACTGGTGATGGAATACATATTAATTCTGGCTTCCTTGATGGTTTTAATAAAGAGGATGCATTAAATAAAATGTATGAATATTTAGAAGAAAATAAAATAGGATCTAAATTTACAAATTATAAACTTCAAGACTGGATATTTAGTAGACAAAGATTCTGGGGTGAACCAATTCCTATGGTACACTGTGAAAATTGTGGTTGGGTACCAGTAGATGAAAAAGATTTACCAGTAGTTTTACCAAATGTTGCAAGTTATGAACCAACAAAAGATGGTGAAAGTCCATTATCCCTTCTTGATGATTTTGTAAATACTACTTGTCCAAAATGCGGTGGACCTGCTAAAAGAGAAACAGATACAATGCCAAACTGGGCAGGATCTTGTTGGTATTTCTTAAGATATATGGATGCACATAATGATAAAGAATTTGCTTCAATGGATAAAATGAAATACTGGGGACAAGTTGATTTATATGATGGAGGTATGGAACACGCAACAAGACATTTACTTTATGCAAGATTTTGGAATATATTCCTTCATGAACAAGGATTACTACCTTATAGTGAACCATTTTATAAGAGAATTGCACATGGTATGATACTTGCACATGATGGAAGTAAAATGAGTAAATCAAAGGGTAATACAGTAGATCCTACTGAAATGATGAATAAATATGGTGCGGATGCATTAAGACTTTATGAAATGTTTATTGGTGATTATTCAAAAGATGCTGCTTGGAATGAAGATTCACTTAATGGATGTGCTAAATTCCTAGATAGAGTATATAATTTGGGTGAGACAATAATAGATGAAGATATTATCTCTAAAGAAAATGAGAAGATTATAAATAAAGGTATTAAAAAAGTTTCAGAAGATATTGAAAGCCTTAAATATAATACAGCAGTTAGTACACTTATGACTATGTTAAATGAGTTTAATGCAAATAAAAAGATTACTAAAAAAGAATATAGAATTTTCTTACAATTATTAAATCCATTTGCGCCTCATATGACAGAAGAGTTAAATGAAAAATATGATTTAGGAGAAGAATTATCTAAATCATTATTAGAAGATTATGATGAAAGTAAAATTGTTGATGAAACATTTACAATAGTTGTACAAGTTAATGGTAAAGTAAGAGGAAAAATAGAAGTAAATAAGGATACTGATAAAGAAGAAATGGAACGTCTTGCTTTTGAAGTTGAAAATGTAAAAAATTATACAGAAGGACATGAAGTTGTAAAAGTTATAACTGTTCCTAAAAAATTAGTTAATATTGTTGTTAAATAAAACTTTACAAATTTTAGCGATAATCTAAATACACAACCACTTCCACTTGACAAGTGGGGGGGGGGTGTATGTTAAAATCCTATTGGATAGGAGGTTATGTTTCATGGTAGTACTTTCAATAATTTGAAGTAGTACTACTTGGTGTTATATTTGGTATAATAGCAGGATTTTTATAGCTATTATGGTATTTATTTTTTAATAATATAATTTATTGAGGAGAAAAAAATGGAAAATAAAAAAAATAAATCTTTAGTTGTAATGATAGTAGTTCTATCAATTGTTATAGTAGGGTTATGTATTTTTATCGCATATGATAAAGGAATAATATTTAATAAAAAAAGCAGTGATAATGTTAGTGATAATAAGGAAAATAAAGATAGTGATGATAATAAAAAAGATAGTGAAGTTAAAGTTGATGATGAAAGTGATGGTATAAATAATACTGATAATACTAACAATACTGTTAAAGAATTAGATATTAATAGCAGTTTAGTTAAACAATTATATAAAAAAGTATCACCTTATGTAGATTCAGATTATAGTTTATGGTTATATGATTATAAAGATTTTTATAGTGATAAGGCAACAGAAGAAGAAAAAATGAAAGTTGTTGGAATGAATCTAACACAAAATGTATATACAGATAATAGTGGCGCTCCAGCAAAATTAGATGATTTTACTATATTAATAACAGGTAAAAATGGTGAAGCATATACAAGAGAATATGTAGACTCTATATATAAAGATATTTTTGGGTCATCATCAGTATTAAATAAAGATGTGCGTATTTTTCTTAATTCTAATATGCTTGTCTATATTTCATCACTTGATAAATATTATAAATATGGAACAGAAGGAACAGGTGGATACAATAGTTATAGAAATCCAAAATTAATAAAGGCTGTTCAAAATGGTAGTGAGTTAAAAATATATGAAAGTGTAGAAATTTATGATGATCCAATAAATGATACAGTTAAGACATCTGACTGTGAATTTGTTTATACTTTTAAAATTGATTCACAAAATAAGTATATCTTTTATAGTAGAGTTGAAAATAAGTAAAAGTGTTCAAAATGAGCGCTTTTTTGCTTTATTTTGTATATTTTTTTCAAATTTTATTAAGAATAATGGGTAACATTTGTTACATTTTCTTTTTTTTGATATAATGAAATAGGTGATAGTATGAGACTTAAACATGTAAAAGGTGCTAGTGAAGTATTAGATAATTCATCCTATGTTATAAAAGACCCTCAAAATTTTAGAGGTAAATTTAATGAACTATTTGGTAATAATAATCCTATATATATTGAAATTGGAATGGGTAAAGGAAAGTTTATAATAGAAAATGCTAAAAAGTATCCCAATATTAATTTTATTGGCATTGAAAAATATGATAGTGTTATGGTAAGAGCAGTACAAAAACTTGATGATATTTATTTATCTAATCTGCGATTTATTCGCTATGATGCTTCTAAAGTTGAGGAATTATTTTCTAATGAAATAGATGTAATATATTTAAACTTTTCTGATCCTTGGCCTAAGGCTAGACATGAGGATAGACGTCTTACTAGTGAAAAATTTTTAAAACATTATGATAATATATTTAAAGGTGAAAAAAAGATTATTCAGAAAACTGATAATAGAAGTCTTTTTGAGTTCTCACTTAGATCAATGGTTGATCATGGCTATAAAATAAAAGAAATCAGTTTGAATTTGCACGAAGATAATCCTACTGATAATATTGAAACTGAATATGAAGAAAAATTTATAGCAAAAGGCTTTATTATATATAGGGTAGAAGTATACAGAGATTGACACAATATTTTGAAAAAGCTTTTCTTACTATGAAAAATTTGATATAATTTAGATAGAGTGATGGTAATGAAGAAAATAAGTATTATTTTATTAATAATGATTTTTGTGACAACAGGATGTACAGCAGTTAGAATTAATACTGATAGTATTGATAACATTGTATCGGTTGTCTTATCTAAAAAAAATACCTTATATAATAGAATTGGAAAAGGATATAAGTATTATATTCCAAGAGGAGTATCTTATATTGATACCAATGAACTTAATGATAAGTTATATTCAGAAGGTAATTATTATTATTTATATATAGATGCAGTTGGATATTTCTACAAAAATAAAATTGATTATAAAGAAAAAAATGATATATACTATTCTAAAAAAATTGATGGCGATAAAGAAGGGTATTTGGAAATTAATCAAGTTGGAAACAAATATTTGATAAATTTCGTATATAATTATGCTAGAATAGAAGCAAAGGTAGAAAAAGAAGATATTAATAAAGTTGTTTTAAATGCATCTTATATTTTATCTACTGTTAAATTTAATGATAATATAATAGAACTTATGCTAAATGAAGAATACTTTACTAATAAGGAAGAACAATATAAAGAATTTAGTAAAGATAATAATTCAAATAGTGAAGAAACTGAAGAAAAACATTTCTTAGAGTATAATGATGATGAAGATAGTACTTCAAGTGAAGAGCAAGGATAGTAGAGGTGAAACTATGGGATTTTTTGATAAAGTTAAAAATTTATTTACAGAGGAAGTAGAAGAGGTTGAGGAAGTAGCACCAAAAAGTGTAAAAAGGGAAACTAGAAATGTTGATACACCAGTATTTAGAAGGGATACTCAAGTAAAAAGAGAAGCTCCTGTATTTCGTGATGAAGAAATAGAAAAGCCAAAAGTAGAGGAACCAAAAGAGAAGTTTGTTTTCCCTGTTTATTTCGATGATAAAGATTTTGATGATTTAGAAAAACCAAAGCCAAAGGAAAAAGTTGAAGAAAAACCAAAACCTAAAGTTGAACCATATAAGGGGGCTAAGACAAGTATTACACCAGAGCCAAAGAAAGTATTTAAACCATCTCCAATTATTTCACCGGTTTATGGTGTACTTGATAAGAATTATAGAAAAGATGATATTACAACAAAACAAGATTCTAGAAGACATACATCATCTTATAAAAAAGAACATTTAACAATTGATGATATCAGAAATAAAGCATATGGAACGCTAGAGGATGACCTAGAAGGTTCTCTAACTAAAGAAATAGAAGTAGAACCTAAGTTAGAAGACAATAAAGATGCGCTTGATATGTTTAATGATCTTGATTTTGATTCTATGTCTCAATCTAAAGATTCTTTTGAATCATTAGAAAAAAAAGTATTATTAGATTCTAATTATGATGATGATACATCATCTTTGACAAAACAATTAGAAGAGCAAAGAAAAAAATTAGATGAAATAAATCATTATATGGATGAAAATGAAATATCTCTAAAGGATGAACATAGAGATCATACAGTGATAGATTCTAAAATTGATGATACCGATTTAAAAGATGATGATATAGTAGATTCTGAAAATATCAAAAAAGATGAATCTCTTGATAAAAAGGATGTTAATAGTGCACCTTTAGAAGATAAGAAAGATAATGCTACTAATTTAAACGATAGTGAGCTTTTTGATTTAATTGATTCTATGTATGAGAAGAGGGATGATGAATAATGGAATGTACGACATCTGTTTTTCCAGTCATATTATATACACTTGGGATTATACTATTAGTAGTGCTAATTATTTTATGTCTTAAAGCAATTGGTACTTTAAATAAAGTAAATAGAACTATGGATGATTTTAATCAAAAATCACATAAATTAGATAATTTATTTACTGTTATTGATAACACTACTGATGTTGTTGCAAGTATAAGTGATAAGGCTGTTGGTTTAATTGTAAATGGAATTGCTGGTTTATTTAGTAAAATAGGAAAGAAAAAAGGAGATAATGAAAATGAAGAATAATAAGAAAAAAGGTTTAGGGAAATTATTTGCAGGTCTTGTTATTGGAGCAGGATTAGGAGTTCTGTTTGCACCTAAAAAAGGAAGTGAAACTAGAACGGAATTAAAACAAAAAATGGATGAACTTTTATCTAAGGCAAAAGAAATTGATGCTAATGAAGTAAAAGAAAATATTGAAGCTAAAATTGAAGAGATTAAAGCTGAATTAAAAGATTTAGATAAAGAAAAAGCTTTAAAAATTGCTAAAAAACAAGCTAAAAACATTCAAGAAAAAGCTGAAGATTTAGTAAGCTATGCAGTTGAAAAAGGAACACCAGTTTTAGAAAAAACAGCTGAAGCTGTTCGTGAAAAAGCAATTGCTGTAACTAAAGAAGTTTTAAATAAATTAGAACGTGAAGAAACAAAATAGTTTCTTCTTTTTTTTATGTTTGATATAATGATAATGGTGTTAATATGATAGACAAAGAAAAAGTAAAAAATATGATGGCATTTGATTTATTATTCGAAATATCATGGTATGATCAAGAAAAGAGAATGCAATATTATAGTAATAAGGAAGTGTCTGATAAAATTCAAGAATATTTTAGTGAAGCTTCTAAAGATTATTGGCATTATTTTAGAAAATTAGTTGAAATGATTGATGTTGATGAAATATTTATTGCATTTAAAACAAGTACAATAATTAATTTTATGACTAATAATGCTGCTTATGGCTATATTTTTTTTGGAGCATTAATTGAATATAATAAGCATAAGACATTAAATATTTTACTTAATAATGATGAATTATTTAAATATTTAGTAAAATATATGTATTATTTAGCGTCATTAATGTCAGGACTTACAGTAACTGAAGTAAAAAATATATTAAAAAAGATTAATCAAGTACATTTACAAGATGAAAATTATGCGTATGAGATAATATCGACATTATCAAGTGAAGAACAAAATGAATTAATTAGTGACATAGAAGATATTGATACTTTAGTAAAAATTATAAGAACGGCAAATATAGATGTAAAGAAGAATTTTTTTCTAAATGATAAAAGAGCAACTTATATGTATAAATATTTTGATGTTGTGAAGTTGTCTCAGGGAGGAATTAAATTTAATAATGATATTTTAAATGATAGTGGTTTTTTTGAAAAAATTAAAGCTCTTGATATCAATATGATGAGATCAAAAATAAATATTATAGAAAGTGTAAATCCAAGTGATCAATTGCGTCAAAAGTTATTTAAATATTATGATGATATTATAGCTGGTTATGATAAAGAATTAGATATTTTAGATGTTGTTAAACCTTATTTTGAAACATTTGGACAACAAGCCAAAGAATTATCTTCTAGAATGCTAAGGCAAGTAGTAATTGATCGTTTATTTGAAGATAATATGAATAATGTTCATTTAAATATTAAGGAAATACTTAGATATAATAATCTGATTGATGAGAAGGTATTAGATCAGAAAAAGATAAAATTCTATAATCTTATTTTAAATATTGAATCATTATCAAATGATGAAAAGATAGATATTTATAATAAGTATAAGAATAAGAATGTTCAAACTAGCTTTTATATAGAACTTAGGGCATTAAAAGATATATCATATAATGAAATAAATTCTGCTTTATTTAAACCAGATAAAGCAGAGAATAGTTTAGTAACTTCTGTACGTGATAATTTTGGTACTCATGTTTATGATTTAGTTAATAGTAAGTATACAATGTTAGTTAGGTGTATCAGGAATCCATTTTCTAAAATGACTAGGCATGAAAGGGATTGTTATAGTCTTATTTCAAATGAAAATACAGCTGTTTATAATGAAGAATCATATATTTATGGATATGATTATATAGATATATCAAGAATTTTACATATAAATGAAAACGATTCATTTTCTACTGATAATTATAACAAAAATAATATAACAACACATATGGTTAATAGAATTATGAGCTCAGAAGAAATAATAAATAAATCTTCTGAATTTACTAATTATAGTGAAATTCAAATAGAAAATAAAAAATTAGATACATGTTATGAGGCTTTGAGCCCTAGTTATATTATAAGTTATGATAAGATTACAAAAGATGTATTAGATGAAAGTAGACGTTTAAATATTCCAATTTGTATTATAAAGAAAAAAGAGTTAGATTTAAAAAATGATTCTTATATAGAAGGTGGAAAATATAAATACTAAAAAATTATCATAATGTTTATTTTCCCTCATATAATTTATTGTAAGAAAGAGAGGAAATAAATTATATGGAAACACTTAAAGTCGGAACAAAATCAAATCCAAATTCTGTTGCTGGAGCTCTTGCTAATGTCATGAGAGAAAATAAACCAGTTGAAATACAAGCAATTGGTGCTGGAGCACTTAATCAAGCGATTAAAGCTATTGCAATTGCGAGAGGTTTTGTAGCACCCTCTGGAAAAAACTTAGTTTGTATTCCTGCTTTTACTGATATTATGATTGATGGAGAAGAGAGGACTGCAATTAAATTAATTATTGAAGCCATTTAGGCTTTTTTCTTGTTTTTTTTTATTGTTCATGCTACACTATTAATGGTGATTTTTATGGATCAAAATATGAAAAGAAGTATTATTTTAGAGCATTATTCAAATCCTAAAAATAAAGGACTTATAGATGATGATTCATATATAAAAACAGATACAAATAATGAATCATGTATCGATGAAATTCATTTAATGGTTAAAATTGATAATGGTAAAATAGTAGATGCAAGATTTGACGGTGAAGCATGTGCAATTTGTACAAGTTCAACATCTATTATGATAGATACAATTATTGGAAAAAGTGTTAAAGATGCTATTGAAGTATATAAAAATTTTAGCAAAATGCTTAATGAAGAGTCATATGACGAAGACGTGTTAGAACAAGCTATTGTTTATGATGACATATATAAACAACCAAATCGTAAAAAGTGTGCATTATTACCATGGTGGGGTTTTGAGAAAGTAATGAATGAATATGAGAGACAAAATATATAGTAATATTAAAATATTTGAATTAAATATTTTTACTCATAAAGTAGAATTAGAAGATGAAACAGTATACTATAAAATGTATGATGACGGCACTTGTTTATGTGCCGGTGTAGTTATAGATGATGTAGCTATGAATTTATTTACGAATGATATATATCCTATTTTCAGCAATTACAATGACTATATTATTCTTAATACTGTATACATTACAAAAATCTATGATTATGGTACTAAAATTGAAAATGAAAATGGGTATTTTATGTTTAATATGAGTGTTCGTGAAGCAAATGAATTATATAAAAAAGCTTTAGCGTCTCTTTCTTTAATTAGTTGTTTAGAAAAAAACAATGTTTTATCTTATGCAAAAGAGAGAGCAAAAGTATTACAAAAAAGATTAGATAGGTGATAAAATGGAAGTCATTGATAGAATAGATGAGGAAAGTGTAAGAAAAATATCTAAAATAAAAGGTGAACCTAAATGGATGGAAAACTTTAGGGTTAAGTCGTATAAAAAATTCGCTGAACTAAAAAACCCTAATTTTGGACCTCAACTTTCAATTGATTTTAATTTAATAAATTATTATAAAAAAATGAGTGACAAAGTATATGACGATTGGGCTAAAGTTGATTGTAGTATAAAAGATACTTTTGATAAAATTGGTTTAATTGATTCTGAAAAAAGATATTTAGATGGTGTTGGAGCACAATTCGAAAGTGAAGTTGTATATCATAATATGATAGATGAATTAGTAAAGAAGAATGTTATTTTCTGTGATACTGATACGGCTTTAAAGAAATATCCAGATTTATTTAAAGAATATTTTAATCATTTAGTAAAATATGATGAGAATAAATATACAGCTTTAAATGGAGCTGTATGGAGTGGTGGAACATTTATTTATATTCCTCCTAATACAACTATTGATAGGCCTCTTCAAAGTTATTTCCGTATCAATAGTAAGAATATGGGACAATTTGAACGTACTTTAATTATTGTAGATGAAAATAGTCACCTTCACTATATGGAAGGTTGTACAGCACCTACTTATACATCTGATTCTCTTCATGCAGCTGTTGTAGAAATATATGTTAAAAAGAATGCTAGCTGTAGATATACTACTATCCAAAATTGGTCAAGTGATGTTTATAATCTTGTTACCAAAAGAGCTATTGTTGAAGAAAATGGTAAGATGGAATGGATTGATGGTAATATAGGAGCTAAAACTAATATGAAGTATCCAGCTTGTATTTTAGCGGGAACAGGTGCTAAGGGAGACTGTATTACGATAGCCGTAGCTTCTTCTAATCAAATTCAAGATACAGGAGCTAAAATGATTCATTTAGCTCCATATACTGAAAGTAATATTATAAGTAAATCAATTGCTGCTAAAGGTGGAAACGCTACTTATCGCGGAACTGTAAATATAACTTCTAAAGCACATCATGCAAAGAGTACTGTAAAGTGCGATACAATTATTGTTGATGATATCTCAAAAAGTGATACAATCCCTACTAATAAAGTTTCAAACGAAAGCTCATATATTGAACATGAAGCAACAGTATCAAAAATTAGTCGTGAAAAATTATTTTATTTAATGAGTAGAGGTATCAATGAAGAAAAAGCTAAAGAGCTTATTATAATGGGATTCATTGATAGATTTAGGGAAGAATTACCTATGGAATATGCGGTTGAATTAAATAAATTATTAAAAAATTATTTTTAACATATTTTTTTAAATAGAATAAAATTGGTAACAAAAAAGCAATTTCTGTTTATTGGAAATGCTTTTTTTGTATTTAAATAAGGTAAAAATTTCAAAATTAGTCATTTGTGTTCTAAGTATTTAATCTGTAATATTAGTTACGAAAGGAGAGATTATATGTTAAATCAAACAGTATTAGTAGGGAGACTTGTAAGAGATCCTGAACTTCATGAAAGTGAAAATGGAAATAAAGTAACTAGTATTACACTAGCTGTTCCAAGAAGTTATAAGAATATGAATGGGGAATATGACACGGATTTTATTTCTTGTGTATTATTTAAGGGAATTGCAGAAAATGCTTCTGAGTATTGTCATAAAGGAGATTTGTTGGGTATAAAAGGTAGAATCCAAACAAGAAAAGTAGAAGATTTAGAATCAAGTAAACAAGTAGTTGAAGTTATAGCTGAAAAATTAACATTTTTATCTAGTAAGAAAGCAGAATAATGTGCTTTCTTTTTTACAAAAAAAACACTAGTTAGTGTTCTCTTGTACTTTAGTATTAGTCATTTCATCAACATAAAATAAATCATCTGGCTTAAGGCCAAATATATTAGCAATTTTAATTGCCATATCATAAGTTAATCTTCTTTGACCTTGTTCTAATTGCCAGTAATATGTTTTACTAATTTTAAGTATGTTTGCCATTTTTTGACAGCTATAATTTTTGTTAATTCTACATTGCTTTAATTTGTCCATAGTATCACCACCAAGTTAATTATACGTTAACTTCAAAATAATTTCAACAACTTTTGTTAATTTATAGTTAATTCGTTTTCTGTGTGTTGATTTTTGTAAATATAGTTGCTATAATATTAGCAAGTAGATAACGGAGTGGTAGCTATGATAAATAATGAGCGATTAAAGTTAGAACGTATTCGTAGAGGCTTATCACAAGAAGAATTAGGAAAAATGCTTCATGTTAGTAAAGTTTCCATTTGTGGATATGAAAAAGGAACTAAAAATCCAACTTTAGATAATTTTGAAAAATTATTAAAAATTCTTAGCTTAGAACCTAATGATTTATTGTATACAGAAGATAGTCTTGTTAAAGAAGACATACTACCATATGAAGGTATTAGTAATAATGATATTTGTTTAATAAAAGCATTAAAGAAGCATCGAAAACTTTACAAAATTCTTTGTCAAAATATTGATAATTTAGATAAAATTGAAATAAAGTAAGCATTTATATGCTTACTTTTGTTATAATAAATATGGTGATAATATGGATATGATAGAAATTATAACAAAGAAAAAAAATGGTGAAACGCTTACATATGATGAGATAAAATATGCTGTTTTAGGATATGTAGATGGCACTATTCCTGATTATCAAATGAGCGCTCTACTTATGGCTATTGTCTTAGTGGGTATGAATAATGAAGAAATTGTAAATTTAACTAAAATTATGATAGATTCTGGAGATACTATAAATATGGATGCTATTGATGGTGTTGTAGTTGATAAGCATTCAACAGGAGGAGTAGGTGATAAAACAACTCTTATAGTTGCTCCAATTGTAGCAAGTACAGGTTTAAAAGTGGCTAAAATGTCAGGTAGAGGTTTAGGTCATACTGGTGGAACAATTGATAAATTAGAAAGTATTAAAGGTTACAAAACAGAACTTTCAAGAGATGAATTTTTTAATCAAGTTAATAAAATTGGAATAGCGGTTACAAGTCAGTCTGGAAATTTAGTCCCTGCTGATAAGAAAATATATGCACTTAGAGATGTTAGTGGAACAACTGAATCAATTCCTTTAATTGCTTCATCTATTATGAGTAAAAAAATAGCTAGTGGCGCTAAATATATTGTAATAGATGTTAAAGTAGGAAATGGAGCTTTAATGAAAAATATTGAAGATGCTAGATTACTTGCTAAAACAATGATTGAACTTGGTAAATCATATGGAAGAAAAGTAACTTGTATATTGTCATCGATGGAAGAACCACTAGGATACGCTATTGGTAATGGATTAGAAGTAAAAGAAGCTATTGCTTGTCTTCAAAATAAAGGACCTAAAGATGTTACTGAGCTTTGTATTAATCTTGCAAGTGAAATGGTATCAATGGGTAAAAATATACCTCTTGAAGATGCTTTACGTGAGGTAAAAAAATCTCTTTCAAGTGGGAAGGCATATGAAACTTTTAAAAATTATATTAAATATCAAGGTGGCAATTTAGATGATATTTGTGTATCTGATAAATGTATTTCAATCAAGAGCAAACAAACAGGATTTATTGAGCATATAAACGCATTAGAACTTGGAGAACTTGCTAAGAAATTAGGGGCAGGAAGAAGCAGAAAAGACGATGAAATTTCTTATGGTGTAGGTTTTGTTTTAAGCAAAAAAGTTGGAGATTATGTTTTAGAAAATGAAGAACTGTTAAAAGTTTATATTGATAATAGCAGTGTTTCTGTTGATAGTATAATAGATTGTTTTGAAATTGGTATGCATTCAAGAGAGGAAAAATTAATATTAGATATTATTAGATAAGATGTAAAAAGATGTAAAATTTTCGGAAATAAATTGAAATTATTTAAATTATATAATAAGATATTATTAAGGAAGGTGATAAGATGATTTATCCTTCAATTGATAAATTATTAGATATTGTTGGCTCTAAATATTTACTTGTAAATGTTGTTGCAAAAAGAGTTAATGAAATGAGAGATTATAATCATTATCAAATGAAAGAAAATGAATACGTTTCTAAAAAAGAAATAGGTAGAGCACTAGAGGAAGTGTCTAAAGGCTTAATACATGTTAAATAGTATTAAGTTTTTATTTTAAGGAGGTGTATTTTTTTTGCAAATAAAAAAGATAAAAAAAGTTGCTAGTAATAAATATAAAATCGATTTTACAAATGGTGATAGCATCATTACATATGATAATGTTATTCTAGAAAATAATATTTTACTAAAAAAGGAAATAGATGATTCATTATATGAAGAAATGTTAGCTCAAAATGATTACTATAGCATTTATAGTAAAATTATTAAGTATATTACTGTTAAGCTTAGAAGTGAAGCAGAAATAAAGAAATATATCTCAAAGTATTCATGTAGTCAGAGTATATCTGAGCGGTTAATTAAACAATTAAAATGTGAAGGTTTGATTAATGATAGTAGATATATAAAAGCATTTATTGAAGATAAAGTTAATTTAACAAATGATGGTCCTATTAAAATAAAAAATGATTTAATTAATATGGGAATGAATGAAGAAGAGGTAAGTCAAGTTTTATCTAATTATAATGATTATATTTTTTATGATAAGGCCCTCTCTTTGGCTCAAAAGAAAGTAAAGTTAAATCATAAAGATTCATCATATATTTTAAAACAAAAAATAGAAAACTTTCTATTTAATTTAGGATATGAACAAAGTATGATTAAAGACGTCTCTGCTAGTGTTAATATATCTGATAATGTTGTTTTAGAACGTGAAATAGAGAAACTATATCAAAAATTAAAATTTAAATATAATGAAGAAGACTTATTAAATGTTATAAAACAAAAATTATATAAAAAAGGATTTTCTATAAGTGATATAAAAGAAGAATTAATAAAATACCAAAAATAAAAAGTGCTTAAGCACTTTTATTTTTTTATAGCGTCATATCCTTTTTGAATAGTAGAATCATTAATTTTTAAATTATATGACTCACGAATTTCTGCCCAAGTTTTATCAGATAAATCATCATCATTTTTTAAATAGTTTTCAACAAGAGCCGTTTTGATATCTTCTTTTTTATCTTCTAATGAAGGTTTATCAGTAGCACTAACTCTTAAAATAATGTGATATCCATATGTGCTTTTTACGGGAGTTTTTGTATATTCACCATCTTTTAGAGAAACAACTGAATTAAAGAATTCATCAACAACATCACCTTTAGTGAAGTTCTCAATTAATCCGTCACTATCAACACTACCTGAATCTTCAGAATATTCTTTGACTAAATCTGACCAATTAGCACCATCTTCTAATTTTTTGATAACTTCTTCTGCTTTTGCTTTAGCAGCATCTTCAGCAGCACTCTTTTCATCATCAGTCATACTATCAGTAGCTGTTGATTTAATTAAAATGTGTTTAGCACTATAATCACCATAAATTTCTTCATTATAATATTTTTCAATTTCATCATCAGTTACTTTATTTTTCTTTAAGTAATTTTTTACAACTTGCTCCTTCTTATATGTTTTTGCATAAACATCAATAAGGTCATCTTCACTATTATATCCATATTGAGCTAATACATCATTAAAGTTATACCCATGTGCTTCATATTGTTGTTTCATTGAAGCTACTTCTGCTTTAGCGTAATCCTTAGATTCTTTACTATCTTCAATTTCAGTATCAGCAATTAAATCGTCAATCATGTTAATAACTGTATTTGTACCATATTGTTTTTTTAAATCATCAAATAAATCTTCTGCTGTAATTTCATGATCTTTTATAGAAGCAATAACTTCCTTTCCATCTTTTAAAGCTACCTTGTGTCCACATCCTGTAGCTAAAAGAGTAGTACATAAAAATAATGTTATAATTTTCTTTTTCATTAATGTTTATCCTCCTTTAACATCATATTATATGATATCAAAGATTATTATAAATTACAATATTTTGAATAAATTTAGTTATAAGTAATCACCATTCTAGGAAAAATCCATAAAATACTGTGAAAAGATAAAAAAAGGAGGAATGCTTTATGTGTAATTCAGGAGTATCTGGAGCTGCTATTGTATTAGTATTATTTATTCTTTTAATAATTATACTAGGGGCTTATATTTAAGCTTAAAGGAGGTGAACTAAATGTCTTGTAATAAAGAATGTCAAAGTCAATCTACATGTCAAGATACAACTTGTCAAAAATCATGTAATAATGGGTATCTATGCATGGTAGTACTTTTTATTCTATTAGTTATAATTTTAGGTTCATTTGTTATATAAACAAGAGATTATTTCTCTTGTTTTTTTATATTATGTATTATTAATACCTTATATGCATAATATTTACTATGAGAACAATAATTCATGATATAGACTGTTTTGATAAAATAAAAAGTGATGATGTTATTATAAATACATGTGAAAAAAATTGTATTGGTTGTTTTAATTGTTGGGTAAAGCATCCTAAAATATGTACTTTTAATGATGAATTAAAACATTTTAGTGATGTTTTATTAAGTAGTGATTCTATAATAATTATTAGTAAGTGTATATATGGTACATATAGCGCTAATGTAAAAAAAATATTAGAACGAGTAATTGGCTATGTAAAACCATATTTTTGTCTTAGAAATGGTAGAATTCACCATCAATCAAGGAGTAATAAAAAATTAAATTTTATTGTTTATTTTTATGGAAATATAGATTCAAATGAAAAAGAATTAGCGCGTAGATTAGTAAATTTAAATGCTTGTAATATAAATTCAAATCCGCCAATCATTAACTTTGTAAATAATATAGAAGAAATAGGTGATATATAAATGTTATTAATAAATGGTAGTCCTAAATTAAAAAAAAGTAATTCTAATTACTTTCTTAATTTAATTAGTAAAAAAGAGACAATTATCTATTTATATAAAGATAGTTTTTCTAAAATAGATTTAAAACATCATGATACAATTGTTTTTTCTTTTCCTTTATATGTTGATTCTATTCCAAGTAAAGTAACAGAATTTATAGAGTATCTTGATAATAACAATATTGATATTTCAAATAAAAAAATTTATGCTATATGTAATTGTGGCTTTTTAGAACCTATTCATAATGAAGTAGCTTTAAAAATAATTGAAAATTTTACTTCTAAAAGGCAAGCTCTATATAAAGGACATATTAGTGTTGGAGCGGGTGAGATAATTGGAAAGAGAAAAGATAATTGCATATATAAGATTATGAGTATTTCTTTTATATTTAAATTTCTATGGCTTAAACATTGTATAAAAAAAGGAAAAGGAATTAATTTAAATACAACTATTCATCCTATGACTAAAAAAGTATATATAAAGCTTGCTAATAAGAGTTGGAAAAAGAAAATGAAATTGAATAAAATTAGCTAGTATTTTAAATTTAGAACAAAAAATAAAAAAATTTGACAAAAAGTATTGAAATATTACATATAATAGAGTATACTGTAAGAGTCGTTGACACATAAATGGGCCTGTAGCTCAGCTGGTTAGAGCGCACGCCTGATAAGCGTGAGGTCGATGGTTCAAGTCCATTCAGGCCCACCATTTGTGATTTTATCCCTTGCTTGCAAGGGTTTTTATTTTTTAAATATATGTAGTAAGTTGTGTGTTGTAGTGTGAAAATAATAGAATTAAATGAATTAATATCAGTTGAAAAAATGAACTTTAGAAAGAAAAAACATCAAGATTTCTTAAGAATATTAGAACAAGATAAATTAGTCGGTGGAGAAGATGGTTATTTAAAATCATTATTATTTGAAATTAAAGATGAAATAAAAGAAAATATATATGATATTTGTGGTACATCATATATTGTATATTCTAATTCTTTAGCTATTGGTTACTTATATATTTCCAATCCTTATGGGATAGATGCATATGTTACTGTATCATACGCTATTTTAGAAAAATATAGAGGCCTAGGGTACGCTAAGGCATTATTAAGTATGATTGATATACTTTTATCAAGTGATGTTGCAACCATAAAACTTGTTATTGATAATAGCAATGTTGCAAGTAAAAATTTGGCTGTTTGTTCGGGATATGTTGAAAATACAGATATTAATACTAAGTCTAATTATAAAGTATATCAAAAAAGAAAAATTTCCTAGCATTTTTTAATGCTTTTTTTTATATCCTTAAAATAGGAGGATGTATATGTTAAAAGAAATAAATTTTACAAAAATGCATACTAATGGAAATGACTATATTATTATTGATGGTATAAAGAATAAAATTAATATAAATTTTATTAAATCACATATAAAAGAAATTTGTGAGAATAATTTTGGTATTGGAGCAAAAGGTGTTGCTTTAGTTATGCCAAGTACAGAATCTAGTGCTGAGGTATTTATTTATAATAGTGATTCTAGCGAAACTTTTATGAGTGGAGGTGCTATTTTAAATGTCGCAAGGTATTTGTATGATAACAAATTAGTTAAAAATAAAGATATGAGTATAAAAACAAAATCTGGTATAAAAAATGTTCATTTATCACTAAAAAATGGAGAAGTTTCTTTAGTTTCACTAAAACTTGGTAATCCCAAATTCAGTGCAAAGTTAGTTCCTGTTTTAACAGAAAAAAGTGTTTTTATAAATGAAACTATCCATGCTTGCAATAATGACTATCAAGTAACTTGTGTATCTGTTGGAAATCCTCATGCGATTATTTATACAAATGATCTTGATTCTTTTGATTTAGATGAGATAGGTAAGTATTTATCGACATACTATTTATTCCCAGAGCGTATTAATGTTAGTGCCATGAGTTTAATTGATAAAGATATAATTAGATTAAAAACATTTGAACGTGGTGCCGGTAGGACTTTATCATGTATAACAGCTGCTGCTTCTGCTGTATCTTCCGCAGTTATAAATGATTATTTAAAACAAAATAAAGATATTTTAGTTTTAGAAGATGGTGGAAGTGAAATAGTTAATTTTGATTCTAAAGAAGGAATTGTTGTGTCTGGGACATCTAATTATATTTGTCACGGAAAAATACTTAAATAGGTATAGAATATTGACAAAATAATGATTTTGCTTTATACTTGAACTATATTTGAATGTCTGTGAAAGAGAAAAGTAATTATTACCTCTAATAAAAGCGAGTTAGGTATGGTGTGAGCTAACAATTATGTAATAATGAATAACACTCTGGAGTTGCTTATGCGAAATTAAGTAGTGTAAGTCGGAAGTAATCCGTTATCATGTTACATAAAGAGACTATCTATGATAGTAAGTAGGGTGGTACCGCGGATTAAACAGTAATTCGTCCCTTTTTGGGATGATTACTGTTTTTTTTGTTAAATTAAATAAAGGAGGATATTATGGCAAAGTTTACAAGTGAAATGGTTGATGATTATGCTGATAAATTACTAATTGGCTTAACAAAAGAAGAAAATCAAATGGTATTAGATGAATTTGATATTATTGATAAAAATATTGATATTATAAATGAAATAGATGGAATTGAAAATGTTGAACCTATGAGTTGGGCATTAGATGATTTTGTATATGAACTTAGAGAAGATGTAGTAGAAGAATCTGTTCCAATTGAAGAGTTATTACAAAATTGTGGTGATTATGTTGGAAATGAAGTTAGAGTACCAAAGGTGGTGGGTAATGATGCACATGAATAAGAGTATTGAAGAAATTCACGAAGCTTTGATTAATGGTGAAGTTTCATCTAAAGAATTAATTCGTGAATCTTTAGAAAAATCACATGAAGTAGAAGAAAAATATAATGCATTTGTAACAATTATGGATGATGCTAAAGAAGTTCCTGTAACTGATAATTTACTTTCAGGAATTCCTTATGGAATTAAAGATAATTATTCAACAAAAGGAATTTTATCTACAGGTTCATCAAATACTTTAAAGAATTATGTTCCATTTTTTACAGCTACTGCTATTGAAAAATTGGAGAAGGCTGGAGCTGTTGCTGTAAATAAAACAGTAATGGATGAATTTGGAATGGGTGGAACAGGAACAACAGGTCATACTGGTGTAGTAAGAAATCCATGGGATAGAACACGTATGTGTGCTGGATCTAGTGCTGGGTCTGCTTGTGCAGTTGCTGCAGGTGTTTATCCATATGCAACAGGATCAGATACAGGAGATTCTATTCGTAAGCCAGCAGCATATTGTGGTATTGTTGGATATAAGCCAACATATGGAATGATATCAAGATATGGATTATTCCCATTTGCGAGTTCTCTTGATCACTGTGGTGTTTTAACACGTAATGTCAAAGATGCTGCTATTGTTGTTGATGAAATGAAAGGTATTGATAAAAATGATATGACTTCATGGGATTCAAGTGATATTCATTTATCTGAGTCATTGACAGGAAATGTTAAGGGTAAGAAATTATGTTATATTAAAGAAATCTGTGATTTAGATAATTATCCACATGCTAGTGATGAACTTAAAAATCATTTGCTTAATTTTAAAGAAGCATTAAATAAATGTAAAAGTCTTGGTATGGAAGTAGAAGAGGTAAGCGTTAATAGAACATTATTAAACGCTATAGCATCCACATATGTTGTTATATCTTGTGCTGAAGCTACATCAAATATGTCTAATTTAACAGGTATAATCTTTGGACCAAGAATAGAAGCTGATAATTATATTGATATGATGAAAAAATATCGTACAGAAGGTTTTTCACCACTTATTAAACGTCGTTTTGTAATTGGATCTTATGTATTACAGGCACAAAATAAGAATCGTTATTTCTTTAATGCTCAAAGAGTACGTAGACTTCTTGTTGATGAATGGAAAAAATTATTTGAAACATATGATGCTGTTATTTTACCAGTATCAAGTGGACCTGCTAAACACTTAGATGGGGATAAAGATATTCTAGATAATGACACAACTGTTTTAGAGGAACACTTACAAGTCGGAAATTTTGGTGGTTTCCCATCAATTACAATTCCAGATGGATTTATAGATTCTCTTCCAGTCGCACTTAATATAACAGGAAATTGTTATGATGATGCGAATGTATTAAATATAGCATACGCTCTTGAAAGCGTTATGCCATACAAAAATCAAATTGCAAAGGAGGTAACACATGAAATATAAAGCACTTATTGGACTTGAAATGCACTGTGAGATTAGTGAAACAAATACAAAAGTTTTCTCAGGTGCTGAAAACTCATACAAAGGAGTTGCTAATACTAATATAAGACCAGTTGATATGGCTTTTCCAGGTACACTTCCTGTTGTTAATAAAGAAGCAGTAAAAAAAGCTTTAATGGCTAGTATGATTTTGAATTGTAAACAACCTGAATATATGTACTTTGAAAGAAAAAATTATTATTATCCAGATCTACCAAAGGGATTTCAAATTACCCAAGAAACAAAACCAGCGCCTGTTGGGATTTATGGTGAGATGAAATATGAGTGTAATGGTGAAATTAAGGTTGCTAAAATTAACAATATTCACCTAGAAGAAGATGCAGCAAGTAGTGATCACTACGCAAGTTATTCAGCAATTGATTATAACCGTGCTGGTGTGCCTCTTCTAGAACTTGTTACCGAGCCAATTTTTCATTCTGCTGATGAAGCAGTTGCTTTCCTTGAAACAATGCGTAGTGTATACCAATATGCAGGTATTAGTGAAGCTGATTCTAAAAAGGGTCAAATCAGATGTGATGTAAATGTTTCTATTATGGATATAGAAAAAGATGAATCTGATCCCAAAAATTGGGGAACTAAGATTGAAATAAAAAATGTTAATTCATTCGGTGGTGTAAGAGACGCTATTAATTATGAAATAGAAAGACAAACTGAAGCCAAGGAAGATGGAACCTATGACAATATGGAACAACAGACTCGTCGTTGGGATGAAGAGAGTGGAACAACTATTTACATGCGTAGTAAAGTAGATGCTATTGATTATAAATATTTTATTGAACCAAATATTCCAAAATTTAAATTAAGTAAGGAATGGTTAGATGAAATTAGAGCATCTATTCCACCACTTGCATTTGAACGTAAAGAAAAATATATAAATGAATATGGACTTTCTAATTATGATGCAACTATTTTAGTTAAAGAGAAAAATATCTCAGATTATTTTGAGGAAACAATTTCATATAATGTAGATAAAAAAGCAGCATCAAACTGGATTACAAGTGTCATTTTGGGACATGTTAATAAGTATGAACTTGATATTTCTAAAATATTTGTTACACCAAAAATGCTTGCTGATTTAATATCTCTTGTTGAGAATAATACAATATCATCAAAACAAGCAAAAGAAGTTTTATATAAAGCTTTAACAGAAGAGATGGAACCAACACTTATTGTTGAAAAAGAAGGATTGAAACAAATTGGTTCTGCTGATCAAATTATGCAAATTGTAGAAGAAGTATTAAATGAAAATCCAACTTCAATTGATCAATATAAGAGTGGTAAAACAAACATTTTAGATTACCTTGTAGGTCAAATTATGAAAAAAACTCGCGGTCAAGCTAATCCAGCTATGGCTAGAAGTATGATGCAAGAAGAAATAGAAAAAAGATAGGAGTAAAACATGAACGAAAAATATAGAACAGAATATTGTGGAAAAATCAGTGAAAGTATGGTCGGAAGTGAAGTAACTTTATCAGGATGGATTGAAAATATCCGTGACCATGGTGGAGTTATATTTGTTGATCTACGTGATATTAAAGGAACAGTTCAACTTGTAAGTAATGATGATAATATGTTTTCAGGATTATCAAAAGAATCAACAATAACAGTTAAAGGAATGGTTCGTGCAAGAAGTGAAGAAGATTATAACGACCACATCAGTACTGGTAAAGTAGAAGTTTTAGTTGAATCATTAAATGTTTTAAGTTCCGCTATTAATCTTCCATTCGAAATTAAAACTTCACATGAAGTAAATGAAGAAGTACGTCTTAAATACCGTTACTTAGATTTACGTAACACTAAAGTAAGAGATAATGTTTTATTTAGAAGTAAATTATTATCATATCTACGTAATAAAATGACAGAGATGGACTTTAATGAAGTTCAAACACCAATTATAACAGCATCAAGTCCAGAAGGAGCTAGAGATTTTCTAGTACCTTCTCGTAAATTTAAGGGAAAATTTTACGCTTTACCACAAGCACCTCAAGTATTCAAAGAATTACTTATGGTAGCAGGATTTGATAAGTATTTTCAAATAGCGCCTTGTTTTAGAGATGAAGATTGTAGAGCAGATAGAACCCTAGAGTTTTATCAACTTGATTTTGAAATGAGTTTTGTAGATGAAGAAGACGTATATAAAGTAGGAGAGGATATCTTCTATGATACATTTACACATTTTAGTGATCGTGAAGTATCAAAAAAACCATTTACAAGAATTAATTATAAAGATGCTATGTTGCGTTTTGGAACAGATAAACCAGATTTACGTAATCCACTTGAGATAATTGATATTAGTAAAATATTTGAAGAGTCAGAATTTAAGCCATTTAGAGGAAGTGTTGTAAGAGCAATTAAAGTAGATGATCTTGCAAGTAAGTCAAACTCATGGTTTAATGAAGTGGTTGATTTTGCTAAAAAGTTAGGAATGCCAGGAATTGGTTACATTACGGTAATAGATGATATGACATTTAAAGGACCAATTGATAAATTTTTAACAGAAGAAGATAGAAAAGAATTAATAGAACAAGCAAAATTAAAGGCTGGAAGTGTACTTTTCTTTATTGCTGATAAAAAGGAAAATGTTGCTGCAAAACAAGCAGGTCAAATTAGAACATACTTAGGAGAAAAATTAGATTTAATTGATAAAAACAAATATCATTTCTGTATTATCAATAATTTTCCAATGTTCGAATATAATGAAGAAGAAGGAAAATATGATTTTGGACATAATCCATTTAGTATGCCACAAGGTGGACTAGAAGCTTTAGAAAAAGAAAAAATAGATGATATTCTAGCATATCAATTTGATTTTGTATGTAATGGTTATGAAATGGCTAGTGGAGCAGTTAGAAATCATGATATTGAATGTTTAGAAAAAGCTTTCAGCATGGTTGGATATTCAAAGGATGTTGTAAAAGAACGTTTCAGTTCACTATACAATGCTTTTAAATATGGATGCCCTCCACATGCTGGTATGGCTCCTGGAATTGATAGAATGATAATGCTGCTTAGAGATGAACAAAATTTACGTGAAGTTCAAGCTTTCCCAATGAGTGTTAGCGGAGAAGATAAAATGATGGGATGTCCAAGTACTGTATCAGAACAACAATTAAGAGAGGTACATATTAAATTAAGATAGTTAAACTATCTTTTTTTCTTTATATGTGTTAGAATAATGACCGAGAAAGAGGATTTTTATGTACGAAAGAGAAAAGGCGTTAGTTGAAGAAGTATTAGAATCATATCCACCTTGTTTTAGAGAAAATTATTATAATAATAAAAAAGCACTAACGATAAATAAAAAAGAAAAAGAGATAAATTCCTGTGGAATTAGTGGGACTTATGATGAAGTAAATAATAAAATTACATTATATGAAGATAATGCTATTATTCATGAACTATTTCATGTAAGTTTTAGAAATGGTAAAAAATTAAATCAAACAATTTCTGATGAATATCCATATTACTATTCTAATGGAATTACCTTTAAAACTGATAAAAATAAAATTGGAGAAGGATTAACAGAAGGCTTTGTTGAATATTTAAGTAGAAAAGTTTGTAATACTAAAGGACACTGTTTTGAATATTTTATTGTTGATTTACTTATTTCAATATATGGTGAAGATATTTTAAAATATCCATTTACAAATGATATTGTAGGATTTTATCAAGATAAACGTTTTTTTGATATTATGTCACTAATGAGTAATTTAGACTTTTATTTTATTTATAAAAAAGATATTACGTTATTTGTAGAATGTAGCAAAATAATTATGGAAGAGGAAACAAATGTTGCTTTAGCAAGAACAAAAATTAAAAGAAATCTAAAACATATTGATAAATCAATACTAGAACTTTATAAAAACATAATTAATTGTATAAATATAATTATTAAAGAATATGAACATTGTGATTATCCCAAAATTGAACAATATCAATTTACTTCAAAAGTAGAAGAATTTATAAAAGATCCAAGTTACAAGTCTATTATTAATTTACTTGAATATAATAATTATGACATAAATAAAAAAATAGAAAAAAGTTTAAGAAAAATAAGAAGAAAATAATAGGTTATTTTAATAAATTAAAAAATTTTTACAAAATATAAAAAAAATATAAAAAAGGTATTGTCAAAATAAAATTTATAGGATATAATGTAATAGTCTTATGACAACGGATGCCTAATTAGCTCAGTTGGTAGAGCACTCGGCTGTTAACCGATAGGTCGTAGGTTCGAGTCCTACATTAGGCGCCATTTATTTTTGGCCAGTTGGTGAAGTGGCTTAACACACTGCCCTTTCACGGCAGCATTCACGGGTCCGAATCCCGTACTGGTCACCAGGTAGAAGACATAAGCCTTATGGCTTTTTTAATTTCTATAAATTAGGAGCTAGATTATGGATACATGTTATAATGTTGAAGAAAATAATAGTTTTGAAGCTAAAGTTATAAACTATGAAACTAAACTTAAAAGTGGAATTAGTCTTGATGATGTTGTAGATGATTTAGAAGAAGAGCATGTGTATAGACTTATCGATAAGTTATCAGGTGATGGTGATAATTTACTTGAGAGTGTTATCTTTGAAGAAGATGCTACCATGGATTTAGAATATAAAGCTATAATTGAAGCTTGCGTACATCAAAATATTGATTTTAATACTAATCAAGTCTTAGTAAAAGAAAGAGAAAAGATAAAGAAAATAGGATAAAACTTCATTTTAAAAATGAAGTTTTCTTTATATATTAACGTGTTTATGGTATAATATCCACTAGATGTAAGGTGATTATGTGAAAAGAGAAGATGTAGATAGAAGTAAAGTAACTCCTATGATGTTACAATATTTAGAAATTAAAGATAAAAATCCTGATATTATTTTATTTTTTCGTTTAGGAGATTTTTATGAAATGTTTTTTGAAGATGCAATTAATGTATCTCATGAACTTGAATTAACATTAACTGGTAAAAATGCAGGATTAGATGAAAAAATACCAATGTGTGGAATTCCTCATCATGCTGCAAATATATATATTGAGAAATTAGTTGATAAGGGTTATCGTGTTGGAATTTGTGAACAAATGGAAGACCCTAAGGCTGCAAAAGGAATTGTAAAGCGAGATATTATTCAAATAATTAGTAAAGGAACATTTATGAATGATGACGCTTTAATCGAATGCGAAAATAATTATGTTGGAAGTATTATGAATTTTGGTCATTTATACGCTATTGCTTATGCTGATATATCAACTGGAGAAAGTTATGTTTTAAAAGTAGAGCATAATGCTTCTAAACTTGTAAGTGAAGTTGTTAACATAGGTTTAAAAGAAGTAGTTGTAAATGATAAATTAGAAAGTAATATTGTAAACATTTTAAAAGACCAATTTAAAATAACGGTAACAGTTTTTAACGATATTATGGATATTGATGAATATAAATATATATATGAAGACATAAGTGATATTTATTATGTTCAAGTATTAAAATATTTACTTACATATATAACAACAACCCAAAAACGTAATTTGTCACATTTACAACATGTAATTGTAAAAGAAAACAAAAACTATTTAAAAATGGATATTCACACTAAGAGAAATCTTGAACTTACAGAAACACTTAGATTAAAACAAAGAAACTATTCTCTTATATGGTTGCTTGATAAAACTAAAACAGCTATGGGATCACGTATGCTTAAAGTAATGATTGAAAATCCACTAATAGATAAAGATGAAATAAATCGTAGATATGATATTATTGATACATTGCATAAAGAATTTATTTTACATGACGATTTATGTAATGCTTTATTTGAAGTATATGATTTAGAAAGACTTAGTGGTCGTATTGCTTTTGGAAATGCCAATGCAAAAGATATGCTTCAATTAAAACAATCACTTAAAGTTTTACCTGAGATAAAACGAATTTTAGAAGGTATTAAATTTTATAAAAACATTGAACCTTTAGATGATTTATATGAACTTCTTGATAAAAGTATTTATGAAAATCCACCCCTTTCAATTAAAGAGGGATATATTATTAAGGATGGTTATAATAGTGAATTAGATGAATTAAAAAGTCTACGTCGTGGCGGAAAAGACTTTATTGCTAAATTCGAAGCTGAAGAAAAATTGCGTACAGGTATTAAAAACTTAAGAGTAGGTTATAATCGTGTTTTTGGATATTATATTGAAGTATCAAAAGGTAACGCTAATTTAATAAAAGAAGAATATGGATACGAAAGAAGACAAACACTTTCTAATTGTGAGAGATATATTAGTCCTATTTTAAAAGAAAAAGAAGCACTTATTTTAAATGCTGAAGAAAAAATTGTTGAACTTGAATATAATATATTTATAAAGGTAAGAGATATAGTGAAGACATATATTCCAAAATTACAAGAAATTGCTAAAGTAATTAGTGAAATAGACGTTTTACAATCTCTTGCTAAAGTAGCTGAAGAAAATGGATATGTTAGACCTACAATATGTAGTGATAGAAGTGTTAAGATTATAGGAGATAGACATCCTGTTGTTGAAAAAGTTAGTAGTTCACTTTTTGTTTCAAATGATATCATAATGGACGAAAATACTGATATTTTGCTTATTACAGGTCCTAATATGGCTGGTAAATCAACATATATGCGTCAATTTGCTATTACAGTTATAATGGCACAAATTGGCTCTTTTGTTCCTGCTAGTTCAGCTACGCTTCCTATTTTTGATGCTATATTCACAAGAATTGGAGCTAGCGATGATTTAGTTAGTGGTGAATCTACATTTATGGTTGAAATGAATGAAGCTAACTACGCTATTTCAAATGCAACTAGCAATAGCTTGATTTTATTTGATGAATTAGGTAGAGGTACAGCTACATTTGATGGTATGGCGCTTGCACAAGCTATTATCGAATATATTCATAATTCGGTTCATGCTAAAACATTATTTTCAACACATTATCACGAATTAACTGATTTAGAAAATAATCTAAAAAATCTAAAAAATGTTCATGTATCAGCAAAAGAAGAAGATGGAAATATTATTTTTTTACATAAAATTAAAGATGGAAGTATCGATAAAAGTTATGGTATTCATGTTGCAAGTCTAGCAGGACTTCCAAATCCTTTAATTAAAAGAGCAAATCAAATCTTAAGTATATATGAAAATAAAGAAGTTATGCGTGATGTTAAAGTACAAGAAGCACTTCCACTTGATGAATTAATAGAAGAAAAAAGTGAAGTAGAAGAAAAACTAAAAGATATTAATCCGTTAGAAGTAACCCCTATGGATGCTTTAAATATTTTGTATGAACTAAAAGAATTAGTAAAATAATAAAAAGGGAGGACATATGAAATTAGAAAATAAAAAATGGTTTTTATATCTTATTTTATCTATCTTAACATGTGGTATATTTTCACTTTATACAGCACATAAATTAGATTTATATGATGAGAATGCTTGGTATAGTAATTATAAGAATTGGGTAATAGGCGTATATATGTTTATTTTCCCAGTTATAATTATGTTTATTATCTTTGTAATCCAGATTAACTGTAAATTAGCTTTTAGATTATCAGTTGCTGGAGATAAAATCTATAACCTACCATATAGTTGGATATTATGCATTGTTGTTCCTATTATAGGATGGGCTCTATTAATAGTTATGTATCTATATATAATTATTTGGAGTAATATTAAACTAGGTCATACGGAAATAGAATGAAAATTTATATATACCAACTCTCCACTTTACAAGTGGGGCGTGTGTATGCTAAAATACACTTTAGAATAGAGGTGTATTTTTTTTATGAAAAGAAAGGGTTTTACGCTTATAGAATTACTTGCCGTAATAGTTATTTTAGCAGTTATTGCACTAATATCAATGCCACTAGTATTAAATACAATAGATAAGGCAAAGAAAGGTGCTGCAGAAGAGAGTGCTAACTCATATGTGAGTGCTATAGAAACAGCTATAGTTAGTGATATGATGAATTCAAACTATAATTATAACCCTGAACAAACATTTACATTAAGTGATAATGGAAAGAAAATAGTAAATGAAGAAAAAGAGTTAGAAATAAATATAAAGGGAACATATCCAACAAGTGGAAGTGTTGTAATTAAGGATGCAATTGTTAAAAGTGCAGAGTTAAAAGTAAGTGGATATGATATAACTTATAGTGCAAAAGCACCAGTATATACAAAGTATTCTAATGGAACAGCTATTTATTATAATCCAGAAACAAATACTAAATGTAGTTCTAGTGAAGCAGTAAGTACCACTGAAACAAAAACAGGATGTATGAAGTGGTATACGTTTAATGATACAGCTTCCTCAAACACTGTAAATATGATTCTAGACCATAATACAACTGCTTTAGTTCAATATAATTCTAATGGTAATAATAAAGAAGCTTTGGAAATTAATAATGCACTTATTAGCGATACAGAGACTTGGAATAAAAGTTTAAATCCGAGATTAATATCAGCATATGAGATTGCAGAAATAGTTGGAAATGTTTCATTTGAGGGTGCTACTAGTTATTATTTGACAGGCTCTTTAAGTAATGGATTAGGTACAAGTAAATATTCTTGGTTATATGATTATACATATAAATGTACTGAATTAGGATGTAATATATATGATAATAATACATACAATGTTAGATATACTAGTAATACTAATGTTATAATGGGTTATTGGACTAATACAGCATATTCTTTGAGTAATATAAATACATATTATTTAAGTAGATATGGACAAATAGATTTTTATGTTGCAAATTCAAGAACAGATATGGGTCTTCGTCCTGTTGTAACAGTATCAAAATCAGTTATTGAATAATTTGAAAGTCCTATATAGGACTTTTTTTGTATATAATTTTAAATTTAAGTAATAAATTTTATTATATGTTTAAAGTTATAATTTTGTTCTTATAATAATTTATTTGGTGCATATAAATTATTAGAGGTGATACCCATGTTTTTTAAGCGTATTCATATTAGAATAAAAATTGTTTTATTGGTTATTATATTTTTCTTTTTATTGATAATAGGTAAAGTATTTTGGATACAGGTTATTGATTATAATAAACTAAATGCATTAGCAAGTAGCTTATGGAGTAGAAATCTTCCTATTGAAGCAGATAGGGGTAAAATATATGATACAAATGGTGTTGTACTAGCTGATAATAAAACAACAACTTCACTAGTACTTATTCCAAATCAAATAAAGGATAAAGAAGAAACAACTAAAAAATTATGTGAAATATTAAATGTTGATTATGATACGATGTATGCTCATGTAAGTAAGAAAACTTCTATTGAAAGAGTTCATCCAGAGGGAAGAAGATTATCATATGAAATAGCTGATAAAATAGATGCTTTAAAGTTAGATGGTGTTTACTTGGTAAAAGAATCACAACGTTTTTATCCATATGATACAATGCTTTCCCATACTCTTGGTTTTGTTGGAATTGATAACCAAGGACTTAGTGGGCTAGAACTGATGTATGATAGTTATTTAACAGGATCATATGGCGCCATTAAATATTTATCAGATGCTAAGGGGAATAAGTTAGAACTTACAGAAATGTATGAAGCACCGCAAGATGGTATGAATATAACATTAACCGTTAATTATGAACTTCAAGCTGTATTAGAAAGAGAACTTGAAAATGCTGTAAGTAAATATAATCCAGATCAAGCCCTTGGAATTGTTATGAATCCTAAAACGGGTGAAATACTAGCGCTATCATCACGTCCTAATTTTTCCCCAAGTCAATATCAAAATTATACCGTAGAAGAGATTAACAGAAATCTTCCTATTTGGATGACTTATGAGCCTGGTAGTACATTCAAAATAATTACAGTAACAACAGCCCTAGAAGAAAAACTTGTTGATCTTGAAAAAGATACATTTTATGATTCAGGCAGTATAGGCGTTGAAAATGCTAGAATTAAATGTTGGAAACATGGAGGTCATGGAGCACAAACGTTTTTACAGGTTGTCGAGAACTCTTGCAACCCTGGATTTGTTGTTTTAGGTCAGAAGATTGGTAAAGAAAAGTTATTTGAATATATCGATAAATTTGGTTTTGGTAAAAAAACAGGTGTTGATCTTAATGGTGAAGCAAGTGGAATTATTTTCAATCTTGATAGGGTTGGACCCGTTGAACTTGCAACAACATCATTTGGGCAAGGTGTATCAGTAACTCCAATTCAACAAATAACAGCTGTATCTGCAGCTATTAATGGTGGATATTTGATGAAACCTTATATTGTGTCAAGTATTAATGAACCAGAAACTAATGCAGTAATCAAACAAAACAAACCTGAGATAGTAAGAAAAGTTATTAGTGGTGATACTAGTGAAAAGGTTAGATATACTCTAGAGAGTGTTGTAACGAATGGAACAGGTAGGCCAGCATTTATTGATGGTTATAGAGTTGGTGGAAAAACAGGAACTGCTCAAAAAGTTAAAGATGGTAGATATATGGTCGGAAATTATATTGTTTCTTTTATAGGTTTTTTACCAGCTAATGATCCTGAAGTAATTGTGTATGTTGCTGTTGATAATGCTAAGGGTGTAACACAATATGGTGGTACTATTGCAGCTCCAATAGTAAAATCCATTTTAACATCAGCAATTGATATTTTAAATGTAAAAAAACCAGAAGGGGCATCTGAAAAAAATTATAACTTTAATGAAAAAAGATTTATTAATATCCCAGATGTTGTAAATATGGAAAAAAATGAAGCAACAAAAATATTAAAACAATTTAAAGTTGAGTATTCAGGAACAGGTAGTAAAGTTATTTATCAATCACCATCAGCAAATTCTAGAATATATGAAGGTGAAGTTGTTCGTCTTTTATTAGGAGAGTAGATAATTATGCTTATATTAACAAAATCAGTATTGGCGGTTATGATATCTTTTCTGTTATCTGTTTGTTTTGGGGCCTTTTTTGTACCATTTCTAAAAAATAGAAACGCTTCACAAAGACTTAGTGTCTATTTGAGGGAAAAACATAAAAAAAAGATAGGTACTCCAACGATGGGAGGATTTATCTTTATTATTCCAAGTTTTATAACACTGTTTATTTTGTTTGTGATGGGAAAAATTAAAATTAGTTATAATTTACTTATTTTAGTATTTACTATTATTGGATATACATTTATTGGCTTTATAGATGATTATTTAATTATTAAAAGAAATAACAATAAAGGTCTTACCGAAAGACAAAAATTATTTTTACAAATATTTGTTGCTACTATTTTTTTCTATCTTTTTATGAAAGCAGGCAATGAACCACTTCTTTGGATACATTCTCTATCAATTAAATATGACATTGGATGGTTATATGGTTTATTTATTTTATTTGTTTTAGTAGCAAGTAGCAATGCGGTTAATTTAACAGATGGTTTGGATGGCCTTGCTGGAGGTCTTTCCTTAATTGCTTATTTGACATTTGGAGTAATATCTTGGATGGCAGGATGGCTTGAAGGCTATGAAGAAATAGCTATTTATTCATTTATATTAGTTGGTTCTATATTAGGTTTTTTAGTTTATAATGTAAGTCCAGCTAAAGTATTTATGGGTGATACCGGTTCACTTCCTCTTGGAGCTGGACTTGGAAGTATTGCTATTTTGACAAGACATGAATTATTATTAGTTTTAATAGGTATTACTTTTGTAATTGAAACAGTAAGTTGCATATTACAAATCATCTATTATAAATTAACTCATAAAAGATTATTTCCAATGACACCAATTCATCACACCTTTGAAAAAATAGGATGGAATGAAAGAGATATAGTAAAGCTTTTTTGGATAGTAGGTTTATTTGCAGCAATGATATCTATTGTATATGGCGTATGGATTTGATAAATAAAAAATTATGTGTTATAATATCCCCCAACAAAAGGGGGTATTTATATGAAATTTGATAATATAAAAGTTAGGTTACCAGAAAATAGAGTAGTTATAGATGATATAAAAAGTTTAGAAAAAATAGGAGCAGGTCATGATGGTATTGTATATAAATATAAAGATTTGGCTCTTAAGTATTTAAAGTATGATATCGAATTAAGAAAAGAAAAAAATCTTATGACATTTGATAAAGTAAACTATCTAATAGAAAATTTAAATATGAATCGTATTACAGCTCCAACTGATATTTTGTTAAATGAAGATGGTATATATGTTGGATATGCAATGCCATTTATAGATGATCTTTCTTCCGATAAAAGAATAGGAACAAAAGAATATAAGGCACCAGGCTCTTTTCTTTATTGGGATTTGATGCATGCGATTGGAGATTTAACAAATGATTTTGAACAATTAACTGTAAGAAAGATTGAAGCTGTTGATATTAACCGTGGAAGCTACATGTACGCAAGTGATTTTATGTATTTGTGTGATACAGATAAATATATAGTTAAAAATAAAATTTCTTCTAGCGTAGATGATGCCAATTTAAGGAATTTGAATTTTACAATTGCTAAATTTTTATTCTATGAAATGCAGAAATCAAAAATATATACGCCTAGTGATTTGAAAGTTTTAAAAAATTGGGTAAAGAAGAGTAGTAATTCTAGAACATTTATAAGAGAATTAAGTAATGAAATGGGAACTGATTATAATCAACCAATCAGTGAGTATACTGAATATAAAATTAAAAAGTTAGTTAGATAAGAAATCGTACGATTTCTTTTTTTTATTTTAATGCATATAATTTACAAGGTGATACTATGGGAAAAAATAGAAAAATGGATATTGTTCTTTTTCTTTCAATTATATGTATTAGCTTATTTGGATTAATTATGGTTTACTCATCATCATATATATGGGCTGAATATAAATTTAATAATCCTTATAAATTTGTGATTCATCAAGGTATATTTTTTGTCTTTGGTTTAATTCTTTTACTTATTATAAGAAAAATAGATTATAGAATATATTTTAAACATAGTAATAAGATAATTTTTATTTGTATTCTCTTGCTTATTTTAGTAGTTATTCCTGGTATTGGGACCGTTAGGAATGGTAGTAGAAGTTGGTTTGGTATAGGATCTTTTGGAATACAACCAAGTGAATTTGCTAAACTAGGACTCATTATTTTTATATCAAAATATATGGTTAATAATGAAAAAAAAATGAGTAATATAAAAACGTGTGTTTTACCAATTGTTGGTTTTATTTTATTTATATTCGGATTAATAATGCTACAACCAGATTTTGGAACTGGTGTTATTTTAGTTATGACATCAATGGGCCTTTTATTTGTTGGAGGAGTTAGTCTAAAATTCTTTATTGGCGTTGTTATTATTGGTTTAGTTGGAGTTATCTCTTTAATCGCAGTTGCTCCATATAGACTTGAGCGAATACTATCATTTATAAATCCATGGAGTGATCCTTTAGGAAGTGGTTTTCAAATCATTCAGTCATTGTATGCGATAGGGCCGGGAGGGTTATTTGGATATGGCTTTTTAAATTCAAGACAAAAACACTTTTACTTGCCGGAACCTCAAACTGATTTTATTTTTTCTATTATAAGTGAAGAATTTGGTTTTATGGGAGTTATTATAGTTACAACACTATTTTTAACGATTATAATAAAAGGATTTAAAATAGCAAGAAATTGCCCAGATTTATTTGGTAAATATTTAGCATTCGGGATAACTTTTGGAATAGCGTTTCAAGCTTCTCTTAATTTAATGGTTGTTGTAGGCCTAATCCCTGTAACAGGTGTAACACTACCATTTTTATCATATGGAGGTTCTAGTTTACTCATAACACTTATGAGTATGGGAATTCTCTTAAATATAAGTCAATACTGCAAGTAATTATTTAATTTATATAGAATAAAATATAATTTAGATGTATAATCTATGTATATCCTAGAAAGGAGAAGATCATTATGCTTGATTCTGAATTAGAATTATTAAGACAAAATTATAAAAAACTAAAGGAAAAAGCAGAAAAAGTCGTTAGTTTAGCTAAAAAAATAGAAGAGTTAAAACAATTGCCTGAAGTAAAAGAATATTTAGAATTACTAACTGAATATGAAAAGATTACATCGAAATTTGTTAACAAAGAACAAATTGAACAAAAAAATACCGCATATTTTATAAGAAAGGCGGTAAAGCAAACTGATATTACCCCTAGAAATGATTATTATGTTTATATGGGAACATACAAATATACAGATGAAATAGACATAGTACATTCTCCTAATGATATTGAAGTAAGTAGATATAATAGTAGTGCCGATTATGTTGCTTACTATAATCTAGAAGCGAAAAATGATTTTAGTGTTGTAGTTCCTTACTCTAAGGCAAATGAATTTGAACTGAAACACAACATTATATTTCCTAAAAATGTAATTAATAGAAAAAGTTATTTTTATGATCTACAAGATGAATACTTTGAAACGTTAATTTTAGAATCAGAAGAAAAAGCTATTCAAAAAATAAATAAATTAGTAAAAAATATGAACTTAAAATAAGATCAGATAATCTGGTCTTATTTTTGTAAAAAAATACTTTATTTTATAGAGTTTAAGTATATTTTATGTTATAATGTAAGAGAAAATTACTTAGGTAGTTATAGGGTAGAGGTTTTGGAAATGGAAAATAAGAGAAATTCAAATTTTGAATTAATGCGAATAGTTTCTATGGCATTTATTGTTTTATGGCATATTATAATGCATGGTAATGTTCTTTCAAATTGTACTAATCCAGCTATTAAAATGATACTAGAATTTATAATGTTTTTAATTATTATACATGTAAATTCATTTGTTCTTTTATCTGGATACTTTCAGTCAAAAAGTAAATTTAAATTATCAAAATTATTACATATTTTCTTTGAAGTTGTTTTTTATTCACTTTTGATTTTTATTATTTGTGTAAAACTTGGTATAGTTGATAACTATAATATTGTTACAATATTTAATAATATTTCTTTATCTTCTCTTAATAATTATTGGTTTATAAAAATGTATTTAGTTACATATGTACTTAGTGACTTCATTAATAAATTCATAAATCGTTTAACAAGAGGAGAATTTAAATCATTTTTAATGTTATCTTTTATTATATTATCAGTAATACCATTTATAACAGGATATAAAGTAGTATGGAATGATGGCTTTACATTCTTTAATTTTATCTATTTATATATGATAGGTGCATATTTACGTATGTATCCATTAAAGGAAACATATCATTTTAAACGCATGTCAAAGAATGGCTATAGGTTATTACTTATTATGTCTTTCGTATCTTTAGCACTTATTAATTATTTGATAAATCATGTTGCACTTGAAATGAATGGAATGAGTAATATATTTAGTGAATTTTCTTCTAGAGTAGGTGCTTCTTACTTTGACTATGCAACTCCATTTGTTATGATAGGTACAATTTTATATTTTGAATTCTTTAAAACACTTGATTTTAATAATAAATTTATAAATAAAGTTGCAACATATACATTTGGAGTATATTTAATTCACGATAATGAACTTGTAAGAAATAATATTTATAAATTTATAGGTATTGATTCTAATATTCCTTTTGGATATTCAATATTTATAAAAATTCTTTTAACCTTAGTTTTAATATATATTATTTGTACAATGATTGATTTTATAAGAGAATGTTTGTTTAAACTTATTTTAAAGATATCTTTTATAACAAAAATCAAAAATTGGTTTAAAAATTTTGTTTCATCATTTAATTTTAAAATAAACTGGTAAAAGGTAGCAAGCGCTACCTTTTTAATATAGTAAAGTAATTTTTTTTGATTTAATATCAATGAAACCTTCTTCTTTTAAGTTTTTAAGTTCTCTTGTCATAGCACTCCTATCAACTGCTAGATATTCAGCTAATTCTTTAAATGTAAATGGAAGATAGATATTTTTTGTTCCTTTCTTATTAGAAGTTATTTTAAAATATTCAAGTAATTTATTTCTAATTGTTTTTTTTGTTAAAATTTCAATTCTTTCATTACGTTCATTTATTTTTTCTGATAGTAGTAATAATAAATTTTGAATGAACTGATTATAGAAAACATAATTGTTATTAGTACTTTCTATAACGTGATTATAATCTATGATAATAATTTTTGAAGTTGCTTTTGTAATGATTTCACATTCATCACTAGAAATTTCTGAAAACATAGATCCAAATATTGCATTTTCTTCTAGATCTTCTAATATAGTAGTATTTCCATTATAATCATTTCTAATAATTTGAATATATCCAGATAGAACAATTCCAATTATATTTTCACCTTTAGATGTCTTTAAAATAGACGTATCTTTATTAAATGTAAAGGTATTAGCTTCTAGTAATTTTAGAAGCTTTTCTTGATTTTTATCGGATATTTTATCGAATAAATTTACCATATTTACACTTCCTAGATAAATTATATCATTTTGTACTTATTGTTGCAATTGCAACAATTGTTTTTTTAGAAATGTGCTATAGTAATGGTAATGTATGAAAGGTAAGGTAGTTATGAAAGTAATTAAAAGAGATGGACATATGGTTGATTATGCACCAGAAAAAATAGAAGAAGCTATTTTAAAAGCAAATCAAGAAGTAGAGGAAGAAGAACAAGCTTCCAAGGCTCAAATAAAAAACATTATTAAATATATTGAAAGACTTGGTAAAAAAAGAATTTTAGTTGAAGATATACAAGATATAATTGAAATGAAACTTATGACAATTGGTAAGTATACTCTTGCTAAAAAGTATATTACATATAGATATACAAGAGAACTTGTTCGTAAAAGTAATACAACAGATCTTGCTATTAAAGAATTGATTGATGGTGAGAGTGAATATTGGAATACAGAGAATTCTAATAAGAATGCTAAAGTAGTTACAACACAAAGAGATTACTTGGCAGGTATTACAAGCACTGATATTACAAAACGTTTTTTACTTCCAGAGGATATTGTTCATGCTCATGAAGATGGTATTATTCATTTCCATGATGCTGATTATTTTGCACAAAATGCACTACATAATTGTGATTTAATAAATCTAGAAGATATGCTTCAAAATGGAACAAATATAAATGGTGTAATGATTGAAAAACCACACCGTTTCTTGACGGCTATGACGATCGCAACACAACTTATTACAGCTGTAAATTCAAGCCAATATGGTGGATGTACAATCACGCTTACTCATTTAGCGCCATTTGTTAGAGATAGTTATAATCGTTATTTAGAAAAATACAAAAAACGTAAACTTAATAAAGCTGATTGTGAAAAATATGCTAAAGAAGATTTACAAAAAGAAATTGTTGATGGTGTTCAAACATTCCAGTATCAAATTAATTCTATGACTACAACAAATGGTCAAGCACCTTTCTTAAGTGTATGTATGTATTTAGGAGAAACTGATGAATACAAGGAAGAACTTGCTATGATTATTGAAGAAATGTTGCGTCAACGTATAGTAGGAATGAAAAATGATAAAGGAGTTTACATTACACCTGCATTTCCTAAACTTCTTTATGTTCTTGAAGAAGATAATATTCACGAAGACTCTAAATATTATTATCTAACTAAACTTGCTGCTGAATGTACAGCAAAACGTATGGTTCCAGATTATATATCTGAGAAGGTAATGAAACAATTAAAGGTTGATAAAAATGGAGATGGACAGTGTTATCCATGTATGGGATGCCGTTCATTCTTAACACCATATGTTGATAGTAATGGTAAACCTAAATATTATGGAAGATTTAATCAAGGTGTTGTTACTATTAACCTTGTTGATGTAGCCCTTTCTAGTGACAAGGATATGGATGAATTTTGGAAGATATTTGATGAGAGACTTGAATTATGTCATAGAGCTCTTCAAATTCGTCATAAACGTTTGAGTAAAGCTACTAGTGATGTTGCACCAATATTATGGCAATATGGTGCGCTTGCAAGACTTAAAAAGGGTGAGAGTATTCATGAACTTTTACACCATGGTTATTCAACTATTTCACTTGGTTATGCAGGACTTTATGAATGTGTTAAATATATGACAGGACATAGTCATACGGATAATGGTAAGGGAAAAGAATTTGGATTAGAAGTAATGCAACATATGGATGATAAGTGTGAAGAATGGAAAGCTGAAGAGGATATTGATTACAGTGTATATGGAACACCAATCGAAGCTACAACTTATAAATTTGCTAAATGCTTAAGAGAGAGATTTGGTAGAATTAAAGGTATTACAGATAGAGATTATATTACAAATTCATATCATGTTCCTGTATTTGAAGAAATTGATGCTTTCACAAAACTTAAACTTGAGAGTGAATTTCAACGTCTTAGTCCAGGTGGTGCAATTTCATATATTGAGACGCCTAACTTAACAAATAATTTAGATGCCGTTATGGAAGTCATTAAATTTATTTATGACAATATTATGTATGCTGAATTAAATACAAAATCAGATTATTGCCATGAATGTGGTTATACAGGTGAGATATTAATTGATGATAATTTGGAATGGTATTGTCCAAATTGTGGAAATAGAGATCATAATAAACTTAATGTAGCACGTCGTACATGTGGATATATAGGAACAAATTTCTGGAATAAAGGAAGAACTGCAGAAATAAAAGATAGAGTTATTCATCTTGACAATAAAGATGTAGAGGACTAATTATGCGTTATAATAAAATAAGAAAAATGGATATATCAAATGGTCCTGGTGTTAGAGTATCTATTTTTATGCAAGGATGTACTTTTAAATGTAAAGGATGTTTTAACCCTGAAACACATGACTTTATGGGTGGACATGAATTTACTGATGAGACAATTAAAAGAGTTCTTGATTTATGTGAAAATAGTTATATAAAAGGATTATCAATATTGGGTGGAGAGCCTCTTCACCCAAAGAATATTGAAGGGACGACTAAACTTGCCTGTGAATTTAAAAAAAGATATCCAGATAAAACATTGTGGATATGGACTGGATTCTTAATGGATAGAGATTTAATGGATAAAGAAATATTAAAATATATTGATGTTCTTGTAGATGGACAGTATATGTGTGATTTATATAACCCTATACTAAAATTTAGAGGGTCATCTAATCAAAGAATAATAGATGTAAATAAATCTTTAAAAAAGAAAGAAATAGTATTAATAGATGAAGAAATGGTAGGAGTATAATTATGAAATTAAGAGGTTTTGAAGTTGCAAAAGGGTTTGAAGATAAGGATATTCATTTGCCAAAAAGAAGTACTATGCATGCTGCTGGATATGATGTAGAAGCTGCTGAAGATGTTATAATTCCTGTATATCATCCGGGTGTGAAACCAACACTTATTCCAACAGGTTTAAAAGCATATTGTATGGATGATGAATGGTATATGCTTGTAAATCGTAGTTCAGGTCCTAAAAAAGGATTTATTATGGCTAATAGTATTGGAGTGATAGACTCTGATTATTATGAAAATGAATCAAATGATGGACACTTTTATTTCCAATATATTAATTGCAGTGACCATGATATTGAGGTAAAAAAAGGTGATGTTATTGGACAAGTTATTTTTCAAAAGTATTTAACTGTTGATAATGATGAGGCTTCTGGTATAAGAAAAGGTGGATTTGGTTCAACTGATAAAAAATAGAAAAGTTTGTGCTTTTCTTTTTTTAAACAAATATATTATAGAGGAGAGATAATATGAAAAATGATATTAAGATAAACGAGTTGTATCAAATTAATGAAGTGGCAAGGGTATTAAATATAGATGAAAAATATCTAGAATGTTATTCTAAGTATAAAGCTAAAATAAATCTAGAAATAATGAATGATTACCATAATTCAAATGGTAAACTTATACTGGTTACATCAATGAATCCAACTAAATATGGTGAAGGCAAAACAACTATATCAATAGGCTTAAATGATGCTTTATGTATGATGGGTAAGAAAAGTATTGTAGCACTTCGTGAACCATCCTTAGGACCAGTTTTTGGTACAAAAGGAGGAGCAACAGGAGCCGGTAAAGCTAGGATTGTTCCAAAAGATGATATTGATTTACATTTTACTGGTGATATTCACGCTATTGAGGCATGCAACAATTTATTGTGCGCTATTATCGATAATCATATTTTTCAGGGAAATTTATTAAATTTAGATAGTAATGAAATATATGTAAGAAGATGCATTGACATCAATGATAGAGAACTTAGAAGTGTAACTTTAAAAAACGGAAGGCAAGAGTCTTTTGTAATTACAGCAGCATCTGAAATAATGGCTATAGTGTGCTTAGCAAAAGATATAGATGATTTAAGAAAAAGATTAGAAAATATATTAATTGGAAAAAACAAATCTGGAAAACATGTTTTTGCTCGCGAATTAAATTGTATAGATGCTCTTTTAATATTATTAAAAGACGCTATAAAACCAAATCTAGTTCAAACATTAGAACATAACCCAGCACTAGTTCATGGTGGACCATTTGCTAATATAGCTCATGGATGTAGTTCTATAATCGCAACAAGCTTAGGTCTTCTCCTTGCTGATTATGTAGTAACTGAAGCAGGATTTGGAGCTGATTTAGGAGCTATCAAATTTTTTGATATAAAAAATAGAATTTTAAAACATCAAGTAGATGCTGTTGTTATGAATGTAACCATTAGAGCTATTAAATATCATGGAAGTAACTCTTTAAAAGAAGGAATGGAAAACGTAAAAATTCATCTCTCTAATATAGAAAAATATACAAGTAATATAGTTGTTACAATTAATAAATTTGAAGATGATAAAGAAGAAGATTTAAAAGAAGTTATAACTTACATAAATAATTTAGGATATAAGTGTACTATATGTGATAGTTATAAAAATGGTGGTAAGGGAGCATTAGATTTAGCTAATGAAGTTATTAATATATGTGAAAATAAAACTAATGTAAAAGATCTATATGATATTAATGATAGTATAAAAAATAAAATAGAAATAATATGCAATGAAATATTTAGAACAGATGTAGAGTATAGTGATAAAGCTATAGAAAAAATAAAGTGGTTAGAAGAAAATAATTTATATAAATATCCACTTTGTATAGCTAAAACTCCATATTCACTAAGTGATGATCCACTTAAATTAAATGCTACATCTAATTTTAAATTGACAGTTACAGATATTTCCTTATCAAGAGGAGCTGGATTTATTGTTGTATATATGGGTAATATACTTTTAATGCCAGGACTTACAGAAAAGCCATCCTATTTAAATATGAAATTTTCTAATAACTAATAATAATATTAAAAAAATTATTTTGACTAATAATTTTTTAAATTGTATAGAAATTCATCAATTTACATCCTAAATTATATGTGTTACAATAAAATTGAACAAATTAAATGAAGTACTTTAAATCAACAAAATGTTGATTTTTTTTCTTGTTTATCATAATTTTATATATTAAAATATCGTGATAAAACAGGGGTTTGTGACATGTAAGCAAATATTTGAAGAAACAGAAGGTGCATATAAAATAGAAAATGAAAAAAAGCGCGATATAAAGTAAGTTACATATTAAGTTTAATTATCAAGGTATTTCTTCTGTTATGATGGTTATTTATTTACTATCTAATTCTTCTTTTTTCAAGATGAACTTATTAATTTATTAATTAAATATAATGCCAGTGAGAAAATAATTATCTTATCATTTATTGAAAATTTAAATCAGATTGTAGTACCGGATTATATAAAAATAGGACTAGAAAATTCATTATTTGCTGGATTATCACTCTTATTTTAAATCAAAAGATAGTAGCGTTGTTATTTCAGCTTCTTCTAATACTTTATATAAAAATAATACTTTTGATAAATTTTTTAGACCAGTTGAACTTAATCGACTTGATGTTAAATCATACGATGATGAAGTATTGAAACTTGATGAATCATCGATAGATAAAAATATGTGTAAAGTGCTTAGATTAGTGCTTTCGAAAAAGGTTAAGAGCCTTTTTTTCTTTAATAAAATTATGTTATAATAAAAGTGTGGTGATAGAATGAGTAAAGTTATTGTTATAGGTGGAGGAGCAAGTGGTCTTGTAAGTGCGATTACATCAGCACGACTTGGACACGATGTAACTATTTTAGAACATATGAATGCTTGTGGTAAGAAAATTTTAATAACAGGAAATGGCAAATGTAATTACTGGAATAGTGATCAAAGTATAGAACATTATAATTCTAATAACAAGGAAGCTATTAGTTTTATTTTAGATAATGCAAGGGATAAAGTACTAGATTTTTTTGATTCTATAGGAATAGTTCCTAAAATTAAAAATGGTTATTATTATCCATATTCTAATTTAGCTGCTAGTATTAATTATGCTCTTATCACGGAAGCTTTAAATCTTGGGGTTAATATTATATATGATATTAATATAGCAAAAATTGAAAAAGAAAAAGATAGATTTAGAGTAACAACATCAACTAATACGTACTTATCAGATAAACTTATTTTAGCAACAGGATCTATCGCATGTTCTAAAACCGGAAGTGATGGAAGTGGATATGATTTAGCAAAAAGATTAGGACATACTATAACAAAAATATACCCATCTCTTGTTCAATTAAAAATGAATGAACCTTATTTAAAAAAATGGAGTGGTATTAGAACAGATGTGAAGGTAGCTTTATATATTAATAATAAATTTATAAAGGAAGAGTGTGGTGAGATTCAACTTACTGATTATGGTGTAAGTGGAATATGTGTTTTCAATGTTAGTAGATTTGTTTGTAAAGCTATTAGTGAGAATAAAAAAGTTACTTTAAATATAAATTTTGTACCATGGTATAGTGGTAGTAACTTTGTCTCATTTTTAGAAAAACAAAATAAAAAATTAAATAATCGAACTATTTCTAATATTTTAGAAGGGTTCCTAAATTATAAATTGGTGGATGTAATTTTAAAAAAAGTTAATATAAAAGAAAATGAAATATGGAATAATTTAAAAGAAAGTGAAAAAAATTTACTAGCAGATACTATATGTTCTTTTAAAGCAACGATTATTGGTACCAATGATTTTGATAAAGCACAAGTATGTAGAGGTGGAATACCACTAGATGAAATAAATAATAAAACAATGGAGTCTAAAATAGTAAAAGGATTATATATTGTAGGAGAAATATTAGATGTAGATGGAGATTGTGGTGGATATAATTTAGGCTTTGCATGGATGAGTGGTATTTTAGCAGGTGAAAATTTAAACAGATAGAAAAGTAAGTGATTTTATGATTAGAATAAGACAAATAAAAATAGATATAAAAAAAGATAGTAGAGAATATTTAAAAAATAAAGTAGCCAGTATTTTAGATGTAGATGTATCATCTATTGAAGATATTGAATTAAAAAAAAGATCAATTGACGCAAGACACAAAGATAGAATTTATTTTATATATGAAGTTGATGTTTTTATAAAAAATGAATTAGATGTTATAAAACATAATTCTTCAAAAGATATTTTTCTAACACCTAAAGAAGAATATATTATGCCTAAATGTGGAAATATTCACTTAAATACTAGACCAGTCATTATAGGAAGTGGACCAGCGGGATTATTTGCAGCATATCTTCTAGCAGAAGAGGGTTATAAACCTCTTATTATTGAAAGAGGAGAAAAAATAGAAGATAGAGTTAATACCGTTGATCATTTTTGGAGTAGTGGAGAGTTAAATATTAATTCAAATGTTCAATTTGGTGAAGGTGGAGCAGGAACGTTTTCCGATGGTAAATTAAATACGCTTACCAGTGACAAAAATTTTAGAATGAAAAAAGTATTTAAAACTTTTGTCGAAAATGGCGCTAATCAAGATATTTTATATGATAATAAACCACATATAGGTACAGACGTTTTAAGAAATGTTATTGTTAATATTAGAAATCAAATTATTAAAATGGGTGGAGAATTTAGATATAATACTTTACTAACTGATATATGTGTTAAAGATAATAAAATAGAAAGTATAATTTTAAATAACGAAGAAAAGTTAAATTGTGATGTACTTGTTTTAGCTTTAGGTCATAGTGCTCGTGATACTTTTGAAATGCTTCTTAAACGTAACCTTAATATTTCATCTAAACCATTTGCTGTTGGAATTAGAATTGAGCATCCACAAGCTATGATTGACTTTAGTCAATATGGTGAAAGTGCTAAATACTTGCCACATGCTAGTTATAAACTTACATATAATACTAATTCTAAAAGAGGTGTTTATAGTTTTTGTATGTGTCCAGGTGGTTATGTTGTTAATGCTTCATCAGAAGATAAGAGCCTTGCTATTAATGGAATGAGTAATCATAAAAGAGATACAAATAACGCTAATAGTGCACTTGTTGTAACAGTATCAGAAAAAGATTATGGAAGTAATGTTTTAGATGGTATTAAATTTCAAAGAAACATTGAGAAAAAAGCTTATGACATAGGTGAAGGCAAAATACCAATTCAGTTATTAGATGATTACATTAATAATAAAAAAACTACTGCATTAGGTAGTGTTGATGCCATTTTTAAAGGTGAATATTCATTTTCTAATATTAATGATATTCTACCTAGTTATATAAATGATGCAATAAAAGAAGCATTACTTTCATTTGATAAAAAAATCAAAGGATTTATGCTTAAAGATGCTATTATTGCAGGAGTTGAAACTAGAACATCATCACCAATAAGAATAAATAGGGATGAGTATTTAGAATCAAACATCAAAGGTATTTATCCATGTGGTGAGGGTGCTGGTTATGCTGGAGGCATTACAACATCAGCTATGGATGGAATAAAAGTTTCAGAAGCTATTATAGAAAAATATGAGGTATATAATGAAAAATAATATATATGATACTTTACTTAATTTATATGATGACTTAGATGAAGAAACAAAGAAAAATTTAATAATTTATAAATCAAGATTGTTTTACTTTATTAATGAAATTTCTTCCGTTTCCAATTTTAATGATCTTACATCTAGTGAAATATTATCCAAAATCAAAAACAAAGAGAAATTTATATACAAATATAGAGAATATAAAGAAGTAATTAATTTACCTATTAATATGTTTATAAAAAAATCAGTATTTTCAAAAATAGATTTTACAGATGTAGGTACATTTATTGATAGCATAAAAGAAATTCCTATTAATTTCTCTAATAATGCATTAATTTTACCTAATGATATAACAGTTTATAGAATTGTTAGTGGAAATACTACTAATAGTATATCAAAAGGTAATTTAATTTCAACAACAATAAATCCTGATATATTAGATGACTTTGTAACAGAAAAAACAAATCATCTATATAAAATAAACATTAAAGCAGGTACTAAAGTATTAGTTACAAAATATAGAGTTACTATAGATGAAAAGGAAGCACTACATGTATCAAATAATTTAGATAATCAAAAAGAAATTATTTTGTTTAAAGATAGCTTAGAGATAGAAGAAAGTATGATAAAAGCTAATGATGAAGAACTAGATTTATATATTCATACAGTTAATACAATTCCAAAGAAAATAAATACACTTAGTGGAAAGACGCTATAATTTTTTAAAATAATAGTATAAATACACTTTTTTCGACAAAAGACAAATGATTATAAAATACCGAATTTAAAATGGAATAAAAAGGTAAAAAATTATATGATGCGGAAAAAAGTTGGAAGGAAGAATAAAAAATGGATAATAATATTAATATAGAAGAATTAAAAGATGGTTTAGATGGATTATATGATACTAAGAATAATAAAATTTTAGATACAAAAGCTAAAGATTGTAGAACTTGTCAAAATATGAGTTGTAGAGTGGAACAAAATGAAAAACCTGTTACTGATTGTTTGGGCTATATTAATCATAAAAATGAAGTAAAGGTAAAGCAATTATTATTAAAAAATAATATATGATATTTTTGAATGGTGAATAGATTGAATACAATTATGAAGAGGAAATCCTCTTTTTTTGATGTATAAGTTTAATAAAAAAGATATAATTGATAAAGAAAAGATAGAAATTGTAATAGGCTTTAAAACTCATTTTTGAGTTTTTTTCTTATTCGTGTTTAAAGTAACAAATTTCGTATCATTATATGCATATAATGAAAATGGAAAGGATGAATTATATGTTTGGAAATTTTACAGAAGAAGCTAGAAAAGTAATGGTACGTGCTAAAATAGAGATGAATAGTTTAAAACATCCATATGTTGGAAGTGAACATTTGCTTCTTGCTATATTATATTATGATAATGATATAACACATCGTCTTAATGAAATGGGACTTGATTATAAAAAGTTCAAGAATGAACTTATTAGTATTGTAGGAGAAGGGACAAATGCAAGCAATTGGTTTTTATATACACCGCTTCTTAAGCGTGTTATTGAAAATGCTATTTTAGATAGTAAGGATAATAAAGAAAGTGCTGTTGGAATTCCACATTTATTTTCAAGTCTTCTTGAAGAGGGGGAGGGAATTGCTATTAGAATTATGCTTGCTCTTGATGTTGATATAGATATTCTTTATAGTGAATTTTCAAATAGAGAAATAATAAAGAAGAGTAAGAAACATAAAAAATTATTAGTTGATGAATTTGGTGAAGATATAACAAAAAAAGCCTTAAATAATGAAATTGATCCTGTTGTTGGAAGGGAAAAAGAAATATCTAGGTTAATTGAAATTTTATCTAGAAGAACTAAGAATAATCCTATTTTAATTGGAGAAGCTGGTGTTGGTAAAACAGCAATTGTTGAGGAACTTAGTCGTTTAATAGCAACAGGTGAAGTGCCAATGAATTTAAAAAACAAACGTATTATTAGTTTAGATATGGCCACTCTTGTAGCAGGTACAAAGTATCGTGGTGAATTTGAAGATAGAATTAGAAAAATATTAAAAGAGGTAGAAGAACATGATGAAATAATTCTTTTTATAGATGAAATTCATACTCTTGTTGGTGCTGGTGGAGCCGAAGGTGCGATTGATGCTTCTAATATTTTTAAGCCAGCTTTAGCACGTGGTAAATTAAGGTGTATTGGAGCTACTACAACTTTAGAGTATAAAAAATTTATAGAAAAAGATGGAGCCTTAGAACGCAGATTTCAGAAAATTATGGTTGATATTCCATCTAAAAAAGTTGTAAAAGAAATATTAATGCGTATTCGTGAAATTTATGAAGCATATCACTTTGTTAATATTTCAGAGGAGATGATAGACTTAATTATTTTGTTATCTGATAAATATATTTATGACAGAAATGAACCAGATAAAACAATTGATGTTTTAGATGAAGTGTGTGCTAAGGTAAGTTTAAAAGAAAATAAAATAGTTCGTTCATACAAAGAAAAACATCGTGAAATAAAAGAAGTTATAAAAGAGAAAAATGAAGCAATCATATCCCATAATTTTGAACAAGCATCTATTCTAAAAGAAAAAGAAAATAGTCTTATGAATGATATTAATGAATTAGAACTTAAACTTTATAAGAAAAAAGAAAGAAAGAATGTTACTAAAGATGATATTTATGATGTTATAGCTCTAAAAACTAAAATACCTGTTCGTGAGCTTAACTCTAATAGTAGAGAAAAATTTGAAAAAATTTGTTCTAAACTTAAAGGTGAAATTGTTGGGCAAGAAAATGCCATTGAAGCTGCAGTTAATATCATAAAAAAAATAATGCTTGGACTTAAAGATTCAAATAAACCATATTCTCTTATGTTTATGGGACCTAGTGGTGTTGGAAAAACAGAATTATCTAAAAAAATAGGTAGTTACTTAGTAGGTAGTGACAATATTATAAGGTTGGATATGAGTGAGTATAGTTCATCATCATCTATTTCTAAATTAGTAGGAGCAAGTCCTGGGTATGTTGGATATGAAGATAACAAAAATATTTTAGAAGAGGTTAGAAATAAACCATATTCTGTTCTTATTTTAGATGAAATTGAAAAAGCTAATATTAGTGTTATTAATCTTTTTTTACAGATTTTAGATGAGGGCGTTATAAAAGATTCTAGTGGAAGGAATATTCGCTTTGATAATGTTGTTATCTTGATGACTTCAAATATTGGGTTTGATGATATACATATTGGGTTTAATCAGAATAAAAAGGAAGCTGCAGTGTCAAAATTAAAAGAATATTTTAGTGTTCCTTTTGTTAATAGAATTGATAATGTTATTGTATTTAATAATTTAACTAAGGATAATATATATACTTTAGTAGAAAAGAAGTTAGATAATATAAAGAAAAAATATAAAGAAAAAAATATTAAATTACGTTTAAGTAAGAATGTTATAGATGATATTGTTTCTTTATCTAATTATAATGAATTTGGTGCTCGTAGGCTTGATAAAATTATTAAAGATAAGGTTGATAATTTAATTGTTGATGCAATTATGAATGACAACTCTTGTATTGATATAACTTCTATAGATAATTATACAGTTGTCTAAAAACTATTGCCAAAGATTTTATTTTGTGATAAACTATCTGAGTTTGCACAAAGGAAGAGTGATATTATGAAGTATGTAGTGGCAAGTAGCGGTGTTGATACCGATGATTTAATAAGTGAAATATTAGAAAAGAAGATAGGTGTTAATTCAACTTTAACAATTAATACTAATGTTAATAGTTATATAGAGATATTTTCATTAAATGAAGATAATGAAATTACTGTTAATACTAAAGAAATAAAAGAAAGAAATGTTCAAAATATTAATTTTAGTAACAATGATATATCTTTTAGATTTTATGATTTAGCTATTATTTCTCTTAAGATTGATGAAGATGAATATGAAATTACTGGAAAAAGAATAAATGAAAGCGAAATGTTTGATTTGAGTATAACAAATCACGAAAAAGAAGAAGTTAGTCAAAATAAAAAACTATGTAAAGTTTCAAAATAATATTTGACATTTATACGTTATTTTGTGTATAATTTCTCTTAGAAATACGAAGAACAAGAGGAGTATAGTATTTTGTATATAAAGAGAGTTCACACATTTGGTGTAAGTGGATTATACAAATACTAGAAGGTAGCTTGGGAGTTGGTTTAACCCGTCACTGAACGTTATACAGTTTGAGGTAATTTTTAATTACGAAGTAAGGTGGTACCACGTCATCACGTCCTTATATGGATGTGATTTTTTTATGGAGGAATTATGGAGAAGTACATTGAATCATTTGATACATATACAAGTGACTTTGATATGCATGATAAACTTGTTTTTTCTAGATATAATCATTCATATCGGGTGATGGAATTATCACGTCATTTATCGCAGTCATTAAAGTGGGAACAAAAAGATGTTGAACTTGCTATGATTATAGGACTTATCCATGATTATGGAAGATTTGAACAAATCAGATCGTATAATACCATAAGTGATAAAGATAGTGTTGATCACGCTGAATATGCGATTAAATTCTTATTTGATGAAAATAGAATAACTGATTTTACAAAAGATGAAGAAACTTATTCAATAATACGTAAATCCATTTATTATCACAATAAATATGCATTACCAGTGCGTGGCCTTACAAGAACAGAAAGACGTCATATGAAACTTCTTCGTGATTCTAATAGATTAGATATAATGTATAGAGAAGCTATATTAAAAGAAAGTAATTTAAATATAGATAATTGCGAAATAAAGGATAGTATCAAAAATTCCTTTTTTGAATCTAGAATTGTTCCATATATAATGACATCAAATTCTATAGAAGTCGTTATTCATTTACTTTCTTTGATTTTTGACTTAAATTATATAGAAAGTTTTAGGTATTTAAAGATGATTCATTTACTTGATATTTTTTATCTTAATTTATCAAGTCCTAGTTCTTTAAAACCATATTTTGATTTTGCTCTTAATTATATAGAAGGGAAGTGTAGCTAATATGGGTAATATAAATAATTATATTAATATATTTAATAGATATTATAAGAGGTTTGATATCAAAGCTGTAGCATTACTTAGAAAATTTCATCATTCATACCGAGTGATGGAGTATAGTAATATGCTTGCTTCTAATTTGGGATTAGATGGTCATGACTTATACCTTGTTAGTATAATAGGTTTGTTTCATGATATTGGAAGATTTACACAATTTACTAAATATGGGACATATTGTGATAGTAAGAGTATAGATCATGCTAAAGAGTCATGTGATGTTCTTAAAAGAGAAAATATACTAGTTGATTTAAATCATGAAGACTATGAAGTTGTTATGAAGGCAATTTACTATCATAATAAATATGAAATAGCAGCAGAAGTAACTGATAAATGTTTACTTCATTCTAAAATAATAAGAGACGCTGATAAAATAGATATAATGTTAGAACAGGCAAATATACTTTCCCATGATAATCAAAATTTATCACAGGAATTACTTAATAATATTTATAGTAAAAAGTGTTGTATACAAAATAGTAATGTAAGTGAGGTTGATAAAATATTAATTCAACTAGGGTTCTTATTTGATATTAATTATCAGTATACAATTGATTTTTTATTAAAAAAGAATTGGTTTGAAAATAAATTTAACTTGTTAGAAAATTATTGTAAAGATAAAGATGAAGTACATAAATTAAAAGATTTTATTATGAAATATATACATGAATGTAATAAGGAGGGAGATTTATGTTAGATACAAAATATAATCATTTAGAAGTAGAAAAAGACAAGTATGAAAATTGGGTAAAAAAAGGATATTTTACAAGTGGTGATTTAAGTAAGAAACCATTTGCTATTGTAATACCACCACCTAATGTTACAGGAAAATTACACTTAGGACATGCATGGGATACAACACTTCAAGATATTATGATTCGTTATAAGAGAATGGATGGATATGATGCTCTTTGGCTTCCTGGAATGGATCATGCTGGAATAGCAACTCAAGCAAAAGTAGATAAAAAATTACGTGACATGAATATAAATCCAAGAGAAATGGATAGAGAAGAGTGGCTTAAACACGCTTGGAATTGGAAAGAAGAATATGCTTGCAATATTCATAGACAATGGGCTAAACTAGGACTTAGTCTAGACTATACGAAAGAGCGATTTACACTTGATGATGGTCTTTCTAAAGCTGTTCGAAAAGTATTTGTTGATTTATATAATAAAGGTCTTATTTATAGAGGGGAACGTATTATTAACTGGGATCCTGTTCAAATGACTGCTTTATCAACAGAAGAAGTTATATATAAAGAAGATAAGGGGGCTTTTTATCACCTTAAATATATGTTAGAGGATGGTAGTGGTTACCTTGATGTTGCGACAACTCGTCCTGAAACTTTATTTGGTGATGCGGCTGTTGCTGTTAATCCTCTTGATGAAAGATATAAGAATTTAATTGGTAAAAATGTTATTTTACCAATTGTTGGAAAACTTATTCCAATTATTGGTGATGAACATGCTGATCCTGAGTTTGGAACTGGTTGCGTTAAAATAACACCAGCCCATGATCCTAATGACTTTGAAGTCGGTGTTAGACATAACTTAGAGAGAATTGTTGTTATGAATAAAGATGCCACTATGAATGAAAATGCCCCTGGATATACAGGACTTACACGAGAAGATTGTCGTAATAAATTAGCGGAAGATTTAAAGAAAAGTGATTTACTTATCTCTATTGAACCTATTGTACATAGCGTTGGACATAGTGAAAGAAGCGATGCTGTTGTTGAACCATATTTATCAAAACAGTGGTTTGTTAAAATGCGTCCACTTGCAGATAGAGTATTAGAAAATCAAAAGAATAAAGATACAAAAGTTAACTTTGTTCCAGAAAGATTTGAAAAAATTATGAATCACTGGATGGAGATAACATATGATTGGTGTATATCAAGACAATTATGGTGGGGACACCAAATACCAGCTTGGTATAAGAATGATAAAGTATATGTAGGTCTTACTGCTCCAAAAGAAGAAGGTTGGGTACAAGATCCAGATGTTCTAGATACGTGGTTTTCTAGTGCTTTATGGCCTTTTTCAACAATGGGATGGCCTGATAAAACGGAGGCATTTGATAGATATTATCCTAATGATGTTTTAGTAACTGGATATGATATTATTCCGTTTTGGGTAAACAGAATGACTTTCCAAGGACTAGAATTTACAGGAAAAAGACCATTTAAAGATTGCTTAATTCATGGCCTTATTCGTGATAAAGAGGGAAGAAAAATGAGTAAATCATTAGGAAATGGTGTTGATCCTATGGATGTAATTGAAAAATATGGTTGCGACTCACTTCGTTTCTTCTTATCAACATCAACATCAGCTGGTATGGATTTACGTTATGATGAAGAAAAAGTAAAATCAACTTGGAATTTCGTTAATAAATTATGGAATGCATCACGTTTTGTATTATTAAATTTAGAAGATTTTGATAAAAATATGTATACATTAAATAATTTATCTCTTAGTGATAAATGGATTTTAACAAAAATGAATCATTTAATTGAAAATGTTCGTATACATATGGATAAATATGAATTTAATGTTGTTGGAACAGAATTATATAGTTTTATTTGGAATGATTTCTGTGATCAATATATTGAACTTGCAAAATCACAAATGAATGAAACTACTAAATCAGTACTTTCTTTAGTACTTACCAATATTTTAAAAATGTTACATCCATTTATGCCATATGTAACTGATGAAATATATAATATGTTACCAATCAAAGATGAGTCGATTGTAATTAGTTCTTATCCAAAATGTGATAGTAATTATATATTTGAAAGTGATGCAAAGACTCTTGAAGGTATAATTGAATTTGTTGTAAGTGTTCGTACATATAAACTAGAGCATTCAATTTCTAAAAATACAAAAGTATATGTAAAAGGTCCAGAGTTAATTACAAGAATGCTTAAAATAGATAAAGAAAATATTCTAGATAGTATTCCTGATACTGAATCTAAAGTTCAAAATAATTTATATGCTATATATTTTGATTTTGATAATAGTAAAAATATAGAAAAAGAAAAAGAAACTTTAAATCGTGAAAAGACGAGATTAGAAAATAGTATAACAAGAAGACGAAATTTATTAGCAAATGAAAATTATGTTTCTAAAGCTCCAGAAAATCTTGTTATGAATGAAAGAGAAACACTAAAAAAAGAAGAGGCTGAACTTCAGATTATTTTAGAAAGATTAAAATAAGGAATTCCTTATTTTTTTCTTGTAAATTTATATAAACAGTGATAATATAATTCCTAAAAAAGGAGTTATTTATGATAAAACAAATTACTTTAACTGATGATGAATTTTATTTGGAATTCAACAAAAAATTTGATGTATTAGCTAGTGATGTTAATGATATTAGTATTATAGTATATACTAGTGATAATGAAAGCGTTATAGAATGTTTGCGTGATAAAGAATCTTTTCAAAGAGATCTTGAAAATGAAAGAGAATTTATTGAAGATGATGTTATTGATATACTTAATAACAATTTTGATCATTTATTTGATTTAGTCGAATACATTAAACTTGATATTAAAGATGATATAAAATATTTAGCTAATAATCCAGTTTTAAAAAATAAAAAAATAGTTGTAAATGAAGAGTTAACTGTTACTGATAGAGATAAATTAAATGAAATAGTTAACAAATACTCCAAGTGTGTTAGTGAATTGTATGTTATGGTTGATGGTAATAAATCGTATGTGAGTGTTAGTGATGCTAAATTCACTATAGATATTATGAGTAATTATATAAATGAGATTAATAGATTTAATATGTCCCCACTTGAGAGGGTTATGTATGCGTATGATTTAGTAAAAGAGAGAGTATATAATGTAGAAGGTGAGCATGATAGCGTTAATAAATCTAGAGATTTATCTAATGTTTTAATGGGTGATAAAATTGTATGTGTTGGTTATGCTGCAATGTTTTCTAATATATTAAATTCAGTAGGGTTAAAATCTTTTGATATAATAATAGAAAATAAGGAAACTAAAGATCGTCATATAAGAAATATTCTTTATATAAAAGATGATAAATATAATGTAGATGGAATTTATTCATTTGATACAACTTGGGATAGTAAAAGAGCGGGTGAAGGTAAAAAATATATTAATAGATATAAATTCTTTGCTAAAACGATGGAACAGATGCTTACACTTGAAAATAACCTTTATACATATCAAAATATTTGTTATTCAAGCAATATGTATGAATTTATAAAAAAATCATTAGATAGTAATGATGAAGTAACTAAAATTAAAATTTTAAATTTGATAGATAAATATTATTTATTGGTAAATAAAGATGAAACTAAAGAAGTTTTATTAAAAAAGATTATAAGTAATTCTAGTTATGATGAATTATTAGAAAGTGCACGGAATATTTCTCTTAAAATAAATAATCCATTAAATGCTGAAACATTCTTAAAATTAGTTACAAATGTAAGAAAATATGAATATTATTTACATCCAGAAAAATATTCATATGATACTGATAGTATATGTGTATCTTGTCTAAATTCAGGTTTTGAATTTGAAAATCATCTTTATAATTCTGCTGAAAAACTTTTAATGAGCATATTTGAAAATTATAATAGTCATGATACAAAAAAAGATTTAATAAATTATTATATTGAACATAATAATGATATTATGCTTGATATTGAAAGATTAAATTTTACAAAAGTTTTAAAAAATATAAAGAAAAAATAAACTTACTATTAATTTAGTAAGTTTTTTTGTATTATTTTATATATTTTGGAGATGATAAAAAAGAATATATTATATGTAAATTTTGACAATTTTTTCAAATAATTATTGACTGATAAATTTACCTATGATATTATAGAAATGTAATAATAAAGGAGGAAGTTTACATGAAAAGTAATAAAGGTTTTACATTAATTGAATTATTAGCTGTAATCGTTATTTTAGCTATTATTGCATTAATTGCTATGCCAATGGTATTAAATACTATTAACGATGCTAAGAAAGGTGCTGTTCAAAGTTCAGCATACTCAGTAATCCAAGCTGTTGAAACTAAATTAACTTCTGATATGATGGAAAATCCAAGTGAAAAGATGCCTACATCTTTCAGTGGAACAAGTGCTGATATCAGTGTTAAAGGAACTCAACCAATTTCAATTAGTTTAACACTTTCAAATGGTGCAGTTACTTCTGGAACTATTGAATTCCAAGATGGTGTTGCTACTATTGCTAACGGAACTGTTTCAACTGTTTCAATGAAATAATTGATGATTAAAACAAGGATCGCCTTGTTTTTTTCTTGCCTAAATAGAATGTTTATAGTATGATGATAAAGTAGAGGTGTTGCAGTATGAGAGTGCTAACTAAACATAAAAAAATAGTATTACCAATTATAGCTCTTTTAATTCCAACTTTAATTTTTATTTTATTTTGTTTTAGTCGTAAAATTGGTATTTTTGGAGGTAATAGTTTCCTTGTCTCTGATTTACAAGGTCAATATATAATGCTATTAACATATTTACGTAATGTTAATTTAAGTGAATTATTCTATTCCTTCTCTAAAGGATTAGGTGGGGGAATGATTGGCACAATAGCTTATTATTTGGCAAGCCCATTTAATTTACTTATTTATTTATTTCCTAAAAATAATATTTTAGATGCTGTTAATTTATTAATAGGACTTAAAATATCACTTTGTGGTTTAACTATGTATTTATATTTACGTAATCATTTTAAAGAAGATAGATATCTATTTTTAATTTTTAGTTCATGTTATGCCTTGATGAGTTATATTGTTAATTATCATTTTCACATTATGTGGCTTGATGGTGTTTTAATATTTCCTCTTGTTATGCTAGGTATTGATAAATTATTTGATAATAAAAGTTTAATTTACATTATAAGTTTATTCTATGCTCTTCTTTCAAACTATTATATTGGTTATATGATTTGTATAGCATCTGTTTTATATTTCATAAGCATGTGTGTATTGAAATATAAAAGCATTAGTAAAAAAGAGTTAAAGAGATTTTGTTTAAAGTTTGTTATATCTTCTTTATTAGCAGGCCTATCAACCATGTTTCTATTAATACCAACCGCACTTGAACTTAAAAATGGATATAAAGCTAATAGTAGTGTTGATTTTGGTGGTATAAATTTAAATTTCTTTGATTTGTGGTCTAGAACTTATATTGGTTCCAACAATTATGAGAATGTGCTTGCTGTTAATGAAATAAGTATTTATTCAGGTTTAATTATTTTACCACTTGTATATTTTTTCTTCATTAATAAAAAAATTTCTAAAAGAGAAAAAGTAGTATATGGTTCTCTTACAACTATTTTATTATCTGGTTTTTTTATTGAAGCTATTAATACCATTTTTCATGCTTTTAACAGTACTAATTGCTTTAACTATAGATATTCATTTATAACATGTTTTATACTTATTATAATTGCTATTAAAAGTTTTATAAATTTAAAAAATATTGATATTAAGTATTATTTATATTTTTATATTTTTTATTTAGTTATGTCACTTTTTATTTGTATTAAAGATTATAGTTATCTTAATTTATTTGTTATTTATTTATCTGTATTTTTAATGACACTTTATATGTTTCTTTTATATTTCTATTATAGATATAATAAAAATAATGATTTGAAAATACTTTTATTTATAATTGTTCTAGCAGAGCTTTTATGTAATTTCTTTTTCTCACTTAGTGATTTTGAATATTACAAAAAAGAAGAGTTTAATTATTATCTTAAAGATAAAAAAGATGAAATTTATGAATTACAAAAAGATGCCAAAGGATATAGAATTGAAAAAAATACAATGTTTAGTTATAATGACAGCCTATTTATGAATTATTATGGAATTAATTCATTTTTATCAACTACTGATGTTAATCACTTAATATTTTTAAAGAGTGCTGGCTATTTTGCCGCAGGACTATCAAGTTCAGACTCAGGAAATAATTCTATTTTGATGGATTCCCTTTTAGGAGTAAAATATCGAATTAGTTCATATCTTAAAAGTAATTATAAAGAAATAAAAGAAACAACTTATCCGCAATTAACAGGTATTTTGTATCATAAGGATTTCTTAAAACCAGCTATGATTTATGAAAATCCATATGCTTTATCTATGGGTTATATGATTAGTGAACCGTCAACTAAAATTGAAGTTTCAAATCCTTTTGAATTTCAAAATGCTCTTTTAAATAGTATGCTTAAAACAAATACAAAATATTTTAAGCCATATCAAGGGAAAAAACTTAGTGAAGGTGCATATGAATTTTATATTGATAATGAGGAACTTGTGTATATTTATTTTTATTATGAAGAAAGTAGAATGAATGAGTGTGATGTCCTTGTAAATGGCAAGTTAGCTGATACAGCATCAGAAATATTTACATATGCAGGTAATTTGAATGGTGAAAAAATCAGGGTTTCACTTGATGGAAATGTTTCTAAATATGGAAGTGCTTATGCTTATTACTTTGATTTTGATGCTTTTAAAAGTGATATAGAAGTATTAAAGCAACACACATTAAACATAAGTGAAATAAAAGGTGGTTACATAAAAGGTGAAATTGAAGCGACAAGTGAGATGAATACTTTATTTATGTCTATTCCATATGAAAAAGGGTGGTCGCTTTATGTTGATGGAAAAAAGACTAAAATAGAAGTATTATATGGAGCTTTTATTGGAGCATACCTTGAAGAAGGAACACATACAATTGAACTTAAGTATCATGTATATGGTATGAATATAGGAATAATAGTTAGCGTGATAAGCTTTATTTTGTGTGTTACTTATCTTGAATTTGAACACATAAATAACAAGAAACTTAACAATAATGCTTGAAAAAGACTAAAATGGATGATATAATTAATATGTTTGTAAGAAGGGAGGGATTATCGATGGCTACAGTAGTTGTAAAAAACGGAAATGTAGATGGTGCCTTAAGAACATTAAAACAAAAGAATGCGAAAGATGGTTCCTCAAAAAAAGTTCGTGAAAGACAAGAAGGTTATTTAAAACCAGGGGCAAAAAGAAGAAAAGAAAAGGCTGAAAATATTAAAAACAGTCGTAAAAAGAATCGTAATAATTATTAATAAGAGGGCCTTAGGGCTCTTTTATGTATAGAAAGGGAATAATATGAGAGAAAAAATTCTAGAAGATTTAAAAGCTGCAATGAAAGCGCAAGATAAAGAAACATTAACTGTAATTCGTATGGTAAAGGGCGCTATTCAAATGGAAGAGTTAAATGTTAAGCATGAATTAAATGATGAAGAGGTTATTGGGATAATTAGTCATCAAATAAAAACAAGAAAGGAATCAATTGAGGAATTTAAGCGTGGTAATAGAGATGATTTAATTGAAAAAACCGCATCTGAAATAGCTATTTTAGAGCGTTATATGCCAGAACAATTATCAAAAGAAAAAGTTATAGAAATTATTGACCAAGTATTTGAGAGTGTTAATCCGACAGAAAAAAAAGCTATGGGTGAGATTATGGGAAAATTAAATCCACTTCTTAAGGGAAGAGCTGATATGAAAGAAGTAAGTTCTATTGTTAAAGATAGATTAAGTAAAATTTAAAAAAGCTATGTGCTTTTTTTCTTTTTGACATTTTTTTCTAAATGCTAACTTTATAATTTAATCAGTAGGTGATTATATGATTAAACATAAAGGAAAATTTGTGTCTAAAAAAAGAAAAAAGAAAAAATTTTTAAAGTTTATTCTTTTTAATATTTTTGTTTTATGTATATATTATGGTTTTAAAAATATAAATTTAAACATTAAACTAGCGCATTCTAACCAAGAATTTATTGCATATATGCTTAATGATTCTAATCATCATTTATTGTATAAAAAAAATAATAATATTTTTAGAAAACTATTATTATGGATATCAAGAGGAGATGTTCATTCACCAGTTTCATTACTAGAAAGTACATTTGGCTATAAAGATAAAGAAGGATATGTGGATAGTGAAGAGGATGGTACCGATGAAATTGATTTTGATATGAATAATTATATAAAAGATCCTAATCCAGTTGATATTAATAATCCAAGAGTATACATATATAATACACATCAATTAGAATCATATAGCGCTAATAACTTTGAAGAGTATAATATTACACCTAATGTTATGATGGCATCTTATTTATTAAAGGAAAAATTAAATAAACTTGGAACAAGTACTATTGTTGAAACATCAAATATAACTGATTTTTTATCAATCAATGGATGGAGTTATGCAAGTAGTTATAAAGCAAGCCGATTCTATATGTTAGATGCGATAAATAAATATGATAACTTAGACTTATTAATTGATCTTCATAGGGATGCTATCAAACATGATTCATCAACTACTGAAATTAATGGTAAAAAGTATGCAAAAGTATTGTTTGTTGTTGGACTTGACTACGATAATTATGGTGATAATCTAGCTTTGGCTAATAATTTAAATAATAAAATTAAAGAAAAATATCCGAGTTTAAGTAGAGGTGTAATCACTAAAAGTGGTGAGGGTGTAAATGGTATTTATAATCAGGATGTAGCTAATCATGTTATTTTGCTCGAGTGTGGAGGTAATGAAAATACAATAGAAGAAGTCATGAATACCATAGAGGTTTTATCAATAATCATACATGAATATTTGGGGTGATAAAGTGAAACGTGACGATAAAAAAAAGTTATGTAATAAGATTTTTGGACGTTTATTTTTAGGTTTATTAATCGCTTTTATGGCTATTTTTTTGTCTTCAAAAACTGGTTATTATGATTTTGAACTTCATAATAGAACTGTTTTGACAGAAGAAAAAATTAAGGAGTTTGAACAAGATGTAAAAGATGGAAAAGAAATAAATATTAAAAATTACGTTATTTCTACAACACCTAATTATCAAAATAAAGTATCTCTTTTAGGAAATAAAGTATCAACATCTTTTGAAAATTTAATATCATCAGGTATTGAATCAGCATTTTCACTTCTTGGAAAACTATTAGAAGGATAATATTATAGAAAAATTATAAATATTTTGTTATAATACTTTTATGGTGATTTTATGGTACAAAAAAATATTCGTAATTTTTCTATAATTGCTCATATTGATCATGGTAAAAGTACACTTGCAGATCGTATTTTAGAGAAAACAGGAGCAATTAGTAAAAGAGAACTTAAAGATCAATTGCTAGATACTATGGATATTGAAAGAGAACGTGGTATTACAATTAAATTAAATGCAGTTAATTTAACTTATAATTATAATGGTGAAGAATATTATTTGAATTTAATAGATACTCCAGGGCATGTTGATTTTTCATATGAGGTAAGTCGTAGTTTAGCAGCTTGTGAGGGTGCTATTCTGGTTGTAGATGCAGCACAGGGAATAGAAGCACAAACACTTGCTAATTTATATTTAGCGCTTGAAAATGACTTAACAATAATTCCTGTTATTAATAAAATTGATTTACCTAATGCTGATGTTGATAAGGTAAAAAAAGAACTTACTCAAAGTCTTGGATTCAAAGAAGAAGAAATAATTCTTTGTAGTGCTAAAAATGGCATTGGTATAGATGAATTATTAGAGGCTGTTATAAAAAATATTCCAAGTCCTAAGGGAGACTGTAAAAGTGCTCCTCAAGCTCTTATTTTTGATAGTTATTTTGATGCTTATCGTGGAATTGTTGTTTCAATGCGTGTTGTTAATGGTAAATTTAAGGTTGGCGATAAAATACGTATGCATGATTCAAAAGCTGTTTATGATATTGTTGAACTTGGACTTCGTACACCTCATGAAAAAAAATGTGATACTATTTCTGCTGGAGAAGTTGGTTATTTATCAGCTAGTATTAAAAGCATAGAAGATGTTAGAGTTGGTGATACTATTTGCTTAGCAAGTGATACTAAAACACTGTCACTTCCAGGATATAAGCCAATGAAGCCTATGGTGTTTTGTGGTATTTATCCAATTGAATCAAGTAAATTCCCTGATTTAAGAGAGGCTTTAGAAAAACTAAAATTAAATGATGCTTCACTTGAATTTACACCAGAAACATCTCAAGCTTTAGGATTTGGTTTTAGATGTGGATTCTTAGGGCTTTTGCATATGGAAATAATAGAAGAGCGTATTGAAAGAGAATTTAATATTGATTTAATTGCAACATCTCCTTCTGTTGTATATAATGTTGAACTTACAGATCATACAATTGTTAAAGTAGATAGTCCAGCTAAAATGCCAGATAGAGGTCGCATTATTAAAGTAGAAGAACCATATATTTTAACAAATATATTTGTTCCAAGTGAGTATATAGGCCCTATTATGGAATTATGTCAAAATAAACGCGGTAATTATGTTTCACTTGAATATTTAGATTCATCACGTGTAAATATTCATTATGAAATCCCACTTTCAGAAATAGTTTATGATTTTTTTGATAGATTAAAATCAACAACAAAAGGATATGCTTCGTTTGATTATGAAATAATAGGATATAAGAGTAGTGATTTAGTAAAAATGGATATTTTATTAAATGGCGAAGTTGTAGATGCATTATCATCAATTGTTCATAAAGATTTTGCTTATGTAAGGGGAAAAGCTATTGTTGAAAATTTACGAAAATTAATTCCAAGGCAACAATTTGAAGTGCCTGTTCAAGCTTCAATTGGTTCTAAGGTAATTGCCCGTGAAACAATAAAGGCTGTAAGAAAAAATGTTTTAGCTAAGTGTTATGGTGGAGATATCACAAGAAAAAGAAAACTTCTAGAAAAACAAAAGGAAGGTAAAAAAAGAATGAAAATGGTTGGAAATGTCGAAGTTCCTCAAGAAGCCTTCTTATCTGTTCTTTCTATGAATGAAGATAGTCATAATTAATCCTTTCTAGCATATCATTATTATGCATTAGAAAGGGTGAATATATGAGTATTAATAACTTAGTTGTTTATAACAGAGTTTTAAAAGAAGCTAATGACTTTAAAATAAGTAAAACAGCAACTGTTCGTAGTGTTGCCAAATTGAATTATGTATCAAAAAGTACTGTATATAGAGATTTGACTGAAATATTACCACTTATTGATGAAGACAGTTATAAAATTGTGAAAGAAAAGTTAGAAGAAAATAAATTAAGTCGACATATTCGTGGAGGAGAGGCAACTAAAAAGAAATATTTAAAAATGAGAAAATAACTTGCATTTTCAAATGATTTTGCTATAATACTCTACATAAAGAGGGGGATTATTATGAAAGATACTTTAGCACAAATTATTTTTGATGATGAAAAGATAAAAGAAGAAGCTTATAAGATTGCTGATATAATCATTAAAGAGAAAATTTCAATTCGTGAAGTGGCAAAAAGAATTGAGATTAGTAAATCTAAAGCATTTGATTTAATTAATAAAAAGTTACCACTTTATTCAAAAGAAAAATATTTATCTGTAAGAAAAGTTTTAGATAGTCATAAGTCAGTTAAATTATCAAAAGATATGATAGATAGAATAAAATTTGAGTATTCATTATTAATGAGAGGATATACTTTATGTGAAATCGCATATTTATTAGATGGAACATATTCAACTGTTCAAAGAGATTTAAGTAGTAGAATATATGATATTGAAGAAGAAATGGGATTAAAAGCGACAGCTAAACTTAAACAAAATAAAGAAAAGATTCTAAAGAGATAGTTATTACTATCTTTTTTTGTTATACTTAAAACAGGTGATATTTATGGCTGTATATATACACATTCCATTTTGCAAAACCATATGTACATATTGTGATTTTTGTAAGTTATATAAAAATGATAATTGGATTAAATTATATTTAAGTGCTCTTGATAGAGAAATAAAAGAAAACTATAAAGGGGAAAAACAAGAAACAATTTATATAGGTGGAGGTACACCTAATTGTTTAAATGATTATGATTTCAATCATTTACTTGATATTGTAGATATAATAAAAAGAGATAAATTTGTAGAATATACGGTTGAATGTAATGTTGATATTTTAACTGAAGAGCAGATTAAAATAATGGTTTCTCATGGCGTTAATAGAGTAAGCTTGGGAGTAGAGACTTTTAATCCAAAATTTATGAGATTGCTTGGAAGGCATCATACGACTAGAGAAGTAAAAGAAAAAGTAGAACTTTTAAAAAAATATGGAATTTATAATATAAATATTGATTTAATGTATGCTTTTGGTAATGAATCTATCGAAGATTTAAAAAATGATATTGATGAAATTATAAAGCTTAGTGTTCCACATATTTCAACATATTCTCTTATGATAGAACCACATACAATCCTTTATACTAAAGGAGTAAAACAAGTAGAGGAAGAACTTGATTATGAAATGTATGAAACAATCTTACAAAAGCTTTTTAATTACAATCATTACGAAGTTAGTAATTTTGCACTTACTGGATATGAATCAAAACACAATTTAACATATTGGAATAATGAAGAGTACTATGGTTTTGGTCTTTCAGCAAGTGGTTATATAAATAAAGAAAGATATACTAATACAAAGAATTTATTCTTATATTTAAAAAATAAATACAAAGAAGAAAGTCATATTTTATCAAAACAAGAGCAAATGGAAAATGAAATGATTTTAGGATTAAGAAAAATGGAAGGTGTATCAATATCTAAATTTAAAAAAATATATGGTATTGATATTAGTGATTATTTTGAAATAGATGATTTGGTGAAGAATAAAAAATTACTTAAAGATGGTGATTACATCAAAATAAATCCTAAGTATATATATACATCAAATGATATTTTAATAAATTTTATTAAAGATGAAATTTAAAAAATAAAAAAAATATGTTAATATATAATGTGGTAATGGAAGTGAGGCTTTTATGAATAAAGTAGAAACATTTAATAAAGAATATAATTATATAAAAAATGAGAAATATCGTGATAATTTAAAAATAATGGTAGATTTATTACCTGATTATTTTTTTACAGTAGCAGCAAGTTCAACAGGAAAATATCATCCATCATTTTCTCTTGGTGAAGGTGGACTTGTAAGGCATACTAAACTAGCAGTAAGAATTGCCCATGAATTATATCAAACAGAAAGTGTTACAGGAAAATTCACTGATGATGAAAAAGATTTAATGATTTTTGCTTTAACACTTCATGATGGACTTAAACATGGACGTGTAAAATCAGAATATACTATCTTTGAACACCCTTTAGTAATTTGTGATTACATTAAAGAAAATGCTTCAAAATTAACACTTACACAATCAGAAATAGATTTTGTTGTAAATGTAATATCATCACATATGGGTCCTTGGACAACAGATTATAAAGGAAATGAAGTATTACCAGCTCCAGTAAATAAATATCAAAAATTTGTTCATATGTGTGACTTTTTAGCAAGCCGTAAATTTTTAGATGTTAAGTTTGAAAATAACGATATTATAGATTGACACAAACAAATGTTTGATATATAATACTTGATAGAGAGTAGGTGCTATATGTTAGGAAAATTAATTGTAATTGAAGGAACAGATTGTTCAGGAAAAGAAACCCAATCAAGGTTAATTATTGAAAATATGCGAAAATTAAATATTCAGTTAGAAAGATTTAGTTTTCCTAATTATCAGTCTCCAACTGGAAGAATAATTGGAGGAGCCTATTTAGGAAAAAAAGATTTAGGAGAAAGCCTCTTTGAAGAAGGTAGTGTCGCTGTTGATCCCAAAGTTGCAGCTTTATATTTTGCTGCAGATAGAAAATATAATATTCATAAAATAACATGGCTTTTAGAACATGGTGTACATGTTATTTTAGACAGATATGTATATTCAAATATGGCTCAACAAGGATGTAAAATAAAAGATGAAAAAGAAAGAAGAGAAATGTATAATTGGCTTCATAAATTAGAATTTGACCTATTAGAGTTGCCTAAACCAGATGTTGCTATTTTCTTACATATGCCATCTTCATCAGTAGAAGAACTATTAAAGGAAAGAAATGAAGAAATGGACCAACATGAAAAAAATACTGATTATTTAAATCAAGCCGAAAAGTCATATGAAGAATTATCAAAAATATATAACTTTAAAAAAGTAAACTGCACATTAAATGGTAACATTCGTTCAATAGATGAGATTCAACAAGATATATTAGATATTTTGTTGCCTGTTATCAATTAAAATTATATAGACGAATAGTCCAAATACACCACACACCCCACTTGACAGTGGGGGGGGGG
>CAKPTA010000005.1 GCA_934190785.1 uncultured Bacilli bacterium
ACGCCGACGATAGTTAATCGCGAAAATAGGTAGTTGCCAATTTTTTTTTGCTCTTTTTTTTTATTTCTTATTTAAATATTGAATTTATTAATTATTTTTTGTTATACTAAGATAGGTGATAAAAATGGAATATAAGATTACAACTAAAAGTGAAAAGGAAACAATTGAATTAGCTCAAAACTTTGAGTCTGAAAAATTTCCTAATATGATTATATGTTTAGATGGGGAGCTTGGTAGTGGAAAAACTGTTTTTACAAAAGGGATTGCAAATGCACTTGGAATTAAAGAAAGTATAACCTCTCCTACATTTAATATAATTAAGGAATATGATGGTGAATTACCTTTATACCATATGGACGTTTATAGATTAGATGGTAATACCGACGGATATGGGATTGAAGAGTATTTTACAAAAGGTGGAGTTGTTGTTATTGAGTGGTCTGATACAATTAAAGATATTCTTCCAGATGAGTATTTGCATATAAAATTTAAAGTTGTTGATGAAAATAAACGTGTTTTGATTTTAACACCTCATGGTCAAAAATATGATGATTTATGTGAGGCTGTTTTATGATAACTTTATTTATTGATACGTGTCATTATAATTTAATTGTTGGAGTTTATAAAAATAAAGAACAATTAGTATTTTATAGGGAAAATAATGATAATCATCTTTCAGAACGCTTATTACCATTAATAAAAAAAGCCATTGATACTTCTAATATTAATATAAGTGATATTAATAATATTGTTGTTGCAAATGGACCTGGATCATTTACTGGTGTTAGAATTGGTGTTACTGTGGCCAAAACGTTAGCTTATGCTCTAAAATGTAGTATCCATACTGTTTCAGAATTAAAAATTATGGCAACTGGAGAATATAAAACTAAATATATAGTTCCACTTATTGATGCAAGAAGAGGATTTGTATATAGTGGTATATATAATCAAAATTTAGAAAGTGTAATAGAAGATAATTATATTTCATTAGATGATTTGATAAAAAAAGTTAGTGAAATTTCTAATCAAAATGATATTACTTATGTTAGTTATGAAGATTTTTCACAAGTGAATACAGTTGTTCCTGCAATTGATATTTTAAAAATAATTAATGCAGTTGACAACGATAATGGTATTCTTTGTCATTTAGTCAATCCTAATTATTTAAAAAAGACAGAAGCTGAAGAAAAATTAAAACAAACATGTTAGTAAATTTAAATAATCTATATTTTGATTTTATAAAAAAAGTACTTAGAGATAATTTTGACGTTTCATTTAAAATGAATATTTTTACTAAAGGATATATATTTTTAGAAAATAATGCTCCTATTGGTTTTATTTTATATGATTTAATTTATGATAGAGCAGAACTTAATTATATATATGTTGATGATTCATATAGAAATCATGGAATTGCAAGTAAAATGATGGATGCTATGATAAAAGAATGTTCTGATTGTAATCTTAGTAATATTACGTTAGAAGTAAATGTAAATAACAGTGCTGCAATTTCACTTTATAAAAAATATAAATTTGAGATTTGTGCTTTAAGAAAAGGATATTATAATGGCCAAGATGGTTATTTAATGATTAGGAAGTAGATGATAGATATGCATGATGTATATATTTTAGCGTTTGAATCAAGTTGTGATGAAACCAGTGTTTCAATTGTTAAAAATGGTTCTATTGAAATTGAAACAGTGGTACTTTCACAAATTGATACTCATATGTTATATGGTGGTGTTGTACCCGAAATAGCTAGTAGACAACATATAGAAAAAATAACTTTGGTAATTGATGAGTGTTTAAAGAAAGCTTCTATGAGTATGGATGATATAACTGCGATTGCCGTTACATATGGTCCTGGTTTAATAGGTTCTCTTTTAATAGGAGTACAGGCAGCAAAAACGCTAGCTTATGTTTACAATAAACCATTAGTTCCAGTTCATCATATAGCAGGTCATATTTACGCCAATAATCTTACAAAAGGAATGCGTTTTCCTTTAATAGCATTAGTTGTGAGTGGTGGTCATACTGAACTTGTTTATATGAAAGAAGATTATTCATTTGAACGAATTGGTGGAACTTTAGATGATGCTGTTGGTGAAGCTTATGATAAAGTAGCACGTGTTATTGGACTTGCTTATCCTGGAGGACCTAAAGTTGATGCCTTAGCTCATGAAGGAAATGTTACTTATGATCTTCCACTTCCCCTTGATAATAATAGTTATGATTTTAGTTTTAGTGGACTTAAAAGTGCAGTTATAAATTTAGTTCATAATGAAGAACAAAGGGGAAATCAAATTAGGAAGGCTGATTTAGCAGCAACATTTCAAGATAGAGTTATCCACATACTTACAAAAAAGACAATGAAAGCATTAAAGGAATATCATGTGGAAAACTTAATTATAGCAGGTGGAGTATCAGCCAATCGTGGTATTCGCGATAGTTTTGAACAACTTTGTAGAGAAAATAACATATTTTTATCCATACCATCACTTGAACATTGTACAGATAATGCAGCTATGATAGGGGCTGCTGGATATTATGCATATAAACTAGGTAGAAGGGCAGGGTTAGATTTAAATGCTAAGGCTTCTGATCCACTTCATTAATAAAAATATATGCCATCTTCAATAGTACATTTATGCGTTGGAAAAGTTGTTAATAAAAACTTACGTATGAATGAGTATGAGTTACTGCTTGGTGCAATAGCGCCTGATTCTTGGCGAAATAATGCTAAAAATTTCAGCAGGAGTATAACTCATTTTACGACTTTTAATAGCGATTTTTCTATAAAAAATGAAGAAGGTATTGATAACTTCTTCACTAAATATAAAGATTACTTTGATAATCCTTTTGTTGTAGGTTATTTTATTCATTTATTAACTGATACATATTGGAGAAAAAATGTTTCAAATGTTTATTCTTCTATTATAAAAAATGCTAGACTTCCTATAATTTTAGAAAAAAAAGACAAGTTTAATAATTATTCAAGAGATGATTTTTATGATGATGAACATCAGTTGTTTTATAATTTATCAAAGTATTATCGCATAAAAAAATTAGAATATAATAAGGTTATTAGTGAACCTATTTCTGAAATTAGTTTGAATAATTTTGAATATTCAATACAATATATAAATAGCATGTATTTTCATAAATGGAAAAATTCGGTTGATATTTACGACTTTGATAAAACAATATTTTATATTGAAGAATGTTCTATTTATATAGTAAATCAATTAAATTTATTATTTCAAAGTACAAATAAAAAAATAACTCAAGGTTAAAAATCCTTGAGTTTTAATTTCTAGTGTAATTTTTTTATTTTTTTCTCTAAATAAACAATTCCATAATACATAAGTGTAGACATAATACATAATAAAATTATGCCACTCATAACTAAATTTAAATTAAATACTTGTGAACCATACATAATTAAGTAACCTATACCTTGTTTTGATACAAGAAATTCTCCCATGATTACGCCAATCATAGTCATAGTGCGAGAAATAATGTTTTAAAGGTCTTTTTGAAGATACACTTATGTTAGTTAATGGAGGTGAAAATATGGGAAAAAACACTAACTTGTCCTTTTTGCAATAATAAAGATACTTTAAAAGTTGTTTATTGCTATAGAGGATATAAAAGAAAAAATAATGATTTAAGCAATTTAGTAAAAGATGGTACTATATATAGAAAAGAAAAATCTAGATTTTAAAAGTATGATTTTGATGGAGAAAAAATAACTGCAACTTTATACAATAAATACTGTTCTAATTGTCAAAATTATTTTCATTCTATTGGTAAAATGGCTGTAATTGATATTGATAAAGTTACTCTGATATATGAAATGGAGAACAGTAAATATAGATACGATTTTGATTTTTCAAATAATCAACAAGCAAAGTATAATTGTAAATATAATTATGTATCAGTGGTTAAAGATATTATTTTATCTGATTATGAAAGGTATGATATATTAGAAAGTATAAAAAAATCTAAAATGAATTTTTGGAATAAAGAGTATAATAATAAAGATAATTATAAATATAAATGGATAATTAAGTTAGAATATCACAATGGTTTAAGCAAATGCTTTTTTGAATATGATCAAGTTTCTGATAATTGGAATAGTTTTATAAGTGGATTTAAAAATATTATATATAAATATGATAATGAAAAATTAATTGATAGAATTATATAGCAAAGTATATATGATTTGACAACTTTTTAAAAGGAGTTACCATTCAAGCAACTGGAGGTCACTTTATGAATATATTTGATATAGATTACAATAAAAAAGAAAAAGATCTATTTAAATATCATTATACTTGCTTATTATCTGAATTGTTAATTTTAAACTATGAATTTTCTAATCATGAGTATAATGGTACTACTGGACAAGATGTTTTTGATAAACTGCAAAAGAAAATAAAATTATCAGAAAAAGAAAAACAAAATATAATTGATATGCTATTTTAATTATAAAAATAAAATATGGTATAGAATTAATAGATTTCGAGAAAATGGAATTTGAAAAAAATAATTCCTTTTTTATATTACAAAACTGTAAGGTAGGATCTACCTTATTCGTGGTATAATAATTTATAAGAAATGTGGTGAAATATATGAAGAAAGTTATGATTATTGAAGATGATAATGCAATATGTAACGAGTTATCAGAACTTTTAGAAAATAATAATTATAAACCTATTATTTTAAGAAACTTTAAAAATTCTTTAAATGAAATATTTAAATCTTCACCAGATTTAATATTACTAGATATAAACATACCTTATATAAATGGTGAAATATTACTACAAGATCTAAGAAAAACATCTAATATTCCTGTAATAATGGTAACTAGTAGAAATTCTGAAATTGATGAGGCATTATCTATTTCTTATGGAGCAGATGATTATATAACTAAACCATATAATCCTAATATACTTCTTCTAAGAATTGGGGCAGTATTAAAAAGAACAAATGCAAAATCAAATGTTCTTTCATATAAAGATTTAAAAATAAATGTCCAAAAAGGAATTATAAAAAAAGAAGATACAGAAATTATTTTAACTAAAAATGAGATGATAATATTTTGCTTTTTACTTAATCATCAAAATAAAATTGTTACTAGAGATGAACTTATGACAGATTTATGGAACAATGATGAGTTTATTAATGATAATGCTCTAACTGTAAATATAAGTAGATTAAGAGCAAAATTAAAAAGTGTTGGCTATGAAGATGCAATAGATACTAGAAAAGGAATGGGTTATATTTTATTATGAAATTTGGTAGATATTTAAAAGATAAATTTTATGCACTTCTTCTATCACTAATTAGTTTTGGTATCGTATTGCTTATATTCTTTGCTTTCAAAATTGATAATGGTGTAATAATTGCCACAACATTCGTATTAATCATTTGGAGTTTATCGCTTTTATTAATTGATTATTTAAGAAAGAAAAAATTTTATACAGAATTAATTTCTAATATTGAGGCATTAGATAAAGGTTATTTAGTATTAGAAACTCTCGATAAACCAGTATTTTATGAAGGCAAATTATTACATCAAGCACTCTATGAAATTAATAAATCAATGAGTGAAAATGTTAAGAGAATAGAAGAACAATGGGATGACTTTAAAAACTATATAGAAATGTGGATTCACGAAGTAAAAATTCCATTAGCAACTTTAATATTGATTAGTAATAATCATAAAGATAAATTTGATAAAAAGACAAAATCACAACTAAAACGATTAGAGGATTATGTAGAGCAAGTATTATATTATGCAAGAAGTGAGAATGCAGAAAAAGATTATTTGATAAAAGATACAGAATTATCAAAAGTAATAAAAAATGTAGGTCTTAAAAACATGGATGACCTACTAGAAAATAAAGTTGATTATAATGTTGAAAATGTTAATGTTAAAGTCTTAACCGATTCTAAATGGTTAGAATTTATATTAAGTCAAATTATTAATAATTGTATTAAATATAAAAGAGATATTAATAATTCTTACATCAAAATATCTGTAAGAGATGAAAAATATAAAACTACACTTATAATTGAAGATAATGGCATAGGAATAAAAGCTTCTGATTTAAAGCAAGTATTTGATAAGTCCTTTACAGGAGAAAATGGAAGGAATACAAGTAAATCAACTGGTATGGGATTATTTATTGCTAAAAATATGTGTAGTAAACTAGGGCATAAAATAAATATTGAATCAAAGGAAAATGAATATACACGAGTATATATAACATTTGCAAAAGACAAATATTACGAAGTTTTAAAGTAATATTACAAAATTGTAATGTTTTGTAATATTGAACGAACGACAAAATAATATTTTTAATTTATTATTATTTATGGAAGGAGAAATTATATGGAAAATATTTTAAAAGTTGACAAAATTGAAAAATACTATGGTAGTCGTTCATCTTTAACAAAGGCGATTGATAATTTATCATTTGAAGTTGATAAAGGAGAATTTGTTGCTATCATGGGAGCATCTGGATCAGGTAAAACTACTCTTTTAAATGTTATTTCTACTATTGATAGAGTAACATCTGGGCATATTTATGTTGGTGGTGAAGATATAACAAAATTAAAAGGAAACCAACTTAATAAATTTAGAAGAGAAGAATTGGGATTTATCTTTCAGGATTTTAACTTGTTAGATACTTTAACTGCCTATGAAAATATTGCACTTGCTCTATCTATTCAAAATGCTAATGCATCAGAAATTGAAGAAAAGATAAAGAAAGTTGCTGATGAATTAGATATTAAAGATATCTTAAAGAAATATCCTTATCAAATGAGTGGAGGACAAAAACAAAGAGTTGCATCTGCTAGAGCAATTATTACAGATCCAAAGTTAATACTAGCAGATGAGCCAACAGGAGCATTAGATTCTAAATCTGCTAAAATGTTACTTGAAAAATTTAATCATTTAAACGAAGAACTTTCAGCAACAATTCTTATGGTAACTCATGATGCTTTTACTGCCTCTTATGCACAAAGAGTGGTCTTTATCAAAGATGGTAAAATTTTTAAAGAGATTCATAAAGGTAATGATTCTAGGAAAGAATTTTTTGATAAGATTATTGATGTAGTAACATTACTTGGTGGCGATTTAAATGATGCTTTGTAAATTATCAATAAAAAACATTAAGAAAAGTATGAAAGACTATGCCATCTACTTTTTTACTTTAATTCTTGGTGTAGCAATATTTTATGTATTTAATGCACTTGGCTCACAAACAGTAATGTTAGATGTATCATCATCTGCTGAAGAATTAATTGAACTTATGATGACAATGTTATCTGGAGTTAGTGTATTTGTGTCATTTATACTAGGATTTTTGATTATATATGCTTCAAGATTTTTAATAAAAAGAAGAAATAAAGAATTTGGTATTTATTTAACTCTTGGTATGAGTAAAAGAAAAATATCTATGATTCTATTCTTTGAAACACTATTTATTGGAATTATCTCATTAGTAGTAGGTCTTGGAATAGGTATTATTCTATCCCAATTAATGAGTTTAGTAGTTGCTAATATGTTTGAAGCAAATCTTACAAAATTCGCATTTGTATTTTCTAAAGCATCTTGTATTAAAACTATAATTTACTTTGGAATTATGTACTTACTTGTAATGATTTTTAATACTTATAGTGTAAGCAAATGTAAGTTAATAGATTTATTAAATGGTGCAAAAAAAAGTGAAAAAATTAAACTTAAAAATCCAATTTTATGTATAATTATTTTTATTATTTCATGCTTAGTTTTGGGTAAAGCATATCACATGGTAACAGTTGAGTTTCTTACTTTACAAGATGTTAAAGATATATTAAAACCAATAGTAATGGGAGCAGTATCAACATTCTTTATTTTTTGGTCTTTATCAGGACTTATTTTAAGAATTGCTATGAGTATAAAGAAATTTTATTATAAAGGATTAAATAGTTTTACTTTAAGACAGTTTAGTAGCAAGATCAATACAACAGTTTTTTCAACAACAATTATTTGTTTAATGTTATTTATTACAATATGTTTATTATCTGCTTGTCTAACAATGAAAAATTCAATGAATGCTAACATAAGAGAACTAGCACCTGCCGACTTTGAATTTACAATTAATATGAACATGGATAAATACTATGATAGTTTTAGAAATTATGGTTATAATGATAATCAAATTAAAAATTCTCATTATACTGCATTAGAAATGTTTGATGTATTCAATTATGATATTACTAAAGATATAAAGGAATATATTGAAATTAATACTTATGCAACACCAGACTTAACTATGAATCAAACTCTAGGATCGAAACTAGTTGAAGTAAGAACAAGTTTTCCTTTTTTGCAATATGATACAAAAGAATCAATAATGAAAATAAGCGATTATAATAAAGTGGCTAGGTTTTATGGAAATGAAGAATATTCTCTTAAAGAAGATGAATATATGATAGTTGCAGATTTTAAATCAATGGTTGAAATTAGGAATATCGCTTTAAAAAATGGGGAACAAATCAATTTGTTTGGTCATACATTAAAACCAAAATATGATTCTTGCCGAGATGGTTTTCTAGAAATGTCTAGTAATCATATTAATACAGGAATTATATTAGTTTCTGATAATGTCATAGATGAAAATTATTTAATTAAAAATCATCTTATAGGTAATTATATTGCTACTGATAAAGAAGAAATCATAAAAATAGAAGATAATATTAATAAACTAGCAAAAAATCCAAAAGCAAACGATTATTTACTTCCTAGTGGTTCTACTAAGTTATCTATCAAAGAGGCAACAACTGGATTATCAGCAATGGTAACATTTATTGGGTTATATTTGGGAGTTATCTTTCTAATTAGTAGTGCAGCAATACTTGGATTAAAAGAATTATCTGAAAGTAGTGATAATAAACAAAGATTTAGAATGTTAAGAAAAATTGGTACAGATGAAAAGATGATTAATAAAGCATTATTTAGACAAATTGCAATATTCTTTATGCTACCATTAATATTGGCTCTAATCCATTCTGTATTTGGAATAATGTTTGCTATGAAAATTTTAGAGGTATTATTTGGTAATGAACAATTATCACCATCAATTATAATGACTGCTATATTTATAGTCGTTATATATGGAGGATATTTCTTAATTACTTATTATTGCAGTAAGAATATTATTAAGGAGCGATACTAATGGAATATAAAGAAAAATTATCCGTAGTAGAAGGACAATACGATGAACTTCCAGAAAAAGTGCAATCTAAATATTTTAATAAATAATAAAGATAGATTTTAGATAGTCTATCTTTTTTTTTTATATAAAAAATAACCTATTCAACTTAGGTTACTTCTTCTTTTCATCTACTCGTGTAAAATTCGTTTTATGACTAGAATTGTATTTTAGTAATTCTGATGCAGTCATTTTTAACTTACGATCAATATTTTTGTTCATACCTTCTGCTATCTTATCAAGCATTTCAATTGTAGGTTTTCTTTTACAATTTTCTAATTCATTTATATAAACTAAATTACTTCCAACTTTCTCAGCAAACTTTTCTTGAGATAAGTTATATTTTTGTCTATAATATTTTAAATTCATTGATAGTATTTCACGACTATTATTCATAAAATTTTATCTCACTTTCTACAATTTATTTTATACAAGTGTTAAATAATTGTCTAAAAATGTTATTATACAGTTGTAGTAAATAAATATTACTACATAAACCATTTAACTTTACTGTTCATAAGCACTCCTTTCCATGTGCTTAGTAGTAAAAACCATAATAGTCGCTAGTACAGGACTATTTTTTTAATACTAATAATTAGGAAGTGATAGTCTTGAAAAAAATTATTAAGAAAAAATATAATGTCGATGAGGGGATTTTAAGTATAATACTTGCTAATGAGTATCTTTTGCGAGGAAATTCATCATTGCCAAATGAAGTAAAACGACTAATTATTGAATATATAGAAAAACTTAGAGAATATACTGGAATCGAAGAAAAAGAACATAAATATGATGATATCATAGATTTTAAATATATTCTGACATATAAATTTGAAAAAAATTAATACGGCTGATAAATAAATTTTTATAAATATAATAAAAGTGGTATTGGAAAAAAATAGCGGGAATATTAAAAACGGATTTACTTTTTTTTACTTGAGACATTTGGGAAGTTTTCATAAATATGGTACAATATAAACTGGAAGTGATAAAATGTCTAATACAAAAAAAATAATTTTTATTGTAATATTTATAGTATCTATAATTTCTCTGATTTTTGTTTATAATGATGATTTCTTATATTCTAATCAAATTATTAAAATCACAAAAATTGATACAATTAATGAAGAAACATCTCAAAATTCATTAGGATTAGAAGAAAAATACTATACAAGAGAGATAACGGGTATAATAACCAATGGTAACCAGAAAGGAAAAGAAAAAACCATCTCATACGATGAATCTTATTCATCTGTTATTACAGATAAATATAAAATTAATGACAAAATAATAATAGATGCAAGTGGTATTGAATTAAAAAGAGATTTCTATCTAACTTTAATGATTGTCATATTTTTGAATTTACTTTATATAGTTGGTTCTTATAAAGGGTTGTTGTCTGTATTAAGTGTTGTTTTGAATTTAGTAATTTTTTATATTGGTTTATCATTGTACTTTAAAGGTGCTAATTTATTATTTTTATGTGTAATAGAAATGATTATTTTTTCTATTATTTCCTTGATATTAGCAAGTGGATTTAACAAGAAAACATTATCGGCAATCATTTCTGTAATTATATCAACATTAGTAATGCTCATTACAATTGTGATTATTGTAAATTTTGCTGGTTATAAAGGGATAAATTTCAATGAATTATCATTTTTGACTGTTCCTATTGAAGATATTATATTGCCAGAACTATTAATCGGATCTACAGGGGCAATCATGGATGTGGCAATCACAATTTCCTCTTCTATATCGGAACTTATTCAAAAAGACAATAATATATCTGTTAAAAATTTGAAAAAATCTGCTAGAGAAATAGGAAAAGATATAATGAGTACGATGAGTAATGTTTTATTTTTTACTTATTTATGTTCAGGACTTCCTATTTTTGTGTTAGCATTACGCAACGGATTTTCGATGTATAATTATATTTCAACTAATTTTACATTGGAATTAACTAGATTTTTAATTGGTAGCATTGGTATTGTTTTAACCATTCCAGTGTCAGCACATACATCAATTAAATTGATGAAAAGAGGTGCAAAATGAATATAATATTAATTATTTTATTATTTTTATTAATGATTTATATTGATATAAAAAGAGGAATAAAATTATTTTTATCTATATTATTTAATTTTATTATTTTAATGATTATTTTTTACTTAATTGCTATTGGATTAAATCCTATAATTTGTTCTTTAATAGGCTGTTTTATAATAAGTTATATAATATTATATTATGTAAATGAAAGAAATATAAAAACAGAATCTAGTTTGAAATCAGTTATTATTGTTCTAATTATATTATCATTTCTTATATTTTTTGTAACGAAAATATCAAGAATTGCTGGTTTTGGATATGAATCGTACGAAGAAATAAACATGTTTTCTTATGATGTAAAAATAGATTTTACTAACATTGCAATTTCTATGATACTAATTAGTTTAATTGGAGCAACGGTTGATTCTTCAATAGCAATTTCTTCTGCTTTATATGAAGTATATGATAATAATAAAAACTTATCAAAAAAAGATTTATTTCTATCAGGAATGAATATAGGAAAAGATATATTATGTACGACGAATAATACCTTAATGTTTGCTTTTTTAGGTGAATTTATGACATTATTGATCTGGTTTTATAAAGGAGATTATTCATTTTTAGAAATTGTAAATGCAAAGACATTCGTTTCAGAAATGATTAAAATATTATTTAGTGCAGTAGGCTGTATTATAGTTATACCTATAACTGCATATATTACAACTGAATCACTAAAAAAAGATGGAAACAATAATTAAGTTAATTTAAAATTATCATATAATTTCATGTGGTAATTTTTTTTGAAATTATTGAAAATGAAAAATATTTTCAAATTCTATTGAACAAAATTTAAAACTGAAGAAATTAATAAGTTAAATAATATTGTTAATATCGTTAATGATTTATTAAAAGATAAAATTAAATTATTTGAGTTTAAAGAAAATAATAATCGTACATTTGCTAGTTTTGAGTTAAAAGAACCTTTAAGTACAAAGAATCAATATTTCTAAAAGGGAAAATAAATAAAGAAGTTTATCATTTAGAAATTGACAATGGAAATAATACAAAATCAACTATTGAAATACATTTAAAGAATCCTTTAGAAAAAGATTTAACTTTGGAAAGAAAGGTACATAACAATGTCTAGTTCTTATTCAAATACTAAAGCAATAGAATTTAGTAAGGGTGATATGATGAATAAGAATATAGAAATATATAATTATGATTCTAATGGTAATAAAGTAGATCCAAGTTTAATGGTTATAAATATAAAAGTTATATATGAGATAGTAAAAAAATATATTAAGGAGCAAACTTCTTAATATGATTTTACTTTTAAAAAAAATCATGCTAGGATGTTTTTGTAAGTTTATAGTTCCTATAAAAAAGACCTTTATAAAAGCAAAGGAGGAATTATTATAAAGGCAGGACTATATGCTAGAGTTTCTACTGATATGCAATTAGAAGGTTATTCAATAGATGCACAAAAAGAATTTTTGTTGAACTATGCTAAAAGCAAGGAATTTACAGAATATGAATATTATGTTGATGGTGGTTATAGTGGTAAAGATTTAAACAGACCAGAAATTCAAAGATTAATTCAAGATGTAAAAGAACATAAAATTGATACGGTTATTGTATTTAAACTAGATAGAATTTCTAGAAGTCAAAAAGATACATTATATTTAATTGAAGAAGTATTTAATAAATATGGTGTTGGATTTATTTCAATGAAAGAGAACTTTGATACAACAAGTCCTTTTGGTAAAGCAATGATTGGAGTGTTATCTGTATTTGCTCAATTAGAAAGAGAAACAATCCTAGAAAGAACAAGAATAGGAATTAAAAAAAGAGCAGAAGATGGATATTGGCGAGGAGGAGGAAAAATACCTTTTCCTTATAAATATGACAGGGAGCAAGGTATTTTAATACCAATACCAGAACAAGTTGAAATATTAAATAAAATGATTTCTATGTATTTAAGTGGTAAAAGTTTTAATAATATTGGTGAAGTTGTAGGTATGGACGAAAGAATGGTAGAAAGAAGATTATTATCTATAACAAATACTGGTGTTGTTCCATATAAAGGGCAAATTTATGATGGAAAACATGAAGCCGTTGTATCAAAAGAATTGTATGAAGAAATATTAAGGGTTAATAAACTAAGAAGTAGAGAAAAATATGAAAAACATTATTTACTAACTGGTAAAATAATCTGTGGTCATTGTGGTGCAAGATATCGTTATCAAAAATGGGGCAAAAGATTAATTATGTATTGCAATTCTCAGCAATCAAGTAAAAAGAGATATATAAAAGATCCTAATTGTAAAAATAAAAGGTGGGATACATTTGAAATTGAAGATATTGTATTAGAACAATTATTTTCAATGAGTTTAGATGAAAATTTATTTAATTCAACCTTTAACATTGCAACAGTCAATGTACTTAATGAACTAAAAGATAGAAAAGAAAGAATAAATAGGCAAATTGAAAATTTAATCAATTTTATTTCAAATGGTATTGCAGTAGAAGAAACTAGTAAAAAAATAAAAGAATTAGAAAAAGAAAAAACAAATATTGAAGAGAAAATCAAAAATAGTGAACAAAGAGAAAAAGCAAATAAAGTTGCTTTTGAAATGGTAAAAAGTTTAAAATTCACATGGATGTATATGTCTTTTGAAGAACAAAGAAGTATTATAGAAAATTTAATAGATCGTGTTGTTATTGATAATAATAAAGTAAGTATCTATTATAAAATATTATAATTGTTTTTGAAGCCATTTTCTCGCACCATGTCTTTAATCCCAATTAAAGTCATACTAATATTAATTTTAGCAGCACTAACGATGGTATTTTTATTACTTGGAAGTATTAATTTAAAAAATATTTGAGTTTTGCTTGCTCCAAATGATTTCATTAATTTAATTTTATTTGAATCTGTATCATTAAAACTTTGAGTTACGTTGATAATAGTTATAATCACTGAAATAAGTAATGCCATAAGAACAATTGATTTTATACCAGCGCCTGCCCATATGATTATAATTGGACCTAATGATACTTTTGGTAGACTATTCAATACAGTTAAATATGGATCCAATATTCTAGCTATAAATGGATTCCACCATAGAATAGTTGCCATTAAACATCCTATAAAAGTTCCAAGTAAAAAACTAATACCTGTTTCGTATACTGTTATAAAAATATGATGAAATAAATTTTTATTTTTATATAATTCAGTAATTGTTTGAATAATTTTTTTGGGACTTGAAGCTATAAATGAGTTGATAATATTTTTATCAGATAATATTTGCCAAAGAAAAATAAAGCCTATTAATATTGCAACTTGTATTGTTCTAATGATGTATTTACGTCTTTTTATGTTTAACAGAAATTTCTTATGCTCTATACTATACATGAAAATCAATATCCTTCCATATCATATCATAATATTCTGAAAATTCTTTGCACTTTCTATTTTCAATTGGCGTTGATTTATTACTTAATTTTATATCATAAATATTTTTAATCTTACTTGGTCTTTCAGATAAAACTATAACTTTGTCAGACATACTAATAGCCTCAGCTAAGTCATGTGTAACCATGATAGCGCTTTTCTTTTCTTTTTTAATAATATTATATACATCATCAGAAACAGCTAGTCTTGATTGATAATCTAAGGCACTGAATGGTTCATCTAAAAACAATATATCAGGCTTTGTCGCAAGAGTACGTATTAGAGCAACTCGCTGTCTCATTCCACCAGATAAATTTTCAGGATAACTGTTTATAAAGTCTTTTAAACCATATGTTTCAAGTAAATGTATAACATAATTTTTATTTTCTTCATTTAATTCATGTTTTACTTCAAGACCAAGTAGGCAATTTTCTAATATTGTTCTAAAATCAAATAAACTATCATTTTGAAGCATGTATCCTAAGTTTATATTTTCATTTATTTCTATAGTTCCACCCGATTTAGGAATTAATCCACATAGGATTGATAAAATTGTTGATTTTCCACATCCACTAGGACCAACTATTGAAACAAATTCACCGTTTTTTAGAGAATATGTAAAATTTTCCACAGCTAAAATTTCATTTTGCGTTGTGTGATAAATTTTTTTGAGATTCTTAATTTTTAAAATATCATTTTCCACCATAAATCGCTCCACTCTAATCTATATTATGCACATATACTTTTTTTGGTTATGTTATTTGTAACGGATAAAAGAAAAAGAGACAACGCTCTTTATTTCGAAAATTTATTGTTAACTAATTTTTCATATGGGGCATTTTTATCTAATTCACCAGCATTTTTTACAATTTCTTGAACATGGTTAAAATCTTCTTCAGATATATAGGTGTTATCAAACCATGCATCGATAGTTTTATATCTTTCAACTACTTTTGTAACATCATTTAAAGTATTATCTGGGAAAAATGTTAGAATTTTTTCGGCAATATCACTGGCTTCATGTGTTCTTGTATATTCTAAAGCTTTATTTATTGCCTTTGTATATCCTTCAATAACGTCTTCATTTTCTTCAATATAACTTTTTCTAGCATTATATGTTGTGTATGGAACATTACCTCCAAGTTCACCAACAGAAGCAACTACATATCCTACTTTTTGTTTTTCTAATTGAAGTGCAGTTGGTTCAAATACGGATACATAATCACCAATTCCACCAATGAATGCTCCAGTAGTAGATGCAAAATCAATAGATGTATCAAAATTTACATCTTCAGTTTTTAATCCATTTTGATTTAATGCCCATTCTAGTGTCATGGCTGGCATTCCACCTTTTCTTCCAGCAATAATATGTTTTCCTTTTAAATCTTCTACTTTAAAATTATCATTTTTTTCACGTGCTACTAGAAAACTTCCATCTTTTTTTGTTAATCCAGCAAAGTTAATAAGATAATCTTTTTCTCCTTGATTGTATACATATATTGTGGCTTCACTTCCACAAAATCCAATTTCAACATCACCACTTAAAACAGCTGCTGTAACATTATTAGCTCCAGAAGTTAAAATAAATTCAACATCGATGCCTTCATCCTCAAAATATCCAAGTGCATCTGCAAGATATTGTGGTGCATAGAATATTGAATGTGTAACCTCTGCAACTTTTATTTTCTTTAAATTGTTATCTTTTTTGTTCATGAAAGGAAGTGCTATACATAAACAAAGTAGACATACACTTATTATTGAAATTATTAATTTTTTCAAAAATTTCACCTCTCCATTTCAAAGATAGTATATTCTTAAAATTAGTTTTGGTTCATTATTGACAGTATTTTAATAAAATGTTATTATGGTACTTAACTTTGGAGATGATTTTGTGTTAAATATGATTAATTTACAAACAAACAATTTAGTTGATATATACCAATCAAATTTTATATATTCTGATGCATATTTATATGTTAGGGACATACTTTCAAAAGTTAATGTTGGTATTGAATCCATAGATACATCGCCAATATTAAAAATGACTTTAAATCATGAATTTGAAGGTTGGTGTTATCAAATATCATCATTGATATCTATTTTATTTAATGATAATGATAAAGTATGTAGAGGTTATATTAATTTAAATAACGAGAATTATGAACACAGTTGGATAGAATTTTTATATATGAATAAATTGTATGTATTAGATTTAGCGCTTACAATGTTATTAGACGCTAAAAAGTATAGAAAAAAGTTTAATGCAAATGTTGATGTCGTTTTTGCTTCGAAAGCTATTAAAAATTATTTAGAATCAAATTCAGATATTGATAAATTTTTAATAAATGTATTTTATAATAATGATAAAATGTGTCCAATTTTTAGAACTAATGCAACAGTATCAGGAATAGTTGAAAATAATAAAATTAAGCATATGGATTTATATTTATATAATAATTATCATTTTTATAATTAAAAATGATATAATTGTATTGACAGTATAAATCTTTATATGTTATAATTTATCTGTTGTCTGGGGGATTAGCTCAGTTGGCTAGAGCGCCACGTTTGCACCGTGGAGGTCAAGGGTTCGAATCCCTTATCCTCCACCAGATTGATATTTAACTCAAACTATATGTTTGAGTTTTTTATTGTCTTTTAATAGTAAATAATTAAATATTTATAGTACTAGCAAATTTTATTTATATGCATAGATTATTTTAGGGTGATAGTGTGGGTAAATATAAAGTATGTGTATATGCAATTTGTAAGAATGAACAAAATTTTATTAATCGTTGGGTTGATTCAATGAGTGAGGCTGATGAAATATATGTTCTTGATACAGGTTCAAAAGATAAGTCTGTAAAAATGTTAAAAAAAAGAGGTGTTCATGTAAAAGTTAAAAATATTAAACCATGGAGGTTTGATGTAGCACGAAATTTATCTTTAGACATGGTTCCAAAAGATACAGATATATGTGTTTGTACAGATTTAGATGAAGTTTTTGAAAAAGGATGGAGAGATAATTTAGAAAAAATATGGATTAATGGATTAACAAGACTTCATTATAATTATATATGGAGTTTTAATGAACATAATGAACCAGCTGTTAATTTTTATACTGATAAAATTCATATACGAAGTGGCTATAAATGGGATCATCCTGTACATGAGATTTTAGTCTATGATCTAGATGAAGTTATTTTTACAACTGATGAAATAACGTTAAAACATTATCCTGATAAATCTAAATCGCGTAGCCAATATTTAGAACTTTTAGAACTCTCTGTAAAGGAATCGCCTTTGGATGATCGAGGTATGCATTATCTTGGAAGAGAGTATATGTATTATCATAGATGGAATGATTGTATTGATACATTAATTAAACATTTAAATCTAAAAAGTGCTACATGGAAAGATGAAAGAGCTGCTTCAATGCGATTTATAGCACGTTCATATCAGGCTCTTAATAGATATGATGAAGCCATAATGTGGCTTGATAAAGCAATATTAGAGGCTCCATACCTTAGAGATGGTTATATAGAAAAAGCGTTACTTGAATACAATTACGAAAAGTGGGATTCTGTTATAGAATGTTGTCTTAAAGCCCTTGAAATAAAGAATCATGAAAAGAGTTATATTAATGAACCTTTTAGTTTTGATTACACGGTATATGATTTACTTTCACTTGCTTATTATTATACTGGTTATATAGATAAATCTTTGGAATGTGTTAAAAAGGCATTATCAATGGATCCTAAAAATGTACATCTTTTAAATAATAAGAAAATTATAGAAGAACAAAAAAATAACCATTAGGTTATTTTTTCATGATGCGATAGAAATTAATAGAAGGTTTATTAAATAATCTGAATTTATATTTTGTTGTACCTAGACCAGTAGATATATATATATTACTATTATTTATTTTATAATAATCTTTATGATACTTTAATGCTCCATTAGGAGATTTAATACTACCAATGAATGGTATCCTAATTTGTCCACCAAGACTATGTCCCGCAAGAATTAAATCAAAGTCGACATCATTTATATAATCAATATAGTCTGGTTCATGTAATAATAGTATTTTATATGTTGCATTTCTTTCATCTTCATTTAGATTGTTCAATAAATCTTTAGTAGTTTGTAATTTTTTATTTATGTCGTTATCGTATATATTAGAATCAACACCACTTAGTAATAGATAGTTGTTTTTATTTTTATATATTTTAGTATAAGTATTATTAAGATTAATAAAACCACTATTTTCTATGATTGAATCCCATTCATTAAAGTTATAATCTTGATCTCCTTTGATAGCATATTTTCCAATTGTTGTTTTAATATTAGACAGTTGTTTTACGATTATATCATATGAATCATTAATATTTGTTTCAGTATCAAGTAAATCTCCAGTTAAAACAACTATATCTGGTTTTAGGGTATTAATTTTATCAACAATATTTTTTAAGCTTTTTTCATCTATAGTTGTTCCATAATGAATATCACTTAAATGAACAATTTTTAAGCCGTGAAAATTATTGGTTATTTTTTCACTTGTTACTTTATATTCTTTGATATTTAAACCGCTTGTTTCAACGTATCTGCTATACAAAAGTAAACTACAAGCTAAAAGTATTAAAATTGTTATAGATATAATAATTGTTTTAGCCTTACTTTTTTCCTTTGTGTCTTTACTTATATCATTGGTACTCATATTATCACCAATATTATTCTATCATATTTAAAAAAAAAAGACGACAGTCTTTTATCCAAATATTAGCATAAAGAATTGTAGCGCAATTAAAATTCCATTATGCATAAAGTGAAATCCCATTGAAACTAAAATATTATCTGTTTTATATAGCATATATGCGAATATAATTCCTGGAGCTGAATAAGGGATTATATATAAAATATCATACCAAGCATTTATATTTCCAATAACATGAAGTGAACCAAATAATAATCCTGATATAGCAATAAATAAGTATTTATTTGGAATAATATTACGAATAGCCTTTCTAAAAATAAGTTCCTCCACGATAGGAGCATATATTACAGATGCAAAATATATGTATAGTGGACTAATATCGAAAAGGTTGTTAATAGCTTCTTGGTTACCTGCTATTTTACCACCTGATATTATTGAGATAATTAAATTTGATATCATCATTATAAATAAACCAATTATCCAGTATCTAAGGCATTTTGAAAAGTATTTTTTATGGTTAATTTTGATATCTTGAATATCTTTTTTTAGTGTTTTATAGAAAAGTAATATAATTAATGACATTGTTAAAATATCAAAAATAGTGGAATAAATAATTTTAATATTAATTGATAATGCGTCTGTGTTTATATTTAGTATTTCAAAGAATATACCTTCTAATTGTGGTAGTATAAAATAAATAGAAAAAGCTAAAATACTTATTAATAAATTTTTTAAATAATTTTGTATTTTTTCAACAGTTGTTTTTGTCATGCAATCATCTCCTACTTTATTATAGCATAACATTTAAAATTTATATGTTAATTTAAATAAAATTAGAAAAATTGTATTATTTTTATAATTTTTATGATATACTAGTAAAAGATTAAGCAGGAAGAGTGGGCAACCCCACTCTTTCATGTAATGTGGAGGTATTTAATGGAGTTAGAAAAGAAAGTTTTTAATATGATTCATTCAGCAATTGAAGAAGCTGGTTATACTTTGTCTAGTGTGAATTACGAAAAAGAAGGTAGTTTATATTTTCTTAGAGTAGTCATTGATTCAAAAGATGGAATTAGTGTTGAAGACTGTGTAACAGTTAGTAAACTTATTAATCCTATTTTAGATGAAGAAGATCCAATTGAGGATAATTATATTTTAGATGTTTGTTCAAAAGAGGAAGGTTGTGAAGCAAATGGATAATAAAGAATTTAAAAAAGCTCTAGAAGTTTTAGTAAAAGAAAAAGGCATTGATGAGGATGTTATTTATAGTGCTATGGAATTAGCGCTTACTTCAGCATATAAAAAGAATTATAATTCTCTATCAAATGTACGTGTTGATATTGATCGTGAAACTGGCGATATTAAAGTATTTTCATATAAAACAGTTGTTGATCGTTCTATTGAAGATAAATATAAGAAATTTTCTGATATAGATTTCGATGATATTGATGAGGAAGCAGAAGATGGTGGAGAAGTTCTTCCATTTGTTTATGATCCTAAAATTCATTTAACTTTAGAAGAGGCTAGAAAAATAGTTCCAGATATTAATATTGGAGATACAATTGAAGAAGAAGTAACTCCACATGATTTTGGACGTGTTGCTGCTGCAACTGCAAAACAAGTATTAGTACAAAAAATAAGAGAAGCTGAAAGAAATGTTATTATTGACGAATTCAGTGATAAACAAGATGAAATGGTTGTTGGAACTGTTGAGATGGAAGATGTTAGAAACTATTATATTGATCTTGGAAAAACACAGGGTATTTTACCAAAAACAGAAATTATTCCAGGAGAAGTAATTAAAATGGGATCATCAATTAAGGTTTATATTACAAAAGTTGATAATAATTCTAAAGGACCAATCATATTACTTTCAAGAAGTCATTATGGATTTGTAAAACGTTTATTTGAGCTAGAAATTCCTGAAATAAATGAAGGAATTATCTTAGTATATAGCGTAGCACGTGAAGCTGCTAATCGTACAAAGATAGCTGTTTATTCTGAAAATGAGAGAGTAGATGCTGTTGGAGCATGTATTGGAGAAAAAGGTTCACGAATTAATCGTATTATTGATGAATTAAATGGTGAGAAAATTGATATTATAGAGTATAGTAAAGATCCTGCAACATTTATTGCTAACGCATTAAGTCCAGCTAAGAATTTACATGTATTTGTAACTGATGAGAAGAAGAAGGAGGCAATGGTTGTTGTTGACGATGAAAATTTATCTCTTGCCATTGGTAAAAAGGGACTTAATGTTCGTTTAGCTGCTCGTCTTACTCATTATAAGTTAGATATAAAAACTTATGAGCAAGCTAGAGAAGAAGGTATCAATATTATTGGATAGGAAGTGACAATATGAAAATAAAGAAAATTCCTATGAGAACTTGTGTTGTAACTAAAGAGAAGTTACCTAAACAAGAACTTATACGCGTTGTTAGAACTCCTGAAGGAACGGTTGTAATAGATAAAACTGGTAAATGTAATGGAAGAGGAGCTTATTTAAAATGTGATAAGGAAGTTTTTGCTAAAGCTAAAAAAAGCAAAATTTTAAATCGTATTTTAGAGGTTGAAATTCCAGATTCTGTTTTTGATGATTTAGATAAATTAATATAAAAAAGAGAGGTGATTTAATATGATGTCTGTTGAAGAATATGCATTAGATGTTAATAAGTCAATTGGTGATATTTTAATCAAGTGTAAGGAACTTGGAATAATGGCTGATGATAAAGATTATATGTTGAATGAAGAGGAAATTACAGAACTTGATAGTGTTGTTGATGAAATTCTTGATGATGAAGAAATTGATGAATTAGCTCTAGAAGCAGCCGCAAGTGAGAATATAGATATAGATAACACTGTAAAAAAACAAAAACTTAATAAGAAAAATAATCAAATAAAAACTAATAAAAAAGATTTAGCATCGAAGAAAAAAGAAATGTATAAAAATAAGGAAAAGTTAATTTCTAATGCTCCTGTTTTAGATGATAATGTTGTTTTATATACTGAAAATATGACAGTTGGAGCTTTAGCAAATGAGCTTGGTGTATCTGGAGCAGAAGTTGTAAAAAAATTATTTATGCTTGGAGTAATGGCTAATGTAAATAATAGTATTAGTTTTGAAAATGCTGAAATAATTGTAATGGATTATCAAAAGAGTTTAAAAAGAGAAGAAACAGCTGATGTTACTAATTTTGAGGAATTTGAAGTTCATGATAAAGAAGAAGATTTAATTGAAAGGCCTGCTGTTGTAACAATAATGGGGCATGTTGACCATGGAAAAACAACACTTCTTGATACAATTAGAAAAACTGATGTTGCACAATTAGAAGCTGGTGGAATAACACAGGCTATAAGTGCTTATCAAATTGTATATAAAAATAAACCAATTACTTTTATTGATACTCCAGGACATGCAGCATTTACAGAAATGCGTGCTAGGGGTGCTAGTATTACTGATATTGTTATTATTATTGTTGCAGCTGATGATGGTGTAATGCCACAAACAAGGGAAGCTATTGATCACGCTAAAGCAGCAGGTGTTCCGATAATGGTTGCTATCAATAAAATTGATAAACCAGGTGCTAATGTAGAACGTGTTATGACTGAGCTTACTGAATGTGGACTTACACCAGAAGCTTGGGGTGGAGATACTCTTTATAATGAAATATCAGCAAAAGAAGCTATTGGAATAGATGAGTTGTTAGAAAATATTTTACTTGTAGCAGAAATGCAAGAATATAAAGCAAATCCAAATCGTTATGCAATGGGAACAGTTATTGAATCTAGACTTGATAAACATGTTGGACCAATTGTTACAATTCTTATTCAAAATGGAACTTTACGTTTAGGGGATCCTATTGTAGTTGGAACGACTTATGGTAAAGTTAGAACTTTAAGAAATGATAAGGGTGAGGAGATTATGGAAGCTTACCCTTCAATGCCAGTTGAAATTACAGGACTTAATGAGACTCCTATTGCTGGAGATAAATTTATGGCTTTTGAATCAGAAAAACAAGCTCGTAGTATTGGAGAACAAAGAAAGATAGCTAGTAAATTAAAAGATAATCAAGCATCTACTTCGGTTTCACTAGATGATTTGTTTTCTAAAATTGAGAGTGGTTTAAAAGAAATTAATATTATTGTAAAAGCTGATGTTAATGGTTCTAGTGAAGCTGTTAAAAACTCATTAGAGAAAATAGAAGTAGAAGATGTTCGTGTTAAAGTTGTACGTAGTAGTGTTGGCGCTATTACAGAAAGTGATATTGTTTTAGCTAAAGCAACAAATGCAATTATAGTTGGATTTAATATTAGACCAACTAATAGTATTAGAGATTATGCCAAAGAACAAGGCGTTGAAATTCGTCTTTATGATATAATTTATAAATTAGTTGAAGATGTAGAAGCCGCTATGAAGGGAATGCTTGATCCAGTATATGAAGAACAAATTATTGGAAGCGCAGAAGTTAGACAATTATTTAAATTTTCTAAAGTTGGTATAATTGCTGGTTCTTATGTTGTAGATGGTGTAATTAAAAGAGATGCTAAAGCTAGAATTATTCGTGATAGTGTTGTAATTTATGATGGTAATATTAATTCTATTCAAAGAGAAAAAGATGCTGTTCGTGAAGTAAAGAAAGGTCTTGAATGTGGAATTACAGTTGAAAACTTTAGTGATATTAAAGTTGGAGATGTAATTGAAGCATATGAGATGGTTGAAACAAAAAGATAAAGTGAATGTTGGTTGTTCACTTTTTTCTGTATGATAATGTGTTGTAAAAAGTAAACTAGTATTATATAATATAAATGATGAGGTGATAATATGGGTTTTAAGATAGATCGAATTGCAAGTTCTTTTGTAAAAGAAATTAGTTATATTTTGGCTAATGAAGTTAGAGATCAAGATATACGTTTTGTAACTGTTACAGATTGTCATGTTACAAATGATCTTAGTTTTGCAAAAGTATATGTAACTGTCTTAGATGAACAAAAACGTGATGTTACGTTAAAAGCATTAAATGATGCAGCATCTTATATTAGAAGATTACTTGCAGATAGAGTTGATATACGTCATATTCCTGAGCTTACATTTGTGTATGATGAGTCAATTGAATATGGACAGAAAATAGAAGAAATAATAGAGGATATTCATAATAATGAAGATTAATATTACATATATGATTCCTAGTGTAGAAGGCGTGTATGCAGTAAGTAAAAAGAAAAAACTAGATGCAAAATCAGATGAAAAAAAGGATAATTCGAAGAAAAAAAATAATTTTGATAGTATTTTTGAATCTGAAAAGCAAAAAAATTTTAAAAAGTAACTTGCTTTGTTATAATTGATAGGTTATAATAAAAATATATTTGTTAACTTATAAAAAGATTTTAATATAATTAAATGGAAATAAGAGAGATAATGGCGGTGTAAATTATCCTGAGTTTAATTATTAGTTACACTTTTTTAGTTAAATCGTTATTCGCGTTAAGAATTAAAGAGCATAAGTCATTATGAAATAAGGTGGTACCACGGGAAAACTCGTCCTTATATTTGTAGTGACTTTTTGTATTATCAAATAAAGGAGATGTTATTATGGAATTAAGTAGATATATTGATCATACAAATTTAAAATTAGATGCTACATTAAAAGATATTGAGAAATTATGTAATGAAGCTTTAGAATATGGATTTGCTTCTGTTTGTGTTCATCCATATTATGTTCCATTAGCTAGTAAATTATTGAAAAATAGTAGTATTGCTGTTTGTACAGTTGTTGGGTTTCCACTTGGATGTAATACTATGTCAGTTAAAGAATATGAAGCTATTGACGCTATTAATAATGGTGCTGCAGAAATTGATATGGTAATTAATTTAGCCGCACTAAAAAATAAGGATTATGATTATATAAAAAAAGAAATTGAAACAGTACGTGATTCAATTGGAGGTCATGTTTTAAAAGTTATAATTGAAACATGTTATTTAAATGAGGATGAAATAATAAAATTAACTGAAATATGTAATGATACATTTGTTAACTTTATTAAAACTTCAACAGGTTTTGGAACTAGAGGAGCAAGTGTTGATGATATTTCTATTATAAACAGTCACAAAAATGAAGTTTTAGAAATTAAAGCTAGTGGTGGTATAAAAACAAAGAAACAAATGATTGATATGATTGAAGCAGGGGCAACTCGTATTGGAACAAGTCATGGTGTTGAGATAATGAAAGGAGATAGTAAATGAAATTATATGATGAATTAAAATGGAGAGGACTTATAAAAGATGTAACTTCTCCTGAATTAGAAGAAAAATTAAATCAGGGAGGTCTTACTTTTTATATAGGAACAGATCCAACTGCCGATTCTATGCATATAGGACATTTATCAAGTTTTTTAATTTCAAAACGTCTTGCTAAGGCGGGACATCATCCTATTCTTTTAATTGGTGGTGCTACTGGTAGAATTGGTGATCCACGCCCTACAACAGAAAGAGAAATGAAATCTATTGAAGAGATTGAGCATAATATAGAGGGATTAACTAAACAAGCAAAGGAATTATTTGGATTTGAAGTGGTTAATAATTATGACTGGTCAAAAGATATAAATTTTATAGATTTTTTAAGAGATTATGGAAAATATTTTAATATTAATTATATGTTAGATAAGGATATAATTAGAAGAAGACTTGAAACAGGAATAACTTATACTGAGTTTTCTTATATGATTATGCAAGCACTTGATTTTTTACATTTATATGAAACAAAAGGTTGTACTCTTCAAGTAGCTGGATCCGATCAATGGGGTAATATAACAGCTGGTGTTGATTTGATACGTAAAAAAACTGGTAAAGAAGCATATGCATTTACTATGCCACTTGTTACTGATTCAACAGGAAAAAAATTTGGTAAATCAGAGGGAAATGCTTTATGGCTTGATAAGAATAAAACATCTAGCTATGAAATTTATCAATTTTTGATTAATGCAGAAGATGAAAAAGTAATAGATTATTTAAAAATATATACATTTTTAACAAAGGAAGAAATAGAGAAAATAGAATCTAAGCATAAGGAAAATCCAGAACTTCGTCTTGCACAAAATGAACTTGCTAAAGGTATTATTACATTTTTACATGGAGAAGATGAATATAATAAAGCTAAGCATATTAGTGAAGTTTTATTTAAGGGTGAAATTAAATCTCTTGCTGAAGATGAAATCAAAGATGCATTTAAAGGAGTTCCAACTTTTAAGGCAGTAATAGATACACCAATTATAGATATCCTTGTTCAAAATAATATTGCATCAAGTAAACGTGAAGCTAGAGAATTTTTAAGTGCAGGATCAATTTCTATTAATGGTGAAAAAGTAATGGATGCTTCTAAAATTCTTACAGTAAATGATACTTTATATAGTAAATATGTAATTATTAAAAAAGGTAAGAAAAAATACTTTGTTGGTACAGTATAAAAGCATTTATATGCTTTTTTAATTGCTTATAAATATGTGCTATGTTATAATAAAATTGGTGATAATATGATAAAAAAGATATGTTTATGTATACTTACACTTGTTATTTTTACTGGATGTGGTAATAAAAATAATAGTGATAATAAAACAAAGAATAGTGCAACTTTCTTTGATAATCAAATTGTTGATGGTATATCAATTGAAAACTTTAATGTTGGACATGATGAAGATGGTTGGTTTATATCAAGTGATGTTGAAAATACTTTAGATACAGTAAAGTATATTAAATATATTCAAGTTAAGCTTTACAATAAGGATAATGACCAGATAATAGATACATATTTTTATGTTGATAAAGAGCTTGGAGTAAAAGAAAAATCTAGTTTTCATACATCTGTTGCAGGTGATTTATCATACGTTAAAAAAGTTGAGTTTATAGTAGTATAAACTTTTTTTTTATAAAAAAAATAAGAGTTATAAACTCTTATCTATTGTAGAATTCAACGATTAATGATTCATTGATATCAGCATTTAATTCGCTTCTTTCAGGGTATCTTACATATACACCTTCCATTTTAGCATCATCAAATGTAACAAATTCTACACGGTTATGAATAGCTTCTAAAGATTCCTTAATTGCAGGATGAGTCTTTGATTGTTCTTTTACTGCAATAACAGATCCTGGTTTAACTCTGTATGATGGAATATCAACTTTGTGTCCATCAACAGTAATATGACCATGATTAACTAATTGTCTAGCTCCTTTTCTTGTCTTAGCAAGTCCTAAACGATAAACTATGTTATCTAAACGACTTTCTAGTAAACGTAAGAAGTTTTCACCATGAACACCTTCTAATTTTCCAGCATCTTCAAAAATTCTTCTGAATTGTTTTTCGTTAACTCCGTACATGAATCTAACTTTTTGTTTTTCTTGTAATTGAGTTCCATAATCAGATAATTTCTTTCCTCTAGAATTTCCGTGTTGTCCTGGTGCATAAGGTCTTTTTGCTAATTCTTTTCCGTTTTCTAATACAGAAAATCCTAAACGTCTTGATTTTCTATATGTAGATCCTGTGTATCTTGCCATAAAATCCTCCTTCGATATTGCTTAAACATCGAGGCTAATTGCCAAATTGTAGGGTGTTTATTTTAATATCTTCGCTTTGCAGCCAAAGTTACACAATAACCCTTGGTAATAAACACATTACAATCTTCAAGTTAGCGCTGCTAAATGAATAATGCATCTATGATTATATTATGTTTTACTTTAAAAGTCAATACATATTAATTGAATAGTATTAATATAATAAGGTAGTTTTAAAAAGTGTAAAAAAATATGTAAAAAATTGCTGATTTGTGGTAGAATTATAATAGCGAGGTGACAATATGGATACAACAATACTTATTCTTGCAACGTTTTTTATAATTGCAGTTATTGTTATTTCTTTAGTTTTGTTTTTTATGCAAAATGCTAAAAACAAAAAAATTAAGTCACAACTTGAAAAACTAGAAGTTGAAAAAAATAAGATTAACAGTACACCAATTGTTCCAGAGCTTTCTAAAGTTGAATCATATTTAAAAAATGAAAAATTAGAAGCAATGTATAATAATTGGAAAGATAGATTAGATGTTATTCGTACAAACCAAATACCAAAAATTACTGATATGTTACTTGAAGCTGACTATTCACTTTCAAAAATGGATTATAAAAGTACTGTATATAAAATCGCACGACTAGAAATGGAATTATATAAAGTAAAAACAAATTCAGAATTTTTATTAAATGAAATAAAGGAAATTACTAGTAGTGAAGAAAGAAATAGAGCCATTATTACTAAGTTTAAGGCAACTTATCGTGAGTTATTTGAAAAATTTAATTCTTCTAGAAATGATTATGGTGATATAGCTGATTCCGTTGAATTACAATTTGAAAATATTGCCAAAAGATTTGAAGAATTTGAAGTAAATATGGAAAATAATGATTATGTTGAGGTTACTAATATTATTAAATCAATTGATGAGATGCTTAAACATATGACTATTGTTATTGATGAGATGCCAAGTATATATTTAATGGCTACAAGTGTTCTTCCACGTAAAATAAAGGAAGCAGAGGAAGAATATAATAAATTAGTTAAAGATGGTTATCCACTTGACTATTTAAATGTCGAATATAATATTAGTGAGGCTAATAAAAAAATAAGTGACATATTAGACCGTAGTAAAGTATTGAACTTAGAGGATAGCTTGTTTGAACTTAAAGTTTTATCTGATTATTTTGATGCTTTATTTACTGATTTTGATAAAGAAAAAATTAATCGTTCTGAATATGAAGATGCTAATCAATTATTTAGTAAAAAATTAGAAAAATCTAATACATTAATGCATGATATTTTAGATAGTTTTGATAAAATAAAATCACTTTATAATTTATCAGAAGATGAACTTGGGGCTTTAACACATGTTTTTGATGATTTAGAAGCATTGAATAATGATTATAAAATATTACTTGAACATATTGGCAATCAAACATTTGCTTATTCTAAATTAACAAAAGAAATAGAAGGACTTAGTGTTAGACTTTCTAAAATAGATGAAACTGTAGATAATGTTTTAAATTCTATTGATAGCATGAAAGATGATGAAGTTAGAGCTCGTCAACAACTTGAAGAAATTAAATTAATTTTAAAGGACTCAAAAGATAAAATTCGTGAGTATAATTTACCGGTTATACCGCAAAACTATTTTGTTGAACTTAATGAAGCTCAAGTTGCTATTAAAGAAATTATTAAAGAACTTGAGAAAAAGCCTATTACAGTTGACATTTTAAATACAAGAGTTGATACAGCACGTGATTTAGTTTTTAAATTATATAATACAACTAAAGAAATGATGAAAACTGCTATGTTTGCTGAAATGGCAATAGTATATGGAAATCGTTATAGAAGTTCAGTTGATGATTTAGATAAATTTTTAACTTATGCTGAAAAATTATTTTATCAAGGTGATTATCAAAAGTCATTAGAAATAAGTATTAATTCTCTAAACAAAGTAGAAACAGGTATATATGATAAATTACTTAACTTATATTCAACAAAAAAAGAAGCATAAATAAAATTAGAATGCTTCTTTAATTTTTTTAAAAATATTTTGTCTTTTTATTTAATATTTGTTATAATACATATAATAGGTGAGGTGCAATATGAAAAATGATGATGAAATAATGACTTTGGATGATGATACAGAAGTTTTTTCTCTAGATGATGATAGTTCACAAAATATAGAAGAAAATATAGAAAAAGAACCTGTCTTTTCAGGACAGTCATATGATATGAATGAAGAATCACATAATATTGATGAACCTGTTACAAATTCTAATTTATATCAAAATAACTATAATCAAGATAATACTAATGTAGTTTCAAGTGATTATAATACGGTTGTAAATCCAGTACCAGTAGAGCCAGACTATACTGAAACAGATATGGTAGGAGAACAAAATTATAATCAAGATAGTACTAATGTAGTTTCAACTGATTACAATACGGTTGTAAATCCAGTACCAGTAGAGCCAGATTATAATGAAACAGATATGGTAGGAGAACAAAATTATAATCAAGATAGTACTAATGTAGTTTCAACTGATTACAATACGGTTGTAAATCCAGTACCAGTAGAGCCAGATTATAATGAAACAGATATGGTAGGAGAACAAAATTATAATCAAGATAGTACTAATGTAGTTTCAACTGACTACAATACAGTTGTAAATCCAGTACCAGTAGAACCAGATTATAATGAAAGTAGTATAGATAATAATTCAAATAGTGATGGTAGTATTTTATCAAGTAATATGAATTCATTAAACGATAGTGATAATTTATCTAATAATTCTGATATAAATAATAATAAAGTTATTGATGATACAGTTAAAAATAATTTGACTTTTATATTAATATTAGGTGTGATTTTACTTGTAATGGTTTTTTTACTACCATATATTTCTGGATATAAATAAAAATAACCGTAAGGTTATTTTTGTATGGATAAATCTATTATTTTTTCCATTGAATCATCATTTAAGACAATATTTTTATGATATTCATGACATTTGTCGCATTTATATATTATTTTGAATGTATCTTTAAATTTTTCAATTCCAATAGGAATAAGGAGTCCTTGGCATGTATTTTTTCTATCACCTGGATTAATATCTACATGTTTGGATACAAGACAATATGGACAATGATCTCTAGCTGTATAATTAGCTTTTTCTACTTTTTTTCCACAATATTCACATGTGAAACTTTCATCTCTCATCGTAAATTGTTTCATTTAAACCACCACGTTTATTATAACATGGCTTAGTATTGAAGTAAAATATTATTTATGGTATTATATTTCTTAATTTGTGGAGATGATTAGATGCTTTATATTATAGATAATAAGAAGGTAAGAATTAATACTAGTAAGCTTGAAATTTTAGGTGAAGGATTAGAAGGAGTTGTTTATAATTATAAATCTAGCGCATTAAAACTTTATCATAATAATCCATATTGCAAATATGTCGGTAAAAGGGTTTTGGATTTTGATGGTTTTAAATATTTAAAAAATTTAAAAGTTAAAAGATTTGTATTTCCAACAAAAGAAGTTTTAAACCGTCATCATAAATTTGTTGGATATATATCACCACTCATTGAAAGTAAGGATGATATATATGAAATGAAGTGTTATGATTTTATAAATGAAAGTGAAATTTTAAAAGATGATATTAAGACTCTTTCAGATAAATTTGTAAAGATATCAGATGTTGATGTTCAAAATTATATTTTTAACGGAAAAATAAATATTATTGATCCGGGAAGTTATATTATATGTAATAAATTAAATGTAAGTGATTTATATGATTATAATATTGATGTTATGGATACATTTTTAAGAAGAATTATTGAGAGTAGATGTACTGAGTTGCTAGAAGAAGAAAGTGATGAAATATATGCTAAATTCTTAAATTCATTTAGAAATGATTTTTGTATAAATGATCTTTATATAAGTGAATCATTAAAAAAATGTTGCAATCAAAATGTTACTGTTTCTGAATTCGCACTAGACTATGTAAAAAAGAAATGTTTCTAAATTGTGATATTTTTGGTATAATAATTCTGGAGTGAACGTATGGAATATAAAGTAATGATAAATGAATTTGAAGGGCCTATGGATTTACTATTACATCTAATAAAAAAAGATGATATTGATATTTTTGATATAAAAATTGAGGAAATAACAAATCAATATCTTTCTTATTTACATGCTATGAAGGAACTTGACTTAGATATTGCTAGTGAATATTTAATAATGGCAGCTGAATTAATCGAAATGAAATCATCACAGTTACTTCCAGTTGATAAGAGTGATGAAGATGAGTTTGAAGAAGATCCTAGGGAAAGACTTATAAAGAGATTAATTGAATATAAAAGATATAAAGAAGTGACAAGTAGTTTTAGAAACTTAGAGGAAGAGAGAAAACAGTATTATACTAAAGAAGTAAGTGATATGAGAGAGTATGCTAAAGAAGAAGATAATCTTTCTTGCCTTGATATTTCATTAGATGATTTGACACTTGCTTTAAAGAAATTTTTAGAAAGAAAAGATTTAGAAAAACCGCTTAATACAAAAATAACAAAAAAAGAATATTCTGTTGGAAAACGAAGTGATGAAATAAGACATCTATTAAAAAGACAGAAGAAATTATGCTTTGAAGATTTATTTGATGTTTTAACAAAAGAGTATGTTGTAGTAACATTTTTGTCTATTCTTGATTTAGCTAGAAAAGGTGAAGCAAAAATTACACAAGATAATAATTTTTCAAAAATATTTCTAGAGGGAAGTGATTAAATGAACTTAGTTGGCGTTTTAGAGGGATTACTTTTTGTATCTGGAGAGGATGGATTATCTTTAGATGATGCAATGTCAATTTTAGATGTTGATAATAATACATTAATGAAATTACTTAAAGAATTAGAAAATGAATATAACAATGATAAAAGAGGATTAAGACTTGATATTTTAGGAAAGAAAGTTAAACTAACAACAAAAAAAGAACATAAAGACTATTTTACTAAAATGGTAGAAAATGATACATCACTTTTAAGTCAAGCTGCTCTTGAGGTGTTAGCAATTATTGCTTATAATCAACCTATTACACGTATTCAAGTGGATGAGATAAGGGGTATTAATAGTGGTCATTTGGTTAGAAAATTGATTTCTAAAAATTTAATAAAAGAGCTTGGAAAATCTGATTTACCAGGTAGACCATATTTGTATGGTGTAACAGATGATTTTATGGATTATTTTGGTCTTGCAAGCTTAGAAGAACTTCCAAAAATAGAAATAAATGAAACTTTGGATGAAGAAGAAAATTTATTTGAAACGAAATATAAAGAAGAAAATTAAATAAGCACTTAACTTTTTATATTCTTTGTGATATAATTAGTTCGTGTCATACCGGTCTGGCGGAATGGTAGACGCGACGGACTCAAAATCCGTTGGTAGCAATACTGTGAGGGTTCAAGTCCCTTGACCGGTACCAAAAGAGATTATATTCGAATTTTCGAGTTTGATGAAAAACTGTTCAGAAATGAATTAGTTTTTATGTTATTAAAAATAGTATGTATGTAATTAATCAATATTGGATTGATAAATATATCAAAAAAGTCTCTTGAATTAAGAGACTTTTTAATTTAGTTATATATAAAATAATTAATAAAAGTTTTTCATATATGATTGATTATTTGTAGATGTAATATATATTATTTTGTTTTAACTTTAGCAGCATTAATAATTTTTAAACTACTAGTAATTTGAGGCTCTAATTCTCTTATTTCATCAAGTGAATAATAGTCTTTACTAATATGACCTTCAACATAACTACTTAATTCATTAAGACAAACTTGATAATTATTTTCTATTAGATAATTATAATATTCTTTATTGTATGTTGTGCTTATGCCATCATTATAAGTAATCATATTTTCGCTTGGTAAATCGTATAATTCTACATGATTTCCTAGACCAAATAAAACATCCCTTTCATAATATATGTATTCTGATACTTCATATGTTTCTTTGTTGAAAAGCAAATATACATTTTGACTATTATAAACTTTTACTGCTTCACCATTTTGTATTATATATTTGTAGTAATCATCTACATTTGAGTATTCTGAAGAAATAGGAGCATGTTTAGGAACTTTGTTTTCACCTTTATTAGTAGAACAGCCAGCTGTTCCAATTATTACACTAGCTACTCCTAATGTTAATAATCTTTTTTTAATTGCTATTAATTTGTTTTTTTCTATATTCATATATATCTCCTTATTTGAACTTTAATATATCATGGTATATGATAACAAATATAATTAAAAAAATCAATTTTTAAATTATGTAACTTTTATATAAGTTTTGTTAAATAAGAGCATATATTATTCATATTAAAAAAACAAAAGTTATGATATAATACTAATATATTAGGGAGGTCTAGATATGGTTTATTTAAAAAGAAATAATGATGTGGCGGAAAAATATAAAGTTGACTTTGATAAAGAACGAATTGAAAAATTAAAAAATGAAATTGTAAACAAGTGTAGTTTTATAGAACATAAAGAATATGAAAGTGATTCTTATATATCTATTGATGTAAATACTGTTAAAAATTTTATGTGTAATTTAATTGGTAAAAAAGAATATTTTGAAGAAGTAAGAGATGTTTATTTTTATCAATATGATGAATATAATCCACCATATTTAGTTGAATTAATAAATAGACTCTTAAAAGATGATTCAAGTGCTATAGAGGAAATATTAAATTATGATATTTCTCACGAATTATCTATAGATGATAAAATAGCTTTAGTAAATAAGGAATTTATTAAAATTGATTCAAAAGATATAACTAAGAGAAAAGAAAAATTAAAAGAAATAGAAAGATTACTAAAAGTACAGGAATTAAATAAAGACCAACAAAATATAGAGTTTTATTATGATCAATTAATAGGTTTAATTAATTTTGATTTAATAGATTCAATTTCAATTAGTAAAATAAGTAGAGTAGAATCTTTTTTAGAAATTAAATTAAATGACAAATTAATAGCTAGCGATTCTTTAGATAAGGTATATGTAAAATCATTAAAAAAAATTGATTAATTTATGAAATATTGAATTATATTCAACTTTTTAATTTTTGATTATATTTATTACCTAAATTTTATATAAAATATAGTATGTTGTTAGTATGAGAGGTGCTTTATGTTAGATTATTCCTTGGTAGAATTAAATGATTTTAATATAGTTGAACTTGAAAAATTAAGAATAGATGCTTATCAATTTGATTTAAGTGATACACCTATAACAGAAACTTTTTTTGCTAAAAATTTAGGTGCTGGAAAGTATGTTGTTTTTGGAGCATATTTGGATAACAAATTAGTGGGGGCATGCTATGTTTCAAATCTTTATAATTCTTTATTTATAGAACAGTTATTTGTTTTAAAAGCTTTACAAAATTCAAGATATCATATTGGAACAAATTTACTTAAATATGTTTTATGTAATAGGATGGTTATTGAAGATTATTTTAATCAAAAGTTTAAAGTAAGCATGTTAGAAAATAAAGTAGTAAATAGTTCTCTTTATAAAAAATTAGGATATGATGATACTTCTTCATTTGTTCAAAGAAAACATTTATAATATTGAAAACAACTTTAAGATGTGTTATAATTCAGTTGTTATTGCCCCATAGCCAAGCGGTAAGGCACTTGACTCTGACTCAAGCATTTCGTTCGTTCGAATCGAACTGGGGCAGCCAATATGATGTTACCATTGATTTTCAATGGTTTTATTTTATATTTATTGAAAAAGATATTAAATCATAGTATAATTATTTCCAGTGATTATCTATATAGAGAGGTGATTTTGTGACTAATAAAGATTTAGCAGAGTTGATATTTCCAAATATTACTAAAACAGTAGAAGATTATGAAACGATGTATCCAGTGCGTAACTTAAAAGAAGGAGCTAAGGTAACTCGTTTTGCCCCATCTCCAACTGGATATATTCATCTAGGGGGATTTTATCAAGCTATTATAGATTATGTAATGGCAAAAAAATCAGGTGGAGTATTTTACCTTAGAATTGAAGATACTGATCAAAAAAGAGAGGTAAAAGAAGCAACAACTTTAATTTTAAAAACATTGAAACATTATAATATTATTCCAGATGAGTATGAAGCTGATGGTGAAGTATATGGTAATTATGGACCATATGTTCAAAGTGAAAGAAAAGAAATATATCATGCTTTTATTAAACGTTTGATAGAATTAGGTAGAGCTTATCCTTGTTTTTGTAATACTGAAACACTTAATAATATTCGTGAAAATCAAGAAAAGAAGTTAGAACGAACAGGTTATTATGGAAGATATGCAACTTGTAGAAATATTACTCCAGACGAGGCAATTCGCAGAATAAAAGCTGGTGAAGCATATGTAATGCGTTTTAAATCTGAAGGTGATTTTGAAAGAAAATTTTGGTTTGATGATTTAGCTAAAGGTAAATTATATTTAAATGAAAATGATCAAGATGTTATAATTATGAAATCTGATAATCTTCTTCCAACATATCATTTCGCACATGTTGTTGATGACTATTTAATGCATACAACTCATGTTGTTCGTGGTGAAGAGTGGTTATCTAGTGTTCCGCTTCATGTTGAATTATTTAAAGCATTTGGATTTAAACCACCTAAATATGTTCACACTCCTTTAATTCTTAAACAAGATGGTGGTATTAAAAGAAAGATTAGTAAACGTAAGGATCCTGAAGCTTCAATGACTTATTATATAGAAAAAGGATATCCTGTTGAAGCTGTAATTGAAGCCCTTATGACAATTGCTAATTCTAATTATGAAGAATGGCATACAAATAATCCTCTAAAAACTTTCTTAGATTTTGATTTTAGTCCTAAGAAAATGTCTTCTTCTGGTGCCCTTTTTGATTTAGAGAAATTAAATAATATTTCTAAAAATGTTATTTCTAAAATGGATAAGGATACATTGTTTGAAAATTCATATGAATGGAGTAAATTGTATTCTGATAAACTTAAAGAAGTAATCGAAGAAAATCCTGATTATTATAAAGCAATTATTAATATTGAAAGAGAGCAAAAAAAACCACGTAAGGATTATGAAACTTATAGTACTATATTAGATAATATTTGGTATATGTATGATTCTATGTTTGATGAAAGTCATGAATATGAATTTCAGAAAATAACTGACAAAAATGAAATTTCATGTATTCTTAATACTTATATGAATAATTATTTTGATGAATCAGATGATAAAGATACATGGTTTTCTAAGATTAAGCTTTTATGTGAAAAACTTGGTTATGCATCTGATATGAAAGCTTATAAACAAAATCCAGATGATTATAAAGGAAATATAACAGATGTTACTACTGTAATTCGCGTAGCTCTTACAACGCGTAGTATGACACCTGATTTATATGAACTTTTAAAATTAATTGGAAAAGAAAGAGCTATTAAGCGTTTTTCAAAATTTTATTGCTAAAATATATATTATATGATAAAATTATAGAGTCTAAGTTGTTAGGCTTTATATGGTCTGTTGGTGAAGTGGCTTAACACACTGCCCTCTCAAGGCAGCATTCACGGGTCCGAATCCCGTACAGATCACCAGATAAAAATAAGAAGCCTAAATGGCTTTTTCTTTGTATATAATGATTAGATTTTTATATTATATAATGGAGGTAAATATGTTTGAACATAAAAAAATATTGGTTTTAGGGATGGCACGTAGTGGATATGAAGTTGCTAAACTTTTAAGTAATTATGATAATGAAATAATTGTTACGGATGCTAAAGAACAAGATAAAAATCATCTTGATGAGCTTAGAGATTTAAATGTAACATTTGTCCTTACTGATAAACCAGATTCTTTATTAGATGAAAGTTTTGATTATTTAGTTAAAAACCCTGGAATTAGAAAAGATCATCCTTGTGTCATAAAAGCAAAAGAAATGTCTATACCTGTTATTAATGAAGTTGAGGTAGCTTATAATTTATTTGAACCTAATATAGATATTATTGCTATAACTGGTTCTAATGGTAAAACTACAACGACTACAATGACTTATGAAGTAATGAAAAAAGCTGGACTTTCTGTTCATTTAGGTGGTAATATTGGTTATCCTGTAAGCTCGCTTGTAAAAAAGGCTAAAAGTGGTGATAAACTTGTTCTTGAAATATCTGATCATCAATTAGTTGATACAGATTCATTCCATCCTTATGTTGCAGCACTTCTTAATTTATCTGAAGTTCATCTTGATTTTCACGGTACTTATGATGTGTATAAGGCTTGTAAAAAGAAAATATTTAAAAATCAAACAAGTGAAGATATAGCTGTTTTGAATCTTGAATCAGAGGATGTTATGAACTTAACTGATGATATTTTAAGTACAAAGTTATATTTTTCTAGTAAACGTAAAAGTGATTGCTATATTGAAGATAATTATATTTGTTATAAAAATGAAAGAGTCGTACCTTTATCACAAATAAAAATTAAAGGAATGCATAATTATGAGAATATTATGGCAATGGTGTCAATTGTAAAACAATATAATGTTTCTAATGATATTATATGTGATTATTTAAGTTCTTTTGGTGGTGTTGAACATAGAATTGAATATGTAAGAGAACTTAATGGTATTAAGTTTTATAATGATAGTAAAGCTACTAATACAGAATCAACTATTATTGCATTATCTTCATTTGAAAATCCAACAATAATTTTATTAGGTGGACTTGATAGAGGTCATTCGTTTGAACCACTTAATAGTTATGTTAATAATGTAAAACTTGTTGTTACATATGGTGAAACAAAGGATAGAATTGCTAAATGGGCACATGATATTGGTTTAAATGTTATTGTTAATGATAATTTAGTTGCTGCAACTAAATGTGCATATGAACATGCAGAGGCTGGAGATGTTGTATTATTGTCTCCTGCATGTGCTTCATGGGATCAATATGATAGTTTTGAAATACGTGGTCAAGAATTTAAAAATGTCGTTAATTCATTTAAATAAAATATTATAATAGAGTTTTTAGCAATATCTAGTTATAGATATGAAACACTTAGAGATACACTGAATTATATTCCATGCCTCTATATCTACATTTGATATTTGGGGCATTGTATACTTTTTTATTTTAGCTTGATTTGGATTTACTGCAACAAAGACATTAGAATTTATTAAAACTCATAAAAAAGATGAAATATCAGATATTGAATATGATAAAAACATAAAATAGCACTTAGATTTAAGTGTTTTTTTTTGTTAAATATATATTTATCCACAGAATTATAAAAAAATTTAATATTATTTAAATTTATCCACATATATAATCGAACTTCATAGTAATTTTACACAATTTATGTTATAATCACGAAAGGTGATGTTTGTGGATAAACTAATTTTAATTAAGTATGGAGAGTTAACAACAAAAAAAGCTAACAGGAAAGCTTTTATAGGAATACTTGCTAACCGTATTAATACCGTTTTAAAAAATTATGAATTTAAAATGATACATGATAGAGTTCGTATGTATATATCATGTAATGGAGTAGATTTAGATAATATTTTATGTGAGTTAAAAAAAGTATTTGGAATTCATAGTATAGTTGTATGTCATAAAGTTGATACTAATATTAGTGATATAGAAAATAAAGTATTAGAGCTTATTAATAATTTTAATTATAAAACTTTTAAGATTTGTACTAAAAGAGCAGACAAATCATTTGAAATTCCAAGTATGGAGTTTAATCGTATAGTTGGTGGTTTTGTTTTAAAAAATACAAATTTAAAAGTAGATGTTCATTCTCCAGATGTAATGGTCTATATAGAAATTAGAAAGGAAGGAACATTTGTTTATACTGATTTAATTAATGGTAGTGGTGGATATCCAGTTGGTATTCAAGGAAAAGGGTTGCTTATGTTAAGTGGAGGAATAGATTCTCCAGTGGCAGGATATCTTTCTTTAAAAAGAGGAGTAGATTTAGAATGCCTTTACTTTGAATCACCTCCACATACAAGTGTTGAAGCCAAAAACAAAGTTATTAAATTAGCGTCTATTATTAATGAATATTCTGGCAAAATATGTGTTAATGTTGTACCATTTACAAATATTCAGGAAGCTATTTATAAAAATGTTCCAGATAATTATATTATTACCATTATGAGAAGAATGATGTATCGTATTGCTTCTAAAGTAGCAAAACAACATAAATGCAAAGTTATTATAAATGGAGAGAGTATTGGACAAGTAGCAAGTCAAACGCTTGATAGTATGGTTGTTATTAATGATGTTACAAATATGCCTGTAATTCGTCCAGTCGCATGCATGGATAAATTAGAAATAATTGATATTGCCCAAAATATTGGAACATATGAAACAAGCATTCTTCCATATGAAGATTGTTGTACTATCTTTTTACCAAAACATCCAATTATTCATCCGGATTTAAAAAGATGTATAGAATATGAATCTAGATTTGATTTTGAGTCTTTAATAGAAGAATGTGTATCAAATATAGAGACAATTTCTAATTTAAAAGAAGATAATTATAATTCTCTTTTATAACCAAAAATTACCATAAAAAAAATAGTATGAAATTCACACTCTAGCACATTCTATTAGTGTACAGGAGGTGAATAAAATGAAAGGTTCAAATACTAATAAAATGGTAGTACCAGGAGCTAAGCAAGCTATCGAAAAAATGAAATATGAAATAGCTAATGAATTAGGTGTTACTATGGGACCAGATGCTACTAGTAGAGCTAACGGATCTGTAGGTGGAGAAATCACTCGTAGATTAGTTCAAATGGGTGAACAACACATGAGTGGAATGAATTATCAATCAAAATAATTATTCCCTGATACTATAATAAAAAAATGACAGACTTCCGCTGTCTTTTTTTAATATTTATACAGGTAAATATTGCTTAACATTAAAATAAAAAACTTACGCAAAATAATAATGTAAGGTGGTGGATTTTATGAGTAGGTCATATAACAAGCTTATTGTACCAGGATCAAAAGAAGTTCTAGAAAATATGAAGTATGAAATAGCTAGAGAAATGGGAATTAAACTTGGAGCTTTAACAACAGCCAGATTAAATGGTATTGTAGGTGGAGAAATGACAAAAAGGTTAGTTAAACTTGGTGAAGAACAATTGAATAAAAAATAAAAGAAGACGTAATATGATTTCATATTACTTTTTCTAATTGACTAACTTAAATCTTTATTATAAAATTATATAAAGATAGGATATGATACTATGAATAAAAAAGGGTTTGCCGCTACAGGTATTTTATATACAATATTAGTTTTATTTATTTTACTTATGATGGGAATATTGACTATGTTATATAGTAGAAATAGTCTTTTAGATACTATCAAAAAAAATGTAAAAAATGAAATAATAAATGGTAATACATGTTCTAATCTGGTAGGAACAGTATGGAATTTTGATTATACAGGAAATGAACAAACATTTACTGTACCATGTAATGGTACTTATAAACTAGAAACTTGGGGAGCAGAGGGAGCAACTGATTCTTCAACTTATCATGGTGGATATGGAGCATATGCGAATGGACAAATTGTATTTAAATCAGGTGAAAAAAAGTATATTTATGTTGGTGAAAAAGGTAAAAATATAAATACAATGAGGGAGTCTGGGATAGCCCTATCATATCCTAATGGAGGTTCAGTTTATTCAAGCGGTAATTCTTCATATGATATAACATATAGTTCTGGTGGAGCTTCAACTCATATATCATCTAAAAGTGGTCTTATAGCAGAGTTATCTTCATCAAAAGATTCTATTTTAATTGTTTCTGCTGGTGGCGGAGGTGCATCTGCTTGGTGGAATAAAGGAGATAATGGAGGCTCTGGCGGTGGAATTATAGGTTCTACTACGACTAATAATTTTCCCAATGCCGGTGTCACTAATAATCCAACAGGTGGAACACAATCACAAGGTGGACTTGGGGGCGGAAATTTAGATGGCGCTTCTGCTGACAAATGGCTAAATGGAATTTTTGGAATTGGTGGCGGTACTAGTGTAACCGCAACACAGAATGTTTCTGGAGCTGGTGGAGGTGGATATTATGGTGGAGGAGCTTCTTGGGGTGGTTCTGGAGCTGGTGGTTCATCTTATATTGGAAACTCTCTTTTAACAAATAAAGCAATGTATTGTTATAATTGTACAGAGTCAAGTAGTGTTTCTACTAAAACTGTTTCAACTACGTGTACTAATAGTACACCAACATCTAATTGTGCTAAAAAGGGCAATGGTTATGCAAAAATTACATTTGTATCTTTAAGTTAATATAGGTTAAACCTATATTTTTTTATAAAAAAAACACTTATGTGTTTTCTAAAATTTTATCTATTAGTCCATAATCTAAGGCTTCTTTTGCACTTAGAAAATAATCTCTTTCAGTATCTTTTTCTACTATTTTTATATCTTTTCCTGTATTTTTTGCTAGCATGTTATTTAGTTTATCTTTTAATTTTAAAATTCTTTCAGCAGCTATTTTTATTTCTGTTGCCTGTCCCTGCGCACCACCTAGTGGTTGGTGTATCATAACCTCGCTGTTTGGTAGGCAGTATCTTTTTCCTTTTTTTCCACTTGATAGTAGAAATGCTCCCATACTAGCAGCCATTCCAACGCATATTGTTGAAACATCTGATTTTATAAAATTCATAGTATCATATATTGCCATTCCGGCCGTTACGCTTCCGCCAGGTGAATTAATATATATACTTATATCATCATGGTTAAGTGAATCTAGGTATAATAATTCTGCTACAATGGTATTTGAATTCATATCATCAATTTCTCCGCATAAAATAATAATACGATCTTTGAGTAATCTTGAATAAATATCGTAAACTCTCTCTCCGTTATTGTTTTTTTCGATAACAGTTGGAACTAAACTCATAAAATCACCCTTTCTAAGATTATGATAGTTTTTTTTTCAAATATTATTCAATAAAAGATGTGACAAAATATGTATTTTTTGGTATTATGTATATAGCATAGAATAGAGGGATAAAATGGCTAGAAAGATTAGTATAAATTTTAGAGATTTAGAAACAATAGAAGTAGATGCAGGTACAACTTTGCAAGAAATAGCTAAACACTTTAAACATTATTTTAATTATCCTATTTTAGTTGGAAAAGTTGATAATCACATTACTTCTTTAAATGAGATTATAACAAGGAGCGCTAAAATAGATTTGTATGATTTAAGTACAGGTCTAGGTAATGAAGTATATGGCAGAACATGTCAATTTTTACTTGTTATTGCTGTAAAAAAATTATTTGGAGATGATGCCAACCTTGTTATAGAATATTCAATTGATAAAGGATTTTATTGTGAAATAGAAGGTGTAAAGTTTGATAAGCCACTTCTTAATGATTTAGAAAATGAAATAAAAAAACTTGTTAAATTGGATTTAATTATTAATAAGGTAAGTGTATCTAGATATGACGCAATTAAATACTTTAAGGGTAAAAAACAAATTGATAAGGTTAAGGTTTTAAAGTATATCAGTAATAGTTATATTAATTTATATCGTATTGATGATGTGTATGATTATTTCTATGGTGAGCTTTCATATAGTACAGGATTAATTACAGACTTTAAACTTACATATATAAAGAATAATGGTTTTGTTTTGAGTTATCCAAGTGTTTATAATCCAGAGTGCACGCTTGATTATGTTCATCATGAATTGTTATTTGATGCTTTTCTTGATTATACTAAATGGGGGAAACTATTAGGTGTTAGTAATGCTGCTGATTTAAATGAAGTAATTTCAACTGGTAAGTATGATGAATTTATTCGTTTATCAGAGGCATATTATAATAATCAATTATCTATGGCCGCTGATCAAATTTATGAGAGAAAAGGTAGTGTAAAGATTGTTTTAATAGCTGGTCCATCATCGTCTGGTAAGACAACAACAGCAAAAAAACTTTCTGTATGCTTACAAGCTAAAGGATTTAAAACACATCAAATATCAATAGATGATTATTTCTTTGATAGAGATAAAACACCTGTTTTGGAAAATGGTGAACTTGATACTGAGTCTTTGAATGCTGTTGATGTTACACTTTTTAATAAGCATTTAACTAGATTATTAGAAGGTAAGAAAGTAGAACTTCCTGAATATAATTTTTTAATTGGTAAAAGAGAGTATAATGGTAAAGTGTTAGAACTTCATGATAATGATATTATTATTATTGAAGGTCTTCATGGAATGAATGATGATCTTACGATGTCAATTGAAAGAAAGAATAAGTTTAAGATTTATATAAGTCCACTTACACAACTTAATATTGATAATCATAATCGTATTCATACTAGCGATACTAGAAAATTAAGACGAATAGTAAGAGATAATAGATACCGCTCTTATAATGCAGAACATACTCTTACTATGTGGAAAAACATTCGTGAGGGTGAAGAAAAATATATATTCCCATATCAAGATGATGCAGACATAATGATTAATTCGTCACTTATGTATGAGATTGCCGTATTAAAAACTTATGCAGAGCCTTTATTATTCTCTGTACCTGAATCATCTAGCGTATATCCAGAGGCTTTGAGGCTTATCAACTTTCTTAGAAATTTCTTGCCTATGCCTAGTGATCATGTGCCTGAGGATTCTGTTCTTCGTGAGTTTATAGGTGGAAGTTGTTTTAAATAATAGGAGGAATTTAAATGATAAAAGTAGCAATTAATGGATTTGGAAGAATTGGAAGATTAGTATTTCGTATAATGGAAGAAAATCCTAATATTGAAGTTGTAGCAATTAATGATTTAACTAATGCAGAACAACTTGCTTATTTATTAAAATATGATACATCTCATCGTAATTATCGTGTTGATGAGATTAGTTTTGATGATGAAAATATAATTATTGGTGGGAGAAAAGTTAGGGTGTATGCGGAACTTGATCCTAAGAATTTACCTTGGGGTAAGCTTGATATAGATGAGGTTTTTGAGTGCACTGGTAAGTTCACATCAAAAGAAAGTGCTTATGCTCATATAGAAGCAGGTGCTAAAAAAGTTATTATTTCGGCTCCTGCTAAGGGAGACTTAAAAACTATTGTTTATAACGTAAATCATGATATATTAGATGGTACTGAGACAGTTATTAGTGCTGCTTCTTGTACGACTAATTGTCTAGCTCCAGTATGTAAGGTTTTGAATGATGAATTTGGAATTGTAAAAGGATATATGACAACAATTCATGCATATACAAACGATCAAGCAACACTTGATGTTGCTCATAAAAAAGGTATTTTAGCACGTAGAGGTAGAGCTGCTGCAAGTAATATTGTACCATCAAGTACAGGAGCAGCTAGCGCTATTGGACTTGTAATACCAGCTTTAGCTAATAAGATGAGTGGAAGTGCTATGCGTGTTCCAACTACGACAGGTTCACTTATTGATTTATCACTTGAACTTTCTAAAAATGTAAGTGCTACTGAAATTAATAATGCTTTTAAAAATCATATAAGTGAAACACTTGGTTATACTGAAGATCCAATTGTTTCGAGTGATATTATAGGGTCACACTTAGGAGGACTTGTAGACGGTCTTTTAACATCCGTATTAGAAGTAGATGGGAAACAACTCGTTAAAGTAGTTGCTTGGTATGATAATGAAATGAGTTATAGTGCTCAGATGGTTAGAACAGCTTTATATTTAGGTAAATTTTTAGAAAAATAAAATATAAAAATTAAAAAGATTGAATATTTATAGATGACATTATTGGGACTATACTTATTTAACTAAATAAAATTTGAAAATATTATTGTTTTAAATTATAACTTATGGTTATAATTTTTTTCTTATTGATGTTTTTTTGACCTCTTGAAAAAAGTTTTAATTCAGTATACAATGTTAGATAGGTGATTATATGAAAAATAAGGGGTTTACACTTATCGAAATGCTTGGAGTAATAACGCTTTTAGCAATTATTTTTGCGCTAGCATATCCAAATGCAATGGAAATGTTAGATAAAGGTAAGAAACAAGATTATGTTGAATTTGAAAAAACGGTTTCCTTAGCAAGTGAGGCATATATTAATTCAAATAGTAGTTTATCAATGCCAAATAGTGGAGAGACATTGAAAATTAAAATTTCTGATCTTATGAGCAGCGGCTTTTTAAGTACAAATGTTATGAACCCTAAAACGAAAAAAACTGTTAGCGAAACGCCTAATGCTTTTATAGTTGTTTCTAAGGATTCAAGTGGTAATATTACATATAGTGTAAGTGAGGGATAAAATGAAAAAAACAATACGTGACTATGATTTAGCTGGTAAACGAGTTTTAATAAGAGTTGACTTTAATGTACCTCTTGATGGTGATAAAGTCCTTGATGATTCTAGAATAAAAGCTAGTATTAAAACAATTTCTTATGCGATAGAAAATGGGGCTAAAGTAATTTTACTTTCTCATTTAGGAAGAGTTAAAAATGAATGTGACAAAACTAAGTATAATCTTAAATACGTTGTTAGTTCACTTGAAAAAAATTTAGGTAAAAGTGTCTTATTTTCAGAACAAACAAGAGGAAATGAACTTGAAGAGATGGTTTTTGGAATGCATGATGGAGATGTATTATTAGTTCAGAATACAAGATATGAAGATGTACCTAATAATCTTGAGAGTGGTTGTGATGAAGATTTAGGAAAATATTGGGCTAGTTTAGGAGATATTTTTATTAATGATGCTTTTGGAACAAGTCATAGAAGACATGCTTCTAATGTCGGAGTAGCATCTAATATTCCAAATGGAATTGGATTTTTAGTTGAAGATGAAATTAATACTTTTAATAAATTAATGACATCAGAAGCTCGCCCATTTACAGTTATTTTGGGTGGAAGTAAAGTTAGTGATAAGATTGAAGTAATTAATTCTTTAGTTTTAAAAGCTGATTATATTTTAATAGGCGGAGGAATGGCTTATACATTTCTTTATGCTAGCGGTATTAATGTTGGTTCTTCTCTTCTTGATTTAGAACATGTTCCTTTTTGTCGTGATATTTTGAAGAAATATCAAAATAAAATAATTTTACCAATTGATTCTGTCGTGTCTAAAAGTATTGATGGTAAAATGGATAGTCATACATGCTTCATCAATGAAATTAAAAGTGATGAGATAGGTGTTGATATTGGATATAATACAGTTAAATTATTTAAACAATATCTAAATTTAAGTAAAACCATTTTGTGGAACGGACCGGTTGGTATTTTTGAAGTTGATAGTTTTAATAAAGGTACAATAGGTATACTTGATGCATTAAAAGATATAGATGCTCTTAAAGTATCCGGTGGTGGTGACACAACTTCTGCAATCGAAAGATTTGGATATCATGATGCGTTTACTCATATATCTACAGGTGGAGGAGCTACACTTGAGTTGTTGGAGGGACGTATTCTTCCTGGAATAGAGGTTATTGATGAAAAATAGTAAAATTCGTTCAGTTTTAAATTTTTTACTTTTATTTGCATTTACAGCTATTGTTCTTTATTTTTCATTAAAAGATAATTATGAAATGATTATTAAACAAATAACTTCGATGAATATTTTCTTTATTTTAATTTCATTTTGTCTATTATTCTTATACTGGTTATTTAGAATTATAACAGTTCATAATTTAGCTCTTCACTTTAATTCAAATTATTCTTTTAAAAATGCAGTATATTTAGTTCTTGAAACAACTTTCTTTCATGCTGTAACACCATTTTCTTCAGGTGGACAACCTTATGAAATCTATTCTCTTACTAAATCTGATATAAAATTAACGGATGCGACTAATGTATCTATTCAAAATTTTATAGTGTATCAGCTTGCTTTAGTTATTTTAGGTGTTATAGCAATTTTTTCAAATCAACTTTTGCATTTGTTCCCATCTAACTCTTTATTACAAAAGTTAGTAACACTTGGATTTTTAATTAATACATTAGTAACTGTTTTTCTTTTTTTGATATCAATGGGTAGTCGTGTTAATCAAAAGATATTGAATTCTTTGATTCGCTTTTTAGGAAAAATACATATTATTAAGAATACTGATGAGGTATTAAATAGTACATCAAAGTATTTATCTGATTTTCATTCTGGTGCTAAAACATTATTTCGTGATAAACTTAATTTTGTTAAATTAGTCTGTCTTCAATTTGCGTCTTTATGTTCTCTTTATCTTATACCTTTTTTCTTATTTAAAGCTACAGGTAATACTCATGAATGTAATGCTTTTTATGCGATTATTACTAGTGCTTATGTTATGTTAATTGGTTCATTTGTACCAATTCCTGGTGGAACTGGCGGGTTAGAGTATGGCTTTGTAACTTTTTATTCTAATTTTTTTCCAAATAATTTAGTAACAGCAGTTATGCTTGTTTGGCGTTTTGTCACATATTATTTTGGAATGATTTTAGGTGGTATTATTTTAACATTTAGAAAAAGGAAGTGACTTATGAGAGTTGGAATTTTTACAGATACTTATCCTCCATTTATTAATGGTGTATCAACTAGTATCTCAATGCTTGAAGCAGGCCTTAGGGCTTTAGGACATGAAGTTTATATTGTTACTGTAAATCCGGATAATATGTCATATAAATATGAAGATGATGATAGAATTGTACGTATACCTGGAATTCCAATTGGAATATATGATTATAGACTTACAGGTATTTATCCAATTAAAACGATCAATAAGATTAAATCATGGAAATTAGATGTTATTCATTCTCATACTGAATTTGGAATTGGAACATTTGCGCGTATTGTGGCTAAACAATTTGATATACCTTTAGTTCATACGTATCATACAATGTATGAAGATTATGTTCATTATATAACTCATGGTTATTTTGATAAATCAAGTAAAAAAATTGTAGAATATTTGACTAAGTTTTATTGTGATAAAACAGCGCGTGAGCTTATTGTCCCAAGTAAAAAAACTTATAATCTATTTAAAGAAAAATATAAGGTTGATAAAAATATTCATATTATTCCAACGGGAATAGATACAAAAAGGTTTGACTCTAGTGTGATGGATAAAAAAGAGTTGGAACAATTGAAACGTGATTTAAAAATAGGAAAAGATGACTTTATTCTTTTATATGTTGGAAGACTTGCTGAAGAAAAGAATGTTGAATTTTTACTTGAAAATCACGCTTTATTAGCGAAACGTCATCCTAAGATTAAACTTATGATTGTTGGGAGTGGACCTGATTATGAAAAGTTTATCCATTACAGTGAAAAGTTGAAGATAATGAAAAATGTTATTTTTACTAACGCAATACCTTATAATGATATTCCAAAATATTATCAGTTAGCAGATGTATTTGTAACGGCATCAACAACTGAGACACAGGGCCTTACTTTAATTGAAGCAATGGCTTCAAGTATACCTGTTGTTTGTATTGATGACTCAAGTTTTAATAATTTTGTTGTGAATGATTTAAATGGTTATTTGTTCCATAATAGTGAAGAGTATATTGATAGTATTGTTGGTATTTATAAAAATCCTCAAAAATTAAAAAGTTTATCTAAACAAGCTTTGATTTCAAGTGAAGCTTATTCACTTAAATATTTTGCACTAAAAGTACAAGATGTATATCTAAGTGCGATTGAAGGTAGTAAGAATAACAATAAATTTATAGATAAAATAGTTGGTTTTATAAAGGGAGGATTAAATGGAAAAGAATAAATATGTGGTTGGAAATATGAAGATGATGATGAATTCATCAGATTTAGTTGGATATTTAAAGAAGGTAAATTCATCTATTATTAGTGATCATGTTATTTTGTGTCCAACTAGTATATATACGCCTTATTTTTTAAAACAATATTATAAAGTAGGACTTCAAAATGTTTATTTTGATAGTGGTGCGTATACAGGAGAAGTATCTCCTTTTCAAGCTAAAAGCTTAGGTATTAGTTGTACTCTTGTTGGACATAGTGATAGACGTATTAATTTTAAGGAAACTGATACTGTTGTTAATAAGAAAATATTAACATCTCTTGATGCAGGACTTTCTGTTATTTTATGTATTGGTGAGACCTTAGAAGAACATGAGTTATTGAAGACGGATCGTGTACTAAAAAAGCAGATAACTTATGCTCTTAGGTATGTTAAAGATTTAAGCCGTATTATGATAGCTTATGAACCTGTATGGGCAATTGGAACGAAAAAATTTCCAAAACCTGATTCAATAGAGGCTTCAATTCGTTACATAAAAGATATTATAGAGAAAGAATATGATTATACTGATATGAAAGTTTTGTACGGTGGAAGTGTTGATGCGAAAAATATAAAATCTATAGCAAGTGTACCTAATTTAGATGGAGTTCTTGTTGGTAGTGCAAGTTGTAATGCAGATGAATTTTTAAAGATTATAGAAGTTGTTTTAGGGGAATAACTTCTTTTTCTATTCGACAAAATTAGAATTTTTTCACTCTAGCAAAAAAATGGCGAAGTATGTATAATATCAAATATAGGCAGTACGTTATTTGAAAAGGAGAAGAATATGGAAAAGATTAGATTATTAATGATAGATGATAACGTAAGTTTGATTGAAATGGTTGAAGAGTATTTCAAAGGCCATAATAAAATAGAAGTTTCTCTTACAGCACATGATGGAGCTGAAGGAATTAAAGTAATTGAAGAAAAGAAAGATTTATATGATTTAATTATTTTAGATTTAATAATGCCAAATAAAGATGGAATGTATGTTTTAGAAGAGATGAAAAATAGAGGTATTGATAAAAAAGTAATTGTTGCTACTAGTTATAATGCAAGTGATATTATTCGTAAAGTTTCTGAATATGGAGTTAGTTATTTTATTTTAAAACCTTTTGATCTAGCTGATTTAGAGAAGCGTATATTAGAGGCTGGAAGTGTTAATAATTCTTCATCTAAAAACATTGATTTTGGATATAATAATTTACAAATATCTATAACAAAGATATTACATGAACTTGGTATTCCATCACATATTAAAGGTTATCAATATATTCGTGAAGGTATAGGAATTATTTATGAGAGACCTGAGACAATAGGTGGTATAACAAAAGAGTTATATCCTGAACTTGCAACTAAATTTGATACAACAGTCTCAAGAGTAGAGAGAGCTATTAGACACGCTATTGAAGTAAGTTGGAATCGTGGTAGTTGGGATTTGATGGAAGAAATATTTGGTCATAGTGTTGATATTGATAAGGCAAAACCAACTAATTCAGAATTTATTGTGACAATTGCAGATAAATTAAAACTTGAAGCTAGTAAACTTGGAATTTAAAGTTTTATATATTTATAATATTTAATATAATGTGTAGATGAAAGATATATTTAAAGATATATCTTTTTTAATCTAAACTGTATTTTTTTTTGTGTGTATGATAAAATAATAGCGGAGATGGTATTTATGGAACCAATAGTATTATGTATTATGGATGGTTGTGCGATTAGAACAGAGGCACATGGTAATGCTTTTTTAAAAGCAAATAAGCCTAATTTTGATAATTTAGTTTCACGTTTTCCTCATTCCTTACTTGAGGCAAGTGGCTTAGAAGTTGGTCTTCCAAAAGGTCAGATGGGAAATAGTGAAGTAGGGCATATGAATATAGGTGCCGGTAGAATTGTTTATCAACCTCTTGTCAGAATTGATAAAGCAATAGAGGATGGAACATTTTTTAGTAATGCTAATTTGATAGAAGTTATGAATCATGTTAGTGAAAATAATTCTTCTCTTCATATTATGGGATTACTTAGCGATGGTGGAATACATTCTCATATAGATCATTTAATGGCTATTATTGATTTATGTAAAAAGGAACATATTGATAAAGTTTATTTTCACATGTTTTTAGATGGTAGAGATACACTACCTGATGCTTCTATTAAATATTTAGATATGTTAAATGATAAAATAAAAGAAATTGGTTTTGGCTCTATTGCTACTCTTTCTGGTAGATATTATGCTATGGATAGAGATAACAATTGGGATAGAGTAAAAATGGCATATGACGCTATTGTATATGGTAGAGGAGATAATTATAAGACTTATAAAGAAGCTATTGATAATAACTATAAGAATGGTAATATGGACGAATTTATTATTCCAGCTGTTCTTGATAAAGATGGAATGGTAAAAGAAAATGATGGTATTATTTTATTTAATTATAGACCAGACCGTATTCGTGAACTTTTTAAGGCACTTACTAATAGTGAATTTGATTCATTTCCTCATGAAAATTTTAAAAATGTTCCACTTGTTACAATGATGCCGCTTAGTGACGAGGTAATTTGTAAGAATGCTTTTAGTAATCAAGTTATGGAAAATACACTTGGATTTTATCTAGCTGATCTTGGTAAAAAACAATTACGTATTGCCGAAACAGAAAAGTATGCTCATGTTACTTATTTCTTTGATGGAGGTGTAGATAAAGAACTTCCTTATTGTAAGAGAGTTTTAATTCCTTCACCTAAAGTAGCAACTTATGATTTAAAACCAGAAATGAGTGCATATCTTATTACAGATGCTTTATTAAAAGAACTTGATAGTGATGACTATAGTTTAGTTGTACTTAATTTTGCTAATGGTGATATGGTAGGACACACTGGTAATATGGATGCTACTATTAAGGCTGTTGAAGTTGTAGATGAGTGTATTGGTAAAATATATGAAAAGGTTAAAGAGCTTAATGGTACTTTAATAGTTACAGCAGATCATGGTAACAGTGATTACATGCTAGATGATGAAAATCATGTTATAACATCACATTCTATTTATAATGTTCCATTTATCATAACAAATGACAAATATGAACTTAAAAATGGTAAATTAGCTGATATAGCTCCTACAATTTTAACATTAATGGGGGAGGAAATTCCAAATGAAATGTCAGGTGATATTCTTGTAAAGCTCAGGAGTGACAGGAAAGTAATTTTTTTAGAAAGATTATTTGTAACACTTTCAATATTGCTTGTTTTAGTATTTGGCGTAACTTACAAGCTTTTAGATAAAAAGAAAGATAATAGTGTTGATGATAAGTCGAATACTTTAGAAAATGAAAATACATTATTTCATCACTTAAAAGAAAAGAAAGATAGTGATGGTTTATACTATTCTAATGGAAATTATATTTATAAAGGAGAAAATGTAAATAACTATCTTTTATATAATGGTTATATGTTTAGAATTATATCAATTGATGAAGAATTTAATATGAATCTTATTTTAAATGATAATATTACTAATTTAGCTTTTGGTAGTAACAATGATTATGATGACTCATATATAAAAAAATGGCTTAATAAAACAAGTGATGTTTATAGTGGTATTTTTGAAACTAGTTTTTCTAAAAACAATCAGAAAAGTATTAAAAATATTCGTCTTTTATCAGTAAATGAGTATAATGCTTCTAATGACAATGGTACTTATTTAAAAACAGATAAATCTTATTTTACAATGGATAAAACAGATAATAATGTAGCAATAGTAACTGATGAAGGTAACCTAGATAGTAGTAGTCCATCATCTATTTTAGGTGTTAGACCTGTTATAACTTTATCAAGTGATATTTATTTTACGGGTGATGGTAGCTTTGATAATCCATATGTCATAGGTGAATCAAATTCTATACATACTTTTGATTATGTTTCTTACAGTGATTTACTTTGGAGAGTTATATCAGTAAGTGATAAGGGGATAGAACTTATTTTAGATAATGAATTAAGTGTAGATGATAAAAATTTATTTAGTTTTGCTCCTGATTATAATAAATTCGCTCCAACTCTAGATAATACACTAGCACACTATTTGAATCATGATTTTTATGATACACTTGATAAAACTTATATTTTAGAATCTACTTGGTATACAGGTGAATATAGTAGTAGTAATGATTATGATTATACGAGTGTTTATAATGATAGTGTAATTGCTCATGTTGGTCTTTTAAAAATTAGTGATATGAATGTGTTTGACACTTATTTATTAACCCCAACTTCAAATGATCATATTTACATTAATAAATCTAATAATATTAGTGATGTCGATGTTCAATATGAATATGTAGTAAGACCAAGTATTTATATTTCTAATAAACTATCTTTTAGTGGAGATGGTACAAAGAATAGCCCATATATTATTTCTAATTCATAAATACAATGTGAAGATATAAATTAATTAATAAGATGTTTGATAAATTAAAATAAGGAGTTAAATGATGGAAAGAGAACAAGATAATAGAAAAAAAGTAAGGGATATTTATATTAAAAAGGAAACAATGCATCAAAAATCTGAAGATGGATTTGTATCAGATACTATAATGGAACCAGCAAATCCAGATGCATATAGGACATATCATAAAGGAACTAGGACTAATGTTTCGTATATTATTGATGATCCAAGAATAACACGACCTTTTCTTTATGGAATATGTGGTTTATTTTTTATAGTAGGAATGGTTTTATTGTTATGTAAAGATTGGATTATGTCTATTTTATTTATTAGTGTATCTTTATTTGGAATTATTCGTGGTAATAAAGATATTGATGAACATGCAAAAGAATTAAAAAAGCAGGGAAAAGATGTTACAATTGACTCAAAGGAAGAAGCAAAAGATATAATTAAAGAGTTTACTGAAAATGTAAAAAGCAGTGTGGATGAAGTAAAAAAAGCAACATATACAAAGGATACTTTTAAAGAATTTTCAAAATTATTCATTCCTATGTATAGTATACTTGCAGGATCTGTTTTATTAATTGTTGCTGTATTTGTAAATGTTATGTTTTCAGTATTTTTATTTATTGGGATAGTGTTATTAGGAATATTCTATTATAAAATGGTAAAAAAATATGTAAATACTAAATAAAATGGAGAAAACTATATCAATAAAATTGAAGTAGATATAAAAGTTATAAATAAAAATATTAAAATATAAGTTCATTAATAGGCTTTATATAATTTTTGTTTATAATATTTTATAGATTGAATCATCGTATGATGGTTCTTTTTAATTGAATTTAAAGCATAAATATTATATAATTGTTGTGGTGATTTGATGTTTAAAATAGGTAATGTAGAAGTGTCTTCGCCTGTTATTTTAGCTCCTATGGCAGGAATATCTAATCCTTCTTATATGAAAATATTAGAAGAGATGGGATGTAGTTTAGCTTATACTGAGCTTATAAGTGCTGAGGCAATTGTTAGAGGAAATGCTAAAACATTTGATATGTTAAATGGTATAGATGATTTAAAGTTACATGTTGCTGTCCAACTATTTGGTTCAGATGCCAATGTAATAGCGCATGCTGCTTTAATTATAACCAAAAAATATAAAGTAGATATTATTGATATTAATATGGGGTGCCCAGTTCCTAAAGTATCTGTTAGAGCTCATGCTGGGAGTGCTCTTTTGCGTGATGTAGATAAAGTTAGTGAAATTGTATCTAAAGTTGTAAGTAGTGTAAATGTTCCTGTTACTGTTAAAATTAGAAGTGGTTGGGATAGTAATCATATTAATGCAAGTCTAGTAGCACGTGCGGCTTATAAAGCAGGTGCTAGTGCTATTGCAATTCACCCTAGAACTCGTAGTCAAGGATATAGTGGAAATGCCGACTGGAATATTATTAAAGAAGTTGTAGAAAGTGTTCCTATTCCAGTTATTGGAAATGGTGACATTAAAACTATTTATGATGCTAAAAAAATGATGGATTTAACAGGTTGCACTGCTGTTATGATAGGAAGAGCTGCTTTAGGAAATCCATGGTTAATTAAAAATTGTATAGAGTATTTAGATAATGGTGTTATATTAGATGATGCTAGTTTTCTTGATAAATTAAATATGATGAAATATCATTTTTCTATCTTATTAAAAAATAGAAATGAACATATTGCTACATTAGAAATTAGAAGTCAAGCTGCTTGGTACTTAAAGGGAGTAAAGAATGCTGGTGAACTTAAAAATAGTATTTTTAAAGTTAAAACAGCTAATGAATTTTATAAATTAATAGATGATTTTATAGGAGAAAATTATGAAAGCTAATCTTAAAATGCGAATACTTACTTATATGCTTGATTTATTTATTGTTGTTTTGTTAGCAACTATTTTGTCATTGTTTTTTAAGAGTACTACTGTAGAACACAGTCTTCAATTAAAAATGGCTAAGTTGAGTGAGGATTTTCTTTCGAATAAAATAGGCTTTTTTACATATATAAATAATTATTCTATTTTGTCATATGATTTTGATAAAAATAATATGCTTTTTTATTTATGTGAAGGGATTATAATTTTTATTTATTATCAAATAATACCATTTTTTATAGGTAAAACTATTGGATGTATGTTTTTCCACATAAAAATCAAAGATAAAAAACACAATAAAGTTGCGTTTTCCACATTATTAAAAAGAAACTTAGTTGTAAATGGAATTGGGTATTTTATTTTGTTTGTTTTAGGAATGTATTTATTTAAATCAAATATTTATTTAATTTGGGTTACATTTTTGGCAATTATTCAAATTTTAGTAGTAATTATAAGTGCTTTTATGATAAAATATAGACGCGATAAACGCAGTTTTGCGGATATAATAAGTAATAGTAATATTGTTTTAGAAAGTTAGGTGGAGTATGAGAGAATTAACAGAACAAGAAATTGTTAGAAGGGATAAATTAAAAGATATTAAAGAGGTATGCAATCCATACCCAGATAGATTTTTAAGAACTCATTCCCTAAAAGACGCTAGAAATTTAAGTGATGGTGAAGTAAATGTTGCCATTGCAGGTCGTATTATTTTTATGCGTAAAATGGGAAAATTGAGTTTTGTTAGAATTAGAGATTTAGAAGGCGATATGCAACTAGAATTCAAAGTTGATATGCTTGGAGAAGAAAAATATAGTTTTTTTAAAAAACAAATTGATACAGGAGATTTTATTGGTGTAAGAGGAGAGATTTTTACTACTCAAACTGGTGAAAAAACATTGAGAGTTCATACTTATGAATTTTTAGGAAAAGCTTTAAGACCTCTTCCAGAGAAGTTTCACGGACTTGCAGATATTGAATTAAAATATCGACAAAGATATGTTGATTTAATAACTAATGAAGAATCTAGAAAAGTATTTCTTGCTAAAAGTAAATATTATTTATTTATTAGAAACTTTTTAAGCAGTAAAGGATTTTTAGAGGTAGAGACACCTGTTATTCAAACTGCTGTTAGTGGAGCAACTGCTAAACCATTTTTTACACATTATAATGCTTTAGATTTAGATTGTAATTTACGTATTGCACCTGAATGTTATTTAAAAGAGTGTATTGCAGCTGGATTTGATAAAGTATATGAATTTGCTAAATGTTTTAGAAATGAAGGTATGGATGCTGATCATAACCCTGAATTTTCACAGGTTGAATGGTATGCTTCTTATTGGAATTTTGAAGATAATATTAAATTATTCCAAGAGTTAATGAGTGAATCAATGAAGTTTTTAACTGGTAGTACAGTTGTAAATTATCAAGGTAATGAACTAGATTTTGGTGGAGAATGGGAAAAAATTAATTATATTGAAAGATTAACAGAAATATTAGGATTTGACTTTTTAAATGAAACTGATGTTGATTCATATAAAAGTAAAGTTATTGAAAAAGGTTTCTTTAAAGCAGAAGATATGGAAGAATATAAGTCTGTACCACAATTAACGGATTTCTTATACAAGAAATTACTTAGAGCAAATATTGTTGGCCCTGTTGTAATGTATAATTATCCAGCTTTTTTGAAACCACTTGCTAGAAGAAGTGATACAAACAAAGATGCTGTTGATTGTTTCCAAGTTGTTGTTTGTGGAAGTGAAATGTGTAATGCTTATTCTGAATTAGTAGATCCTGAAATTCAAAGAAAGACATTCGAAGAACAATTAAAGGCAAAAGAGCAAGGTGACGATGAAACTATGGATTTAGATGAAGATTATCTACTTGCTATGGAGCAAGGAATGCCTCCAATATCAGGACTTGGTTTTGGTATTGAAAGATTGATGATGATTGCTTTTGATCAACCATCTGTAAGAGATGTTACACTATTTCCTACTATGAAACCAATCGGAAAGGATAAAGAATGAAATTAATTATTGTAAGACATGGCCAAACTGATTGGAATAAGAAGAATATCTTACAAGGAAGTTCAGATATACCACTTAATGAAGTTGGTAAAAAACAAGCTATGCTTCTTAAAAGTAAATTAGAAAACGAGCATATTGATGTTTGTATTGCTAGTCCCCTAAAGCGAGCTTATGAAACTGCAAGTATTATTTGTGGAGATAAAACTGATATATTAGTTAGTGATAAATTGGTTGAGAGAAATTTAGGTAATCTTGAAGGTAAAAGTGCATCTTTATATGATGGAAAACTTTATTGGAACTTATCTCTTAATTCTAATAGTAATGGTGTTGAGTGTGTTTTAGAACTTTTATCGCGTGTTAAAGTTATTTATGAAGAAATAAAAAATAAATATGCTGATAAAACAGTTTTATTAGTAGCACATGGTGCTGTTGTAAGAGCTCTTCACTATACTATAACTGGTTATGATAGTAATACAGATTTTTTATCATTTGATGTTCCTAATTGTCATGCTTTTATGTATGAGGTATAAAGTGAAAAGTAATATTTTGAAAGTCATTAAAAAAATTATTATTCTAGAAGAGGATAATGAAGTAGATATAAAAAGAGATATTATCTCAAATAAGTATGCTTTAGATAAGTATCAAAAACGCTATATGTTAAAGAATAGAAAAAGTATTAGGTGAAAAAGTGAAAGAAAAAATTATTTTAAAAGTTAAAGATATTTTAAATACAGATATTTTACATGATCCTGATTTAGGCCATACTTTATTTTTGGTGGTATCTGAATATCTTAATGAAGCAAATAAAATTGTTTTAGATTTTAAAGATATAAAATTTGTTAATAATGCTTTTTTTAATAATTCAATAGGTAAATTATTACTTTTAGATAACTTCGATATTAAGAATAATAATTTGGCTTTTTTAAATATGTCAGAGACAGGTTTAGAATTATTGAGAGAAACAGTTTTATCAGCTCAGGATAAGAGAAAAAAAAGATATGTTAAGAAAAGAGGAGAATAAATGAAAGTATTATCAGTAAATGCAGGGAGTTCTTCCCTAAAGTTTCAGGCATATGAAATGCCTGAAGAGAAAGTTTTGATTTCAGGAACATTTGAACGTATTGGAATAGATGCTAGTTTTTATACAATAAAAATAAATGGTGAAAAAATAAAAAAAGAAATAGAACTTAAAGATCATACAGATGCTGTTCGTATTTTAACTGAAGAACTTTTAAATTATCATGTTGTAACTGAATTAAATGAAATAAAAGGTGTAGGACATAGAGTTGTTCATGGTGGTGATGTTTTTTCTAGTTCTGTTATAATAGATGAGGATGTATTAAAAGAAATAGATAGATTATCTAGTTTAGCTCCTCTTCATAATCCTGCTAATTTAATTGGAATTAATGCATTTAGAAAAATTATTCCAGATGCTTTAGAGGTTGCCGTTTTTGATACAGCATTCCATCAAACAATTGAAAAAGATAGATATTTATATTCAGTACCATATGAATGGTATACTGAATATGGTGTTCGTAAGTATGGTGCTCATGGAACAAGTCATAAATATATAGCTAATCGTATTAGTGAAATTATGAAAAGAGACGATTTAAAAATTATTAATTGTCATATTGGAAATGGTGGAAGTATTAGTGCTATTGATGGTTTAAAATGTATTGATACATCAATGGGATTTACACCAAATGCTGGAATTATGATGGGAAGTCGTTCTGGTGATATTGATGCCACTTTAATTCCATATGTTATGAAAAATACTAATATGAGTATTGATGAAGTTGAAACAGCTTTAAATAAAAAAAGTGGATTACTTGGTATTAGTATGATAAGCAGTGATTTTAGAGATATAATTAAAGCTATTTCCGAAGGAGATAGTCAAGCTCTTTTAGCTAGAAATATGTATGTTGATCGCATAGTTGATTATATTGCTAGATATTATGTTGAACTATCTGGTTGTGATGTAATTGTATTTACAGCTGGTGTTGGAGAAAACAATGCTGCTATTAGAAAAGATATACTAGACAAGCTAAAAGTTCTTGGTATAGAAGTTGATGAAGACGCTAATAATAATGCTTGTGGTGAAGCATTAATTACGAAGGAATCTTCAAAAATTAAAGCTTATGTTATTCCAACAGATGAAGAAGTTATGATAGCACGAGATACATATCATTTTATTTAATAGAAAGCTGTGATATTGTGGGGATGAATATTTATAGGAAAATAATTAAGGAAATAAAAAAATATAATACAATTGTTATTGCAAGACATGTTGGGCCTGATCCAGATGCACTAGGTAGTTCAATTGGCTTAAAGGAAATTATTAATTATAATTTTCCAAACAAAAAAGTTTATGTTGTAGGGTGTCCTGCAAGTAAATTTCGTTATATGGGAGTTCTTGACCGCTTTAGCGATGAGTTAACAGAAGATTCATTGTTAATAGTTACTGATACACCTGATAAAAAAAGAGTCGATTCAGTAGTTGTAGATAAATTTAAATCTGTTATTAAAATTGATCATCATCCTTTTATTGAAGACTTTGGTGGAATAGAGTGGATAGATGATACTGCATCAAGTGCTTCACAAATGATTATTGAACTATCATATAAACTAAAATTAACAATTCCAGTATGTGCTGCCGAAAAATTATATATTGGTTTAGTAGCTGATACTAATCGTTTCTTATTTTATTACACTACCCCAAAAACATTTATGTTAGTATCTAAGTTAATTGAAGATACTAAATTAGATTTTACAAAGTTATATGATTCCCTATATATGCGTCCTATGAGAGAAATTCGTTTTCAAAGTTATATTGCAAGTAACTTGAAAATAACAGAAAATGGGTTTGGTTATGCATATATTAAATCAGACGTTTTAGCTGAATATAATGTTGATGCCGCAACAGCTGGTAATATGGTTAATAATTTTAATTATATAGAAGATATAATAGCGTGGGCTATATTTTCTGAAGATAAAAATAATAATAATGTACGGGTATCAATTCGTTCGCGTGGACCTATAATTAATGAAACTGCTTCTAAATTTGGTGGTGGAGGTCATATATATGCTAGTGGTGTTAAATTAGATAATTTTGATCTTGCTGATAAACTTGTAGAAGCTCTAGATAATGATTGTAAGAATTATAAACAAAAATAAAACGAAAATTGGCATATATTTTAAAATATACGTTAAAAACACATATACAAATTGCATAGACTAATAGTCCAAATACACCAACACGCCACTTGACAAGTGGGGGGGGGGTGTATGCTAAAATACACTTTAGAATAGAGGTGTATTTTTTTATGAAAAGAAAGGGATTTACATTAATAGAATTACTTGCTGTAA
>CAKPTA010000006.1 GCA_934190785.1 uncultured Bacilli bacterium
TGGTGTTGTTATGAGTGCTAGTATTCCTAATATTACTATTACTGCAAGTAATTCTACTAGTGTAAATCCCTTTTTTTTCATAAAAAAATACACCTCTATTCTAATGGGTATTCTATCATACCCCCCCCCCACTGTCAAGTAGACATAGGGGCAATTTCATTTTGATTTGCTTATGTTTTAATTATAATATTATAGTAAATTGTGTATATATATTATATATAATGTATGTTTCAAACACTATAATTATATAGAGAACAAATTAGTCTCAGTTATTCAAAAATATTATGTATCAAATTTCTAAATTTTAATCAAAAAGCCTACATAAAATGTAAGCTTTCTAGGTTATTTAAATTCAATTTTTGAATCACTTTTTACTCCCTTTTGAATTGTATTAACCCCATACTTGTTTTGAATTTCATCAATAAGTGAATCAATTTTCTCATCATGACTTCTTTCTTTTACATTTTCAAAAAGTGAAGTTTGATATGTAACATTTGTTTTTAATCCATCTAGTCTAAGTCCTATCAAACGTATTCCTACATCTAAATACATTTCATCCAAAATTTCTTTTGCTACATCAAATATTTCTTTTGTTATATTAGTAGCATTTGTTATTTTCTTTTGATGTTGTTTTCTTCTAAAAGTCACATCTTTTAAAACAACCACAACTACACTAGCATACTTCTTTTCCTTTCGTAATCTAAGGGAAACCTGTTTTGATAAAATATCTAAATATTTATATATTTCTTCTTTATTTATAACATCATGATCAAGTGTTATTTCATTACTAATACTACTTGGGCTTTGAACAGTACTAATAACTGGTGAATTATCTATACCTTTTGCCCATAAAATCATATTACTTGCTTGATTTTTAAAATATTTATATAAAAAATTAGGGTCAGCATGTGCTAAATCAGCTATAGTATTAATATTTAATTTTTGTAATTTCTCTGTTGTTTTTTTACCAATTCCAAATAAATCACCTATAAAAAGTGGATACATCTTCTCTTCTATCTCATTCATAAATAAAGTATGAACTTTATTAGGCTTTAAAAAATCGGATGCCATTTTAGCACACAATTTGTTATTAGCAATACCAATATTTACTGTAAAACCTAATTTATCATAAATATCATCTTTAAGTTGATGTGCAAAAAGAATAGGATCACCATAAAGATTCTTTACAGAACTATAATCAAGGTAGCATTCGTCAATAGAAGCAATCTCTATATCTGGTGTATATGTTTTTAAATATTCAAACAGGGAATTTGATTTTTGTTTATACATTTTATAATCAGGTTTATATACTCTAAGTGCTCTACATTTTTTACGAGCTGAATACAAAGTTTCAGCTGTTTTAATACCCATTTTTTTTGCTTTCATACTTTTGGCAAGAACAATACCATGTCTAGCTTCCTCGTCTCCTCCTATAACGGCATAACTATCTCTTATATCATATTTAAACCCAGCCTCAAGTAAAGAAACTGCTGTCCATGACAAAAAAGCATTATTAACATCAATATGCATAATAATTCTATCCACGATATCACCCACAATTATTATAACAACTTTTTACCATTTAAGTCATTAAAAATACCATTTATACACATAAATATAATTTGTCGAATTTTGTATGTATTATTAACTATGCAGAAAGGAGAACATATGAATCAATATTCAAAACTATTATTGTATTTAGAAAGCTTATCAGATGAAGAATTAAATAATTTTCTTGCTTTAAAAGATTTAGAAAATAAAAATGAAAACTTAAGCATTGAGGATTTATTATTAAATCTTAAACATAATCCTGCTAACTTAGGATTTAATTACATGGTAAAAGCTATAGAAGTATGTCTTGAAAATGAGGATGCCTTAAAATCTATAACAAAGATTTTATATCCAACAATAGCTAGAAAAACCAATTCTACTGCAAGCAGAGTTGAAAGATCTATTAGACATACGATTGAAACTAGCTGGGATAAAATAAGTAGTAAGCAAAGAGAAGAAATATTCTTTAATCAAAGTGAGAAACCATCTAATTCAGAATACATTGCTTATCTATATAAATATATTAATGGATTAAAAAAACAACAAACTTACCAAGCACAAAAAGTGTTACGATAAGCTGTTGTTTTTTTTAATCTAAAACTTGTAATTTATCAATAATAAGTTGATATTTATCAAATCTTTTTTCTACTTTAGCTGTCAATAAAACAACAATTTTTTCAGATAATACATTCTTATATTTTTCATAAACTCTTGGAAACATTATAGCATCTATTTTAGATAATTCATCACTACATGTTAAAAAACACATCATTTCATTTTTTTTAGTAGCGTTTTCTCTTAAGCGATCAATATACGCAATTGTAGTTATTGTTTTATCAAAATAAATATCAACATCTTTTATGCTTATAGCACTTTGATATTTATTTTTATATTCTGTTACTGGATGATTACTCAAGTAAAAGCCAAAAACTTCAAGTTCATGTTTCATAAGTTCCATATTAGAGTATTCATCACAAATAACAAGTTCTGGTTCTAACATTAATGTATCATCTAAATCATGCGCTATTTCACCATAATTGATAATAACATCAATATTAGAAATTAATGTTTTTTTATTAAATCCAAAATCATCAAAACAAGAAGCATTAATAAGATTTATAAGTACATTACGGTTTAATTTCTGATTATAAACTCTAACAATAAAGTCATAAATAGATTTATAAATACCATTTTTTCTCTCTTCAATAATTATATTTGAAATATTTTCTCCAACACCCTTTATACTAGCAAGAGGATATAAAATCCCATCTTCATAAAATGTATAAGATAAACCACTTTTATTTATATTTGGAGGAAATATTTTAACATGATTAGCTTTACATTCATAAATATATTTTTTAGTATTTGCTGATGATACACTTGATGATGTTAACATAGCACTCATAAAATACTTAGGATAATGAGCTTTAAGATAAGCCATCTTATATGATATAACAGCATAAGCAACAGAATGCGATCTATTAAACCCATATGCAGCAAATTTAAGGATTAACCCATAAACTTTTTCAATTAAATCAGAGCTATAACCTTTAGCTAGTGCACGAGCTTTAAAACGCTCCTTTTCTTTTACTAAAATATCTTCATTCTTTTTACTCATAGCTCTCCTTAGAATATCAGCTTCACCTAAACTATAATCGGCAAGAGTATGAGCTACCTGCATTATTTGTTCCTGATAGATTAATATACCATATGTAGGTTTTAAAATAGCTTCTAAACTAGGATCTAGATAATCAATTTTTTCTAATCCATTTTTTCTTCTTATGTAAGCATCTATATTCCCCATTGGTCCTGGACGATATAGAGCTAATGCCGCAAATATATCTTCAAAAGTATCTGGTTTTAATTTTCTTAAAAAATTCATCATTCCAGATGATTCAAATTGAAATATACCAGTAGTATTCGCACACTTAAAAATATCTAAAGTTTGTTTATCAGAAAAAGGAATATCATTAAACGATAAATTAATCCCATCATTATTAATTTCTTTAATTATTCTAGAAATTGTTCCTAGGGTTGTTATCGATAAAAAATCCATTTTAAGAAGTCCAAGTTCTTCTAGATAACTCATTGAATATCCTGTAAGATACATATCACCATGTTTATATAGTGGAATTACCTCATCAATATCAACAGAGGACATAACTACTCCAGCTGCATGAATAGAAGTATGTCTTTTTATTCCTTCTAATTTAATACTAACCTTATAAAGCTCTTGCAAGCTAGTATCTTCTTCAAGTAATAATTTAATTTTTAAGTTCTTTTTATAATTATCTATAAGTGACGCTCTAGCATCAACTTGCTTAGATAATGCATCTATTTTATCAAGACTAATATTCATACATCTTCCAATATCACGAATAACTTGTTTTGAACCCAATGTTCCAAACGTAATAATTTCTACAACTTTTTTTATTCCATATTTAAGAGTACAATATGAGACTACTAAATCTCTTTTTGTATCTTCAAAATCTATATCAATATCAGGCATTGTAATACGTTCAGGATTAAGGAATCTCTCAAATAATAAATTATATTTTAAAGGATCTATTTCTGTTATAAAAAGGCAATATGAAACAAGTGACCCCGCAGCACTTCCCCTACCAGGACCTACTAAAATATCATTTTCTTTTGCATATTTAACATAATCCCATACAACTAAGAAATAATTACAAAAATCCATTTTTTTAATAACTTCAAGTTCATAATTTAATCTTGTTATATACTTTTCTTGAACTTTATCACCAAAGCGCTTTTTCAAACCAACCTTACACAAATGACGTAAATATGAATAACTATCATAATTAGGTGGACAAGGATATTTAGGAAGTAAATCATCTCTTTTACTTATCGTAACAGATATACTATCACATATTTCATCTATACAATTAATCTCATAAGAGCTATCTAGAACAAAATGATGAACACCATTAATTTCTTCTATATCCTTAATATTTTTACCCATTTCTATTGCTTTTAAATATGGATAATATTTTTTATCAAATTCATTTAAGTACAATACTTCATTCATATAAACAATATTTTTTAAATTATGTTTAAGGTAAACTTCATATTGAGTGTTATTTTCATATCCTAAATATAATGAATCGTAAATAGATAATAGACTTTTATATAATTGTCTTGATTTATACGGTATAATACAAATAACATTATTTGAATATTTTTCTAGTGTGGACTTTGTCACTTCTTCACTTGAACTAATTGTTGATATTTTAATCAAATTCTTATATCCTAAATAATCTTTACAATAAATTACAATTGGAAGAGAATTAACCATAACTTCTAACCCTATAATAGGCTTAATATTATTATCTATACATGCTTTATAAAATTCCATTACTCCAAACATATTATTATCGGCAATAGATAACGTTTTTAAATTGTTTGATTTAGCAAACTCAATTAAAGACGGTATACGAATCATACTATTTAATAATGAATTATCTGTTTTTACATAAAGTGAACCATATTTCATCTGTATACCTCCTAACAAACTCATTTTACTATATTTTAAGCATTTTTTAAATAATTTCCGCATAAATATTTGACTTTATCATAATATTATGATAAAGTTATAAGGCGTAGGACGAACATTAAGGAGGATGTATATGGCAAATAAATTAACAAGTAAAAAACCATTATTTGGAAATAGAAGATCTCATTCACTTAGAGCTACTAGACATGCACAAAAACCAAATTTACAACAAATTCGTCTAGAAGATGGTACTAAAGTTGTTATGAGTGCAAGAGAACTTAGAACATTAAGAAAAGTATCAAGTAAAAAGAATGCTGCTGAAGTTACAGAAATAGCTGCTTAAGGATATAGAAATATATCCTTTTTTGTTGCTTATTTATAGCAAAAAGTCTCTAATATAGAGACTTTTTTTGAGAATATGAAAGAAGATTATTACCAATAATATAATACTTGTTAGTTCACAGTAAAACTACCCCATGTACTAAAAAAGTAGTCTGCCGAATATATGCGGTAATAAAACATATATTCATTAATTAATATTTAACAATTTAATTTTTTTATTCTTTTTTATCATCTATTTTATAATAACTTGTATTTATAGCAATTCCAATTACAAAAATATAAGAAATTAAGTAAAGCCAAATCATCAAAATTGCAATATTAGAAATATTACCATAAAATCTATCATAGTTAGCTAAATTATTTGCATAAAAAGAATAAATAGCTGTTGATAAAATCCAACCTACAGTTGTAAATAAAGAACCAAGATTTACATATTTACTTGATATTTTCATATCTGGTGCCATTGTATATAAAGCTTTTATCATAATAAATATTAAAACAAACGCAATTGGCCACTTAAACCATACAAATATATCATATACGCTAGAAGCAATATTAGAAAGAATTTGTAATTCTAAGATAAAACTCACAATAATATTTCCAAACGCTAATACTACTAAAGCAAAAACAAATAAAAGCATTAAAATAATAGTAAGGAAAAATGCTTTAATTCGCCTAACAATATAATTAGCATCATCTATTTTATATAAGGCATTTGAAGCAAGTATAATAGCGTGAGCACCATTAGATGCTACTATAAAACCTAATATAAGAAATAATATAATATTTGTTCCACTTGTTGTTTCATTGAAAAATGGATGTAAAAATTCTACTACTGCTGTTGGAAGAAAATTTTCAAAAGTAGATATAAATTCTAATATAGAAATTGAAAATTTTGAACACAAAATTCCAACTAAAGTAATAATTGGTACAAGTGATAACATCAGAAAAAATGCTAAATTACCAGGTAATATTCTAATCTCAGGTTTTGTTGCAATGTGATAAAATTCTTTTACATATTCTTTTAATTTATTCATATAACCACCTTTTAAAAGAAACAAAGTCTCCTTTGTTTCCTTTTTAATTATTTGCTTCTTCTTTATTACTCTTCATATCAAGAGTTGCTTCATTAATTGCATCATCAATTGTTTTAATACCATCCATAATCATGCTATATCCAATAGCAGCTCCAAATCCATGGGATAAATCTTTAAATTCTTTATTTAATTTACGAATATAAGAAACAACTTGTTTTTCTTCATAAGAAACTAAATATATTAAAAACTCATTTCCATTTGTACGAATAATTTCAGAATTTTCAATTTGGGATTTAATTAGTATATTAGCAGCCTCTGCAATAACTCTATCCCCTTCTTCATGACCATAATTATCATTAATATAAGCAACATTGTTTAAATCAATAATAATTATACTTTGTGGATAAATTTCACTCTCATCCCAAGAAGCCATTGAATCATTTAAATAATTACGATTTTTTAAGGATGTTAACATATCAATATAACGTAACTTACTTTCACGTCCCATACCCTTTTTATGTTTTTTAGTATGAGTTTTACTATAAAGCAATACACCAAACGAAATAAATAAAATCGCAACACCAGCTATTAAAATATAGAATGCTGTTGCATTAGATATTTTAACATTAAATGTTTTATAATTAACTTTATCTATAATATCATTTTCATTCATAAATGATACATAGAAATTAAAATAATTTTTAAATAACATATTATCACTAATATCACGAATTACAAATGAATAATCATTTCCAGTTGTAGTTATATAGTCAAGCTTATATGATGCAAGTTTATTTCTTGAATATATCTCATAAGTTTTATAATCTAAAGCAATAATAGAATCACTATTTATCTTATTTAATAAATCAGACATATTATTACAAAGAACAAGTTCTGCACCTTCATCTTTAAGTTCTTTAGCAACTTTAGATGACTTTATAACATATACTTTCTTACCACGAAGTGATGATAAAGAATTAACTGTAATATGATTTGTAAGTGATGAGATAACAGCAACTTTCTCATTATATATAGATACAGTATTTACAACATCCATATCATATTTTTTATTATCAGTTTGATCAAACATAAAATCGATTTTATTTTCATTAAAAGCTTTTGTCATTTCTTCTATACTACTAAATTCTTTATATTTTATATCAATATTAGCAGTTTTAGCAAATACCTTTATAATCTCTTTATTTGTGCCAACAAAACTTCCACCAACAGAAGCATCAAATGGTGCTACATCAACAAATCCATACGTATAACTTTTACTTCTGAACTTAGCATCATCTTGTTCACTTACATCGTTCATTGCAAAATAATGATCTGAAAAATATGAATTAAATAATGTTGTCATGTTATCATGACTCCATTTTTTATAATATTTTTCAATTATTTGATTAAGTTTTTTATTACTACCTAAATGTAATACTATGTACTTTTGCATTTCCGTTACATTATAGCTATTATAAAGAGTTCCAACCTTCGCTGTTTCTTTTAGGTAAATTGTTTTTGGAAGTAAAATTCCTCCTACCTCGTCACTTGCAAGTGCAGAAATCAATTTAGTAGCATCGCTATATGTTTTAAAAGATAAATTGCTATTTTCTTTTAAGTAATTATTAGCGTTTTCTAAATCACTTTCTAATACTCCAATTGTCATAGCTTTTATATCACTTAAAGCATTATATCTAACATTTTCTTTTGTTATTAATGAATAATAATCACTATATAATAGAATTTCACCCTTATTTACATTATCAACAACTTGGAAAGCATAATCACTAGGTACATCACTTCCAAGATTATATGATAGACCATTAAATTCAAGCCCAGTATCATCCTCTATTGATTGAATTAAAGAAAAGAAAAGTCCATTACCTTCATAACTAAATACAGGAATATCATTAACAATACCTACATCAATAACATTATTTTTATTATCTTCAATCCATTTCTTATCAACAATTGTTAAAGCTGACTTTTGATCTTGCTTAATGAAAAAGAAATAAAATCCAAATCCAGATAAAATTAAAGCAATAACAACCCCAATAATAATTCCTATTCTCTTTTTATTCATATGTACCACCTAACTAATTATTACTCCATACAATAGATGTACTTGTTTTATGCTTATATCCAAACAAAGGATATACTTCACTATTATTGTTAACTGAAGATAATATTATTTCTATATCATAATATTCTTTTTCTTTATCACTAAAATACTCCAAAGATTTATTAGCGTATTCTTTTGCAGTATCAACACCTACATCATCACTAACTTTAATTGTTATATTAATAAGTCTACCTTCCAAGTTATATTCAACACTATCTACACCATCTAAACCTTTTATATCTTTCTTTAAATTAGAAATTTGATCATCTTTAATTTTATAGTTTTCGATATTTTTTAGACGATTACCATATAAATTACCACTATAATTTGGAATTAAAATACGTAAAAATACTACACCTAAAATTACCAACACAAGTAAAATTGAACAAACTATTGTCGTAAATTTATGTTCATGTATAAAGTTCATACATTCATCTCCATTCGTAAATTTATTATACTATAAATTTATTCTTTTTTCAATCGCATAATAAAGTTTACAACCGTTTGACGTAAACCATTACGTTAATAGTATATGCATATAAAAAAAAGCTATCAACAAGTTGATAGCTAACATATTATCTATGACTTAAATATCCATGAATATTTACTAAAATTGCAAATATAACTAATAAGAAAATAACACTCATATTAAATATTTTCCTCTCTAATTGCCTCTAAAATATTTTCGTGTTTAATTTTACTTGATGCATACATCATCGTAATAAACACAATTATAAATACAGCTACTGTTGCAATTAAAATACTATTCCATGGAATAATAAATTTATCACTAACTGCTATACCACCAAATGATTTATAAAGAAGATATACAACAAAAATTGATACTGGTATGGAATAAAGCAGTGACTTAATTCCTACAAATAAACTTTCGAATGCTAAAATTTTATTAAATCCTTTTGGCGTAAGTCCCATACTACGAAGCATAGCAAACTCTTTACGGCGTAAATTAATACTTGTATGAATTGTATTAAAAACAGAAGTAACACCTATTAAAGTAACTAAACTAATAAATCCATAAAGAAGAATTTTTACAACAATAATCATATTTTTATATAATTTAAGACTTTTATCAACATTAGTATAATAAATTCCATCATTTTCCTGTGCATAATTTTCTAAATATGCATCTAATTTACTGTAATCATGAGATTTAATATAAATAGTTGAATAAACATAATCATCATTTTCAATGTAAGATTTGAACATATCCTCGTTAACAATAACAACAATATAGTCATCATTAATTAATTCTTCTGTTCCCATAACACTAGCATCTATAAGCTTAAGATTAGAAATTTCACTGTCGCACACCTTATTACCTTCACCATCTTCAGAATCATACTTGTATTCACATAAAGAAATTTTTGATGGTATATCACTATATTTCTTTATATCATAGCTTTTTCTATTATTATCACTATATATAGTTCCCTTAAATTTATTTAAAACAAATGCAGTATCACTATTCACATGAGCTTTGTTTTGTAAAGCGCGATATGTTTTATCATCAACAGATACTATTGCTAATCCTAGATCATCATAAGATTCATAATTCATAAGTTTTTTAAATTTATCATCGAACATATCTTTTATAAAAGAATTAGTTTCATAATAAGAAAAATTGAGAACTGTATAATCATCTATACCATCCTGATTAATGATAGGATTAACTTTTTTAGATAAATCACTTCTATCTTTAGAGTTTACATTAACCATTAAATTATATTCTGGCACATTAAGTACCTCAAGAGTACTAGTAAATCCATAATAAACAATTCCACTGAATGAAACAAATAAAACTATACTTATAAAAAGAGATAATATTGTAATTCTATATTTTTTCTTATTACGCTTAATATTTTTTAAAGCCAAATCTCCTTCTACACCAAAAAGATATTTAATAAACTTAGGTGTTTTAATTTTTTTGCTTTTTATTTTAATATCATCATTTTGTCTAATTGCCTCAATTGGTGTAACACGACTAGCACGAATAGCTGGTAAATAAGCAGATATTATAATTGTAATTATCATAAATATTACAGGTATTATAATAAATGATGGATAAACTGCTAAAACTAAAGGAAAACTAAAGACATTTGAAATAAGCATATTTACAAGAGCTAAAACACATCCAATTCCTATAAAACCACCTAGTACTCCAAGTGGAATTCCTATTATTCCAATTATAAATGCCTCAAAAAATACCGTTGTTCTAAGTTGTTTTTTTGTAGCTCCAATACTAGAAAATAACCCAAATTGTTTTTTTCTCTCCATTACTGATATTGCAAATGAATTATAAATAACAATAATACAGCCAATAGAAATTAAACATAAAACTATAATAATAGTGGCATAAAAAGATGACATATAATTATCAAATCTACTAATACCACTAAGTGATAAAAGAGAATCATTAAATTCAAGTTCATCATAAATTGGCATCTTATCACTTGATATATTAACAAATCCTAATGAGGTTGCAATTGAATTACCATATTGATAAGACTTCTTAGGATTTTTAAAAGTTATAAGCATAGTATATTTAGAATCATTGGCTATATTATTATCTTTTGTAAAAATGCTATAACCAGCAGCTTCAAAGTACTCAATAAAACTACGTTCTACGATTCCAACAACTTTATAACTTTTCAAAACAGTATCCCTGAGTTCTTCATGTCCCTCTTCATCATCATTGTAATAGTGATCATTGTCTACTATTTCAAAATCATCTATATATCGCTTCCCAACCTCAAGATTAATGGTATCACCAACTTTTAAATCAATTCCACCATTTCTTTTAATATGATCAGATATAACAACTTCTGTTTCATCTTTAGGTAATCTTCCCTCTTTTAAATTTAATTCATTTAAGAAAGCATCACCAGCAGAAACAATATGATAATAAGGTTTATACTCATTCTTACTACCTGCTAAAGCAAACCCATCTGACTTATAATAAGTCGCACTAGATACATGAATATTTTTAGAAATAGCGCTAATATCACTACCCAAAACAGAATTAATCGTTAAATGTTGACTACCATTATTACTAATAACAGTTTTAACCGTATTGTCTCTAACTGATGAAAAAAGTAGTCCTATTCCAACCATTAATGCCGTTGATAAAATTACACCAACAATTGTAACAATAGTTCTTTTTTTGTTCATTGTAAGATGCTTAATCGTAAGCTTATTTAATATATTCATTTTCCTACCCTCTCATCAGAAATGATTTTTCCATCTTCAATAGTAATAATTCTATCAGCATTAAGAGCCAAATCATGATCATGAGTAATCATAATAATAGTTTGATTATATTTTTCATTAGATAATTTTAAAAGATCTATAATTTCCTTGCTAGATTTACTATCAAGATTTCCGGTTGGTTCATCTGCAAGCAAAAGTGATGGATGATTCATAAGGGCTCTACCAATTGAAACACGTTGTTGTTGTCCTCCAGATAATTCATTTGGAAGATGATTAACTCTGTGCTCAAGTCCTAATATCTTAATTAATTCATCTAAGTATTCTAAATCTGGTTTTTTATTATCAAGAAGAAGTGGTAATGTCATGTTTTCTTTAACATTTAAAATTGGAATTAAATTATAAAATTGATAAATAAGACCAACTTGTCTTCTACGAAAAACAGCTAAATTTGTTTCATTTAACTTATATACATCCTCTCCTCCAACAAAAACTTTTCCACTTGTTGGGCGATCAACTCCGCCTAGAATATGTAAAAGAGTACTCTTACCACTTCCACTAGCTCCTACAATTGCAACAAATTCTCCTTTTTCAACAGAAAAATTAATGTTGTTTAAAGCTTCTACAAGCGTTTCTCCCTTACCATATGTTTTACATAAATTTTCAACTTTCAATATTTCCATAATAAACTCCTTTCAACAAATACATTATATTAAATATATATGACATCTTAGTGACTTTAACTATGACAATTTTGTCACTATTATAATACCACAATAGAAAAAAATTCTCATCATGAGAATTTTCATAAATATCATTTATATAATAATATACTAGAAGCGTCCTCCGCCTCCTCCTCCACCAAAGGAACCACCACCTGATGAGAATCCTCCACCAGATCCAGAACCTGATGAATAATTATCACTATGTGCAGCTGCATAAGCACTTTGTGCTTGAGCATATGATGCATAAACTGAACTTGCAAGACAATCTGCAAGTCTTATATCATAATAAATATCGCTAGGTATAGCGGGATCACTTACCTGTTCAAGTTTCATAGCATCCGCTACTTTTTTAGCACAACCAAACAAAGTTGCAAATACTAAATACTTTTCCCACAAAGCAACTTCAATTGTATCTTTATCTTTAAATGAACCAAAATCATTCAAAAATCTCTTAATTGCACGCCACTTTTTATATTTAAGCGCACCAAATTCAGTTCTCTTACTTGAGCACAATAACCAAACAAATAAGAAAATAGAAATCACTAAAATACCTAAATATAACCATATTGAACTATAATAAAATCCTTGCATAACACGAATAAAAATCATTTTATAAATACTTATAATACAAGCTATTAAATAAGTAATTTTAATAAAACTTTTTTTATAATCTTTTATTTTTGTTAGTCTATTTATAATAGCTTTAAATCCTTTAAAAATAATTAAATACATTAAATATATAAATAATAAGAAAAATGCAAGACCTGGAATAATAACAAACAAAATAATAAATATATATACTATAGATGATATATCACTAGCTTTTCTTTTATTTTTACTTTTAACCTGACCATCTTGTTCATAAAACTTATTACTTTTAGCAATATTTAAAGACATTTTTTGGTAACTATCCCACGTACTAATATATGAATCATAATTCTTTTTAGCTTGTTTTTTTATACATTTTGTTTCAATACTTTTTTTTCCATTAAAAATCATTTTAATAAGTTTTTCATATACAGGAGTTATCTTATCTGCAGCATCATTATTTAGTGTAAGTAAATAATTATTTTTAGATATCTTTTCAGCTGTAATAATTTTAAGTCTAATAAGATCAAGCATTGAAGCTGAAATAGCTTTATTATTAATTTTCTTATACATCAAATATGATACTGTTGTTGGAATATAATCATCATCTATATCACGATAATATGTATAATTAAAATCAACCTTAGGATCACAAATATATTTATAATATGTATATAATCCTATTAAAATAATAATAATTGCTAAAGTTATTCCTATAATATAATTTTTTTCTTCTAAGGAGTCTTCACTATCCATTACCATTTTTTTTACTTCTTCAAGATTAACAAGCAATTCTTTTTTTACATCTACATTATCAAGAATATCAATTTTTTCTTTCAACTCAATATAACTATCATAAGTTTTTAAGTCACGTGCATATTTTAAATAAGTACGTGCTTCCTCTTCTTCTTTTTCATCTAACTTTTCTTTTAAATATGTAAGTCTATCTAAATACTCACTTCTTATATCTTCGTCAGTTATCATATAAATGGAGTTTTTAGCTAATTCATATCCACTACGTGTTAAATATTTCTCAAAACTATTAAGATATTCATTGGCCTCGCTTATTTTTCTATTTTCATATTGTTCTCTTTCATAATTTGCTTGCTCAGCTTTATCAGTTTCATATTTAATAATTTTATCAAGTGCATCTGTATTAGTTGTTTTAGTACTATTAGCTATTACATCTAAATCAAAAGTAGCTCTAATATCAACAGCACAATATGAATCTAAGCCTTGTAAAGTAAATTTAACAGTTTCTGAATTAATAATTTCAATATTACCATTTAATGGACCATGAGCCCATGCTCTTACATCACTATTAGATGGAAGATGAAGTGTAATAACCATATTATCAACACTCTCAGTTAAACTATCACCAACAACATTCCATCCAATTTCTCCAACATCATTATGTTTAATAGCTAAATTTTTTATTGTATATTTAATATAAAAAGCTTTATTACGTTTTGATGGATTATATATCAAAATATCCTTACCATAGGAAAGTGTATCTACTGTATAAACACCATATTTTCCTTTAGATGCTGATGAAACACTTTTAAAAATATCACCATCAATATTACTAAAATCAAAATTACTATCAATGGAAAGCCCTCTAACTTCATTAATTTCAAGACCATCACCATTATGAATAGAACTTCCACCAAATGAAGTTGTATTTGGGTCAAAATCGTATAAAGAAGAATTTTTATAATAAATCTTTCTTTCAAATCCATTAAACTCACCATTCAAATTAAAATATTCTTGAACAACTAAATCACCCGTTTTAGTTAAACTAGCATCTATGTAATAATTCTCAATTCCATATGCTTTAACAAAAACAGGACAAAACATAATTAAGAATAAACATATAAATTTAAATTTTTTCATCTACACTCAACTCCACTATAATTACAGTATATCATATAAATCAAACTTTTATATTTCATTCTTATAAAATTTAATAATAAATGTTGTCCCATTTCCTAGAGTAGATTCAACATGAATAGATCCATTCTCCGCTTCAATAATAGATGCTGCCATATTGAGTCCTATTCCAATGCTCTCTTTATTAGTATTTCCATGATAAAAACGTTTAAATATATTAGGTAAATCTTTTTCTGATATACCTTCACCATTATCATTTATTCTAATTTCTGTATATATAGGATTATCACTATAAGATATTGTAATTAAACCTTTTACAGGCGTATGCTCATAAGCATTTTTTATAACATTAACAAGCGCTTCTACGGTCCATTTGTAATCAATATTTATAGTTAGAGATTTATCTCCTATAACTTTAATCGTTTGCTCTTTAAGTTCAATTGTAATAGAAAGCGGTTCAATCGCATCATTAATAAGCTTTGAAAGAGCTATATTTTCACATTTTAACGTTACCATTCCACTATCTAACCTAGATAATTTAAGAAGTGAAGTGATAAGCCATTCTAACTTATCTAATTGCAATTTATTTTTTACAAGCATCTCCTTTTTTTTCTTAACATCAATGTCATCATTACTAAGAATATCATTTATAACATACATGCTTGTAAGTGGCGTTCTAAGTTGATGAGATATATCAGATAAAACCGATTCTAAATAACGTTTCTCATTACTAGAATACTTTTCTTTTTCTTTAAGTAAATTTGTAACTTTATATATATCATTTTTAAGAGAACTAAATTCATTTTCACTATATTCTCTAATATCAATAGAATAATCCCCATTTAATACTCTATTAAAATAAGATTGAATTTCAAGAATTTGCTTATACTCTTTTCTTTTATAATGTAGGTATATAAAAACAACTAAAACAATAAAAGTTACATTTATAAATAAGGTTTCAAAAATCATCTTATTTTTTAAACTATTAATTTTTTTTATAGAATCATATGAATTTTTATCATCAAGTCCATACTTTTTTAAAATATTTATACCATTTTCTGTTATATGCTCATTCATAAACGCATCAATAATATATTCTTCTAATTCAGGTTTATTTTCAGTTACAGTTGATATAATAGAAAGATAATTATTGTATAAACTACTTTTATATGATTTATAAAATGAATAATTAACAACTATAGAAAATACTAAAAACAAAATACTAAATAATAATAATGGTTTTAAAAATTTTTTTATATTATGATAAAACATTTAATCACCAACTTTATATCCAATACCACGTACTGTTAAAATAATTTTAGGGTTATTAGGATCATCTTCTATTTTTTCACGAATTCTTTTAATATATACTGTAAGTGTATTATCATTAACAAAAGCCTCATTAACATCCCATATATCAGAAAGAATCTTATCTCTACTAAATACTGTATTAATATTTAAAGCTAAGATAAGTAAAATTTTATATTCAAGAGCAGTAAGCATAACATCAATACCACCTTTAAATACCTTGGCTTGTTTCATATCTATTAAAATATCATGTATTTTGATAATATTAGAATCACTCTTGCCCCTTGTTCTTCTAAGTACACTTTTTATTCTAGAAACAAGTTCTCTAGCCTTAAATGGCTTTGTTATATAATCATCCGCTCCCATATCAAGCCCCATAACAACTGATACTTCTAAATCATTTGCTGTAAGAAATATAATCGGAATATCACACTTATTTTTTATTTCTTTAAATAAATCAAAGCCATTTCCATCAGGAAGATTAATATCAAGTAACACTAAATCAACTAAACTATTAAAATTATTTCTAGCACTCAAAACAGAATCTGCTTCTAATACAGCAAATCCTTCTTGTTCTAAATAATATCTAAGCCCAAGTCTTATCGCACTATCATCTTCCACTATTAAAATTTTATACATATTCGTCACCAACCAAATTATACTATAAAAAAACTTATCTATCATGACTATTTTGTCATATTAAATAACAAGACACTAAAATAGATGATACATTAACTAAAATGTGAAAAAACATAACAAGATAAATATTATTATATTTTCTATAAATAGCTGTCAAATATAAACCTACTACAAATGCAAAAATAATTTGAAATAAATCACCAACATGAGAAAATGCAAAAACACAAACAGATAAATAAAATGCTATTTTATCTGACATATAAGTTTTCATACTGCCATATACTATACCTCTATATAATAATTCTTCAATAATAGGACCAATTACCCCTGTTGATAAAATTATATTCATATTTATAGAATCACAAATTAAATTAAGTCCAAATAATTGTTTTAATTTAATAATAATATAATTAAGACCTATTGATAAAAAAATAGAGAAAAAACTTAATAAAATTATTTTTTTATAAGAACAGTACTTAGGTTTACCTTTATAATTTTTATAAAGAAAACAAAATAAAGGAATAAAAAGTAAGCATTCGGCTATCACAATAATCATCATCATATTATCTAAAAAAATTTCATTACTTATATTAACTGTCAAATAATTTATTAAGATAAATATACCACATATAAAAATTTGACCAATTCCAAATAGAATTGGCCAAATCATTGTTTTGAAAAACTCTTTTAACACAAATTATTTTTCCTTTTTATCCTTAAATAATTCTGAAACAGTAGTAGTAAGAGATGCAACACCTTGAAGATCAGATGGAATAATTATTTTTGTGGCTTGACCATTTGCAACATTTGATAGTGCTTCAAAACTTTTTAACGTTAAAACTGATGAATCAGCTTTTGCTTCTTTAAGAAGACGAATACCTTCTGCTTCTGCCTGTTTTAATTTAAGCATTGCCTCAGCTTCACCCTCAGCAATACGAATTTGTGATTCACGATTAGCTTCAGCTCTTAAAATAGCGCTTTCCTTCTCACCTTCAGCAATTAAAATACTAGATTTCTTTTCACCTTCAGCTTGAAGAATTTTTTCACGTCTTTCACGTTCAGCACGCATTTGTTTTTCCATAGCTTCTTGAATATCACGTGGTGGAATAATATTTTTAACCTCAACACGATTTACCTTAATTCCCCAAGGATCAGTTGCCTCATCCAAAATTGAACGCATTTTTGAATTAATAATATCACGAGATGTAAGTGTTTGATCTAATTCAAGTTCACCAATCAAATTACGAAGTGTTGTAGCAGTTAAATTTTCAATTGCACTAATTGGGTGTTCAACCCCGTAAGTATATAATTTAGCATCAGTTATTTGATAATAAACAACTGTATCAATTTGCATTGTAACATTATCTTTTGTTATAACAGGTTGAGGAGCAAAATCCTTAACAATTTCTTTTAATGTAACAATATTAGAAATACGATCTAAAAAAGGTATTTTAAAATGTAGTCCATTTTTCCAAGTTGTATAATAAGAACCTACTCTTTCAATAACATAAACCTTTGCTTGTGGTACAACCTTAATACTAGGTATAATAAGAACAATAACTAAAATAAGTAAAATAATAAAAATATCCATATTAATCCTCCCATTTTTCTACTTTTACTTTTACACCATCTATTAATATAATACGAACTGGTGTATTTACTTTTAACTCAGTATCAGCAAACGCTGTCCAACGTTTGCCATCAACTTTTACCTCACCTAGCGAAGTATTTGTAATGTCTTCAGTAACAATACCACGTGCTCCAATAATTCTATCAACATTTGTTTTTACATCTTTTGTTTTTACAAATTTAAGTAAAAATGATCTTGTAGTTGCAAGCAAAATAATTCCCAGTACACAAAAAATAGAAAATTGAATCATAAAATTGTCAGTAATAAATGATACCAATATTGCTACAATGCCGCTAATTACAAACCAAATAGTAGTTAAACTTGTTGTCATAGCTTCTATTACAGCAAGAAAAATAACAATTGTTAACCAAAGATAAAACATATAAATCACCCACTTTAAGTATACTATGAAGAAATAATAAATACAACAAAAAAAAAGAAAGATTATGACTTAATCATACTCTTTCCATTATTTTCACTTCCTGTTATATTATTTTGTTCAGAATACATTGCACTCATATTTGATTGAAGATTGGCAAATATACTTCTCATTTGTTCAAATTGTGAAGACATTGCATTCATATCATTATGTAATTTAGCAATTTCAGCTTCTTTTTCTTGAAGCATTTGATCTTTTTTAGCATTTTCAGTATTTAATGCAGAAATCATCTTATCTTTATCTTGTAATTGTGTATTAAGAGCTGAATTTTTCTCTCTTTCTAGTGCAATCTTATCATCTTTATCCTTCATAACACTAGCTACAGCTTTATTAACATTTCTAGTATAGTTCTTTAAAACAAAAGCCAAATCATCATTCATTTTTTTAGTTGCATTAGATATTTCATTAAGCCATGAAGGAATATTTGCCTCACTACTATTTTTTTCTGAATTAATATCGTTTTCTACCTTTTGTTCTTCCTGTACAGGTTTTACATCAACATCTTGTTCACTAGAAACTTCAATATTTTTATTTTCTGAATTATTATCCATAACCTCTTGAACACCTTCTGCAACATTATTTACTTGTTCTTCAAGTACTCTGTTAGCTTCTTCTTCTACTTCTGGCATAACAACTGGTTCTTCAATTAAGTTATTATCATCTACAGCACTTGTATCAATTGCATTTGATTCATTAACATTTAAATTAACAGTAGTATCTGCATTTTCTATAACAGGAGCAGGAACTTCTACATTTGTTTGTTCTACTTGTTCACTAGCTTTTTCATTTGCAGCTTTCATAAGAGTTTTAAACTCTTTTTGTTGTTGTTTCATTCTATCTAGTTCTTCTATTTTAGCATGAGCAGCTTGTTGTTTCTCTTCAATAGTAGAAATTGCTTTTTCGTGTTCATCAATTAAATTCATTCTTGATTCAATCTCAACATTTTTTTCTTTTTCAAGATTTTTTAATCCATTTTCACCGGCAACTACACGTTCTTGTTCTAATTTTTCAATTTTTTCTTCATTTTTTCTTATGAAATATTTATGAGAACCAATTCTTACTCTATCAATAAAAGCTTCCTTAAACTTAATGAATTTAGCATACAATTTAGTTCCCATTGTTTTATCTTTTGTACGTGCTATAACACTATCTTTTACGTCTTCAACAGGATAAATTCTTGCTTCTTTATCTTTCTCACTCATATTTATTCCACGTTCAAACATATCAGCCATATTATTCATCTCCCCCATTTTTAATTACTTCACGCATAATGTTCTTAACTCTATCCCATTCTTCTTCTGTTTCAATCTCTTCAATGTATGCTTTATCATCTTCTAAAACATATCTTGAAGCACATACTGTTACCATACCATTTTTATCTTTTTCATGATGTGTATATACTATGTATTGTTTTCCTAAATCAGCTAATTCAAAATAAATAAGAACTTCTGCTTCTACTTCTTCTCCCTCTGGAGTAACTACTGTAATTATTTTTTTATCTGGCATACTATCATCCCCTATTTCTATTCTTTAATCTTCTAAATTATATCACAATTACATAGTGATAGCAAGAAAAAAAATCACCAAAGTGATTTTAAACTAAACTAATATTTATTAGAACTAAATTAAACTCTAATTATTGCATCTCTATCAAATACCTAATTAATAATCTATATATTTTTTTCTTTCTTAAAAACAATTTCAAGCAAATTATTTTTAATTAAAATTAACCCTGTTATAACAATAAAAAGTCCAACTAAAATACTAGCAGTTCTATCCGCATATCTAAGTACTTGATATTTCTCACTTAGTTTAACACAAATACCTGATATTAGAACTAAAATAGAACTAATAACATCTGCACTGCTTTCTATTCCATTTGCTTTTAAAATAGAATTATTATACTTTTTAGCCGATAATATCAAATATCTAGCTAATACTATTTTTGTTATAACAGCAAAGATACTAACAAAAATAACCTCTGAATTTGTACTAATACTATGTCCATCCATTTTAAATAATAAAGATACGCCAAGAATAAATACAATAACACCAACAAATAAGCTTGTAATATATTCCACTTTATAAGCATTCTTTTTATTTATAAATAAGCTTCCTATAATAGATACAACATCTGTTAAAAGATCACTAAATGAATGTATTCCATCCGCTACAAGTGCACTTGAAGAAAAAATTATACCAGATATAAATTTTGTACATGATAAAACTAAATTAACAATAAAACTCACTACCATAATGTGACTTATTTTATTCATAAAATCACCAAACCTTATAGTAGTATATGTAGTTTACTTAGCCTCGTACCAATTATATCCCATGCTTATTTCAATTTTAAGAGGAACTCTAAGTTCACAAACATGCTCCATTACTTCTTTTACAATTTCAAAAACTCTATCTTTTTCACTTTCCAAAGTATCGAAAACAAGTTCATCATGTACTTGCAAAATCATCTTAGATTTAAGATGTTCACTTTCTAACCTATCATCAATTAAAATCATTGCTTTTTTTATAATATCTGCACTAGTTCCCTGAATTGGAGTATTAAGAGCTATTCTCTCTCCACTAGAGCGAATTAACTTATTTTTATTTTTTAATTCTGGAATATACCTTTTTCTTTGCATCAAAGTTGTAACAAAGCCATCTTCATAAGCTTTTTTCTTAACACCTTCCATATACTCAAAAATACCAGGATATGCTTCAAAATAGCTTTCAATAAACTTTTTAGCATCACTATTAGAAATACCCAAATTTTCAGCTAATCCATAATTACTAATTCCATATATTATTCCAAAATTTACTGCTTTAGCAATACGTCTCATCTCATGCGTGACAGAATCTGTACTTACCTTAAATACATCGCTTGCTGTTTTAGTATGAATATCTATCTCATCATGAAAAGCATCTATTAAAGATTTAATATTAGCCATATGAGCTAAAATACGAAGTTCAATTTGTGAATAATCAGCATCTATCATAACTGAATTTGGACTTGGAACAAAAGCCTTTCTAATAAGTCTTCCATATTCATATCGAATTGGAATATTTTGAAGATTTGGTTCAATTGAAGATAATCTACCAGTTCTTGTCAAAGCCTGTGTATATATTGTATGAATTTTTCCGTCATCCAAAATATAATTTTTTAATCCCTCTATATAAGTTGTATAAAGTTTCGTAAGCATACGATACTCTAAAATCTTATCAACAATCGGATGTTTATCCTTTATTTTTTCTAAAATATCGGCTGATGTTGAATAACCACTTCTATTTTTCTTACCATGTGGAAGATTTAATTTTTCAAACAAAATATCACCTAATTGTTTTGGAGACGATATGTTAAATTCACATCCTGCATAATCGTATATTTCTTTTTCAATTACCTCTATTTTATCTTGAAGTTCAACCCCCATCTTATCTAGAGCATCTACATTAATAGATACCCCATTAAGTTCCATATGAGCAAGTGTTTTAGCAAGTGGAATTTCGATTTCACTAAAAAGATTATATAAATTTTCTTCATTTAATTTGTCTTTAAACATTGAATAAGTTTCAAACAAAAAGTGTGCTTTAAGAGCCATATTTTTAGCTATTTCATCAATACTTCGTGTTTTTTCAAAATTCTTCCCATACATATTTTCATAAAACTCTATATCATATCCAAGAGAACTAGATAAATATGCAATATCATCTTTTACATTATAATCAAGTAAATATGCTGCAAGCATGGTATCAAAACATAATTTTTCAAATTTAATTCCAATATGACTTAATGAAACAATTAATTTTTTTAAATCATATGTAACAGCAATATGAGGTATAATTTTAGGCAAATAAAGTGGTATTAAATCAGATGTAATATATATAGATAAATCTTCATTATATATAAACATTCCAATAACCGATGCAGTATGATAATTACCGCCTAAAACCTCTAAATAAAGTGCTACATCACTATCAATTTTAAGCTCGTCACCTTCTCTTAAAATAGTATAAGTAATATCATTCTCGCTTTTCTTTTCAGTATCTTGTTCATGTTTTAAAAAAGAATAAAATTCTAATTCCTCATATAAATGATTAAGCGCCGTAACATCCTTAGCTTTATATTTGATATCAGAGATAGATATATCCATTGGAACATCTCTTACAATCGTTGCTAAAAAATAACTTTCGTAAGCACTTTCTTTATCATTTAATAATTTATCATGAATGCTACCTTTAATAGAATCTATATTAGCATAAATATTATCTAAGTTACCATATTCTGTAAGAAGTTTAAGTGCAGTCTTTTCACCTATTCCTTTTACTCCCTTAATATTATCAGAAGCATCACCCATAAGTGCTTTAAGATCAACAACTCTCTTTGGTTCAATCCCATAAGCTTCTTTGAAACTATCTTCATTATAACGAATATAATCCTTTTGTTTTAAAAGCTTAATATCAACATCATGTCCTATTAATTGTAATAAATCTTTATCACTACTAATAATTGTTCCAACAAAGTTAGGATCATCTTCACAAAATTTGGCAAATGTTCCTATAATATCATCTGCTTCATAATTATCACATTCATAGTACTTAATTCCCATTGCTGTTAAAAGTTCCTTGGCAACTGGAAATTGATTTTTTAATTCATCAGGTGTCTCCATTCTACCACTTTTATAAGAGGCACATTTCTCATGTCTAAATGTTTTCCCCTTATCAAAAGCTACAATAATATAATTAGGCTTTTCTTCATTAATAATCTTATTCATCATATTTGTAAAACCAAACAAAGCATTTGTAGGAAAACCTTTACTATTTCGCATATAATTTCCATTATATGCAGTTGCATAATAACTTCTAAATAAAAGGTTGTTTCCATCAACTAAAATAATCTTTTCCATATAATACCTCACATAGTTTTATTATAACATGTAAATTTTAAGATGTAAATTAAAGTAAATTTATAAAACACCTATAGTTTTGTGAAATTTATGTGAAATTTATGATACAATTAGATATAGGAGGATATGATTTTATGAAGAAGTTTTTAACAATATTACTATGTACGGGAGTTATTTTAATAACAGGATGCACATCAAAGGATGAAGAAAAAGTTATGAACTGTTCTCGTTCTATTAATCAGTCATCAATTAAAATGGATCTTAATTATAAAGTTTCATATAAAGGAGACTATGTTACGAAAGTAAATAGCAAAGAAGAAATTACAGCTGATGATGCTTCTACTTTAGAAGCATATAAAACACAACTTGAAAGTGTTACAGAATCATTCAAAGATATTGAATACTATGACCATAAAGTAGAAATAAAAGATAACGTTTTAACTAGTACAATTGATATTGATTATACTAAAATCGATACTGATGCATTAATTGAAATAGATTCTTCTATGAGTCAATTAATTAAAAATGGTAAAGTTGCAGTTAGTGATATTGAAGCAGTTTACAATAATCTTGGAATAACTTGTGAAAAATAAAATGCTTAAAAAGCATTTTATTTTTTACCATTTAATGTCAAAAGGATCTATTCTATTAAGATTACTATAACAATTAATAATCTTTCCATCATTCATATTTATTACTTTATCTCCTATTAAAGTAATATTAGGATTATGTGTAACAATAACAATTGTCGTTTTATATTTCTCATTAATATCAATTATTGTTTTTAAAACTTCTTTACCGTTTTTCTCATCAAGTGCTCCTGTTGGTTCATCCATTAAAAGAATACGAGGACATTTAACTAAACTTCTTCCTATAGCTACACGTTGCTTTTCACCACCAGAAAGTTCATATATTTTGCTTTTTACCTTATTTTCTAAATGAAGTAATTTTATAATCGACATAACATCTACTTTATAATGTGAAAAATGCATTCCTACTTTTATATTTTCATATACATTTAAATTTTCAAGTAAATTATATGACTGAAAAATATAACCTATATTTTTTTTACGAAAATGATTTGAATATTTAGAAATATTTTTCCCATTATATAAAATTTTTCCACTTATCTTTTTATCTAAAAGAGAAATTATATTAAGAAGTGTGGTCTTACCACTACCACTTTTTCCTACTATAACTATAATCTCTCCTTCATTTATTTTAAGAGATATATTTGATAATACCTGCTCTTTAATACTTTTATTTTTATAAGTACGACTAACATTTATAAGTTCAACCATATAAAACCTACTCTCTTTTTAAAAGTACCGATAAAGAAATTTTATCTAAAGACTTTTGTGTAAATATAATAGAAATAAAATAAATACCTAAAACCAAAATTAACCCTATAATTATTTGAATAATATTAATATTTATAGTAAACAACATACCAACATCTAATTTATTCATAAAATATTTAAGAAAATTAATAGCAACTGGTATAGCTAAAAAATAAGAAATAATAATTACTGGTGTATAAATATTTAAAACAATATCTTTAATTTTTTTCTTGTTATAACCCATTACCTTCATAAGTGCAATAATTTTTTTATTTTCTAAAACAATAATATTTGAAATAGATAACATAATAATAAATGACATAAATAAGGCAAAAAGCGATATAAAAGCAAAACTAACATTTAATTTTTCTACACCTTTACCAGCATTCTTCTTAATATCACTAATATTAAGTACATTGTTAATTCTATTATCTGAATTATTATAATTGTCATATATTTGATCAGTAGAATAAATTACTGAATACATTGAATTTTTAAAACCTAAATCAAAACTTAATTTATCCCTATTAATATAAACACCATAATTTATATATTCATCACTAACACCAACTACCTTGTATTCTAACTTATTATCAAATACTAAAGTATCACCAATACTTAAGTTTAACTTAGAAAAAATATTTCTATTAACAATAATTCCATCATTCAAAAGTAAATCATTTATATCTTTACCACTATTTTTTATATGAATATATTTAGTATTACTATCAATAGCTGTAAATGAAAAGTCATATTTATCACTAATTTTTTTAATACTACCATTACTATTTTTTACACAAGTTAATGGTAGTGATATATATAAAACATAATCAGATAAATCTCTATTTCCAATATAATCAGAAGAAAAATTATTTAATGATACAACATATTTATAATTCATACCATAGAAAGATTTATCAATAATACTATTAAATAAATTACTACCCAAAAGTGCTAGTAAAATTAAAAGACTAACACAAAATGAAATAAACTGTACGATTAAAAGTTTAAAAGGATAACGAAATGTAAATAAATACTTAAATTTATGTTCTATGGATAATAAAGAAAATAATCTATTAAATAGCTTATTTACAAAACCAATTTTTAAACTACCCTCATCTTTAATTAAAGAAAGAGCACTACGCCGTAAATTAATAATTAATAAAAGATAACTAAAAAGAGATAAAATTATTGTTGGATAAATAACTATATTTTTTATATATACATATGAATAATTAAAGGTTTTAAGAGGTACTAAATAATCACTTACCAAAAAAGCGGCAATTTTATTTGAAAATGCATATCCTAAAATCGTACCAAAAATACTACCAAATAAAGAAGGCACAATAGAATATGGTAAATAACTAAACGCTATTAAAAAACTATTATAACCAAGAACTTTTAAAACCCCAATTGTGTTTTTTTCATAATCAATTTCTCTTTTTAAAATAATACTAATAATTAAAAAAGAAATAATTAAAATTAAATAAAGAATATATTTGATAAATAAGCGATCATTTTTAAGTTCACTTGCAAGTGTATTAATTCTATCAAACCTTAAAGTATTATCACTAAAACATTTAATATTTCTGTGATCAAATACTGAAATATTACAAATATCATTTTGTTTTATATTACGCTTATTTTTAAAAGTTAAAGCATAAGTATAGCTATTATTAATGTTTAATCTTTGATAATCATCTTCTGACATATAAACAATATTTGTTTTAGCTAAATCTAACATAGGTGTAGTAACTGATAACATGGGATAAATAAACTCAGGTGCATACATAAAACCAACTACTTTATATGTATTACCAAATATTTTATAACTATCTCCTATTTTTATATTATTTTTTAAAGCAAATTCCTTTAAGATAGTAATTTCTTTCTTCTGAGGAATAGCTCCACTTAATAAATATGGTTTATTTATTTCTTTATCACGATAAGGTAGAACATTTATCAAATTATCATGATCACGAATTAATTTATAATCTTCTTTTATATAATCAAAATTATATTTACCTTTTATAGAAGAAAGTATTTCATTTTCTATAACTTCATTGGCATTATATTTAACAAAAGTATCTTCTACAAGTACTATTAAATCATTATCTATCTTTTTTTCTTCTAATAATAAATTATAGTACTCATCAAGTATTACCTTTTCACTTTCAAGAATCTGTGAAAAACATGAATTATTTAATTTATTCAACATATCTAGACTAATATCATGCTCATAATCAATTTTAATACTAACACTAACATCTTCAACATTTTGACTTTTTAAATAACCTTGATAACTATCATTTATTCTATCTAAAGCAACATTAAAACCAGTATATAAAAATGACGATAATAAAATTAAAAATGTAATAATCCCTACTTCTTTTTTTCTATTTTTAAGACCTCTTAATGTATTTAAAAATAACATTTAATCCTCATTATAATAAATACTGTTAATGTGTCCACTATTCATTTTAATAACCATATTAGCGTACTTCAAAATAGAGGGATTATGTGTAACCATAATAATGGTCATGTTATATTTATTTTTAATATCATTAATTACTTTTAAAATATTTTCTTCATTTGCTACATCAAGTGCACCAGTTATTTCATCACCAAAAAGAATAGTTGGTTTCTTTACAAGAGCCCTTGCAATAGCCACTCTCTGTCTTTCTCCTCCTGATAATTCAAATGGATATTTATATTTTTTATTATTTAAACCAACAGCTGATAATATATCATTAATATCAAGATTATTACTTGATAACATACTTCCAAACAAAACATTCTCATAAACATTTAGACTTGGAATTAAAACATAATTTTGAAAAATAAAGCCAATATATTTTTTCCTATATTCAGTAATTTCATTATTACTTAATAAATCGATTCTAGAGTTCAAAAATAATATAGAACCACTTGTTACTTTATCTATTCCAGCTAGTACATTTAATAGTGTTGATTTTCCACTTCCACTAGGACCTGTTATAACTACAAAATCACCTTTTTTTATTTTTAAATTAATTTTATCTAACACATATTCAAAAGAATTATAGTTTTTTCTAACATCCCTAAGTTCGTACAGATTCATACCATCACCCATACTTAATATACGTTAAATATAATTTAATCCCTACTTATCAATAAAATAACAGTGTCGACATAATTCTTCATTCTTTTTACCACACTTAAATCCACTTAAAATCGACATTACTCTATCACTATTTAAAATATCTTCTAATGAGTCCGTAAATATATTACCTAAATTGATTATTCCTTTTGTATCAAGACAACAAGGTACAACTGTTCCATCTGACAAAATACCTATGTGATCTCTTAGGGCATAACATCTTCCTTCTTTAGAGTAATAATCATTATCTAAATCAGGCCAAATAAACTCATGAAAATTATTTATAAAAATATGATTATTAATTTTTATATTAGAATTTATATCTTCCATAGAAAAATTAGTATGATAATGCTTATTTATGCAATCTAAAATAGAATTTGTATACTCACTTTTTACCCATAGGCGATAAGAAATATAAGTATTATCAATATTATCACAAACACTAAATATTTCTTTCATATAATCTTCTAGTGATATGTTATATTTGGATGAATAACTATGAAGTGATATATTAAGTTGTCTAATTTTAGTAGTATATTTTATTCTTGATATCAAGTATCCATTAGTTGTAATATTAACAAAAAATCCATTTTCATAAGCCATATTAATTAAACTTAATATTTGTGGATGAAGTAATGGTTCACCCAAGATATGAAAATATAAATATCTAGTATGGCCCTTTAATTTATCTAAAATAATTTTAAATTCAGGGATTGTCATAAATTTTTTTATCCTTTTATTTTGAATACAAAAATCACATTTTAAATTACAAACATTAGTAATTTCTACATAAACTTTTTTAAGCATAATCTTCACCATCTAAATTATATCATACATATTATAGAGTACAAAAAAATCCTATTTATAATAGGATTTTTATAATATTTCTATCTCCTCAATATCATCATTTTCATCTAATTCATACGATGAAACATATTTAACAAGAATAGGTCTACCCTTCTTTATGACAAAACAGAAATTATTTTTTACATCTTCTTTCATTTCTTTTGTCTTAACTGATACTTTTAAAGTAAATTGATCATTGATACCTTGTCCTATCCAAATTCCCTCACTAGCATTAACGCAAGTTTTGTACCATGATTCAAATTCATATTTTTTAATTTTATCAATACTATCAATAATAATATAATCAATAATACCTAAATCTTTTGCAGGTTCAAATATTTCATTAAATTTATTTTTATTTTCCATTGATATTTTATTTTTAAAGGCATCTATTCCTATTATTATACAGTGCATATGTTTCTTATTTTTAAATATGTCTTTATTATAATTATTATTAACATATAATTTATTATTTTCAGATACATAATTATGTATTGTTTCAAATATTTTATTAAAGGAATTATCAACATAAGTACATGATTTAACTAATTTATCATCACATGCATAGTCTTCAGCATTAATAACAATTAAATCAGAAGATTTTCTCTTACATATTTGATAAATAAGACCATTAGCAAAACTAATATTATTTGCCAAATCAATAGATGATACTATTGTTACAAAATTTTTCTTAAAATCAAAATCAATTGGTTTTAAATCATTCTTATCAATACCTATAATTGGGTTATTTTGTTTATTTGTAAATGATTTAATATCATCATATGTAACAACCTCTGGTAAAGTTGGAATTTTGTTTGCTCTGACACTAGGATTCATGCTCATACATTTTTCTTTAATATATGATGCAATATTATCTTTTTCACAAACAAGAGCTGTTTGAAATTCGTATACATCATCTTTACGAATAATTCCTCTTCCAAAGTATTTAGATGGATAAACTTTATGAACATTACCTAAAATAGTTGTGAAGTCATCGTTATTATTTTGATTAAGAGCAAATATCTGTGTGAAGTTTTGTTTTAATTTAAATCTAATTCCATTTGGATTAGTAATTGTTAATAAGAAATAAATTCCATATTTAGAACAATCTCTTGTAATAATATTTAATAAATCTTCATAATCAGTATAAGTTTCTTGATATGCTTCATAGTTATTAATAACAACTACAATAGCAGGCTTCTTACTACCACTATTTTTACAATAATTTTCATAACTTCCATTATAATCAGCAAATAACTTTTTACGTAATTCAATTTCATCTTTAATAATACTAAATAATTTACTTACCTTTTCTGTATCATTAATTCCAACTATATCACCAACAATTGGACATTTATCAAAATATCTAAGTACTTCAGATCCAAAATCCATTATATAATAATTAACATCAAGAGCTGTATACGTAAGCATTGACGAATAGATCATAGTTGTTATAAAGTTTTCTTTACCACTACCAGTTCCACCATAAACTAAAATATTTCCATCTTTTAAAGATAGTGTTAATAAATGTTGGGCCTGCATACTTGGAACATCATATTCTCCAATAATTGGATTTATATCATAATCATCTTTAATATAATTATATTTATTACTTAAATCATCTACTGTAATAAATGATGGTATAGCATCAAGCCATAGTGGTTTACAACTAATATGTTGTTCTGCTGCTATATCAGATAAATATTTTAAAATATTAGATAATTCTTCACCTTTAGATACAACATTTTCATTTTTCTTTTTTGTTTCCATTGTCTTAACAGAATATCCAATATTATCAATTACTTGTAATGATGTATCAATATTTTTCTTTATTTTAGGTGATGGAATATATTTACCACCTGTCCAAGCAGACTGTCCTAAAACAAATACTTCATTAAAACCAACTTGTAAATAAAATCTACCTGTTTGTTTTAATAAGGCTGCATCAGGACATTTTATTACTTCGGTTGAATCACTTTTATCTTGAACACGTAGACATACCCTAAAACGAGTATTACTCCAAATTTGTGAATCAACAACTCCACTAGGTTTCTGTGTTGCCAAAATTAAATGAACACCCAAAGAACGACCTATACGAGCAGTTTGAATTAAATGTTCCATAAACTCTGGTTGCTGTTGTTTCATCTCAGCAAATTCATCAGCTATAATAAATAAATGTGATACAGGAACATCAACAACATGGTCTCTATACATTTTTTGATACTTATATATGTCAATAGTACTTTCACCAGTTTTTTCACGAGCCTCATTAAAAATACGTTGTCTTCTTTTTAATTCACTCTCGAGTGATGCTAGTGATCTTTTAATTTCATTAGTATCCAAATTAGTAATTGTTCCAACTAAATGTGGAAGTTTAATTCCTGTTACCTTATTTTCAAAAGCACCAGCAAGTCCACCACCTTTATAGTCAATTAAAATGAACTGAACTTCATAAGGATGATAATTAACAGCTAAACTTAAAATATAAGTAATAATAAACTCTGATTTACCACTACCTGTCATACCAGCTATTAATCCATGTGGTCCATGATACTTTTCATGTAAGTCAAGATTTATTTTTTCACCACTTTTTCCTATACCAACTGGAACTTGAATATTCAAAATAGGTGTATTTTTCATCCAACGTGACATTGAATTCAATTGCTCAATTTTACCAACATCATACATCTCTAAAAATCCTAATTTACTTGGAATTTGTCCACTTGAATCACTATCAATTTCAATTGGTATATTACTAAGAACTTTAGAACACTTATATATATCATATTTTGTATCCATATCAAATGTAAACTTTTGACTGTCATTCATCGATACATTTTTAAACATTTCTGATTGTTTATCAGAAGTATTGATAAAAACTTGACACTGATCTGGAAGCGTACTTATCTTATCATTAAGAATGATAATACTAAATCCAAGATTTTTCTTTTCTTCTAATATTTTCTTAATAAAATCAAAATTTCTAATTGATTTAAAAGAATCAGTAATAATAACATACTTTTCGCGATATTCAGCTTGTTTAGTTACCTTACTACTATTTTCAAGTCTCTCATATAAAATACGATCTAAATTATAGCAAAGTTCTTTATATTCATCCTGATTTGAAGCAAAATAACGAATTGTTCTATCATCACTCCAAAGATGAGGAAGTATTTTCATATATTCCCAATTACTTTCCTTCTCTTCATTTGTAAACAAAACAAATTTAACATCATCATAACTATGAAAAGCAAGCAATTGTAATAAAATATTTTCAATTAAACGTTTATTATTTGCTTCGTTTCCAATAATACCTGTAATATAATTTTCTGATAATGAGAAAGGAATTGGTACATTAGAAAGAGTTTTAGGTTCACTTCCAAGTTTATTTAACATATCTTTTAAATTGTCAGAAGCTAGTGAAAAATGTTCTTCAGGATATCCAATATGAATATCCATTGGTAATTGTCCAAGACCAAGAGAAACAGTTAAAAAGTCATCATCCTCTTTTCTTCTTTCCCAAAGATTAACTTGTTTATTTAAAATAATACTTGCGCATTCCCCCAAATTAGGATACTTATTATTTAAAATAGATTCCTGATTTTTTCTTTCCTCTAAAATCTTCTTTTGCTTTTCATCAATATACTCGCCATACTTTTCTTGACGAAGTTTTTCTTGCTTTTTTCTTTTTGCCTTTTGATACTTCTTAGTGATAATTGGCCATACAAGTGTACTTGCAAACATAGCAATTCCCATAACAAGTGAAGGTATAGCACTAGATAATTTAGAACCATTAGAAACATTATTAATAGCCGAATACATCATCATTAAAGACATCATACTCATAGTAACCATTGGACCTACTGTTAATATAAAAGGTGAATCATCTTCATCATTCTTTTCAGGTGGAGCATCAACCTTTAATTCTAATTTTTGAATAGAATGAATAAATCTAGGCTTTTTGTGAAAATAAGAGTCAGGCTCATAAAGTTCCATCTCTAACTCATTTTCATCCTCTTTAAAAGAATCTTCATTTTCTATTAAATTTTGAGCCATTAAATTACAACTTACTACCCCATTAGGATTATTACACATCAAATATCTATTTCCAGATGAGATAATGATTGATAACTTTAATCCTAAAATAAATACAACATCACCATATTCAAGTTCTGCTACCCCATTAACTCTAACACCATTTACAAAGATTCCATATTGAAACCCATTATCATGAATTTTTATTTTTTCTCCTTCAAATGTTAGCTTGGCACAAAAATCACTAACGGCATTAAACTTATAAACAAGATCACAATTAGAACTTCGACCTATTGTGAATTCATTTTTTATACTTGATAGATCATAATAATTAACATTCTTTTCATAAACAGGAGAACAATAAACCAAAAAAGTATGATTACTTGCAATATCCTTAATATTATAAAAATTATACTCATGTAAAGCTACATCAGGAACATAAATACCATTTTGTACAACTGATACTTCACTATTGCTAATTAATTTCCATCCATCACTACTAGCCTCAATATTAATTAAGTTATGTTCATTACCATTTTTATCTATATCAGAAATCCAATAATTTCCACTAATACTATCAGGTAATAATACATGCTTAATCTTATTTTCTTTAATTAATGAAACCCGCATTTTACTCACCTCTATTTTTCTTTACTAACAGTTACTTTATCAATATGTTTCTCTAATTTATCAGGTGCTATTAATGAAAAATATAAACTTTCCATTTTATCTTCTGGAACACCTAAAAAAGACATTATTCCAATTGCAGTTGAAATATCCATATTGAAAAAACAATTTGGCACACTTAAAGTATCTTTTACTAATTGTAATTTTTCCTTGTCATCCGAAGAAGAAATTTTACTTTCTTTTTCTTTTATTAAACTTATTAAATAATTCATTTTATCACCACTTTTTTACCTTGTAATATTAAATTTTCTCATATAATCACTAACTTCTTCAAGTGTATTAAAGATTAATTTTCCTGTTGTTTTGCTATAAATCATATATTTTTTATTAATATCACTAGTTGAACTAATAAATGTTACTCCTTCTTTACCTGTAGAGTTTTGTATATATAATAATTTTACTGAAATATTTCCCTGTTCTTGAGAATCAAATAAAATACGTTCTACTTGATTAAAATATGCATATGTTTCGTATCCATCCATATTTGTTGGAATTTCAATATTTATTAATTGATCATATTTTTTATCAAATATCTTATCACCAAAAATACGCTTTGCTAAATTATTATCACTAAATTTATTTTTTGACTTTTCTAATATATCAGCATAATATCCATTATCAGTTGCATAACCTATTGATTTATCAACATTTTTTAAATATTGATTCCAACTACTATAATCAGCATTAAAAGAACTTAATTTTTTACCACTCATTTCTTTTGGTAAAATAACAAAACCATTTGTTTTCATTCCACTTTTACAGTTAGAAAGATCAATGGAATGATTAATTGCTTCTGTAGCATCAGCCACTAAAATTTGATTATTGCCAATATCTACTTCAATCCATTTATGTGCTCCAACATTTGTTCCACCAACTATCCTAACTTTATCCGCATCAAATCCACTATCAATTAATACATCACGATATAATTCAGACCAACCCTTACATATAACATTATCACTATTTAAATTATTGAAATCTAATTCTTTAGTATATATACTTTTCCTAATTTCATCATTTCCTTTTACATAATCCATACTATAATGCAATCTGTTATTCAATTCAATATACGCTTTCCTTGCTCTTTGAATATCATTCATATTACTATCAATAGAATTTAAAATGTCATTTTTCATTTCAATAGCATTAAATTCCATCTTAGCACTATTTATTTCTTCCAATTTATTTTTTATGGAATTAATGTCTAAAGGTGCAGTTATATCACTACCAATATTATTTTTTTCAATTAATTTATCTGTATTTGCTTTAATCTTATCTACTGTGTTATTACCTATTTTATTTTTTATTTTAGATAAAGCTTCTGTATTATTTTTAGATAATTTAGATAAATAATCAGCTTTAATTGTATTTACATTCTTTTTATTACTTAACAATTCTTTAAGGCTTTTAGCCATATCACTAGTATCATAATTATCATAAACATCTTTTGACACACTTTTATAAACTAACCTATCATTTTCTTTTACAAGACAGAAATATTCTTTTGTTGTTTTAGAAGAATTAGAAAGATCGAATTTTCCATCCCATGAAATAGCATGATCATCTAAATTGCGAATTTTTAATTTTGAACTTTCGAGTGCTGACATATTAGGATTTACTTTAACTGCAGTCGTTTTTAAAGGAATATCATCTATATTAGTAGCAAATGCACCAACCTCTGGTATACCATTAAAGAAGAATGTTTTCTTATTACCATATGAAGATAGCATGTCACTACTTTTAATAACACCACTATCTATAATAGCATCTGCAGCATCTTCTGTTGTAAAATGATATAAGCCATTCATTTTAATTGAATCATTTAATCCATTAAAATTATTTGTATCATTATATACATATTTTTTTAAGTTAGATTTTAAATAATCTTTTGCATAATCACTTGAACTACTTGATTTATAAGACAAATCATTCATATTAAATCCACCAGATTTACTTATATTTAATAAATTCAAATCTGATTGTAAACTTTTAAATTCTTTCTCTATTCCATCATAACTTGCATTAAGTTTTTGAGCATAACCTTTTTTTGTATAATCCATATATTGTTTATAATCATCACTATTTATAATATCAGATAGTTCCTTGTAACGATTTAGTTTACTCTGAATTAATGAATCTGTGTTAACTACTTCACCATCAACATTCTTTCTAATATTTATATCAGTGTTTGTCTTAGTTGTTCCGTCTACCTTTTTAGCTAAATCAGTAGCTTCACCAAAAGCACTCATTCCTGCACCCATTAATGTATTAACTACAAGTCCATGAACACCACCATTATATTCAAATAAGGCTTGATATTTTTCTTGAGATGATAACTCTTCCCACGTTTTATCACTTATTTTGTTACCAGATTTGTCATAATTTACTAGCATTAAAATTTGTTCTTTCTGTTCATCAGTATATTCCTTATTCATATCCAATAATGGATTTATAATTGAATCAGCAGCTGAATCAGCTCCATCCATCGCTATTCTAAATAGTGAGTTAAATGCTTTATTTTTAAATACAGTAGATCCACCTATCTTCTCACCTATAAACCATTGTATACCTTCAAAAGATCCTTTTGAAAAACCATAGGCTAGTCCATCTTCAAAAGAACTACCATTTGCAAATGATTCTTGTACACCTTCCCCATAACCTGACATACCAGCAAGTAGAGGTCTTACAATAGCTCCTCCACCAGGAATAAGCACAGATATGGCAATGATACCTGCTACCTTACCAGTCATATTTCCAACAGTTCTTACAGTATCAAAACCAAGTGAATTATCCTTTACCCATTTTCCAAATGCAGTTTTTTCATAAACAGAATCAAAAAATGACTTTGTATAATCCTTAGCAACTATATTCTTTGCTACTCCAGTAACTTTATCACTATTATTATGTACTTTTTCATTTTTTGTAGAATTTTCATCTATATATTTTCCTACAGAAGTTTTTTTAGCGAGTGAATATGCTAAATCAGATAGACCAAAAAAATCAATAGATCGAACAAATTCTGATCCATTATGTGTCATATCAATACCAAGTTGTTTAAAATCTCCTGTTTTGACAAAATGTTTTGCCGTTGAAAATAAATCTCCTCTAAAATTATTTCCATTGGTCCACATACTAGTAACTCTTGAAATAGTAAAATCTTCTAGTGATTCTCCTAAATTAATTACTCCTTCAGTAAACGACATAGCAGCAGATGTTGTAGTTGCGACAGCTTGTGCACCTGTATCAGATAAAACTTTTCCAAACCACTCACCAGCTGATAAGTTAAGATCAGACAATAATTCTTTTGCTATTGAAACTGTATCTTCTCCTTGAATTTGTTGATTAATAGCACTTTTAAGTAAACCCTTCATAGTATAGCCTTCTTTTTCAAGTTGTGTTTTATTTTTTACATACATTGCATAAGCAGGCATTACTTCCTTTAATGTTTCGTCATCAATTTTTTCATATTCTGTTCCAATAAGCATTTGCTTAGCTTCATTATAATAATTAGAATATTGTTGTTTTAATTCATCTTTCGTCAAAATTTTTGTATTAAGCATAGATTTATCAAGTGTTTTATTAGAGTTATTATTAGTTGGATTTTTAGCTGGTATAGCAGTTCCTCCAAGTCCGCCTGAAAAGGAAAAATTATTTGAAGCAGTATTATTAACTGAAATACTAGCCATTGAATATCTATTTTTATCAAATTTAGGTAATGGTTGTAAATTACTAGTAAAGTAGCTATTAATAGAGCTTTCATGAGTTGGAATTGTATTTGAATCCATACAAATTCCATTTTCAGCACATTTCACATCATATAAATAATTTTTCCACCATTCAACAGTAGAATTATAATTACGCTCTATAGCACTATAACAGTCATTTAATTTTGTAGCCATTTGTTCTACTAATTCATCATCGCATGATCTAAAATAACTCGTTTTAAATGTATCATAAGTAACTGATTCAAATATTGTTCTTTCATAATGAAAATCGTTATAATTTTTTTCTAATACGTCAACATTTATTTTATTATTATCCATTATAACGATCCTCCTTTTTAATCCATTTTTTGTTTACTCTCCTCAAGTTTAAGAACAGTTTCTTTTAATACACCCATAAACTTTTCCTGTTCCTCATCTTTATATCCTAAATGATATATTTTCCCTATTTGATTATGATTAAATAAGCAAGTTTGATCAAATGACAAAAAACCTTCTGGATATAAACATCCACTATAATCATATATAGTATCCATCTTTTCAACATCAGCAGAGCAATAACCAGTTATCATAAGTTTTTTAGTTGCTCCCCTTAATAAAACCACTGTCCCAAGTGGTAAATATTTTGCAAATCTATCTTTTGTACTTTTATCTTCCATAAATCCTCCTATACAATGGAATAAACTGTTTGTTCTATACCATTCATTTCATCAAAATTTTCTTCAATTAACGAATTTAATTCTGCAATTTCACTCTCCATACCAGACGTATCTACTCCACCAGGTATAGTTATACTTTGACCAACATATATCAAACTAGCATTTTCAATATCATTAACTTCCATAATTTCATCAACAGTGGTTCCGTACATAGAAGCTATACCATATAAAGAATCCCCACTTTCAACAGAATAATAAGATACATCAGGTGCCTCTGCAATTTCATTTTCAAGTTCATGAATTCTAGCTCTATAACTCTGAATTTGATCATAAAGTTCATTATATCGATCTATATATCCAGGTATTTCTTCATAAGCAGATAATTTATTTTTTAAGTCTTGATATCTTGTGTCAACTAAATAATCCAGTTGATTTTTTAAGAAGCTTCTTGATTTTGTATTCCAAACATTTGAATCAGTTATACTTGATATAGCCTCATTTGTCTTTTCATAATTAATTGCATCTCTACATGAATTAATTGCTTCACGAAGTCTACTTGTATCTACACTTTCAAAAGCCATAATTAAAAATTTAATCCCCTCATAATTTGCTCATCAACATTCTTGTAATTTATATAGCTTTGTTCTAAATATACATTACTTTGTTTTAAATAATCATATATATCATCAAATGCATTTAAAAGATTATTGTACCTAAAAGCAAAATGGCTAGCACCAGATCCTGACCATACATCATTTTTAGTCATTCCTGATACTTCTGCTCCAATGTCTTCAATAATACCTTTCATATTTTCAATAACACTTGCAATTTCATTATGATAAGCTTCTATTTGTTCATAAGATATCTTCATAATATCACCCTAATAATTAATTTTTTTGCTAGCATATGCTTCATCAAGAGTTTCATAAAAACCAGGGACTTTACATAAATATTTATTACACTGTCCCATCATTTCTGCCACAGCATTTAACGCTTCTATATAAGTTTTCATGGCTTCTGTATACTTAGTGGCGTCATCCCCTTGCCATGCACTTCCTACATTATTAACAATATTACTTAACTTTTTTATTTCTTGACTAAAATCATCTGTTTTATCACTTAACAGATTATATACATTATCTACACCACTACTATCAACTTCTATATTCATATCCATCCCCTTACTAAATGAATACCGCTAAATATTCATTTAGTAAAGGCTCTATTTCTAGAGCATTATTATTATTGTTGTCCTGTAACAGCTGCATCAACAGATTTGTAAGTTTCAACAACATTAGATAAGTATTTATAGCAGTCATCTACTGCACTTGAAAATTCAGGAAATTTAGCGCTCAATTCATCAAATCTCTCTTTTGTAGCTGATGCTGCAGTTCCAGACCATACTTGTTCATTTCCAACATTTTCAAATAAAGTTTTTAATTCATTTAATAGTGTTTCCATTTCACTAGATGAACTTTTTAACTGTTCAGCCATTGAAATGACATTTTCATATGATAATTTTGAAAAATCCATTATTTCACTCCTTCCTTAGTTAATTGCTGAAGCATTATTCTCACAAGCTTCTTGATATGCTTGACCTACTTTAACTAAAAAACCACCTATTTCATTGATTGTATCAGCAAGTTGTTGCATTGTTTGTGCTTGTTCTCCAACAGCTTGTGTATATTTAGAGGCATCGCTACCTTCCCAATAACTTTGTAATTCTGTATTAATTGTTTTAATTTTATTTAAAAGTTGTTCAAATTCAGAACCTTTACTAGTTACTTGGTTTCCAACACTAATTGTTTCAGAATAATTAATTTGTAAACTATTCATACTCTCACCTCCCTTCAATGTTATAATAGTATCAGTTTAGTCCCATTTAAAATACCACTATCTTTTACATAAACATCATTTTCATATTTTCTTCCTGTTTCTTTATCAAATAACTGAAATGAACCTTTCTGTTCAAGTGATCCATCTGATAATTCATAAATAGAATTTATAATAATTTGTTTAATTGTTCCAACTTTTTTATTAATTGGTATAAGAATATCATATTCTTGTTCTAAACGTGGTACATAAACTAAAACTAATAACTTATTCACTATACCTTCCCTCGCTATCTTATGGTATACTTTCCTATCATATACATGCTAATTATACAACTTCACCTACACCACTGTCAAGCAAACAAGCGGTCTTTTAAAATACCGTTATAGACTAGTAGTATATAATTAATTATAAAAAAATAGTTAGACTAATCTAACTATTAAAATAGGCTAAGTTGGCTTGATTCCTCCATGCCATCTAAAATTCCCATTATACGCATTCTATCAATAATTGTCTGTGAAATCTTAGCTCTTTTTTGTAAATCTTCAATACTGATAAACTCACCCTTTTTGCGTTCTTCAACTATATTTTGAGCTACAGCTTCCCCAAGGCCATCAATAGATGTAAATGGTGGAAGTACTTCATCACTTGAAACAGCAACCCATACTTTAGCTTCACTCTTATATAAATCAATATTTAAAAATTTCATCTTACGAGCAGTTGCTTCTAGTGCAATTTTTAAACTTTCAAGTTGGCCATTTTCTTTGTTTGTTGCTTCATACCCTTTATTTTGAATTTCAATAATTCTATCTTTAATCGCATTATATCCACCTATCATAGCATCAACATCAACATCAGTAGCTTTTGATGAATACCATGATGCATAAAAATATACAGGCATGTGAACTTTATACCAAGCAATACGGAATGCACTAATAACATAAGCAGCCGCATGAGCTTTAGGAAACATGTACTTAATTTTTTCACATGAGCCAATAAACCATTCAGGTATATTGGCGTCTTCCATCGTCTTTTTATGTTGTTTCCAAGTTTCTGGATCTTTGCTAGCTTTTCCCTTACGAACAAATTCCATTATTTTAAATGCTTTAATCGGTTCAAGTCCACGATACATTAAATAAACCATAATATCATCACGACAGCCAATTGTCTCTTTAAATGGAACAATATTATTTTTTATTAATTCCTGTGCATTACCAAGCCATACATCTGTTCCGTGTGAAAGACCTGAAATTTTAATTAATTCCGCAAAAGTTGTTGGTTTAGTATCTTCAACTAACTTTATTGTAAATGGTGTTCCAAACTCAGGAATCCCAAGTGTTCCTGTATTACACATAATTTGTTCCTTTGTAACTCCTAGTGCATCTGTACTAGTAAAAATACTCATTGTCTCTTTATCATCCATTGGAACTTTCATTATATCAGTTTTAGATTGTAATTGAATAAGTCTAAGTTGTGTTGGGTCAGAATGTCCTAAAATATCTAGCTTTAAAACACATTCCTCAATTGAGTGATAATCAAAATGTGTTGTTCGCCATGCTGAATTTGGATCTTCGGCAGGAAATTGAAATGGTGTAAAATCGAAGCATTCCATGTAATCAGGAATAACAACTATTCCACCTGGATGTTGTCCAGTTGTACGTTTTACTCCTGTACAACCAATAGCTAAACGTTCAACTTCAGCTGTTCGCATAACAATATTTTTTTCTTCACAGTATCCCTTTACAAATCCAAAAGCTGTTTTATCCGCAACGGTTCCAATTGTACCAGCACGATAAACATTATCAGCACCAAACAAAACTTTAGTATAAGCATGTGTACTAGCTTGGTTTAAATCCGAGAAGTTAAGGTCAATATCAGGAACCTTATCAGCATTAAATCCAAGGAAAGTAGCAAATGGCATATCTTGACCATCTTTAATCATTGGAATATTACAATTAGGACACATCTTGTCAGGTAAATCAAATCCTGAAGAATATGTAGCTCCAAGAGAATTACCATTATCATCATCAAAAATACTTAATTTACACTTATCACACCTATAATGAGCTGAAAGTGGATTAACTTCTGTTATTCCCATCATAGTTGCAACAAAGCTTGAACCAACTGAACCACGGGAACCAACTAAAAATCCCTCATCATTTGAGTGTTTTACCAAACGTTGTGCGATTAAGTAAATAGGATCAAATCCAGCACCAATAACTCCTCCAAGTGACTTCTTTAATTTTTTATCAAGTTCTTCATCACTTAAATCTTCGTCAGATATCTTAGTTAAATAATTTCTAACTTGTTCTTTTACACTATCGCTACCCTTTAAAATTACATCATGAAGCATAGCAAATGATTTTCTTGTTAATTCTTCATCGTTTAAGTTTTCATCTTTCAAATCATACTTGATTGACGTTAAGACAACATCACCATATAATTCGGTAGCAATTCTCTCTTCAATAGAATAAGGAAGAGGCTCACCATACCAATCTTTTGCCTTTGTATAAACAAGATCTGTTACAACTCTAGGACAATCAAGATAACTCTTACCATCATCACTTTTAACACGTGGTGAGAAAGGTGTTCCACCTGTATCTGGTATTACTTCTATTTCTTCTACCATATCAAGAATTTTATTTGTATTAGTAACAACTATTTCATACGCTAAATCATCACCTAGAAAAGAAAAATCATTAAGCATTTCTCTAGTTGTTCTAAAATGTTGTGAAGGAATACTTTTAATATCTTTTTTAGCAAGTGGATGCCTTCCACCACCTGGTACTTTTTGATTAACAATAATTTCACGATAAATTTTATCTTCTCTTCTAAAATGATGAACATCTCCTGTTGCTACAATAGTTTTACCAGCTTGCATAACTGCATCTATAATTTTCTTTATATGTTCTTCAAGTTCATTTTCATCTTTAAAGTCCCCTAATTGTAGTAAATGTCCATACACTTCTTTAGGTTGAACCTCAACATAATCATAAAAATTAATGATATTAGTTAATTCTTCTCCTTCTTTACTTCTTGCTTCTGTAAATACTTCAGACTCATAACATCCACTTCCAATAAGAAGTCCATCTCTTAGTTCCTCTAATTTAGAGCGAAGAATTCTAGGTGTTTTATATAAATAAACAGTATTAGCCAAAGATATAATTTTAAATAAATTTTTAAGTCCCTTTTTATTTAAAGCTATGGCATTAAAATGGAAAGTACGTCCGAATTTATAAATTTCATCTTTAGAAATAAGTTTATCTAAATCACTTATTTTTTCATACTTTTGTGCTTCTAGTTTTTTTAACATTTTATGAAAAACTAAAGCCGTACCCTCAGCATCATAGTCAGCTCTATGGTGAGCATCTTCTTCCCAAGGAACATTATATCTTTTAACAAGTTGAGAAAGTCCATGTCTTGCATAACCTTGATCCAAAGTACGAGATAATTCTAAGGTATCAATTACGGTATTTTTAAATGTACCTAAATTGTACTTACGCATAGCCATTTCAATAAATGAAATATCGAATTTAGCATTATGAGCAACCATAGGTAAATCTCCAGTCCACTCTAGAAACTCTTTTGTAACAGACTCTTCATCTAAAGCATCCTTTACCATATCATCAGTAATACAAGTAAGTTCTGTAATTCTATCTGGAATATGCCTTTTTGGATTTATAAGCTTATCAAAGCGGTCAATAATATTTCCTTCTTTAATCTTAACCGCACCAATTTCAATCATCTGATCGGCACCACCAGCATTAAATCCAGTTGTCTCTGTATCGAAAACAACATACGTTGATTCCATTAAAGGTTCATCTGTCTTACGAATAACAATATTTACAGTATCATCAACAAGTGTAAGTTCAGTTCCATATAACCCCTTAAAAATAGGAGGATTCTTTTTTTCTTCTAATTTAGCCTTTAACTCACTTTCTAATTTTTCACGAATAGAACTATCTTCTTCATTTTTTATTTGTTCTTCTAAATTATCAATTGCTTCATTAATTTTTTTTCTAACATTTTTATTATGCGATTTAATAATTCCAAAGGAAATTGGAAAAGCTTGGCAACCACTATGATCTGTAATGGCAACTCCTCTATAACCCATTTCAATTGTTTTCTCAACAAGTTCACATGTATGTTTACCTAAATCAAGCTTTGTTACACCATCCATTCCACTCATCATAGTATGTGCATGTAATTCAACTCTCTTAATAGGAGCGTCATCAATAATTTTTTCCTCAGTACGATTTAAAACATTAATATCACGAATTGTTAAGCTAATATCAGGATTATACTGATCTTTATCTTTAACACTAGCTCTAATTTTATACCATGTTTTTTTCTTTAGTTTCTTCAAAATAGTATGAAACTCATCTTCATCATTAACAAAAATAGTTCCATAAATACTATCAGTGAAATCAGTTATTTTAAGTGATATAATATGAAGTCCTGTTTTCGTTTCACGTGTATCTGGGTCAGCAAACAAATAGCCTTCTATTGTTGCCATACCACCAGGTGTAGCAAGTGTATCAAGTCTAATTGGATTATCATCTATAACACGCCCCATGATAACATCTGGATTATCAGGATCACTAATTAAAGAAGGTCTCTTATAATCCTTAGGAATAAACTTCTTTTTAGGCTCTAAATTATTTTCAGGCTTATTAAAAATAGGTATAACTACATCCTTTTCTTTATCTTTCTTTATTTCAAGTTGAATCACATTTTCTAGGCTCTCATCAATAATAGTATGAACAGGCATATTAATTCCAACACTTGAAAAATCACTTTCAAGTCTAAGGATGATACTATCAAATTTCATCTTTTCTGCTTTATTATTTAAAGTTACAATAATACTATCTACAACATTAACTTTATTCTCCAAAAACATACCAAGTAACGGAGAACTTTTGCTATATTTATTAATAAAATATCTATAATAGTCACAGACAATGTCACTATTTACTTTAATTACTTCAAAAGAAACATTAACTTTCATATCACTATATAAACTTTGTAGTAACTCTACAAAATGAGTATATACATCAACAGGAAGTAATTCATTAATTTTAATAAAAAACACATAATTATCCTTAGTATGATTACCAATAATCTTAGTAAGTTCACCTGATTTAAAATAATCATAATAAGTACTTTCCAAATGCATTTTATTTAATAATAACTCTAATTTATCACTCATATACTCCACCTACATCATTGTATCAAATTTATGAATAAATAGGAAGTGACAAACTAAAGATATCAAGATATTTTAACCATAAAAAAACAGATCATAAGATCTGCATTTTATTTAATAATTGTTTTTTCTACTGTTACAACAGGACGAAGTCCACGGTAATCTACATCACTAGCAATATCGCCACCCAAGCTACCATTTCTAAACACAACCCAAACATAGTTAACCCAGTCAGCAACAGGTGTACTTGTCCAATATCCATTTGTATTTACATCATCAATATTTCCACCATAACTTGTTGCATTATTTGTATAATCAAATAACCAAGCATACTTACTTTCTCCTTTTGAATTAACAGCTTGAGTTTGCCCATTATTATCTAAATAAAACCATTTTTCTCCACCCGATATAGAACTATCAAATTCAGTATTTTCAGTTATCCTAGCTATTTCATCAGCTGTTATTAATCTAGGATTAATACTTTTATTCCATGACTTTGTATCACTTTCTAAAGCAACTTTTACTTCTTTCATTTCACTATTATCACCAGTTGAATTATACGCTACTAAAGCAGTTGTATTATGATCTAAGATCATATTTACAGTACCAGATGATTTGTTGTCATTAAATGTATACCACTTCATACATCCTGATTTTACTCCTGTTGTACTTACGGCTTCACTAGAACTACATTTTGTATTTGTCTCTGGATTATAGTAAATAGCTGTTCCATTTTCGTATTTTGTATATGTTGAAAGTTCGGCTTTATAATTTATATCGTAACCACTTATTTTTAACTCTGCACTTACTACAATTGCATTCTTAATTACAATACTTCCACTTGTTGGGTATGTTCCCTTTATATTTATTTCTAACTCTTTTTCTCCATTTACTATTTTCTTTCCATTATCACTTAATATAAATGTTTGTTCAGGGGTATAATTATAGTTTGAATTCATCATATCACTAACTATAGCTGTTTCTATAGCACTTACATATGAATTAGCACTTTCTTCTGCTGCACCCCTTTTTGCCTTATCTATTGTATTTAATACTAGTGGCATTGATATTAGTGCAACAACAGCTAAAATAACTATTACAGCAAGTAATTCTATAAGCGTAAAACCTTTCTTTTTCATAAAAAATACACCTCTATTCTAAAGTGTATTTTAGCATAC
>CAKPTA010000007.1 GCA_934190785.1 uncultured Bacilli bacterium
GGGGGGGGGTGTATGCTAAAATACACTTTAGAATAGAGGTGTATTTTTTTATGAAAAAGAAAGGTTTTACATTAATAGAATTACTTGCTGTAATAGTTATTTTAGCTGTTATTGCACTAATATCAATGCCACTAGTATTAAATACTATAAATAAAGCAAAAGAAGGAAGTAATAAAAATAGTGTTTATGGGATAGTAGAAGCAGCTGAATTATATGCATCAGGTCAATTAATAAAAAATAATTCATTTGATACTGATACACCTAGACTTTATAAAGTAAATGTTAGTGTTAGTGATAATAATATATCGTCTATTGATGTAACTGGTGAAATATTAAATTAATGATGAATTAAATAGAAGGGTCTTTAAAGATTCTTTTATTTTTTGTATAATATGATTGGTGATGTTATGAAAAAACCAGAGTTACTTGCACCTGCTGGGAATATGGAGTGTTTACGTGCAGCTGTATTAGCTGGATGTGATGCTGTATATTTAGGTGGTTATACATTTGGAGCTAGAAGTTATGCTACTAATTTTTCTAATGAAGAAATAATAGAAGCTGTAAATTATTGTCATTTACGTAAAGTTAAAGTATATGTTACAGTAAATACACTTATTTATGAGGATAAATTTGATATGTGTATTTCATATGTTGATTTTTTGCACCGAAATAATGTTGATGCTTTAATTGTTCAAGATTTGGGACTTGCTGATTATATAAGAAAGGTGTATCCAAATATGGAAATTCATGCTTCAACACAAATGCATATTCATAATAAAGAAGGTGTTTTATTTGCACGTGATTTTGGCTTTAAAAGAGCTGTAATAGCTCGTGAAACATCTATTGATGATATACGTGAGATAAAGAAAATTAATGATATAGAACTTGAGGTATTTGTTCATGGAGCTTTGTGTGTATGTTATTCTGGACAATGCTTAATGAGTAGTATGATAGGTGGCCGAAGTGGAAATTTAGGAACTTGTAGTCAATGTTGTAGGATGAAGTATAATTTTTATAGTGATGGTATAAAGAAAAATAAAAATGAATATTTACTTAGTACAAAGGATTTAAATACAATTGAACATATTGGAGAATTAATTGATGCTGGTATTGATAGTTTAAAGATTGAAGGAAGAATGAAACGTAAGGAATATGTTTATATTGTTGTAAGTATTTATAGAAAGGCAATTGATAATTATCTTTTGTATCATGATTCTAGGATTACAAAAAGTGATTTAGATGCTTTAGAACTTATTTTTAATAGAAAATTTACAAAAGGTTTTTTATTTAATGAGAGTATAACTAAATTTACTAATAGCTTTAGACCTAATCATATGGGAGTAGAATTAGGTAAAGTAGTTGATATTAAAGATAAGTATATTTTTGTAAAATTATCTCGTGATTTATCTGTTTTAGACGGAATTCGTATTTTAGGTGATAAAGAGGATGTTGGTTTTACTATTCAAAAGATGTTTATCGGATGTAAGGAAGTTTTAGAAGCTAAATCTGGTGATATAGTAAAAATCCCATGTGAAAATAAAGTTGCAATTTCAAGTGAGGTAGTTAAAACAACTGATATAAAACAACTTAATTTTGTAAAAGAAAAATTAAATGATGAGAAGAAATTTAAAATAACAGGAGAAGTTTTTATAGAAATATCAAAACCAATTAGGTTTGTTGTTCATGATGGCTCTGATACATTAGAAGCTATAAGTACTGATGTTGCACTTGAAGCTTTAAATCAGCCTATTAGTAGAGATAGAATTAAAGAACAGTTATCTAAATTTGGTGGTACTATTTATGAAATGGATAAATTAGATATTAATATGAATTGTGATAATGTTTTTATTCCAATTGTTGTATTAAATGAATTAAGAAGAAATATTACTTCTAAACTTAATTCTAAACGTTTGTATCAAATTCCATATGAAAAAAGGGAATATAAAATTTCTGTTTCAAATTATAGTCATGAAGAAAATATGAGTATTTTAATTAGTACAAAAAGTGAATATAGTGAAGTAGAAAATAAGAATTATCAAACTATATATACAGAAAATCCTGATTTATGTGAGGTTATTCCAAGTAGTAAATTAGTATTTAAGTTACCTCGTGTAAATGATTATTATTATGAATATAATATGCCTTTATTAGTTGGAGAGATTGGAAGTTTATATAAATATAGAGAAAATCACCTTACAACTGATTTTTCATTTAATGTTGTAAATTCTTATACACTTGCTTTTTTACATAGTATTAATGTGGATAAAGTTACATTATCTTATGAGCTTACTAAAGAGCAAATTAAAGATATTATTGATAGTTATTTTAAAAGATATAATGTTCATCCAAATGTTGAAGTTATTATATCTTCTTATCCTGAAGTAATGATTAGTAAGTTTAATTTACCTGCATATTTTGGGTGCAGGGAAGGAGATAATTATTTAAAAGATTCGTATTCTAATTCTTTTAGAGTTATCTCAAATGATAATTATATGCGTATTTATCATTATAAATTAATTGAAGATGATGATACTGTATCTTATTTTAAAATGGGTGTAAATTCTCTTAGAATACATAGATCTTTATGAATTAGATAAATTTTTATCTAATTTTTTTTGTATAACTTTACATATATAACCTAGAATAATAATGGTGATAAAATGATACTTGTATATATTAAAGATTATGAATTTTTAACAAAAATAGTTCAGTATTTAGGTGATGCTAAAGTTTCTTATACAACTGATATGAATGATAATTTTGATTATGTTTTAGTTGCAGATATGTCTAAGTCAACATTTAATTTTATCAAAAATAATCCTTTAAAAAAGATTATATTTTTAACTGAAATAGAAGAAGCTAGAATGTATCAAAATATGATTTCAAATACTAAAAAAAGTAAATTATATTGTTCTAATATGTATAAATTTCTTAATAAATGTTATAAAGTTATTACAAGTTCTATGTACATAAAAAAAGAATTAATAGATAAATATAAGAATGTTTTTTATATTCCGAGTGTTCTTCCTACTATTTCTTTTAGTGGAAATAATAAGGATATATATGAAAAATATAGTATAAAAAAAAGAAAAAAGGTTATTACTATTTTTGATTTGTTATATAAACATGTAGATGTATTATTTTATTTAAGTGAAAAATATCCTAAATATCATTTTGTTTATATTGGATATAATACATATTACAATCTTTCTTTCAGGTATAAAAATTTTTTAAAAATGATAGGTAGTAATGTAACTTTTGTAAAATATGTTGATGAAACTATTTTTAGTGATGTATGTAAAGTTTCTAATTATGTTATTTATTATGAATCATTTATAAAATCTAAGAATTATATATATATTCCATTACTTTTAAAACGTTCTCTTTTAGTAGAAGATATATTATGGTATCAAGATTTTCTTGTTAATAGTAAAAATGCTTACTTATTTAAGAATAATGATAGTTTATATTTAAAGTTTTCTAAAATATTAGAAAATAGGGTTATGAATTTAACAGAAAATGGATATGAACTTGTGATTAGTAATAATTATCCATCAATTATAAAGAAATATAGTGAATATTTATAGTATAAGACTATATTTTTTTTTCTTTTTCCGCTATAATTAAAATGAGGTGATAGCATGAGGGAAGATATCTTAAAAATAATAAATAATAGTGATATAGCTCTTTCTTTTCAAGAAATATATGATTTGATGAAATTAAAAACGGTAGATGATTATAAGAATTTAGCGAAAGAAATAAACTCACTAGAAGATGAATTGTTAGTTTATAGAACAAATAAAAATAAATATATGAAGTTTCAAAATAGTAATTTAAAAGTAGGTAAAATGCTTGCAACAAAAAAGGGTTATGGCTTTGTTGATATTGAGGGAAATGAAGATGTGTATATTAAAGAAGAAGCAATGAATCACGCTATTCATGGTGATAAGGTAGTTGTTGAAATTACATCTAAAAAAGGGACATCATTAGAAGGTAGAATTGTTCGTATTGTTGAGCGTAATCTTAATAATATGGTTGGTGAAGTTGTCTTAAAAGACGGAAAGTATATGGTTATCCTTGATGAACAAAAAGTAAAGTTAACTATTTATCTTGAGCCAGATCATATGAATGGAGCTGTTGAAGGTAGTAAAGTTTATATTAAAATTACAAATAAATTAAAAAATAATGCATATAATGCTGATGTTTTAGATGTTATTGGTCATAAAAATGATCCTGGTGTCGATATTAAATCAGTAATCTATAAGTATGGAATTAATGATGTATTTAGTGAAGAAGTAAAAGAAGAACTTAAGCATATTCCAGATAAAGTTCTTGAAAATGAATATGAAGGTAGACGAGATTTAAGAGATGATATGATTTTTACTATTGATGGTGATGATACTAAAGATATAGATGATGCTATTTCTATAAAAAAATTACCTAATGGTAATTATGAACTTGGTGTACATATTGCTGATGTTAGTTATTATGTTAAGGAAGGTACAGCTTTATATAATGAAGCACAAGATCGTGGAACTAGTGTATATTTAGCTGATCGTGTTATTCCTATGCTTCCTCATCAATTATCAAATGGTATATGTTCTCTAAATCCAGGAGTTGACCGTTTAGCTATTTCATGTGTAATGGAAATTGATAAAACAGGAAAAACTTTATCATCTGATATTTTTGAAAGCGTAATTAGATCTCGTAAACAAATGACTTATAAGAACGTTAATAAGATTATAGAAGATGGTGTTGTACCAGAAGGATATGAAGAATTTAGTGATACTTTACTTGAAATGAAAGATTTAGCTTCTATTTTAAGAAAATATAAAGAAAAACGTGGGTATATTGATTTCAATATTGATGAATCGAAAATAATTGTAGATGAAAAGGGAAAAGCAATTGATGTTGTCCTACGTAATCGCGGTCTTGGTGAAAAGATGATAGAAGACTTTATGATTGCAGCCAATGAAGCTGTTGCTACAACAATTTACTTTATGGATTTACCTTTTATTTATCGTGTTCATGGTGAACCTAGTGAAGAGAAAATTCAAAAATTCTTATCATTTGTATCTAGCTTAGGTTATACAGTAACAGGTAAAATTAAAGAAATTACACCTAGAACTATGCAAAATATATTAAGTCAATTAAGTGATAAAAAAGAATTCCATATCTTATCTTCTTTAATGTTACGTAGTATGCAAAAAGCTGTATATGATATGAATAATATTGGGCACTTTGGTCTTGCAAGTGAATATTATACTCATTTTACATCACCAATTCGCCGTTTCCCAGATACAACAGTACATCGTTTGCTTCGTAAATATTTATTTAAACATGATTTATCAAATACTTCAATAGATATGGAGAATAGAAAACTTCCATATATTGCAGAGCATTCATCTAAAAAGGAACGTGATTCAATTGAATGTGAACGTGAAGTAGATGATATGAAGAAAGCAGAATATATGATGGATCATATTGGTGAAAAATATACGGGAATGGTTAATACTGTTATGAGCTTTGGTATGTTTGTAGAACTTCCAAATTTAATTGAAGGTCTTGTTAGAGTTGAAGATTTAGTTGGGGATTATTATACTTTTGATGAATCTACAATGGCTTTAATAGGAAAGAAAAATAAAAGAGGTTACCGTTTAGGTGATGAAGTAGATATTATTGTAAAAGCTGCTAATAAAGATCTTAGAACAATTGATTTCGTAATAGATCAAAAAGTAAAAAAGTTAACTAAATAGATTATAAGATAAAAATAATGGTGTTCATTTGAACATCATTACTTTATTAAATTAAAGTATAAATATAGTTATATAATAATTATATTTATAATAAAAAATGCTATCACATACTGTAGGATTATATATTGATGTTATTAATTAAAATGCGATAATATGTGGAAAAAGTAAAAGCTTTTTAGTTATCCACAATTTAATTTTAAAAAAAATAAATCAATATTTAAAATGTATGATGAAACTTGATTTATGCACAGTATAATATATAATATATAGAGGATAAAAGATAATTTTAATATTTTAGTTACATGTAACTGAGGATGATAATATGATTGAAATACAAAATAGAAAAGCAAAATTTGATTATGAAATAATAGATACATATGAAGCTGGAATTGTTTTAACAGGAACGGAAGTAAAATCAATTCGTGCTGGTAAGGCCCAGTTAAAAGATAGTTATGCAATTATAAGAAATAGTGAGGCATTTATTTTAAATATGCATATTAGTCATTATGAACAAGGAAATATTTTTAATCATGATGAAGATAGAACTAGAAAACTTTTATTACATAAAAATGAAATACTTAGATTACGTGATAAACTTGAGGTACAAGGATTTTCACTTGTACCTTTAAAGGTTTATTTTAGTTCTAATAAAGTTAAAGTTTTAATAGGTCTTGCTAAGGGTAAAAAAAGTTATGATAAAAGAGAAGCTATAAAAAAAAGGGATATGGATAGAGAGATAAAAAAGCAACTAAAGGAGAGATAAACATGATGAATGAAAAGAATTGTGAATTAAAGATAGTATCTTTGAATGGTATTAATGTAGGATTTTATATGACACAATTATTATCTAATAAACTTATTCTTAAATATAATTTATATAAAAATTATAATGTGGAAAAATATCAACATGACATAGTTGATGTTATTACTAATTTAGTTTGTACTGAATTTTCTGAGTATGAAAACATATATTTATGGGTTAATGTTAATGACATAAGAAAAATTATGGCTATACAAAAATGTGGTTATAAAGCATGTCTAGATAACGAATTATATGAAAAATCTGATAAAAAAGATAATTATATTCTTTTTTCAAAAAATAATTTAATGTATGATCTAAAAACAAGAGAAAAACAAAAGCGATTATTGCATAAAATATAATAAAATGCTATAATCGTTGCATATGGGGCTGTCTTGGTTTCGACAGGGATACTGAGGTATAAGTTGCAAGTCGAAGGTACACGTTACGTACAAACAAAAAATAAACGGAAATAAATTAAAAAATGCATTTGCTTCAATGTTCACTAAGAACACTGTAGCATTCGCCTAATAGAATAAAGGCATGCGCTTTCTTTAATTCTTTCCCTATGGGAATTTAAGAAGGCTCGATTTAATAGGGTATATAAATATCTTGCCTAGTGATATTTATGAATTTTATAGGCTAACTAAATTATTAGTTGTTAGTTACTTATTTAATTTAGGAAAAGCTTTAACTAACTAAACTTGTAGATGCTTATATTTATGTATTTTTGGACAGGAGTTCAACTCTCCTCAGCTCCACCAGAATGATTGATACTCGGACGCTTTCGTCCAGAGAGTAATAGATTACTAACTATCAAAATAGTTAGTTTTTTTCTGCTTAAATTGAATGTTGAATATAATTATGTTTGAAACAGAAAAAAAGATGATGATATTGAATTATAAATAGTTAACAAGGAAGTGGAAATAATTTCTTATTTTATGATAAAATGGATATGATAAATTATGATGATATTTTTATTGATAAAATTATTTAATTTAGAGGTGATAGTATGAGAATAGGAATAGATATAGATGGTGTTCTTACTGATGTTATAAGATATGCATGTGATTATGGAAGCAAATATTTTTTTGATAAGTATGGTAAATTGGATATTAATATAGATTCATGGTCGTTGAAAGATATGTTTAATGTAAGTGATGAAGAAGATAAAGAATGTTGGCTAAAAATTGTTGATAATTATGCAATTAATGAATCTGCTAGACCTTTTGCTGCAGAAATAATAGATAAAATAAAAAACGAAAATAACGAAATTTATATTATAACGGCAAGAAGTGCAAGTAAATGGGATGATGTAAACGGAGAGATGAATAATATTTTAATTTCTTGGCTTAATAACAATAATATAAAATATGATAAATTAATAGTTAGTAAAGAAAAATTAGAAATATGTAAAAATTACAAAATTGATATTATGATTGAAGATAAAACAGAAAATATTAATAGCATTTCAACTAAAATACCAGTTATTTGTTTTAATGCAAATCACAACAAGAATTTAAAGGGAAATAACATTTATAGAGCTTATAGTTGGTACGATGTATATTATAAATATCTAATAATAAAGGAGCAAATAACAGATGAAAAAAATTAATAATTATCCTAGACCACAATTTGTAAGAGATAGTTGGTTAAATTTGAATGGTAAATGGAATTTTGTGTTTGATGATGAAAACATAGGCGAGAAAAAACAATTTTTTAATAGTTTTCCAAACTCTAGTGAAATTCTTGTTCCATTTACATACGAAACAAAAATGAGCGGTATTAATGATGAAACAGTTCATCAAAATATTTGGTATTCAAATGATATAAATATTAATGTAGAAAAAAATAAAAATATTTTTTTACACTTTGAAGGTAGTGATTTCATTACAAAACTATGGGTAAATGGTAAGTATGTTGGTTCGAATGTTGGTGGGTATCATAGATTTTCTTTTGATATTACTAATTTTATTGTAGATGGAATGAATAATTTTACTATAAAAGTTGAAGATTCGTTGTCAAAGAATCAACCAAGAGGTAAGCAAAGATATAAGAAAGATAGTTTTAAATGTTGGTATATTCAAACAACTGGAATTTGGAAAACAATATGGATAGAAAGCGTTCCTAAAAATTATATTGTATCTGCAAAGAATACACCAAACTATGATTATAAAAATATTGAAATTGAATTGGAAACTAATATTTCAAAAGATGATATTAATAATTTTGAAATAGAGACTGAAATCTTATTTGATAATAAAACAATTAAAGTTCAAAGACAAATTATTGAAGATAAAATATTTAAGTATAATCTAGATATTTGTACTCAAAATGAGATTAAATATTGGTCACCAGAAAGTCCTAATTTATATGATATAAATTATAAATTATATTATAATGGAAATCTTATAGATAAAGTATCATCATATTTTGGTGTTAGAAAGATATCTATAGAAAATTCAAAAATATTATTAAATAATCAAGAACTATATTTGAAAATGATTTTAGACCAAGGATATTGGGCAGATTCTCATTTAACACCTCCAACTGAAGATGCAATAATAAAAGATATAGAAATTGTAAAAAAGTATGGATATAATGGAATAAGAAAACATCAAAAAATAGAAGATGAAAGATTTTTATATTATTGTGACATTAATGGGATATTAGTTTGGAGTGAAATGGCTAATTGTTATGAATTTAATGATAAGTCCATAGAATACATCACTGATGAATGGATTAAGGTGGTTAAACAAAATTATAATCATCCATCAATAATTACGTGGGTACCTATTAATGAGTCTTGGGGAATTCGTGAAGTTTCAGAAAACATACAAGAACAAGATTTTGCCAATAGTTTATACTATATAACAAAAGCAATTGATAAAACTAGACCTGTTATATCAAATGACGGCTGGGAACATACAATATCAGATATTATAACAATTCATGATTATAAGCAAGATGCAGATTTGTTATACAATGAATATAATGACAAAGAATTAGCAGTATTAAATAATCAAAAAGCATATAATACTATTCATAAATTATTTAGTGGTGATTACAAGTATAATGGACAACCAATAATAATGAGTGAATATGGGGGTATAGCATTAAGTTCCGACAAAGGTTGGGGATATGGAAAGCAAGTAATAGATGAAAATGAATATCTAGACAGATTTGCAAAACTAACTAAAGTAATAAAAAATACAAAATATATTTGTGGATATTGTTATACTCAGTTAACTGACGTTCAACAAGAAATTAATGGTTTAGTTGATGAAAATAGAAATGACAAATTTTCTAATGAGATTATCAATGCTATAAACTCTATTAATAAATCATAAATTGTTGCAAAAAATACTATATTTGATATAATTTAAATAGTTAGTAGGTTTATTACTTACTATCATCTTTTAGTCTAGGAGTTGTTAGACCTGCTCCTTACTGGCACCAGAATGATTGATACTCGGACAATCTCTGAGTTTAACTAATAGATTACTAACTAGAAATAGTTAGTTTTTTTCTGCTTAAAACGAAAGAATGAGTGATAATTATATATCGCTTACTGATTTAGCCAGATATGCTGATGCAGAAGAGCCAAGACTTTCAATTAGAGATTAGCTGAGAAATAAAAAAGTTATTTCTTATTTAGAGCTATGGGAAAGTATGAATAACAAAAATTTTAAAAGGGCAAATTCGCTACTTTTAAAAACGAAGCAGGCAGTAATAAATTTAAAATGTCCTCACAAAATGGATTAAAAAAACTAATGCAATAGGAATTATATCTAAATCATGAAAATATAGTGTTGGAACATTTGCCCATCTTGATATTGCTTTTGAATTTGCTAGTTGGATAAGTTCAGAATTCAAATTATATTTAATAAAAGAATTAACATCAAATAAAAGATATGGTGAATGTCATAGTAGAGCAATGAGTATTTCACCAAGTATTGAAGGTTCAAGAATTGTAACTGGCTATACTACTATTGGAAATAAAAAAGTTTTACACTCTGTTATAGAATATGAACATGATGGTAAAACTATTGTATTGGATTGGACAAAAAATCTGAAAATTACTAAGGAACAATATATTGAATTAACTAAATTTGTAGAATTTTCTTCTTTTGAAGGTAGAAAAGTTATAGATGATATCGAAATTATATTTGAAAATTTAAACATAGGTGTTAAACCTTATGTCGTATTTAGAGATGAGTTAATAAGAGATATGCAAAGAAATCCACACCTTTTTCAACCTACTGAAAAAGGTAAAAAAGTTACTCAAGCATTTAGAGATGAAGAAGAAAGACGAAAAAATGAGGAAAATAAATGTGATTCTAGTGAAAATAATATTAAAAAATCAAAATAAAATATACTATAATGTTTAATTTATAATATAACTATATTAGTTGGTAAGTTATTACTGCCTACTATTTGGTTGTAAGAAAAGTTATTCAACTTCTTCTTCACAGGCATCATTAAAGAATTATTCGAACTTATATAGTTCTTTTTTTCTTACTTTAAAATATAGCTTACTCATGTACTAGATTGATATAAAAAATGAATTTTTTCAAAAATAACATAAAACCTGCTTTCAAGTTAAAAAAGTGGATGTCTGATATATTAAATAAATATAGAATGTGATAATATCAATGTTAAAATTAATTGATATTAGAATCTTTTCGAAATAATATAAAACTACTCTTAAATTAAATTGAAAGTAGTTTTATTTGTTGATATTTAATAACACATTTGTAACTCAGTATATTAGTTTTAGTAGTTAAATATAGTATTTATTCTAAAAATATGGTACATTTAGATCAGGAGGATATATAGATGAATATAAGTGAATTGTTAGATGAGAAAGTAGAAAACTTTTTTCCACAAAATGGAAATTGGCGTAGTAATTGTTTTAGAAAATCAAAAATTGTTTCTGAGGAGAATTTACCATGTAATTTAAGAGATGATAAATGGTTAGCAGATTTAATAATGAAAAAATATGATTTATATTCACTAGGAAAAGATACTATATTAGAATATATCATTAATTCAGAAAAATTTAATAAATTAAGACATGAATACGAATTAAAAATTGTAGAATGGCAAATTAATTGGATGAAAAACGATGGTGAAAATTGGCTTTGTGAAAATGAATTTTATTTATTTAGCCCTAATTGTGACTACATATTTAGAAAAGGTATTGTTGATACGTTATTAGCGATTAATATGGATAAAGATGTTATAGAAGAAGGAATTGAAAAAGATTTAGATTGGTTAGAAAGAATGATATGGATATCATTTTGTAACCAATATAATATTATTGTATATAACTTAACTGGAAATAATAATTCGCTACCAAATGCGACTCCAGAACATTTTGAAAATTTTAGAAAAATGAAATTATATGATTATTATTTAGAACATAAAGATGTAGTTGATAAATATGGAAAAGTACAAAAAGAGATGTTGATGACTAATGAAGAAGTAGAAGCATTAAGAGAGTGGTTAAATATAGAACATGATAAAAGAAAAAAGCAAATAGAAAATTATAAATATATTTTTAATTCTCAAATTAAGATAAATATAGATTTTCAAGAGTCTGTTTTAAAAAAAGATAAACCTAAATCATTGATAAAAAGATTGTTTAATAGTAAAAAATAATGATAAGGTAGGGCAATCATTTTCATCAATTTTAGATGTTATTGTAGTATTTACTATGTATTTAGTTGCTTATATTTTAAAATATGGATTATCCTTACAAAGGAGGTTAGATGATTAAATATGAAAGTGCTTAGTATTATTGAACCATTTGCTAGTTTAATAAAAGAAGGAAAAAAGAGAGTAGAAACACGTAGTTTTAAAACAAACTATAGAGGTTATTTATATATTCATGTTAGTTTAACAAAGAAAAATATATTTAATAGTCAAGATTTACTTAATTTACTTGAAAATACAGAATTTAAATATGGATATATTATCTGTAAATGTAAATTAGTTGATTGTATTTATATGACAAAAGAATTTGTAAGTGATATGATGGAAAACCATTATCAAGAATATATATGTGGGGAATATAAAGAGGGAAGATATGCTTGGATACTTGATGATATTGAAGAGGTTAATCCTATAAAGGCTAAAGGTCAACTTGGAATTTGGAATTATTACAGTGAAGAAGAAATTTTATCTTTAATGGATAATATTGAATATGGATATGTAGATAATAAAGGAAATAAATATACTGATGATTATCAGAATTTTTCTTCTCTTTATGTTTTATCTTCTCCTGATGAGGTTATAAAAAATAGAGTTGGGGTGTGTTTTGATCAGGTTGAGCTAGAAAGATATTATTTTAAAAATACATGTTTTGATGTTAAAACTTATTTTATAGTGCATGATGTTGGTATTAAAGATTCACACACTTTTTTAACTTATACGAATAATGGAAAGTATTATTGGTTTGAACATGCTTTTGCTGATTATAGAGGTATTCATGAATATAATTCACTAAAAGATTTATTATGTGACGTAAGTGAAAAATTTATTAATGATATAGAAAATCCTATTTTAGATAAAATTAAGTTATATTGTTATCCTAAACCTACATATCATATGTCTGTTTTAGAGTTTTTTAATTATTTAGAAAAACAAGATTTAATTAAAATTGATAAGTTATAAAATATATATTTATTAAATATTCTATAATATGAGTGATAAGAGTGAACGCTTAAGAGAAATTAATATTGAAAACTATGTTTGGATAATATATATTGGAATTATTTTTTTAAGCTGGTATGCGAATAGTAAAGAGAAAAAATTTATATTATATGATGATTTAAAGAGTAAGGAAGAATATCAAAATTTAATGATTATAATTTTTACGATATTACTTTTTATTTACTATTATTTTACAAAAGATAGTTTTGATGACGTTAAATCCTTAAACAGTAGTGATACTAGTAAGAAAAAATATCTTGTTTATGCTTCTTTCATTGGTTCTACGCTTATATTAATCAGTGGTATTATTTTTCTTGTTATTGTTATTCTAGATGATAATATAGATACTGAGGTTGCATTTAATTAATAATTATAATAAAATTGTTGAAAAAATCATAAATTATGATATACTAGTAATATATTAAAAGCTGTGATGAAGAAGTAGTAATAAATAAACTATTAAAAAGAGAGCTCATGGATGGTGTGAATGAGTAATGGTTTTTTATGAATTCGTCTTCTAGGCATTATATCAGAAAAGGTATAACGGTAACGCGTTAAAGTTTCAAGTGTATAGAGTTATTCTATAAAATAAGGTGGTACCGCGTAATCACGTCCTTATATGGATGTGATTTTTTTATTGGGAGGATAATATGGAAAATATTAAAGAAAAAGAAATTCGTGAATTATTAAATATTGATAAAGATAATATAACTTCATTAAATGATTTAAATGATTTTAGAGTAAAATATTTAGGAAAAAAAGGTTTAATTACAGAATTAAATAGTGAAATTAAAAATATTCCAAATGAAGAGAAAAAAGAATTTGGAATGATGGTTAATGAATTACGTAATGAATTTAATTCAATTTATGAATCTAAAAAAACAATTTTAGAAGAAAAAGCTTTAAATGAAAAATTAATGAGTGAAGTAATTGATATTAGTTTACCTTCAACTAAAGTTAATATAGGAGCACCTAATATACTAGAAAAACTAGTTGAGAATGTTGAAGAAGTATGTATGTCAATGGGATATGATGTTGTTGATGGTCCTGAAATAGAAGAAGATAAATTTAATTTTGAAATGCTTAATATTCCAAAGGGGCATCCAGCACGTGATGCTCAGGATACATTCTATATTGAAGGGGAGGAGATTTTACTTCGTAGTCAAACTTCACCAGTTCAAGTTCGTACTATGTTAAAAGGAGAAGGTAAAACCCCAATTCGTGTAATTTGTCCTGGAAAGACTTATCGTAGGGATGATGATGATGCTACTCATTCACATCAATTTATGCAAATAGAAGGTCTTTTAGTGGATAAAGATATAAGTTTATCTGATTTAAAAGGAACGATTGATATTATTGTAAAAAATTTATTTGGAAATGATATTGTAACTCGTTTTAGACCTAGTTACTATCAATTTACTGAACCATCAGTAGAAGTTGACATTAGTTGCTTTAATTGTAAAGGTGATGGTTGCAATATTTGTAAACATACTGGATGGATTACTGTTGCAGGAGCTGGAATGGTTCATCCTAATGTTTTGAAAATGAGTGGATATGATCCAAAAGAATGGTCTGGATTTGCTTTTGGTTTTGGAGCTGAGAGATTAGCTATGTTAAAATATGGAATTAATGATTGTCGTGTATTTTATAATACTGATTTAAGAGAAAATGGTGTATTTGATAGAAGGGAGGCAGAATATAATGATTAGTTTAGAATGGGTTAAAGATTATATTGATATTAGTGATGAAGATTTAAATGAACTTGCTGTTAAAATAACAAAAGCTGGAATAAATATTGAAAGCGTTATAACTAAAAATATTCCTAATCTAGTAATTGGTTATGTTTTAGAATGTGTAAATCATCCTGATAGTGATCATTTACATGTTTGTAAGGTTGAAGTAGGAGATAATAAAGTAGAACAAATTGTTTGTGGAGCTTCTAATGTTAAAGCAGGAATAAAAGTAATTGTTGCTTTACCAGGAGCAGTATTACCAGAAAATTTCGAAATAAAGAAGAGTAAAATCCGTGGTGTTGAATCAAATGGTATGATTTGTGCTTTAAGTGAAATAGGGCTAGAAGAAAAGACAGAAGAGAATTATCAAAAAGGAATATTTATTCTTGATGATGAAGCACCTGTTGGTAAGGATCCATTTGTTTACTTAGGATTAGATGATACTTTATATGAGTTAGATATTCATAAACACCGTAATAATGATTGCTATTATCACATCGGTTTTGCTTATGAAATTGCAGCTATATTAAATAAAAAAGTAACACTTCCAGATGATTCCTTTACAACAATTGATGAGTCTGTTTTAGATCAAGTTAGTCTAGACGTTGAAACTAAAAAGTGTCCATATTATTTAGCACGTATGGTGCGTGATATTGAAATTAAAGAATCACCAGAATTTATTAAAAGAAGATTAACAGCATCAGGAATGAGACCAATTAATAATGTCGTTGATATTTCAAATTATGTAATGCTTGAATATGGTCAACCTCTTCATTTCTTTGATAAAGATAAACTAGGAAGTCATATTGTTGTTAGAGATGCATTTGAAAATGAAGAAATTGTAACACTTGATTCTAAAAAAAGAATTTTAAAAGCAAGTGATATTGTAATTGCTGATTCTACAAAACCAGTATGTATTGCCGGTGTAATGGGTGGAGAAAATACTGAGGTTACAGAAAATACTAAAAACATATTAATTGAAAGTGCAATTTTTGATGCTACAAGTATCAGATATACTGCTTCATCGTTAGATTTAAGAAGTGAAGCTTCTATTCGTTATGGTAAAGGTTTAAGCTATGAATATACGAATAAAGCTATGGATAGAGCTTGTCATTTACTTGAAAAGTACGCAAATGCTAAAATATTGTCTGGTACAGTTTGTTTTGATAATATTGATAAAACAGATGAAAAAGTAGAATTTGTTCCAAATGATATTAATAAAATGCTTGGAATTACTATTGATGAAAAAGATATGGAATTTGAACTTAATCGACTTGATTTTCCTTATGAAATTCATGACGGCAAGTTTATTGTGACAATTCCAAAAAGAAGACTTGATATTGATCCTAATGTAAATGATATAGCAGAGGAAATAGGAAGACTTTATGGATATCATAATTTGGTTTCAACTTTACCTAAAGTAGAAATTAAAGAAGGAAAATATATAGGTGATGTAAAAATACGTAAAATAGTTTCTAAACGTTTAAGAAGCCTAGGATTAAATGAAGCTAAAACTTATACTTTAGTGTCACCTGAAATGGCTTCAATATTTAATTATGATAACAAGGAACATGTTATTTTACCAAATCCAATGAGTGTTGATAAATCGGTTGTACGTACATCATTAATTCCATCACTTGTTAATGTGTATGAATATAATAAAGCACGTAAAGTAAAAGATATCCTACTTTATGAAATAAGTAAAACATATGATAAAAATTATAATGAAGATACAAAAGTTTCTATTTTAATGAGTGGAGAATATTTAGCAAATGGATGGAGTATTTCAAATAAAGTTGATTTCTATTTAATAAAAGGTATTGTTGAAAATATTTTCGATTATATGGGATATAAAAACCGTTATAGTTTTGAAGTAAATGGATGTAAGGAATTACATCCTGGAGTGAGTGCTAAAATACTTTTAGATAGAGAATGTATTGGCGTAATAGGAAAGATTCATCCAAGTGTTAATAAAGATGATATTTATGTAGCGGAATTTTCTATGAATGCCTTTTCTAAAAAAATTAAACCACTTAAGTATAAAGAAGCTTCAAAATATCCAAGAATAGAAAAAGATATGGCTTTTGTAGTAGATAAGAGTGTTTGCTCTAGTGATATTACAGCAGTTATTAAAAAAACAGGGGGAAGAATCTTGAGTGATATTTCTGTATTTGATGTCTATACAGGTGACAATATTGGAAGTGATGAGAAATCGATTGCTTATAATTTAACTTTTCAAATGAGTGATAGAACTCTTACAGATGAAGAAGTTACAAAAGTGTTTGAAAATATTATTACAGAAGTAGAAAATAAAATAGGGGCTAAATTAAGAAATAAATAAAGAAAATCTATTATCAAAATGATAATAGATTTTTTAAATGTCATTGATTTTATAGATGTTTCCATCGCAACTATAAATATGGGTTTGATTTCGTCCTGATTTTTTACTTTTGTATAATGCCATGTCTGCATTATAAATTAATTCTGACATAGTATCCATAATATCGTCATTTGTAATGTTCTTATCACATTTAACATTAGTGTGATATATTCCAAAACTCATAGTAATATCTGATACTGTTTTATCTTTAGAACTGATAGATAAATTTTTAAGTAATTTATTAATTTCTTTGATTTTATTAACTGATTCTTCAAGCGTACAATTTTTTATAAAAAATAAAAACTCCTCTCCACCATATCTTCCAACATATTCATTTTTTTTAGTAGTATGTTGTAAAAATATTTTACCTACTTCTTTTAATACTTTATCACCAGCTATATGTCCATATGTATCATTTACTTCTTTAAACAAGTCAATATCCCCAATTATTATAGAAAAAGGAATATGATCTTTAAAACAATTAAAGAGTTCATTTTGAACTTTATTTAAAATGGTAGCTCTTGTAAGTACATTCGTTAAGCTATCAGTTTGATAATACTTTTCTTTTTCTTTTAATAAAGTAATATCAATTAAATATTCTATTACATATTTTTTTCCATTTTCACTAAAACTTTTTTTATGAAATTCATACCATTTATTATATTTATCATTATAAATGACGTTATCATTAATTGTAAGTGAAGCTATATTATTAAACTTTTCTTTTTCGAATTCAACTGTTGGATATAATATATTCCCATTTTCATCTGTTAATCTGTATAATATTTCATCAATATGGTTTAGTATATTTATTTTATCTAACATAGAATCCTCCTTTGTGCTTTTAATAATATATATGTTTATTAATTAGTATTGATACACAATCATAATACATATTATAGTATTTGTCATAATTAATGTCAAATAAATTACTTGCATTTTTACATACAAAATAGTACAATTTAATTGTATTATGCCGAAATAGCTCAGTTGGTAGAGCAACTGTCTCGTAATCAGTAGGTCGTAGGTTCAAGTCCTATTTTCGGCACCAGTGACGAATCTGTTTGAACTATTCAAACTTTAAATACATTTTCAGTCTACACTATGACTGATTTTTTGATTTATTTAAAAGTTTCACTGGTAATTTTGATGTTTGCGTCAAAATATCTAGGAAGGTTAAATATTTTGTTAATAACAAAATAATATAAAAAAATGAATTTAGTATGATATAATATGTGTAATTGATTATAATTGCGGGTGCTATGATGAAGAAAGTGATGCTGTTAAGAAGATAATAGAAATAGCTAAAGAAAATGATAAAGTATATATATTGAGTATAGGATGTTTAACTAATGTTGCATTAGCTATAAAAAAAAGCACCCGAAATTATTAATCGTATAGAGGTTATATGGTTAGAAACAAATTTTTTGTTTGGTCCTAATTCAAATTTTAATTTTATTCAAGATGTTGAAGTAGTAAACATAGTATTTAAATCGAGGGTCAAATTAACAATAATGCCATGCTCACCAATAACATCGAATTTGATGGTATTTATGTATGAGCTTAAAGCAGAAATCGGTGGTAAAAGTGAGTTGTGTGATTATTTATGTGAGAAATTTTATAATAGACCATATGGACCGACAAAAAGATGGCCATTATGTGATATATCGGTAATTGCATAAATGATAAATGATAAATGGTTTAATACAATGGAAATAAGTTGACCATCTATTAAAAGTGATAATACTTTTATTTTTGAAGATAATAATCATAAAATAAAATTTGTTAACTACTTAAATGCAAATTCTATATTTGAAAATTTGTTTGAAACTTTGAAAAGGTAGAATATAGTTGTAGATATCTACAGTATTTGCATCATTATGATAGGAAATTCGGACAATACTAGAGTTTAAGTAATAGATTACTAACAGAGATGTTTGTTTTTTGTTAATAAAATATGTATTAATTATTATGATAAATAAAAAGTTTTAAAATCAATTCAAATGTAGGTGTTAAAATGAAAGAGATGGATAAGCATTTAAATAGTTATATAAATCTGATAAGAAGAACAGTTATTGGAAATTCATTTCTATTACAATATTTTTTAAAAATTGTAGTAGTCTATATGCTTGCAAATAATGTAATTACTTGGGTTGCTGTGTCAATACCGGTTGTGTTTGAATTTTCAAAAATGTTTTCACGTGGTTTTAAAAAAATTATAAATTTAGCAATAAATACAAATTATAAGAAATATCATCTAACTTATTTATTAATTATGAGTTTAATATTTTTTATTATATCTCAAAGTCATAACATTATAATAATTTATTTATTTACAACTATATTAGGATTTTTATCTGGTATTAATGATTCATGTGTTACAAGAATAAATACATCTAATGAAAAATATGAATCTTATTGTTTGATTGAAGAAGAAAGATCAAGTGTAATAGGTGCAACTATAGGATTAGTAGTAAGTCAAATTCTATATGATTTAAATCCAATAATCTATATATTGGGATTTATTATATTCGGTATAGCGGTTTTTGTTTTAAATTCTAATATTCCTAATATAGAATCAAAAGAAGATTGTATGCAGCCAATAAACAATGATAAACCATTATCTAAAAAAGAAAAGCAAAAAATTTATATAATAACAATTTTATATGGAATAGAAGTAGGTGCTTGGTGTGTTGGACTATCTGCTTTTAATGAGTTACTTCCTCTTATTTCAACAAAGGTTGGATATTTAAATGCAATTTATACAATAGTTGAAATAATAGCGTTGTTCGTTATTAATGCTAAAATAATTAACTGGTTTAAAAATAATGGCAAATTATTATTTTGGGAAACTATATGCGCCATATGTGATATTGCATATTTACTTATAGTTTCTATTATTCCTAATGAAATAAGTATAGCAATTGTTATGTTCTTATCTGGTATATCATCTACTATAGGAGATCCAGTATGGGGTGTATTAATAAGCAGTTATTCAGAAAATGATAGAAGAAAATATGCATTAATAAACAATATTTATTTTATTGTTAGAGCAATTACATCGTTCATTTCAATATTTGTATGTAGATATTTTGTAATACAAGGAATTGAATGTTTTAAGTATCTAGCGTTTGGACTATTAGTGTTTATTATTATTATGTATCTAATAACTAATAAAGTTAATAAAAAAATGTTTAATAGAACAATATAAGAAAATATTTAAGTTTTACATTTTTAGTGACCGAAAAGTGACCGAATTTATTGATAATAATTTTAATTTTGTATATGCTATAATTGATGTGATAAAGTATATGTTGAAGATAAATATACAAAATTAAAAATTGAATTAATGAAAGATATAAAAAAAGAAATAATTGCTTTTGCAAATACTAGAGGTTGGAAGATATACATTGATATAGATGATGGAAATATTATAGAACTAAAAAATTCTAAATCAAGAAGAAATGTTATAGATTTAGCAATTTATATTAGAGGAAATAAATGACAATAATTGCCTTAAAAGGATTATTGGAACATATTGTTGTTAAGAAAAAAATAAATGATTTTTATAGTTCAATAACACAAGAAAAGATAGATGAAATTTATACTAAAGGGAAACTTACTCCTTTATAAGTCGTTCAAATATGGGAATCTTTTGATTTATGTGTTGAAGGAAGTAAATCAATTTTCTCTAAAAGTAGATGCCAATATTTTGATTATAAATGTCATGAATGTTTAATGGAATCTGCTTCACATAAATTAAAGCATGATTCAATTGAATTTGAATTGGTAAATTTAACTAAAGAAGAACAATGACTAGTAAAAAAACTAGTTTCAAATAAGAAATAGGAGGTTTAACTATGGCAAAAATATTTAGTGAAGATGCATATTGTTTAGGATTACTGTATTCATATTTATTTGCGGGTAAAAAAATGGTATTAAAAAATGATTTAGATGAGTATTATAAAACTATTGAGAAGAATTTAGAAAATACAGATGCAATGGATTTATATGCTACTGTGTGGTATGATGATGATCCATGTATTTACTATTCTAGTGAAGGTAAAAATGGAGAAGTGTATTATGTTTTATATTCTAATTTCGATATAGATAGAGCAAAGTCAAAATATATTGGTTGTCTATCGACACAAGTTTTAGTTGCAACACAAGAGGAAAATGCATTGAATTGTTTAGGATTACAAAAAAAAGATGGAAATATTTGTAAAAAGAATAATTATCATATTGGTATTGTTAGTGCTCCCACATTTATGAATAAATTTATTGAAAAATTAAAAAATGGTGAATTAAAAATAGAAACATGTCCTCAAGTTGAAGTAGATTCAGAATTAACTGAAGAATATATTATAAAACAATTAGAATCATATCAAAAACTGCTCAAGTCTGAAGTTATTGAAAAGGCAACAAATAAATTAATAATACAAGATGCTAGTTATTTAAAAGAAGAATCAAATGCAAGAGTTGAAGAAGGACCAGTTAAAAAACTACTTCCAAATAAAAAATAAAGAAGGTATAGAAATATAACGGTTTTAATTAATTAAAATAGAATTATTGCTCATACTATTATGATTTGTTATAATTTATATAGATTGATTTACATGAGGAGGGATTTAATTTATGAATAAACTTGAATATATAGATAAATATTGTGATCTTATACAGCAAGCTAATGAAAAAGAAGCTAAATTAGAAGCTTATGTACAAAAATGGTTATCTGGAGAGAGTGTACTGTCTTCTGATACACTTGAACAAACTATAACAAGAGTAAATGATCAAATTTCTCAAATGAGAACTGAGGCAGAAAAGTATAAATTAGAGTTTGAGAGAATTTCTAAAGAGGAACAATTAAAACAAGAGAATATTGAGTCTTTAAAGTCTACTGAGATGAGACTAAGATATCAATTAAGCGTTGATACTGGGAAAATGGTTATAACTGGTGGAATTTTATCTTCTAACGCTAATGAATCGTATTTAACAGGTAGAGATAAAACAGCTGAAGAATTAGAAATAGATAGACAAGTTGCATTAGCTGCTCTTAGAGAAAAAGTTGTAAGAAAAGAAGTCTCCTTAATGGAAGCATCTCAATTAAAAAGTGATATAGAAAATTATTATAAAAGAAATAATGAAGTGTCTCCTAATAGACATATGTAAGTACACAAGAGTTAATGAGAGAATTTATATTATAACAATTAAGAAATTATCAGAATGTATTAGATAGTTGCGTGTAGAAAAAGATATGAAAGACAAGGTATAAATCTTAGGAAGTGACATATGAAAATAATTTATTATATTACTAATGATGTTAAATTAGTATTGGATTTGCTAGAGCGAGAATTATGTATGAGAGAAATTTCTTATGTAAGAGTTGATAACGAGATTCATTTTCTCAATAAAATTGTTAGAATCCTTGATATAAATACTAACAAAAAGCAAATTTTTATGCTTGCTTGTAATTATTATGATAAATTTTTAGATATAAATGATGAATTTGATTGTAGTGATAACAGTATAAATGTAAAAAATAAGTGTTATCAAAAGAAAAAAGATTTTAAAAGAGATTCATATAATGTCAATGCCGCTTTAAAAAGAACTATAAGATAATTGCTTTATTTTTAAAATTATGGTACACTTTCGTTTGTGTGTTTGCATAATAGGAAGAAGGAACATTTATGAGAAGTACAAAATTAAATTTTAATGTTTTAAAAGAATTATGCAACGGTTTTGATTTAAAAGTTATATTATTTTTTATAATTTGTTTTTTTTCTGTTCTATTTGTGTGTTTATATCAAAGTGAGAGTTTTGATTTAATAGGTGTTAGTAACCGAAGTGTAACTTTAGCTATAAAAAGTTCTAAAATAGTGTCACCTAATTATCCTGTGACTGATTCTTTATATGATTATGAATATTCTGCTTATAATTTTAAGTCATGGACGCCTAAAAAAGGTTATAAGAATACCGAAATTACACTTAGTAAGAGTAGAGGGTATTTGCTTGAAAAAGATAATAGTGATCACAAAAAAGTAGTTTATCAACTTCATGGTGGAGCATATATAACACCTTTTTCAGCTAATTATAATGAAGTCGCTATTAACTATTCACTTAGTTATGACGATGCGGATGTTTTTTCACTTGATAATCGTGTTGCAAGTGAAGACATGTATCCAGCAGCACTAGATGATGCACAAGAAGGATATGAATGGCTTTTAGAACATGGATATAAAGCTAGTGATATTGTTATAGCTGGTGATTCTTCTGGTGGCGGACTTGCGTTAGCACTTGCCCTTAAGCTTAAAGATAATGGAAAGAATTTACCCCGTTGTTTGATTTTATCCTCACCTTGGGCTAATTTAACGCAAAGTGGTTTTAGTTATATAAGTAAATCTAATGTGGACGTTTATTTTGGAAATTCCAATGAAAGTAAACTTCCTACTTTATATGCTACTAAAGAAGAATTGTTTTCTCCTTATGTTTCTCCTGTATATGGTGATTATCATGGTATGCCACCAATATTAATTCAAACCGGAAGTGATGAGATGCTTCTTAGTGATAGCAAAATGATTGAGGGAAAAGCTAAAGAAGCAGGAATAGAATTTGAGCTTAATATATATGAAGGAATGTGGCATGTATTTTACATAGAATCTCCAAAAATTCATGAATCAAGAGTTGCTTGGAGTAAAATTAAATCATTTATTGCTTCCGCAAAATAAGTTATTCTTAACTTATTTTATTTTACGGTTTTTGACAAATTAGGTATATCATGTTATACTTTATTAGATTTATATATAGAAATGTGGTGGTATTTTGAAAATTAATTCTGTTTCTATGACTATTAGTGCTGTTAGAAGAAGTCAGTATCCTACTGACAATAAACCAGAGTTTTTACTTGTTGGTCGTTCTAATGTTGGAAAGAGTAGTTTTATTAATACACTTATTAATAGAAAAAATTTTGCTCGTACTTCTGCTAATCCTGGAAAAACACAAACAATTAATTTTTATCTTGTAAATGATGCTTTTTACCTTGTTGATGCTCCTGGATATGGCTTTGCTAATTTAGGTAAGAGTAAAAAGAAAAAATTTGGTCTTATGATGGAAGATTATCTTACAAACAGACCTAATTTAAAGCAAGTATTTATGTTAATTGATTTTAGACATAAACCAAGTAGTGATGATAAACTTATGTATGATTTTCTCAAATATTATAAAATTCCTGTAACAATTATTGCTACAAAAGTAGATAAAGTAGGTATTACAAAACAACAAAATCAAAGAAGTTTAATTTTAAATGAACTTGATCTTGTTGTTGGCGATGATTTTGTAATGTTTTCTAATGTTACAAAAATGGGTAAATCAGAAGTTTATGAGAAAATTGGAAGAATCATTTAGTTAATAGTCCCAGTTTAAAAAAAATCCATATTATATATTAGGTGATTATATGAAAGTACTTTCTATTGATAGTGAGTATATTGAATTACTTATTATGGATATGGATAATGATGTTTTAAATAATAAAATTATTTTGGAAGATAAATTCCGAAAAATATTTTCAAAATTAAAAGATTTATATAACATAAATATTACTGGATATTATAGTATTGATATTTATGTCTCTATGTATCTTGGAGCTATCGTTACTATAAAAAAAGATGATTTGGAATATTTTGATATTTTTGATGAAGAAATTGATATGCGTATAAATGTTCATGAAAATAGTTCTATATTATATGAAATACCAGATGACTTCAGTGTTTTTTCAAAGTTTAAAGCTGATATTTATGTTTATAGTGAAAAATTTTATCTTAAAATAAATGAAAATTTATCTGATATTGAGCTAGGTTTTTTGTATGAACATAGCAATTCTATTTTATATGGAGATTCAACTAAACAAATATTAAAAGATGTTAATTGTATGAAACAATAGATTATACTTTTGTTTCTTTTATTTTTTTGTTATAATAAAACAAATTGGAGGTGTTTTATGAAAGTACCTGTTGTAGCTTTAGTGGGAAGACCAAATGTTGGAAAATCGACAATTTTTAATCGTATTATTGGAAAGAAAGTTTCTATAATTGAAGATACACCTGGAGTAACACGTGATCGTATTTATGGAAATGCAACATATGATAATTATAAGTTTCATTTAATTGATACAGGTGGAATAGATGCTAGTGTAAATGATTTTAATGATATTATTAAAGTTCAAGCTGAGCTTGCTATTGATGAAGCAGATATCGTTATTTTTGTTGTTGATGGAAAAAGTGGCTTAACATCAAATGATTTACTTGTGCGTGATATTTTAATAAAGGCAAGTAAAAAAGTAATTGTAGCTATTAACAAGATAGATAGTAAAGAAGCAAAAGAAAATATATATGATTTTTATGAACTTGGGTTTGATAATTATATTGAAGTAAGTGGAGAGCAAAATATTGGTATTTCTAATTTACTTGATGAAGTGTGCAGTGAATTTGATATTAATAATGAAGAAGAATATGAAAGTGACACTGTTAAATTTTCTATTATAGGAAGACCAAATGTTGGGAAAAGTAGTTTAGTTAACGCTCTTTTAAATGAAGATAGAGTAATTGTATCTAATGTAGCAGGAACAACTAGAGATGCTATTGATATGCCATTTGTTTATCATAACAAAGATTATGTTGTAATAGATACAGCTGGTATGCGTAAACGCGGAAAGGTTTATGAAAATGTAGAAAAGTATAGTCTTCTTCGTTCTATGAAAGCTATTGATAGATCAGACGTATGTGTTCTTGTTATTAATGCTGCAGAAGGTATAATTGAACATGATAAGCATATTGCTGGTTATGCTCTTGAAGCAGGTAAAGCAATTGTTATTGTAGTAAATAAATGGGATACAGTAGAAGATAAAGATGCAGCTATGAAAAAATGGAAAACTTTAATACAAAGTGAATTTGCATTTATTTCTTTTGCCCCAGTAGTATTTTTATCAGCTCTTACAAAGAAGAGAATTCATACTTTAATGCCAGAAATATTAAAAGTATATGAAAATAGTAAACGTGAGATAAAAACTAGTCTTTTAAATGATGTTATAAGTGAAGCATATGAGTTAAATCTTCCTCCATCATATAAAGGAAGACGTCTTAAAATTTATTTTAGTGTTCAAGTAAAATCAGCACCACCTACATTTAATATTCAAGTAAATAGTAAAGGGCTTATTCATTTTTCATATGAAAGATATTTAGAAAACAAGTTAAGAGAGGCCTTTAATTTTGAAGGAACACCTATAGTATTACAATTTAAAAATAAAGGTGAACAGTCACTGTAATACGTTAAGTTTCAAAGAAACTGCACGTAAGGATTAATATAGTGGTGTAAAAATGCCCAGAAAATAAAGAAAAAACGAATAAAAACTTGTAAAATGATAAAAAAATGTGTAATATAACGGACGATACAAAGAAAAAAAGTGCATTCAAAAGGACGTGCAGTTAATAAAAAAATTTTTGTAAAATGGTAACTGCCCAGGAAATTTAAGTGTTTATAGTTTGTATCTTAGCCTTTTATAATTGATTATTTATTCAATAATCTAATTGAAAGATCGATGTCGTCATTTTCGATCTTTTTAATTTGAAATTTATTGATAGTTTCAATTCCTATAAATGGAAGTGCAAGGTTATATGGCGAAACATTTCTACTTAATACCCTCCGTTGTCTACTTTAAGTTTACCACTACAATTATAGACTAATAGTCCAAACATGCCAACGCGCCACTTGACAAGTGGGGGGGGGGTGTATGCTAAAATACACTTTAGAATAGAGGTGTATTTTTTTATGAAAAAGAAAGGATTTACATTAATAGAATTACTTGCTGTAATAGTTATTTTAGCAGTAATTGCGCTTATATCAATGCCACTAGTATTAAATACAATAGATGAGTCAAGGAGAAGTGCAGCTAATGAGAGTGTTAACTCATATGTAAGTGCAGTAGAAACAGCTATAGTAAGTGATATGATAAATTCAAATTACACCTATGATGGACAAAAAACATTTAATATAATAAATAAAGGAAAAATAATAAAAAATAATGATAAAGAACTAGAAATAAATATAAATGGGATATATCCAAGTGATGGGTATGTTGTTATAAAAGACGGTATAGTTATAAGAGGCTTGGTTAAAATAAATGGTTATAATATAAATTATGAAATAGCTAATCGTTGTGAAATAGGAGAAACTTGGAATTTTGATTATACAGGAAGTGAACAATTATTTACTGTTCCTTGTAAAGGTGTTTATAAATTAGAAACTTGGGGAGCACAAGGTGGAGGATATAGTGGCTCTGGTGGATATGGTGGATATTCTGTTGGGAATGCAGAATTAAATACCAAAAGTATATTATATATTTCATCAGGCGAAAGTGGGAAGTCATCCTATCAAAAATCTCTTGATGGTACATTTAATGGAGGAGGAACATCTGAATATCAAAGTGGCTTTGTTAGATATTTTTCGTCAGGTGGTGGAGCTACTCATATTGCAACTAAATCAGGATTACTTTCTACATTATCTAATTCTATTTCTTCTATTTTAATTGTATCCGGAGGTGGAGGTGGAGGATATTATCAAGAATATAATCCTGACATAAAATTAGATTTAATTAATAGTAAAGGAGGCTCTGGTGGTGGATATATAGGTACTAATGGTGTAATGTCATATCAAGGTTGGGGATCGTATGGATATGGCGGTACACAAACGTCTGGTGGATATGCATTATGTGATGATACGACTTGTAGTAATAATAGTTGGCCACGAGATAAATATGGTATTGCTGGTTTTGGGTATGGAGGAATAAACTCAATCCTTCCATCCTCTGGAGGTGGAGGAGGATTTTATGGTGGTGGTTCATCAAATCATGTCCAAGGTGCTGGAGGAGGTTCTGGGTATATTGGAAATACTTCTTTAACAAATAAAGTAATGTATTGCTATGAATGCGAAGAGTCTAATGATACTTCTACTAAAACAATTTCTACTACTTGTATGAATGAGTCTCCTGTTGAAAATTGTGCTAAAGAAGGTAATGGTTATGCAAGAATTACTCTTGTAGCAATTAGTAATTAATTTTTAACATAAAAAAGTGCTATAGCACTTTTTAATTTGTTTCTTTAAATGTTTCTATTGATTTTTCTAAATCCTGATCTGTTGAATATGGTTGGGTTCCTTTTATATAGTAAAATATTTGTTTATGAGTACTTGTTTCGGTTGCAGGAAGACCAGTTATTGGATCTACTAATACACCAACAACATTGTCTGGTGTTTTATACCAATTTGATTCTTTATCTTTTAGATAAGTTTCTATTGTGTCAACCCATAAATTTTTCATGACATTTCCAGTACTTACATCTGTTTCTCTATTATCATCATATCCCATCCATACACCTATTAATACATCTTTATTATAACCAAATATCAAGTGATCAGTGTTAGTAGTTCCAGTTTTAATAGCATATTTTTTACTAATTTTAGGTGCGATTGCAATACATGTTGGATAATTATAATCAATTAATTCTTTTGAATAAGAGTTTGCTAATAACTCATTTAAGATATAGACAGTACTTTTATTTAAAATAGCTTCTTTTTCTTCTTTAAATTCATATAATACATTTCCTTCAATATCTTCTACTTTTGTTATAAAATGAGGTGTTATTTTGTATCCTTCATTAGCAAAACTAGCATATGCTCGCATCATGTCTAAAATACCAATTTCATTTGTTCCAAGAGCAAGTGATGGAATAGGACTTAGATTTTCTTTTATACCAAGTCTTTTAGCAAAATTAACAAGGTTTTCTTCCCCTAAAAAAAGATGTGTTTTAACAGCATATATATTATCTGAGTATGCGATAGCAGCTGCCATACTAATGGGTTTATTACCATATGTTTCATTGTAATTACTTGGACTGTATGTTTTATTTTCTTCGAATGTAAATGTCGTTTTTTCACTTGTGAATGTAGTTGATGCTGTGAAGCCATTTTCAAGAGCTGTATAGTATAGAAGTGGTTTCATGGTTGATCCAACTTGTCTTTTAGAATTTGTAACACGATTAAATTGGCTAGTACTATAATCTCTTCCTCCAGCAATAGCTAAAATATTTCCATTGTTTGGATCCATAATAACACTTGCTATTTGTAGTTCTTCATCATTTTTCATTTTATCCTTAATTTGGTCTTCTAATATAGATTGAGCATTCATATCAAGATTTGTATATATTTTTAGTCCACCTGTTTCTAAAAATGAATTAGGAATACTTTTTATAGTTTTTAGTTCTGATATTACAGCATCTTGGTAATACATAATAGTAGATAGATTTTTTCGCTCAGTTGTTTTAGTATATATGAGTTCAGTGTTTATAGCGTTTTCTTTTTCACTTTCTTCTATGTATCCATTTTTTTCCATAGCTTCAAGAATAAGTTGTTGTCTTTTTTTAGCTGCTTCTGGATTTTGAGTAGGAGAGTAGTTTGATGGTGATTTTGGAATTCCTGCTAAAATACTTGCTTCTGCTAGTGTTAGATCCTTAGAACTTTTATTAAAATAATAGTTACTAGCATTTTCTATTCCAAATATTCCACCATAATTAATAGTATTTAGGTATCCCTCTAGTATTTCATCTTTAGAATAGTGAGCTTCAAGACGCATAGTTAAAAAGGCTTCTTCGATTTTTCTTGACCATGTTTTGTCAAAATTTAAAAACAAGTTTTTGGCATATTGTTGTGTTATTGTAGATGCTCCTTGTAAATTTTTTCTGTTTTTAGCATTTATAAATAATGCTTTTATTATTCTTAAATAATCAAATCCTTGATGATTATAAAAATTTTTATCCTCAATTGCAATAGTAGCATCTATTATATATGGACTCATATCTTTAATAGAAATCCAATTTGTTCCTTCTTTTATTTCTGCTTTAGTATTATCATATAAGTAATATCCATTTGCAGTATCAATGGGAAGTTTTGGTGATAAGTAAGCATATGCTAGAACAAATGCATATAAAATCATTAAAGTGATTGTAATAACACTTATTATTTTAACTAGTCTCTTAATAAAGTTTTTGATTTTATCACCTTATTTCTATGTTTACTATCTTTATTATTAACTTATTTTTATTAATTATTAGTAAGAATTTTGAAATATCAAAATATTTCCAATTAAATATAAAAAGGTTAGCTATTAGTTTAAATTTATTGACTAAAAATGTTGTAATATGTTAGAATTTGGTTGAAGTGAGAACTATATTAAAGATGGGTGTTTTTTGAAAAAGAAAATAACAAGATTATTTATATTGTTTGTAGTATTTGGTATAAGTTTAATTAGTGCTGTAAGTGCTAGTTCATCATCTATTTATGCTAGTTTTTCATCTAGTGCTAAGCCAGTTTTATCTGGAGTTAATGGAACTATTGCTAATCCAGTATTGTATACTAAAAGTCAATTATATGTAGCTCAGGCTAGAATAGCATTAGGTGAAGATGAAAGATTTTCAAATTGGATAACAACTGTAGTAAATGGAACTTCAACATTTGCATCACTTGGGAATACGGCTGGTTATCAAAATTTAAAATTACTTTCGGATGTTAACAAAAAAATTAGAAAGAACGAAATATATGATGCTTTAGAGAAGGTAAATTTATTTGAGGATAAGGATAAACTTTATTATAAATATTCTCTTGGTATGAAACAAAAATTAGGTTTGGCTCAAGTATTGATGGAAGATCCAGAAGTTATGATTCTTGATGAACCTTTTAATGGAATCGAAAATGAAAGTGTAAAAAAATTAAGAGAAATTTTGTTAAAAGAAAAGTCTAAGGGAAAAATTATTTTAATAGCAACACATATTCGTGAAGATATTAGTGTATTGTCAGACGAAATTTATGAGGTGGATGGGACACATGTTAACCGTTTAATTTAATTATATTTGTCTTAAAGAATCATTGCGATTCTTTTTTTGTAAAAAATACTGTATTTTTAAAATAATTATGTTATAATGTAGCAGTTTAATGGAAGTGAATTTATGACTAAGATAAGAGTATCGACTGTATTAAATTCTGTTAATGATGGAATTACTAAATTTGAAGGTATTGGTATTTTAAAAGATAAAAAAATTATATTTTTTGAGAATAATATAAAAGTAATTATTGCTTTTGATAGTAATAATCTTACTGTAAATAGAGTAAGTGATGAATATACTATTTTATTACAGTTTGAAAATTCATTGACAAAAGAGGGAAACTATGATATAAAATGTGACAGTATACAAATACCAATTAAAACAAGCACTAGTGTTTTAAAAATTTTAGATAATACTATACATGTAGAATATGAATTAGAGCTTGGTGGTGTTAGTAATGGCAAATTTATTTATGACATCGATTATGAGGTGGTTTAATGATATTAGAGGTATTAAGTAATTATATAAATAATAGTTTGGAAAAAAATAATATTGAAGCTCGTATTCATGTAATTATTTCTAATCGTAGAGATTTATGTGATTATCAAATAGATGATTGTTTTAGATTAGCTAAAAGTCTTCATACTTCACCTATTAGTATTGGAGAAGAAATAGTTGAATGTATTTGTAATAATGAAGACTTTGATGATTATTTTAAAAAAATTGAAGTTGTAAAGCCAGGGTTTATTAATATAACTATTGCTGATAAACTTTTATGTAAAACATTAAGGAATATGATGGGTGCTGATAAGTTTGGTATAAAAATGCCTGATAAAGCAGATACTTATGTTCTTGATTATGGTGGACCTAATGTTGCTAAGCCACTTCATGTTGGGCATATGAGAACTGCTATTGTTGGTGAATCAATTAGAAGAATAATTTCATATATGGGACATAAAACTATTAGTGATGTTCATTTAGGAGACTATGGACTTCAAATTGGACAGGTTATATATGGAATACTTGAAGATAAAGTAAAAGATGAGGATATTACGCTAGAATATTTAGAAGAAGTATATCCACGTATTAGTGCTTTGTCTAAAGAAGATGCTTTAGTAAAAGAAAAATGTGCGACAATAACAAGAGAGTTACAAGATGGTAATCCCCTATATCAAAGATTATGGAAAATTATTTTAAAGATTTCTAGTGATGATATACGTAGATTATATAAATATTTAGGTGTTCACTTTGATATTTGGCAGGGAGAAAGTGATGCTTATAATTATATTGGTGCCGTAGAAGAGATATTAAATGATAAAAATTTACTTTTAGACAGTGAAGGCGCTAAAGTTATTGATGTTAGCAAAAGTGATGATTCAAAAGAAATTCCACCAGTTATCTTTAAGAAAAGTAATGGAGCTTATTTATATGCCACAACTGATATAGCAACAATTTATGAACGTGAAATGAAGTATCATCCTGATCATATTTTGTATGTTGTTGATAATAGGCAAAAATTACATTTTGAACAAGTGTTTAGAGCAGTTAAAAAAGCTGATATTACAGATGCTAAGCTTGAATTTTTAGGTTATGGTACTGTAAATGGTATTGATGGAAAGCCTTTTAAAACAAGAAATGGTGATGCTCCTAAACTTGATAGCTTATTCAATGAAATAAAAGAAATCTTCTGTAATATGAAAGATAGTAATAGTGATATGCCAGAAGAAGATGTTGATAAGGTTGTAAATTCAATTTTGAAATTTGCTGATTTACAAAATAATCGTGATCGTGATTATATCTTTGATATTGAAAAATTTTCTAATGTTATCGGAAAAACAGGGCCATATATTTTATATACTTATGTTAGAATTAATAAAATTATTTCTGAATATAAAAATGATCACACATTAAGTGATTATGTATATAATGAATCAGATAGAAATTTAAGACTTAAATTAATAGAACTTGATTTATCTTTACAAAGTGCATTTGTAAATAGAATGCCAAGTTATATTGCAGATTATATTTATAATATTGCTGTTTTAGCGAATAATTTTTACCAATCAAATCATATTAATGGTTTAGATGATATAATGAAAAAAAATGATTGGTTATTTATTTTAAGTTTAACGAATAAGATACTAAAAGAAATGTTGAATTTAATAATTATTGAAACACCATCATTTATGTAGGAGAGGATATTATGAAATTAAAAGATATTAGTATAGAAGAACTTGAGTTAATGTCATATACTGACTTAACATATGCTTTACTTAAAGAACATAAAAAATCTATGAGTACAGCATCTCTTTTTCGTGAAATTTGTGATTTATTAGAATACTCTGATTCACAATATGCATCTAAGATAGGTGACTATTATACTTCATTAACTTTAGATAAACGTTTTGTTCTTTTGGATAATAATGAGTGGGATGTGAGTGATAATCATTCTATTTCTATAGTTATGGATGATGATGAAGCTGATGAGGCGGATGAAGAGATGGAAGATGATTCATTAGAGGGGTCTGAAGAAGTTGAAAATACTGATGATATGGAAGTTCCTTTAGATGATGAAGATGTCTTAGATGATGAAGATGATGATTTAGATGATTTAGAAATTGTTGATGAAGACGACTTAGAAGAAGAATAAAAGTGTTATTTAACACTTTTTTTGTATAAAATTATTTGATATAAAAATAATAAAAATGGTGATATTTATGTATTATTACATTAATATATTTTTCTTATATTCTATTCTAGGACATATTATAGAAACTCTTTTTTATACAATTGGTAGTGGAGAAAGTGGTATTTTATATGGCTATTGGACACCTGTATATGGGATTGGTGCTGCTACAATTTTGTTATTTTATAATTTGTTTTTGAATAAAAAATATAATGGTTTTAAAAAATATTTATATCTTTTTTTATTTAGTGCTATTAGTTTAACTGGAATTGAGTGGCTGGGTGGAGTACTTATTGAAAAAATATTTGGTGTTATTTTTTGGTCTTATGAAAATTTACCATTTAATATAGGTGATTATATTTCTATTGAAATGGCTTTAGTATGGGGAGTAGCGTCACTTCTAATAGTTTTTCTTAGACCATTTTTTGATTATATAGAGAAAAAAATACCACGTTTTATAACGTGGATTATGATGATTTTATTTATAATAGATTTATCGGCGACTATTTATTTTAAAGTTTTGTAATATTCTTCTAGTGTTAGATCATTTTCATATATATATTTAGCAGCTTCTAATCCAACATATCTGTAATGCCAAGGTTCATATTTGAACCCCGTAATTAATTCACTGCCTTTTTTATAACGCATAATAAATCCATATTTGTGGGCATTTTCCCTCATCCAATTAAATTCTATACTTTCTTCAAAATGATCGTAATCTAGATTTGAACCCATAACATCAACAGCAAGACCGGTTTGATGCTCAGAATGTCCTGGACGTGCAGAACATAGATCAGCATATTTTAAGCCTTTAGTATCAACATAGTAGTTATATAGTTGAACTTGATATTCATAGCTTCTATATGTTGATACAGCAATAATACTATAACCTTTCATTTTAGCATCTTTGCTTAGATTTTCAAAAGCGATTCTAGCTGGTTTTTGTAGAGATTTTTCTTCATTAGCGTACATTGTAGATATTAGTTCTAAGTTATCTGGTACAAAATCATAATCTAATTTGTTATTTTTATTTACTAATACTAGAATATCATTTGGATTTTTAATTTTTTTTATGTTTTTATAAAATCTTGGTGTATTAAAGTGGATAATGTATTTTAAAATAATTAAAATACTACATATTATTAACAAAAGATAATTGTAAAAACGCATATTCTTCACCATTACATTATATGCAAAAAGGACTAATTAAGTCCTTTTTCTACATAATATGCATAATATTCTTCAAAAGTTAGTCCTTTATCATATATTTCTTTAGCTATTTCTTTTCCAACATAACGGTAATGCCATGATTCATACATGTAACCTGTAATATATTCTTTATCTTTTGGATAGCGCATGATGAATCCATATTTATAGGCATTATTTTTAATCCAAGTAAATTCTTTTGTATTTTCAAAGTTTGCAAGACTATTATCATCTGCAACAACATCAACAGCAAGACCTGTTTGATGTTCTGAGTATCCAGGACGAGCTGAATATGTATCTGCTTTATCATATCCATCTTCACTAGCATATGATTCATATAATATATTTTGTGTTTGATAACTACGATATGGTGATCTAACCCAAATATGCATTCCGTCATCTTTTGCTGCTTCAAACATTTCTTTAAATGCTTCATAAGCTTCTTTATTCATTTGAAGTGTTTTTCCATATTTTTTATCGACAGTAACTAAATTATTGGGTGTATAGTTACTGCTTAGTTTATAATATTTATTAACAAGAATTAAATTTCCTTTTGTTATATCAGCATCCTTAACATTTGTATAAAATTTATAATCAATATTACTATTAACATCTTTTATGATTTCATTTTTATCGAGTTTAGGATTTTTTTCCATATATGAAATATATCTTTCAAGATTGTCTTTAATAAAATAATCAGCTTTCATAACATCTATAACATCTTTATTATAAGAGATATTTGTATTATAATTACCATTTATTACAAATATAATATCGTCTATATCAAGTGAAGATATATTCATTAATTCAATATATTTTTCTAAATTTTGTTCTTTAAAATCCTTATTTGTAATAAGTTCATATATATTGTTTATATATTCATGATTTTCTATATATGTAATGTTTTTATTTGATAGCTTATTTATTGCATTTTCTTCCTTTTTTGTATATCCAAGACGTGCGAATGAAGAAGTGTCTGGACGTAGTTTAAATATTAATATAATGCTTATAATAATTATAAGAACTATAGCTAAAATCAATAAATTTTTTTTATTTTTTCTTCTTCTTTTTTTCATAGTTATTCTCCTACATAATATGCATAATATTCATCATAAGTAATTTTTTTATTATGTATCTCGGTTGCAGCCTCAACCCCAACATAGCGATAGTGCCATGATTCATATTCATATCCTGTTATATCTTCTTTATCTTTAGGATATCTTAAAATAAATCCATATTTATGAGCATTTTTTTGTAACCATTTGAATTCATCAGTATCTTCAAAAGTATTTTTATTAGCACCATATGTAATAATGTCAAGGGCAAGACCTGTTTGATGTTCTGAGTATCCAGGACGAGCTGCGATACTATCAGCATATTCTTCACCATTTCTAGCTTCATAATTATTCCATACATTTTCTTGTGATTCATAATCACGATAAGATGAGTTGACAATAAGATTTAAATTTTCACTTTTAGCTTTTTGCCACATATTTTTGAAAGCGCTTAAAACTTCTTTTGTTGCTTGATTATCACTAAAGGCATATGTTAGAGGAATATTTGTAATATCATTTGGAACATATGTATTATCTAGATAATTAAATTTATTAACAAGCATTAGAATTCCTTTAGATGTATCAGTTTTCTTTACAATATCTTCATCATAATGATCATAATTTGCTTTAACATTTACGATACTTACAACATGAGTTAATTTATCTGATTTATTATCTTTTATATAATTTAAATAACTATCTAAATTTTTATATAAAAAATATTTTTCTTTTAATAACAATGGAATATTTTTGTCATATTTCTTTTTTAAAATATCGTTTATTTCAGTCTTGTTTCTTTTTAAAATAAGTGTAATTTCATCTTTGTTATAACCGATTTTTTCTAATTTATAGCTATCTTTGTTAATATGATTTATGTATAATATTAAAGATATGAAAGCTATTATAAAAATAACAATAATAGAAAGAATTATTATAGGTTTCTTTTTTATTTTCCTTACAGTCTTATATTTCATATTATCACCTATACTTATTATAAATCAGATTTGTTTTAAATTACAACATATTTTGTGATAATTTGCGAATGCTAAAGATAGATAGGGTGATTTTATGAATATTTTAATTTTGTGTTTAAAAATATTTTTTGTAAGAATTATTGATGTTTCACTTGGTACGGTTAGAACTATTATTACAGTTAAAGGTAGAAGAGTTGTTGCAAGTATGGTTGGGTTTGTTGAAGTTTTTGTTTGGTTTTTAATCGTTAGAGAAGCTTTAAATACAGATGAAGTTAGTATATGGATTGCTGTTTCTTATTCACTTGGTTTTGCAACTGGAACTTATATTGGTAGTATTTTATCTGATATTTTTATCAGTGGAACTTTGGGTGTTCAAGTTGTAACTAGTGATAGTGATGATAACATAATAAATATTTTAAGGAAAAATGGTTATGCACTTACCGTTTTACCAGTAGAAGGAATGAATGATGATAATAGTAAATATATGCTTTTTATTGAAATTGATAAAAAGCGCTTTAATGATTTAAAAAGGTTAATTAAATCACTTGATAAAAAAGCATTTATAGTTGTAAATGAAACAAAGTTTGTTCAAAATGGATATTTTAAATAATATCTTTTTTATTTTTTCATACATTTTACTAGAGGTGAGTTATGAAGAATTTTTTAGTTGTGTGTATATGTTTTTATTTATTTATTCCTGTAGTTGCATTTGCAGAGGATGAAAGTGATATAGCAACAGGTGCTAAAAGCGCTATTTTGATAGAAGCATCAACAGGAGAAGTTATTTATGAAAAAAATAGTCATGAAAAGTTACCTCCCGCGTCAATGACTAAAATGATGAGTATGCTACTTGTTATTGAAAGTATTGAAAATGATGTTCTTAAATGGGATGATGTTGTAACAATATCAGCTAATGCATCAGGAATGGGCGGAAGTCAAATTTTACTTGAAACAGGTGATCAAGTTACCGTAGAAGATTTATTTAAAGGTGTTGCTGTTATGAGTGGTAATGACGCAGTTGTTGCTTTAGCTGAGGCTGTTAGTGGAAGCGTTGATGAATTCGTAAAGCGTATGAATGAAAGAGCCAAAGAACTAGGAATGAATGATACTAATTTTAAAAATCCACATGGACTTGATGACGCTAATCATTATACAAGTGCTTATGATATGTCTATTCTAGCTAGAGAACTTGTAAAACATAAAAAAGTTCTTGAATTTACTAAAATATATGAAGATTATTTAAGAAAAGGAACAGATAGAGAATTATGGCTTGTTAATACAAATAAATTAGTACGTTTTTATCCTGGAGCTGATGGTTTGAAAACAGGTTATACTAAAACAGCAGGTTACTGTCTTACTGCAACAGCCTTAAAAAATGATATGAGATTAATTGCTGTTGCAATGGGAGAAGAATCTAGTGCTACTAGAAATACAGAAGTTATGGCTATGCTTGACTATGGTTATGCTAAATACAAAATGGATACAGTAGCTAATAAAAATCAAATATTCGCTAAAATCAATGTAGAAAAAGCGCGTGATGAAATCGTTGAAATTGTACCTATGGAAGATATTAAAATTTTTAATAAAAAAACAACTAAACTAGGTAATATAACTTATAATTTAAAATTAAATTCCATTAAAGCTCCTGTAAAAAAGAATGATAATGTTGGAAAACTTCTTGTCTTAAATGATGGCAATGTTATTTTAGAAGTTCCTGTTACGGTTAATAAAAATGTAGAAAAAGCTAATTTATTTGAATTATATTTACGCTACTTAAAAGACATCGTAAGTGGAAATATAAATATATAAGATAAAAATGAAGAAATTTACAGACTCTAATATATTGTTAGGAATATAAAAATAAAAGGTTCACATAGAAAGTGAGCCTTTTATTCATCTAGCGAATTAATAGCGGATTTAATTATATCAATTGATTTTTGTAATTTTTCTGTTTCTTTATCATTTAATTCAACATATATTTTTTTCTTAACACCATCATTATTAATAATTGCTGGCATACCAATAAATACATCATTATTATCATCATATGTTGATACTGTAATAATTGTGTTTTCATTTCCTAAAATAGCGTTAATGATTCGAACTAGACACATACCAATGCCATAATATGTTGCTCCTTTTTTATTGATTATTTCATATGCTGCATTTTTAACTTCATTTTCAATTTTATTCATATCTTCTTCTTGTATATAATCTTTTACATTTTGTAATCCTATGTTGGCGTTACTCCATGGAACAAATTCAGAATCGCCATGCTCTCCAATAACATAAGCATGAACATTTTTAGGATTAACGCCAATTTTTTCACTTAATAAGTAGCGTAGGCGTGATGTATCTAAACTAGTTCCTGAGCCAATAATTTTTCTAGCTGGTAGATTAGAATATTTCCAAGTTAAGTAAGTCATAACATCTAAAGGGTTAGTTGCAACAAGAAAAATGCCATTAAATCCAGAAGCCATAACATTACCAATAATATTTTCAAATATTTTACTATTTTTATTTATTAGGTCCATTCGAGTTTCACCTTTATTTTGGTTTGCTCCAGCGGCTATACATACTATTTTAGCGTCACTACAGTCACTATATTTTCCAACCTTTATATCAATTTTAGATGGTGCGAAAGATAGGCAATGATTTAAATCCATTACTTCTCCTTCAATACGTTCTAAATCTAAATCAATAAGAACTAGTTCATTAACTGCTGTTTTTTGATTTAAAAGAGCATAAGCAAGGCTCATTCCAACATTTCCACATCCAATAATTACTACTTTTTGTTTCATATTATCCTCCTTATTATGATAAATTAATTATACCATGTATTGTAAAAAAATAAATATAATTTCTTGACGAAATAAAAAAATAAGCATATACTATAGATAATATTTGTTTAAAGGAGTATTATTATAAATTTCTTTAGAGAGAATGCGTGTGGTGAAAGCATTTGGTTTTGTAATAAGAAGACATTAAACTTAAGAATAATCGTATATCTGCGTTAAAGATTAAAGTGTATAGCAAAGCTATAAAGTAAGGTGGTACCACGGGTAATCTCGTCCTTACATTTATGGCTTTTTTTTGTTATCAGGAGGTTTTTATGGTGGAAAATGAAAAATATTATGGAATATTAATGAGAAGAATCAATATTGATTCTGGTATTTATTTGTTTAAAACGGTTAATTTAATTGAGGGAAATATCTTAGAAAATAGTTTTGAACCACAAGAATTTGGAATAAGTGACTTAGAATTATCAGATGTTCCAATTCAAAAATTTTTTGTTGATAGTATTGGTAGTTCATATCCATTTGCGGAAGATGTTGATGCTATTGATGACATTGATAATGATCTTTTTGTATCTTTTGAGATAAGTGAATCTGATTTAAAAAATAAATATTCTGATATGAGTATTGAAGAAGCAAAAAGGCTTTATTATGATTATATTTGTAAATACTCATGTATTGGATTTCTTGATTTTGCCAATGATACAATTCGATTAATATCTTTTGATTTTATAAAACTTGCAAATGAGGTTGAACATGGAAAAATTAATTTTAATATTCCGTATGCTCCAAATTTAGAAGAAGGTACTGATAATGTTTTAGTTAACGATGAATTAGTTTCTAATTTAGATAGTAGTGAAGATGCTTTTGTTATTCCAACAAGTAAACTTGAAGAAATAATTAATTCTAAGACATATGATGAGATGAAAGAAAAATTAGAAGAAATATATCAAGTTATTGATTTAGCAAATAAAAATTTTGATGATATAGTAAATAAAGCTTTTATAACACCTATAAATGGAAATGATATTATTAATGTTTCTCTTGCTTGCTATGAAGATATCATGGATTTAAATGAAATAGATACTATTAAAAGTAAAATTAATTTATTAGTAGAATTTTATATAAAATGTACAGTAGATCTTGATGATACTAAACGTTTTGGAAATGCAAGTGATATTCAAGACTTTTTATATAAGTTAGTAGATCGCATTAATGAAGTTTTAACAATTAATGATGTTGATGCAATTAAGGCTATTTTGACAGAACTTAAGAAACAAGAAAAAAATAATCTTATATCAGTTGCTAAGTTTGTTCAAAAACGTCTAGATAGTGAATGTAAAGCGTGTATGGAAGATGCTCTTAATCATGAGAAAAGTATACCTGAAAATAATGAAGCGATAGATTCTAAAAAAGAGAGTAGACTAACTATAGATATAAAAGAGATGAAAAAATTTATTGATGACATGGTAATTGGTCAAGAACAAGCTAAGAGGGATGTTATTGAAACAGTTGTTATGAATGAGTTATCTAAAAATAGTAATAATTCATGTCTTTTGGTTGGACCTACTGGAAGTGGTAAAACATTTATTTTAGAAGTTTTGAGCAAATATTTAAATAAACCAATGGAGATTATTGATACAACTCAGTTGACGATGCCAGGATATATTGGAAAAGATATTGAGGACTTTTTAATTAGACTTTTAGATAAAACAAATGGTGATATTGAATCAGCGCAAAATGCAATCGTTGTTTTCGATGAAATTGATAAAAAAGGTAGTGAAAATAACAATGATGTTTCAGGAAAAGGTGTTTTAAATACTTTGCTTCCATTTATTCAAGGAACAACTTATGATATTAAGTATAAAAATAGAATAGTTCACTTTAATACATCTAATTTAACTGTTTTTGCAACAGGAGCATTTACGGATGTTGCTCGTGTGAAGAATGAAAAAAATTATGCTTCTGGTTCTATAGGTTTTAATAGTGTAAAAGAATCAAAAAGTGAAGATATAAAGTATGAACGATTATCTATTGAAGATTTATCTAAATATGGATATCTTCCAATAGAACTTTTAGGTAGATTTACATGTATAACACAGTTATCAGGACATACAATTGACAGTTTAAAAGAGATACTTACAAAATCAAAAAATAGTCCTCTTTTAATTGAAAAAGAAATTCTTAGTGATATTAATATAAATCTAAGTTGGAATGAAGAATTTTTAGATGCTTTAGCAAATAAAGCTTTGAGTCGTAAAACTGGTGCTAGAAGTTTAAAAGCTAGTCTTTATGAATGTATAAGAGATGCTAAATGGGAAGTATTATACAATAGGGATAAATATCGTGGTATATTTTTAACGGCTGAGGCTGTTTACAATAATAATTGTATTTTAATTGATAATTATGGAAATTATATAAATTTAAATGATATAATTAAGAACGAAAAAGATGATAAAAAAGTTTTAGTAAAAAGATAGGAGAATTTTATGATACAAAAACCAAAAGGAACATATGACTTATATGGTAATGATGCAAGACGTGTAAAAGCACTTGAAAATTTGCTTGGAAGTTTAATGGAAAAATATAATTATAATTATATTAAAACACCTTTATTTGAAGCAAGTGAATTATTTCATAGAGGTGTTGGTGAAACTAGTGATATTGTTTCAAAAGAAACTTATGATTTTATAGATAGAGGAAATAGAAATATGACTCTTCGTCCAGAAGGTACAGCTGGTGTTGTTCGTAGTTTCATTGAAAATAAGATGTATGCTTTAAATGAACAACCAGTTAAAACTTGGTATTTTGGACCTATGTATAGATATGAAAGACCACAGTCTGGTAGATTTCGTGAATTTTATCAATTTGGGGTTGAGGTATTTGGTTCAAATGATCCTATGGTGGATGCTGAAGTAATTAGTATACCAGTTAATTTTTATAAATTGCTTGGTTTAAAAGGAATTAAGGTTAATATTAATACGCTTGGTGATTCTGAATCTAGATTAGCGTATAGACAGGCTCTTTTAGAGTACTTTAAACCTCATTTAGATGAATTATGTGAAGATTGTAAGACAAGATTTTCTAAAAATCCACTTCGTATTTTAGATTGTAAAGTTGATCATGATCTTCCTATTATGCAAAATGCACCTAAGATAACAGATTACTTAAATGAAAGTAGTAAAAAACATTTCGATGCTGTTTTAAAATATTTAGATGCACTTAATATTGATTATGTTGTAAATACAAATATTGTTCGTGGACTTGATTATTATACACATACAGTTTTTGAAGTAGAAGCATCTGTAGAAGGATTTGGAAGTCAAAATGTTTTATGCGCTGGGGGAAGATATGATCACTTAGTAGAAACTTTATCAGGACCAAATGTTCCAGGTGTTGGATTTGCTCTTGGGCTTGAGAGATTACTTGCAGCACTTCAATTTGAACATATTGATGTTGTTGATGATAATTTTGTAGATATTTATGTTATTCCAGTTGGGGATTTAGCTAAAGCATATAGTATTGGTTTAACACAATCACTTCGTATGAGTGGGTTTATTGTAGAGGAAGACTATTTATCTAGAAATATGAAAGGTAATTTTAAACAAGCTGATAGACTAAAAGCTAAATATGTAATAATTATTGGAGAAGATGAAATAAAAAATAACATTTTAACAGTAAAAAATAATCACACAAAAGAAGAATATAAAGTGGCAAGTTCTGATATTATAGATTTTTTAGATGAAAAATTAGAAGAAGGATGCCACTGTGAAGAATGTGGGGATGAAAATGAAGAAGTTTAATAATAGTGATTTTAGTATAAAAAATGTTGGAGACGTTGTAACTTTAGATGGATGGGTTTCTAAAAAACGTGATTTAGGTGGATTAATTTTTATTGATTTGCGTGATAGAAGTGGTATTATTCAACTTATGATAAGACCAGATTCAGAATGTTATGATATAGCTAATTCATTAAAAAGTGAATATGTAATTGAAGCAGAAGGAAAAATTTTAGAACGTGAAAATAAAAATCCTAATTTAAAAACAGGAGAAGTAGAAGTTGAAGTAACAAACTTAAAAATTTTAAATGAAAGTGCTGATCTTCCATTTGATTTAAATAAGGGTAGTGCCCTTGAAGATACACGTCTTAAATATAGATATCTAGATATTAGACGTGATGAAATTAAATCAAAATTAATTACACGTCATAAAATTATGATGGCTATTCGTAATTTTTTATCAAATGATGGATTTATTGAAGTAGAAACACCAGTTTTATGTAAATCAACGCCAGAAGGAGCTAGAGATTATTTAGTCCCATCTCGTGTTAATCATGGTAAATTTTATGCTTTACCACAATCTCCACAATTGTTTAAACAATTACTTATGATAGGTGGAATGGAAAAATATTTTCAAATTGCTAAATGTTTTCGTGATGAGGATTTACGTGCTGATAGACAACCTGAATTTACTCAAGTTGATATGGAAATGAGTTTTGTTGATGAAGATGATGTTATGTCATTTGCAGAAAAACTTGTTGCCCACATTTTCAAAGAAGTTGCGCATATTGATGTAGAATTACCACTTATGCGTATGAAATATGATGATGCTATAAAATATTATGGTTCTGATAAACCTGATTTACGTTTTGATATGAAAATAAATGATATAACTGATATATTCAAAGATACTGATTTTACAGTATTTAGAAATGTTATCGATAATAATGGTGTTATTAATTGTTTAGTGGTTAAAAATGCTGCTAGCAACTATTCAAGAAAGGATATTGATAAGTTAACTGACTTTGTAAAAACATATAAAGTAAGTGGACTTGCATGGCTAAAATATGATGATGCTTTTACTGGAAGCATTGCAAAAATATTAACAGATAGTCAAAGTAAAGAACTAGTTAGTAAATTAGATATTAGTAATAATGATTTAATTTTGATCGTTGCTGATAAATATAACATAGTTAAACAAAGTCTTGGAGCTCTTCGCTTAAAACTTGGTCATGATCTTGGATTAATTAATAATGATATTTACAAAATGTTATGGGTTGTTGATTTCCCTTCATTTGAATGGAGTGATGAAGAAAATAGATATATGGCATGTCATCATCCTTTTACAGCACCAAAAGATAGTGATATAGATAAATTATTAACAGATAAGGCCCATTGTTATTCTAAAGCATATGATATTGTTATTAATGGTTATGAAGCTGGTGGCGGTTCAATTCGTATTCATGATAGTAAAGTACAAGCAAAAATGTTTGAAGCATTAGGATTTACATTAGAAGAGGCACAAAATAAATTTGGCTTTTTCCTTGAAGCCTTTAAATATGGATGCCCTCCACATGGTGGACTTGCTTTTGGACTAGATCGTATGACAATGCTTCTTACTAAAACAGAAAATATAAGAGATGTTATAGCATTCCCTAAAACAGCAAGTGCAACAGACCTTATGAGTGAATGTCCAAATGTAGTAGATATAAAGCAACTTGATGATTTAGGAATAAAAATTAAATGATTTATATAAGGGGGATTTATGTTTAATAAAGGAGATATTGTTTATCATAAACAAGTTATTTTTGGTAATAAAGTTTTAGATCAAAAGAAAAACGACCTTGTGTAGTTTTATTTGAATTAGAACATAATGGCAATAAATATGTTTGTACATGTCCATTTACAAGTCAAATACGTACATTTAATAAAAGACCTAATCGTTATAAACTTATATCAGAACCAGTATATTCTTATAAAAAGATTAGTTTTGCGCATATAGGTTCAACAAGATTATATTTAGTAAATGAAACATATAAAACAAATCATTCATTACCAATCGATGATGTAAATGAAATAATTTTTAAATTATTAACATTAAATACCAAAAAAGATATTTTAAAAGAAATAAAAAAGTATCTTGAATATGATTTGTTATTTGAAAAAATAGAACAAAAAGAAAAGCGAAAGCTAGAAAAGGAAAAGAAGAGAGAAAAGAGAAGACAAGCAAAAATTTATCAAAAAAAATAATTATATTTATCAGATGAATATTTGAGTAATTAAATTTGTTATGTTATTGATTATTTTTAGATAAATTTATTACACTTGTTATAGACAAACAGTCCAAATACACCACACGACCACTTGACAAGTGGGGGGGGG
>CAKPTA010000008.1 GCA_934190785.1 uncultured Bacilli bacterium
ATAAGCGTAAATCCTTTCTTTTTCATAAAAAAAATACACCTCTATTCTAAAGTGTATTTTAGCATACACCCCCCCCCCACTTGTCAAGTGGTCGTGTGGTGTATTTATTTTATAAACATCGCATCTCCAAATGAGAAAAATCGATATTTTTGCAAAACGGCTTCATTATATGCATGCATTATATTTTCTTTTCCAGCAAGCGCTGAAACTAACATAACTAAAGTAGATTTTGGAAGATGAAAATTAGTAATTTGAGCATCAATTGCTTTAAATTCAAATCCAGGATAAATAAATATATCTGTATCGCCACTACATTCCTTAAATGTGCCAAAACGCTTCATAATTGTTTCTAGCGTTCTAGTACTAGTAGTACCAACAGCTATAATTCTATTACCCTTTTTCTTAGCTTCATTTAATACGTCTGCTGATTCTTTTGTCATATAATATCTTTCTGTATGCATTTTATGTTTTGTAACGTCTGTGACATTTACAGGTCTAAATGTTCCAAGCCCAACATGCAAAGTTATATGAACAACTTTTATTCCCTTTTCTTTTATTTTATCAAGTAACTCTGGTGTAAAATGAAGCCCCGCAGTTGGTGCTGCCGCAGAACCAGGATTTTCAGCATATACCGTTTGGTATCTAGATGGATTATCTAATTTCTCATGTATATATGGTGGAAGTGGCATTGAACCTAATTTTTCTAAAATTTCTAAGAATATTCCATCATATATCATTTTTACATGGGTAATACCTTCATCTAATACTTCTATAACTTCACATTTTAATTCACCATTACCAAAAGAAATAATAGTACCAACATGAAGTCTTTTTTGTGGTTTTGCTAAACATTCCCACATATTTTCTTCTATGTTATGTAATAAAAGTAATTCAATTACAGCTCCTGTATCTTCCTTAATACCGATAATTCTTGCAGGTATTACTTTTGTATCATTTATAACAAGTACATCATTTGGATTTAAATAATCAATTATATCATAAAAATGTTTGTGTTCTATCTCACCTGTTTTTTTATCTAATATTAATAGACGTGAATCATCTCTTTTAGCAAGAGGCGTCTGCGCTATTAACTCTTCAGGTAAGTAATAATCAAAATCATCTGTTTTCATTTTTTACCTCTTCAATTGTTTTACAAAATATTCTTCTACTTTTTTTCCACTCTCTATTTGTTTTTCATTTGGTTCATAGGGAGCATAATTTATACTTCCGCCAGCATATATATATGGTACATATTTACCATACTCTTCAATAAATTTACTGGCATTATTTAAATAATCTTCACAGCTATTATAGGTAATGCAAGCCCACTTATCATCCATAAGATAAGAGTGAGCAATAGGAAGAGCAAGCTTAACATGTGAAATTTCATTAAAATCATAACCTACTACTTCTCCATTTGGACTAATCCATCCATCAATAAAGCACTTTGAATAGTCTTTAAAATACCCTATGGTTTTATCATCACCATAAATACCTTTTTTATCTTGACCATTTTCACATCCAAATTCATACATATTATGTTTATCAAAAGATACCATTTCACCGCTCAACATAGAACGATGTTTATAGCCATGTTTAATTAAATAGTCATAATAGCTTTGATTTTTTAATAAAGTATAATTTTTTTTAAATTCTTCAAAATCATTTTGTTCATTGTTTACTTTAGCAACTTCTTCTTTCATACATTCTAAAAGTTCATAATATTTTAGTTTTATTTCATTTCCATCTGGTTTAACTAAATACGTTGTAAATCTATCCATAATATATTCCTCCTATCTATTTTTCATTTATAGGAAGGCCTAAATGTTCATACGCCTTTTTTGTAACAATACGACCTCTACTGGTTCTTTTTAATAAACCTATTTGTAAAAGGTAAGGCTCATATACATCTTCAATGGTACCTTGTTCTTCTCCTATAGAAGCAGCAAGAGCTTCAATTCCAACTGGTCCTCCATTAAATTTTTCAATAATTGATTTTAACAAATGATAATCTGTATCATCTAATCCAAGACGGTCTACTTTTAACTTATCAAGTGCCATTCTAGCAATATCTAAAGTAATTAATCCATCTCCAACTACTAAAGCATAATCTCTAACTCGTTTAAATAATCTATTAGCTATACGTGGCGTTCCACGACTCCTAAGTGCAAGTTCAACAGCTGCATCATCATCAATTGGTGAATTTAACACAGAACTTGTTCTTTTTACAATTTTAGTTAATTCATCAGTTGTATAATATTGAAGTTTAGAAATAATTCCGAAACGATCTCTAAGAGGGCTAGATAAATCCCCTGCACGTGTTGTTGCACCAACTAATGTAAAGGGTGGTAAATCTATTTTTATATTACGACTAGAAGAATCATTTCCAACAATAATATCAAGGGTAAAATCTTCCATAGCTGGATATAAAATTTCTTCTATAAAACGAGGCATTCTATGTATTTCATCAATAAACAAAACATCTCCAGCTTCTAGACTTGATAAAATAGCTGCTAAATCACCAATTTTTTCAATTGATGGTCCACTAGCTGTTTTAATGTTGGTACCAAGTTCATTAGCAATAATACCAGCAAGCGTTGTTTTTCCAAGACCGGGAGGCCCATATAGTAATACATGATCAAGAGCTTCATCACGCATTTTAGCCGCTTTTATAAAAATTGCTAGATTTTCTTTTACTTCTGTTTGTCCAATATAATCAACAAGTGTTTCTGGTCTTATATTAGCAATATCATTATCTTCTTCTAACTTTTCTTCTGTCACAATTCTATTATCCATCCTATCACCCCTTTTAATATACAACTATTTTAATAATAATTTTAAAGCTTCTTTTATCTGTACTTCAATAGTATTATTCGCATTAACTTTAGTTATAACCTTTTGAATATCATTATTTTTATATCCAAGTGCTAAAAGAGCTTCTTTAAGTTCTTCATTTGTAGAACTAGCTTGAGATTCTAAAGCAACAAGCTTACCCTTTAAATCAAGAATAATTTGTCTTGCTACTTTATCACCTATTTTAGGAAACTTCTTCAAATATGTTATATTTTCTGCTTCAATGGCATTTATGATGTCATTTGTATTTTCTGTTGCAAACATAGGCATTGCCATTTTACATCCTAATCCTTTGACTGCAATAAGTCTCAAAAACAAATCTTTTTCTTCAGCTGTTTTAAAGCCATATAAACTAATCTCATCTTCTCTTACATACTGGTACAAATAAACTTTATAAATATTTCCGATAATAAACGAATATGGACTAGCAACATAAATGAAATAACCAATTCCACCTACATCAACTACAATCCCTGTACTAGTAGTTTCTTTAATAACCCCATTAATATATGCATACATAAAACGTCACCTAAATTATTATATCAAAATTTATAATAAATTAGAAGAACAACAAAAGAAAAAGATGAGTTTTCTCATCTTTAAAATCCTTGAATAAAACAAATAACGAAATAGATAATTCCAAGAACCATTGTAAGTCTAGTTATAAATAACTCTCCTCCACGTTCTTTCCTATTTTGAAACAAACTATCATTAGCACCATTAAGCGAAGCTTGTTCTGCCTTTCCAGCTTGTAAAAGGACAATTACAATTAATAAAATTGATACAATAATTAAAATAAGTTCCATATGTCCCTCCTAACTACAAATACTTTAACACATATTAACATACTTTGCAACCTAAAATTCCTCTAGGCTTTTTATTGCATTAATATTACTGTATTTAATATCAATTACATAAGATACAATATTTTTATCAACTAATGAGATAGCACTTGACAAGTCAATTGATACAGATGTAATAACATCATCTTCAACTGAAACTTTAACTTCTGAAAACAAATTATCAATGCTACTATCATCTATTTTTAAAATATTAAAATTTTTAAATGGAATACTAAATACCATTTTAGTATCACCATTGTTATAAGATGTTTTATTTTCTAAATAATCACTCGTAAAAAATGAGCCCATATTACTAGGAAGTGTATATATAACATCAAAAGGAATAAAAAGTGCTATATCAGTATCACCTGCTACTACATTATTGTCTATTGTAAACTTATGAAGAGACACATAAAAAATATCTTTATTACTCGTATGTGTTCCATTTATTGTAATTACTTTTGAACCAACTCTACTAGTACTCGTAATATTATACTCATATTCATAACTTTCCATATTTTGATAATTATAAATAGGATCCACTTTAGCCTCCATCTTAGATGCATCCAAATCACTTTTAACAGTTATATAAATATATATAACTAAAAAGAAAATAAGATAAGCCCCTAGTGTTATAAGAGCTTTATACCTTGGATTAGCCATTAACTCTTTTATTTTTTTAAAAATAGATTTCTTTTCGTTTTTCATAATTACTCCAAAATTTTTCCTATTAAAGCTGTACTATTTTGTAATCCTCTAAGATAATCGCTAGCTTTCATTTTTCTTTTTCCTTCAGGCTGAATAACAGTCAAAACAATCTCACCGTTCGAAACCTTTACACCAATACCATCTTCATAAATGTTTGTAATTTGCCCATCAATCATATTAGTATATGTATTATCAGTAATATAACATTCATAAACTTTTAATCTCTTAGAATCCATGTAACAATATGCTCCTGGATGAGAATTTAGTCCTCTAATTTGATTAAAAACATTTCTTCTTGAAAGTGAAAAATTAATCTTCTCTTCTTCTTTTGATATATTAGCGGCATAAGTAGAGGCACTATCATCTTGTTTAATTCTAGGAGCTACTCCACTTATAATATCAGGTAGTGTCTTAAGCAATAAATCTCTACCTAACACTGATAGTTTTTCTTCTAATGTATCAAGTGTATCTGTATCTAATACGTCAATTTCACTTTGTGAAATAATATCTCCTGTATCTAGACCAGTAGCCATATGCATTATAGTTACACCTGTTTTTTTATAACCATTTATAATTGCACGATGAATAGGCGCTCCTCCACGTAATTTAGGTAAAAGAGAAGCATGAACATTTATACATCCATATTTTGGATATACTAAAATTTCTCTTGGTAAAATTTGTCCATAAGCACATGTTACAATCAAATCAGGATGAAGCGAAATAATATCTTGCCACTCTTCTTTTATATTTTTAGGTTGAAGAGCTAAAATAGTATGATCAAGCGCTACTTGTTTTATTGGAGAATAAGTAATAACACCTTTTCTTCCAACAGGCTTATCTGGTTGTGTAACAACTGCCTTTACTTTATAATTTTCAAGTAATCCTAAAAGAACTGGAACTGCAAATGAAGGAGTACCCATAAATACAATTTTTATATCTCTATTAACATCTAAATCTGCTATATTCATATAATCACCTTTATAATTGTATCATAAAATCATAGTAAATTAAATAAAAACAGGAGAAATATCTAATTCAAGTTTAACATTTTTATCTGTTCTATAAATAGATTTAATAAATTCTAATTCTCTTATAACCTCATCACTTTTTTTATATTTTATAATAACATGAAGTTCATAAATATTGTTTGTTTTAAGCATCATACCACTACTTGGTCCAAGAACTGATACATTATTTAATTTATTGCCTAAATGACTTTTTATTTTATTTGCCGAAAGAAGAACTTCATCATAATTTTTTCCTCTTACCTTTACAACACTTAAATTAGAAAAAGGACTATACTTAAGTTTTCTTCTTACTTTCATCTCTTCTTTATAAAAGCTTAAATAATCATGTTTACTAGCAGAAATAATACTATAGTGATCCATTGAAAATCCTTGAAAAATAACCTTACCAGGATATATTCCTCTACCTGCTCTACCTGCTATTTGGCTTAAAAGATCAAATGTTCTCTCACTACTTCTAAAGTCAGGAAACATAAGCCCCGCATCAGCTTGAAGAACACCAACTAAAGTAACATATGGAAAATCAAGTCCTTTAGCTATCATTTGAGTTCCAATTAAAATATTATACTCTAAACTTTCAAAAGCTTTAATCATTCGCTCATAAGAACCTTTCTTTGATGTTGTATCATTATCCATACGAAGTGTTCTAGCCCCATTTATATTTTCTTTTATATATTCTTCTAGTTTTTCTGTACCCATTCCCATATCTCGCATATCTTTGTTACCACAACTTGGGCATGTATTTAGTTTATAAGTTGTATAACCACAATAATGACACTTCATATTTGAATTCTTTTTATGATATATAAGTGGAATATCACAATTGGGACATTTATGAATAAATCCACAATTGGGACAACTACTACTTGTTGTAAATCCTCTTCTATTTAAAAGCAAAATAACTTGTTTATTAGAATTAATAGTATTTTCTATTTCACTTTTTAATTTTCTAGATAAAACTCTAGCCCCAAGCGCTATTTCATCTTTCATATCAATAAGTTCTACTTCTGGAAGATGACCTGAACTTCTATTTTTCATTTCTAATAATTCATAAATATTATTAAGAGCTCTTGTATAACTTTCAATTGATGGTGTAGCACTTCCTAAAACAACTGGACAATTATGATATCTTCCTCTTGCTAGTGCTACATCAATAGCTGAATATCTAGGATTATTTTCTTGTTTATAATTTTGTGAATGTTCTTCATCAATAATAATAATTCCTAAATTCAAAAAAGGAGAAAATACTGCACTTCTTGCACCTATAACAACACGGGCTTCCCCACTTCTAATTCTAAGCCACTCATCTCTCTTTTCACCATCACTAAGTCCGCTATGAATGGTTGCTACCACTCCTTTAAAGCGTGATAAAAATCGTGAAATAAATTGCGGTGTCAAACTTATTTCAGGCACTAAAACCAATGCTGTTTTATCACTTTTTAAAACCTCCTCTATCAGTTGCATATATACCTCAGTCTTACCACTTCCTGTAACACCATGAAGTAAAAAGGGGGTGAATACATCTTTCTTGGATAATATTTTATGATAAGCATTTGCTTGCTCACTTGATAGAACTTTCTTACTATCTTTTTTTGTTTCAGCATAATTTAAGCGGTTTACTTTAATTTCTATCTCTTCTATATTGCCATTTTTTATTAAAGTATTATATATAGATCTAGAAATATTAGTAATCTCTTTTTTTTCAATAACCTCTCTTCCATCAAACATATTTAGAATAGCTAACTGTTTTTCACTTTTAACATTGTTTTTATTAATTAATTTAACATATTTTTTAGTTTTATCACTTATAGAACTAGAATGATCTGCTCTAATACCTTTAGGAAGCATTGCTTGATACGCTTCAATTAAATTGCACAGTGTTTTCTTCTTAACAAATTTTCCAATATATAATAATTCTTCTGTTAAAGTAACATCCTTATCTACTAGTCCTATAATATCTTTTAATTCATACGTACTTACCAAATCATCAGTTAATTCTGTTACATACCCCTCTAATTTTTGATTTCTAAATGGTACTAAAACACGCATACCAACCTTAATATTAGATGATAAATTTACAGGAACATGATAACTAAATGTTTTATCTATTTTACTAATTTTTAATTCAACAAGTACTTCTGCAGTCATAAAATCACCTATTTAATTATATCAGAAAATGATAATTGACAAAAGGAAATTTTTTTTATAATATGAATCCAGGTGGATATATATGGATAGTATAAATGAAATAAAAAATTTAATTGTCAAAAATAAAGATGTTCCATATAATCTTATTTATAACTATATTAAGGAATTTATAGATACATACAAACTAAATGATTCTTGTAAAAATATTATTATTGCAGATGAATATGGCTATAATAATAATACTTTTACTTTATATGTTGCACCCAATTATTTAAATATTAGTCAAACAAAACTTTTAAATAAAGCATCATCTAACAACTTAAAAGTACTTTTTGAATTACATATGATAAATCATGAACTTACACATATTATCCAAGAAAGTTATTTAAAAAATAATCTATATACAGATAAAGTATTTGAAGAAGAACTAAATAAAAGTATTGCTATATGTGATATTGATGTTAATTTTTTAACATCCAAATATTATAATAAATATCATGACTACTTTTTGTTTGAAGCAAACGCTAACATAGCAGCTATTATTAAAAATAATGAATTTTTATCAGACATATCTATTTTAGACATAGAACTATATAATCAATATATAGCTAAAAAAATAATTAATTCATATTACAAAAATATTTGTCCTATTATTCTATCAGATAAAATATGCACGGAAATAGCTAATATTATTAAAAAAATAAATCCTAATTTTAAAATTAAAGTACCAAGAAATAATCCATACAAATATATGAAAGATACATTAATACAAAATTTAGAACAAGGTTATCCAATTAGTAATAAAGACTATAATTACATTTCTAGTGTAGCTAGTGGTAAAATAAAGGTTAAAAAATTATTTAATTAAAAAAAAGAAAATGGTAATAACATTTTCTTTTATTTTGATAATTCTTCTTCAATACGCATTAATTGATTATACTTACAAATTCTATCAGTTCTAGACATAGAACCTGTTTTTATTTGTCCTAAATTTAATCCAACTGCTAAGTCAGCAATAGTTGTATCTTCAGTTTCACCACTTCTGTGAGAAATAACAGTATTATAACCATTTTGACGAGCTAACTCAATTGTTTCTAATGTCTCAGTTATTGTACCAATCTGGTTAACCTTTAACAATATAGCATTACCAGCATGATTATCTATACCCATTTGAAGACACTTTTTATTAGTAACAAATAAGTCATCACCTACTAATTGAATTTTATCTCCTAACTTTTCGGTAACTAATCTAAATCCTTCCCAATCATTTTCATCAACAGGATCTTCGATTGAAATAATAGGATATTTGCTAACCAATTGTTCATAGTATTCAATTAATTCTTCAGTTGTAAGACTTCTATTTTCTCCAACTAAATTATATTTACCATCACTATAGAATTCACTAGCAGCTACATCAATAGCCATGCAAACATCTACCCCAGGTTCATAACCAGCCTTTTTAATAGCTTCCATAATAAGTTCAAAACCTTCACTATTTGAATTTAAATCAGGAGCAAATCCTCCTTCATCACCAACACTAGTTACTAACCCTTTGCTCTTTAAAACACTTTTCAAATTATGGAAAACTTCAGCTCCTATACGAACTCTATCATGAATAGTGTCAGCCATAGGAATAATCATATATTCTTGAAAATCAAGTTTATTGTCAGCATGAGCACCACCATTTATAATATTCATCATTGGACGAGGTTCACTCATAATACCATTACCAAATTTTTCACTTACATATTTATAAAGAGGCATCTTTTCTTCATTAGCGCTTGCCCTTAAAGCTGCCATTGAAATACCTAAAATCGCATTAGCTCCAAATTTGGATTTAGTTTCAGTACCATCAGCATTAATCATCGCATAATCTAACTCACTTTGATTAGAAGCATCAAGTCCAATAACCAAATCACGAAGTGGTCCATTTACATTACTAACGGCATTTAAAACACCTTTACCCATGAAACGAGTTCCACCATCACGCATTTCTAAAGCTTCTCTTTCACCCGTTGATGCTCCACTTGGTACCATAGCTCTACCCATAACACCATCTTCTAGAATGACATCAACTTCTACTGTTGGATTTCCTCTTGAATCCAATAATTCTCTACCTATGACATCTTTTATTTTTGCCATAATATTCATCTCCATTCTTATCTATATAACAAATTATAACATTTTTATTTTTAATTGTTAATATTTTTTTATACCATTTACACATAATATGTGATATAATAATATAATTTCCAAAAAAGAGGTGATTTCATGTATATAAAGGAATTAACAAATGAAGAGTTTAGAAACTTCTCATCCAAATACAATCAAAAATCAATCTATCAAACAGTAGAATACGCTCATGTTATGAATAAGCAAAAATTCGATTCAATGTATGTTGGGCTTATAGATGATAACCACATTGTAGCTGCATCTCTTCTTCTAATTGAAAAAATAAGACGTTTTAAATATGCATATGCACCAAAAGGATTTTTAATAGACTACCTAGACCATAATCTTGTATCAACTTTTACAATAGAACTTAAAAAATTCTTAGGAAAAAAAGGCGTTGTAGCTGTTAAATTGAATCCTATGATTATAAAAAATACTTATGATTTTAAATATAATGTTTTTAAAAAAGATGCCTATTTCGATAGTTCATTTGAATTCTTGCAAAAAGAAGGATACTATCACTATGGTTTTAACGAATTCTTTGAAGCACTAAAACCTAGATACGAAGCTATTATCGATATAAGTATTCCATATTATATGGTATTTAAAAATTTTGATAAAAAGCTTCGTACTAAAATAAGAAGTGCTGAAGGAAGAGGAATTCATATTTATAAAGGAGATTATGATGATTTAAAATACCTTTACCTTCAAACAAAATTTAAATATCCAAGAGATTTAAAATATTATGAAGATTGCTATACAGAGTTTAGCAAAACAAAATCAATTGAATTCTTTTATGCTAAACTAGATACTAAGCACTACTTAAAATTATGTCAAGATAAGTATACTAAACAAGAAAGTATATGCTTAAATATGAATGAGCAATTAATGAAGCAAACAGATAAAAAAGAAAAATTAATCGAAAAGAAAATGGCAGCAGATAAATTACTTGATACATATAAAAGAGAATTAATAAAAGCAACTAAAATGCTTAAAAATAATGAATTTGGTATTATTCTTGCATCAGCAATGATTATTAAAAACAGTGATACTGTCTACTTATATATGGATGGATATGATTCAAAATATAAAAATTTTAATGCCAAGCATTTACTACTTTGGAAGTTATGTGAAAGATATTCAAAAGCTGGATATAAATATTTTAACTTAGGTGGTGTTGCTGGAATTAATGCTAGTAAAAGTGACTATGAAGGACTAAAAAATTTCAAATGTAGTTTTAATGCTAAAGTAATCGAATACCTAGGTGATTTGGAATTAATTACCAATAATACATTATATTTTATGTATCGAAATACAAAACCAATTCAAAACATATTAAAAAAGTAACATCTAAAATTAAATGTTACTTTTTTATTGCACAAAAGAAAAAAAGGTTTAAAACCCTTTTTAACTAAGCAATGATTTCTGAAACGTTTCCAGCACCAACTGTTCTACCACCTTCACGAATAGAGAACTTAGTTCCATTTTCGATAGCGATAGGAGCAATTAATTCAACTGTCATTTCAACATTATCACCAGGCATAACCATTTCAACACCTTCAGGTAATTCAATAACACCTGTTACGTCTGTAGTTCTGAAATAGAATTGTGGACGATAGTTTGAGAAGAATGGAGTATGTCTTCCACCTTCTTCTTTGCTTAAGATATAAACTTGAGCTTTGAATTTCTTATGTGGAGTAACACTTCCTGGTTTAGCTAATACTTGACCTCTTTCAACGTCTTCACGAGCAACACCACGTAATAATACACCAGCGTTATCTCCTGCTTCAGCATAGTCAAGTGATTTACGGAACATTTCAATTCCTGTAACAACTGTTTTTCTTGTATCTTTAAGACCAACGATTTCAACTTCATCATTAAGTTTTAATTGTCCTCTTTCAACACGTCCTGTAACAACTGTTCCACGTCCAGTAATTGTAAATACATCTTCAACTGGCATTAAGAATGGTTTGTCAGTATCACGTACAGGAGTTTCAATCCAGTTATCAACAGCATCCATTAAGTCTAAGATTGCTTGTTCATACTTAGGATCTCCTTCAAGAGCTTTTAAAGCTGATCCACGAATAATTGGAGTATTATCTCCATCATATCCATATTCAGTTAATAATTCACGAACTTCCATTTCAACTAAGTCTAAAAGTTCTTCATCATCAACCATATCACATTTATTTAAGAATACAACCATACGAGGTACTCCAACTTGACGTGATAATAAGATATGTTCACGAGTTTGTGCCATAGGTCCATCTGTAGCAGCAATAACTAAGATTGCACCATCCATTTGAGCAGCACCAGTAATCATGTTTTTAACGTAGTCAGCATGTCCTGGGCAGTCAACGTGAGCATAATGTCTCTTCTCAGTTTGATATTCAACATGAGAAGTGTTGATTGTGATTCCACGATCTCTTTCCTCTGGAGCCTTATCAATATTTGCATAATCTACGAATTCAGCAAATCCTTTTTTAGATAATACATTAGTAATAGCCGCAGTTAAAGTAGTTTTACCGTGGTCTACGTGTCCAATTGTACCAATGTTAACATGTGGTTTTGAACGATCATATTTTTGTTTTGCCATTTTAAATTTCCTCCTTATTTACTTACATATTATATTTTATATTACTTGCATAAAAATAGCAAGCTTTTTTTAAAATATTTAAGTAAGAAAAGCAAACGCTTTTCTTACTATATTAATTATTAGTTCCATGCTTTTTAATAATTTCTTCAGCAATGTTTTTTGGAACTTCTTCATAGTGGTCAAATACCATTGTGTAATTTCCACGACCTTGTGTATTAGAACGTAAGCTAGTTACATATCCAAACATTTCAGCTAATGGTACCATTGCATCAATTGCAAGAGCATTTCCACGTGATTCTTGACCCATTGGTCTACCACGACGAGATGTGATATCTCCCATTACATTTCCAAGATATTCATCTGGTACAATTACTTGTACTTTCATGATAGGTTCAAGTAAAACTGGTTTACATTTGTTCTTAGCTTCTTTAAGAGCCATACTAGCAGCAATCTTATAAGCCATTTCTGATGAGTCAACATCATGGTAAGAACCATCAAATAATGTTGCCTTAACATCTACCATTGGGAATCCAGCTAAAACACCAGTTGTCATAGCTTCTTGTAATCCCTTATCTGTAACTGGAATATATTCACGAGGAACAACTCCACCTACAATTGCATCAACAAACTCATAACCCTTATCAGGATTTGGTTCAAATTTAATCCATACATGTCCGTATTGCCCACGTCCACCAGATTGTTTAATGTACTTACCTTCACATTCACCAGCTTGAGTGATAGTCTCACGGTAAGAAACTTGTGGTTGACCAACATTAGCGTCTACACCAAATTCACGTTTTAATCTATCAACAATAATATCAAGGTGAAGTTCACCCATACCAGCTATGATTGTTTGACCTGTTTCATGATTTGTTGAAGCTCTAAATGTAGGATCTTCTTCAGCTAATTTTTGAAGAGCTAGACCCATTTTATCTTGATCAGCTTTTGATTTTGGTTCAACAGTAAGTTCAATTACTGGTTCTGGGAATTCCATAGATTCCAAAATACAAGCATGTTTTTCATCACATAAAGTATCTCCAGTAGTAGTATTTTTAAGCCCTACTGCAGCAGCTATATCACCAGCAAATACTTCAGATATTTCTGTACGATTATTAGCATGCATTTGTAGAATACGTCCTACTCTTTCTTTAGTGTCCTTAGTAGCATTTAATACATAAGAACCACTTGATAAATGTCCTGAATAAACTCTGAAGAATGTTAATTTTCCAACAAATGGATCTGTCATAACTTTAAATGCTAAAGCACTAAATGGTTCTGAATCAGAAGGATGTCTTTCAATCTCATTTCCATTTAAATCTACTCCCTTAATTGCAGGAATATCTGTTGGTGCAGGTAAATAATCAATTACTGCATCTAGTAAGAACTTAACACCCTTATTACCAAGTGCTGTTCCACACATTACAGGGAAGAATTCAACAGCAAGTGTTCCTTTACGTATTGCACGTTTAATAAGGTCAACTGATACTTCTTCTCCTTCAAGATATTTATTCATTAATTCTTCATCATATTCAGCAACAGCTTCAATAAGATCAATACGTTTTTCTGAAGCGATATCTTTTAAATCTTCTGGAATTTCAATTTCAGTATAATTTTCTTCAGGTTTTCCATCAAAATGATAAGCCTTCATTGTTACTAAATCAATAACTCCATTAAACTCACTTTCTGCACCAATAGGCCATTCAATAGGTTTGGCATTAACACCCAAGCGATCACTAATAGTCTTTAAACTATATTCAAAGCTTGCACCCATTTTGTCCATTTTGTTACAGAAAATCATACGAGGAACTTTAAACTCAGTTGCTTGGCGCCATACTGTCTCAGTTTGTGGTTCAACACCAGCTTGTGAGTCAAGTAATGCAACAGCACCATCAAGTACACGAAGTGAACGAGATACTTCAACAGTAAAGTCAACGTGACCTGGAGTATCAATGATATTAAATCTATGATCTTTCCAATAAGCAGTTGTAGCAGCACTTGTTATAGTAATACCACGTTCTTGTTCTTGCTCCATCCAGTCCATTTGTGAAGCACCATCATGAGTTTCACCAATTTTATGGATTTTATGAGTATGGAATAAAACACGTTCAGTTGTTGTTGTTTTACCAGCATCAATATGTGCCATAATTCCAAAATTACGAGTTTTCTCTAAACTATATAAACGAGCCATAATTTTTTTCCTTTCTCTTTATTACCAACGATAATGTGCAAATGCTTTGTTAGCTTCTGCCATTCTATGAGTATCCTCACGTTTCTTAACAGCAGCACCAACACCATTTGAAGCATCAATAATTTCGTTTGCTAAATTTTCAGACATTGAATGTCCACCTCTCAAACGAGAGTAATTAACTAACCAACGTAAAGCTAAAGCTTGAGCACGGGCAGGTTTAACTTCAATTGGAACTTGATAGTTAGCTCCACCAACACGACGAGATTTAACTTCAAGAGATGGTTTAATATTTTCCATAGCAGCTTCAAAAACTTCCATAGGTTCACGATTAGTCTTTTCTTTAATTAAATCAAATGAATCATATAGAATTCTTTGAGCAGTACCTTTTTTACCATCTTTCATGATAGTATTAATTAATTTAGTAACTAATTTAGAATTGTACATTGGATCAGCAAGTACATCTCTTTTTACAGCAGCTCTCTTACGCATAATATCCTCCTTCCATTTATTTAATAATTATTAATTAAATTATTTAGGTCTCTTTGTACCATATTTACTACGTCCTTGACGACGTTTATCAATACCAGCAGTATCAAGTGTTCCACGAATAATGTGATAACGAACTCCGATTAAGTCCTTAACACGTCCTCCACGAATTAATACAACACTGTGCTCTTGTAAGTTATGTCCTTCACCACCGATATAAGCAGTAACTTCCATACCATTACTTAAACGAACACGCGCATACTTTCTTAATGCTGAGTTTGGTTTCTTTGGTGTCATTGTACCAACACGAGTACATACTCCACGTTTTTGAGGTGAATTCAAATCAGTAGTTTTCTTTTTTCTACTATTGTATCCAATTCCTAAAACTGGTGATTTACTCTTTCTGGTTTTATCAGTTCTGTTTTTTCTAACCAATTGATTAATTGTAGGCATATTTGTCCTCCTCTCTCTACACACTTCCAGGTGTTTCATTTTAAAACTTAATTTAAGATTTGCCTAAGCAAATCCAAATTAAAATTCATGAATAATATACCACTTAATTATATGATTTGTCAACAATTTATATACAATTTATTATTTCTTTGTATATACCTTTTCTTTACTATGCATACTCGATATTAATGCATGATAATCTTTATTGCTCCTAATATGATTTTTTAACAAATTATACAAATCCTCATTTGAAACAAGTTTATCATATTTAATAGCATTAATTAAATAATAATTTAAATCATTATAACAGTCAACAAGTTTTCCAATTCTGTTTAATCCTTTATTAGCAGCTATATTTGACACTTTTGTTTCAGCAATAAGAAATTCATCCCAAGACTCTGTTAATTCTTGAATATTAGACATTATAACTTTAGAGTAACCATATCCCCTATACTGCTCTTTTATTCCAATATCAACAAATAAAAATTTATTTACGCATTCATGCACAATATTAACAAATCCTATTTCATTACCATTTTCAGTAACTAAAATAGAACAACATGCACTAGACAAGCGATCTAATTTGTTAGCAAATATTTCTTTGATACCTGCTTCTTCTCTCATCATCTTTCCTATTTTAAGAGCAACGTCATCATATGGTTCATTTACAAATTCCATACTATCCCCTCTTTCTTGGATGATATATTAACACTTATTTTTTGTAAACGCAAATAAAAAATGACGAAATATCGTCATTTTACTTTCCAGACATAATCTTCTTAATATTACTACTAGCTGTATTAATACTATTTTGATTAGGTCTCATTACATAATCTTTAACAGTTCCCATGTGAACATAACCACTTGAATCATATCCCGTAACGGATTGTTGTTCAAATGACCATGATGCACCATTAATTGTTTCGTTAGCAATATCAGTAATTACATCACGAGATAAATTTGTTGTATATAAATTACTTACTGCATTCAAAACACTTGAGTAATTAGCAACTGTTCCTGCACTTGCCATTTTCTTGAATATATTAATCATTACTTGACCACAATTCTTTTGACGTTGTCTATCACCATCAGCAAAAGCTTTTCTTTCTCTTACAATTGTAAGAATTTGAATACCATTATATGTCCTACATCCACTTGGAACATTTAATTTTTCTCCATTTTCATCATCATATGATCCTTGAACTAAAGCATGTGTTGTTGTAAAAGCAGCCCCATTATTACAGAATTGAACACCACCTAAAGTATTTACAAGCCCGACAATACTATTAGTATTAACTTTCATATAATAATCTATATTTACACCTAATAAATCAGCTACCGTTCTTCTAGAATTATTTATACCAGTATATCCAACATAACCAAGTAATTCATGCATTCCACTACTTTTCATAGTTACATAATAATCTCTTGGAATAGATGTAAGTAAAATTTTATGCGTTTTTTTATTAATTGTAACAACCATATTAAAATCAGTATTCTTTTCAGTAAAATCTACTCCACCAATATATATATTTAAACTGTTTCCATCATCAACAAATTCTTCTTCACTAGAATCTTCAGTCTCTTCTTTTACTTCAATATCAAACTTATATATAATCTTATAATCACTTTCTTTTAAAATACCAGTTTCAGAATCAATTAAAGCTTCATATATACTCTCTTCTACAATAGCGGCATCAATACTTCCTCTTTTTAAATCATTATAATTATATGTTACATTCTCATATTCTTTAGTATTAACTTTAATATTATTATCTAACTCTTTTAACGCTTCATCAATATTAGGAGTACTCTTATAGTAACCAATATTAGCTCCATCTAATTCTTTTACATCAGAAACCTTACTTGTTGATTTTACAACAATATAGTAAGTTGATGTATAAGTATTAGATGCATTATTAAATGATTTATTTAAAAAAGCATTAGTTGTAGCTACATAGTAAGTACCAGCTCCATTTATAAGAATAAGTATAATAGATATTACATAACCAAGAATTTTAAATCCTCTTTTTTTCTTTTTAAGTAATAACATTACTAATAAATCAAGCATAACCAAAATACAAACGATAATAACAATATACTTAATAGGAATCATCTTAAGACTAACAACAAAAAAGGTAAGAATAATTGTACATAAGAAATTAATAACAGACATTATAATCATTGCTTTATTAATTTTTTTCTTTTTATTTTTTAAAGAACGTGATGTTCTATGAACCTGTTTTTCCATAATACCATCTCCAAACAATAAAAAGTATATCATGAATACAATGTTGTTTCAAGTTTAGAAATATTAAAAAAGAAGATAATCTAATCTTCTTTATTTTTCAAACCAGACAATCTTCCTAATTTAAAAGCAAAATAATATGTGGCATAAAAGAGGCATCCAAATGTAGCACCAACAGTATCAATAATAACATCTTGAAATTGACCAGTTCTACCTGCCACAAACGTTTGATGAAATTCATCACTACTTGCAAATATAAAACATATAACTATAGTTAACAATAATGATACTAAATAACGTCTATTTCTAAATATCATATTAATTACAATAATCAAAAAGAAAGCAAGTACAAAATAAACAGAGGCATGCATTACCTTCCTCAAAGGAGAATTAAGAAGAGAACTTGCATGTCCTATTTTTGATAAACTAGGATGAGAATTAGTAATACCAAGATCATTAGTAAACTCAAGACCTTTTTCTAAAAATACAGTTATTATATCTGTTGAACGACCATTAGACGAAGTTGTATTCATATCACTTAATTTATAAATACACACTCCCCATAATATAACTAATATAGATATTATAATAATTAAAATAATTTTATTCTTTTTCATATCATCACCATTGTATACTTAATTTAATAAAATACTATCTTATTTCTATTATGCCTCTTCCACCAGACATATAAATAGTATCACCGATTATGGTATTTCCAAGTTCACTAACTAATAATTTGGCATATTCAGCAATTTCATCTGGCATTGTATATCTTTCAATTGTATTTCCTGTTGTATATATATTATCACCTTCACGATAATCTTGCATAGATGTTGCCGTTGGGCCAGGACCTATTGCATTTACAATAATTCCATATGGCAACAGTTTTTGAGCTATTCCTGAAGTAATCCCTTTTATACCCCATTTTGATAATCTATATGGTGACCATGCTGGTTCCAAAGCTGATTGAGAAGAAATTATTAATATGTGTCCCTTAATTTTCGAAGATATCATATACTTTGCAATTTCTTGAATAAAAAAGTAAGTACTCTTTAAATTTAAATCCATAATTTCTTCATATTCAGATACAGTTGTTGTTAAAAAATCTAAGTTAACTTTAGAAATGTGTTTTCCAGCAGAATTTACACATATATCTATTTTTCCAAACAAATTAACAGCCTGTTCTATTTTTGATTTGAAACTTTTTACATCATATAAATTCATTTCTAAAAATTTAGCTGAATCCCCTAACTTCTTACATAAACTTTCAAGTTTTTCACTATTCGTTCCAACTAAAATAACCTTACAACCACTTTCAACAAATTTTTTAGCAATAGCAAAACCTATTCCACCACTTCCACCAGTTATTATTGCAACTTTACCATCTAAAATTTTTTCTTTGTCAATAGGTTGATATATCGTAACTATTTTTTTTGCTTTAAAAAAATATAAGATTCTTTTTATAAAACTTTTCACTATAATGCCTCCCCTACATCATCTTATCATTTGCAAGCGCTATTTTTTCTCTTTTTATTTCCTTCTTAGCGTGAGCAATTGGGTTTAATGTTATTAATATCATTTTTATTTTGGATTTTAACTTAATTTCACTGTGAATTAATACAGTTGGTAATATTTTTTTCATACCATATAAACATTCTTCATATTCATTTTTATATTTATCATATGTATCAGTAGCAATAATAAGCTTTAAAAGAAAATTAAAATTTTTCCAAATATGCCAGTTAACAGCATTTTCTATTTTTTTACTTTTAAGAATATTATTATTTTTTATATTCTTAATATTCCATAAAGCGTTGATTCCCATTTGAACATTATAATTTGTTAATCCACTACCAGAATTATTTAATCTATAATTATAAATTTTCCTATGCCCAACAGCAACCTGATTAGAATATTGGGCACACATAAAAGTAAAATATAACCCTTCACCAGACCATGGAACAGAAAAAGAAATATTATTATTTTTTATAACACTAAGTTTAATAAGTTTATTCCAAGGTCCTATTGGAATAATAGGATAAATTATAGAAGCAGCTGCTTTTTCAGATGTCCAAATTTCTTTCCTATCATTATTTACCTGTTTTCTGTCTCTTGTTGTAAATATTTTATCTGTTAATGCCATGTCAGAATTTGTAGAAACAATTAAATCAACTAAATATTCAATATAATCTGGTTCAAGCCAATCATCACCATCAATGATGGAAACATAATCACCGCTAGCCGCATTAATTCCATAATTACGAGCTTCACAAGCACCACCATTTTTTTTATGAATAACCTTTATTCTATTATCTTTTTTGGCATAATTATCACAAATAACACCACTATTATCTGGAGAACCATCATTAACTAATATTATTTCTAAATTTTTATACGTTTGAGTTATAATTGAATTTATAAGTTTATCTAAAAACTTTTCTGATTTATAAATTGCAACAATAATTGATATTTTATACTTTTCCATTTTTAATTATTATACATTATAAATAACTGTATAATTACCTCCTATCACTATTTTTATTATTTTATGACTTGTTTTAAATAGTCTTCTGATTTTTTTGTTATACAATTAATTTTCTTTCTAACTAAAGAATAATCTATATTATCGACATCTTCTATTTCTTTAGTTCCGTTTTTCAATAAAATTTCATTTAATCCAACCATTCTCAATAAATTATATAATCTTGAATTTTGTGAAGAACTATTTTTATTACTATGCCTTTCAAATAAAACAAACTGTTTTTCATATATTAGTGAAAATACAGATCCATGAAACGAATCAGTTAAAACATATTTAGCATTTTTAATGAGAGATAAAAAATTCCCTACTGTACATGATCTCACTACATATTTTGATTGTATATAAGATAATCCATCATGTGGTATTACAACAAGCTTTAAATTCTTTTTTTTAGCAAATGTTCTTGCAGCCTTCCAGTGACATAAGTTATCACTCAAAAAATAGCACAACACATAATCATCTTTGCATATATCTATTGGTTCTTCAAATTCTTTCCATTTATTTTTTTCTAGTAACAGTGTTGGATCTACAACTGTATCAACATCTATATCTATCAACTGTTTTATTATTTTACAACCATCTTCTTCACGAACTGCAATGCTGCTAAATCTACTTAAAGCTTTTTTTAATTCTTCTATCTTATCTTCTGGTATATGATTCATACCAAAACTTGGAGCGTATGCAACAAGCTTACATTTTATTTCATCAAAATTTGCAAAATAAAATGGATGATAAACATCAGGATTCCATATTTGATCGCTTCCAAATATAACAATATCATATGAGTTACACAACTTAATATATTCTTCTACATTTGTTACTTCTTTTGTAACATTACAATTATCATAAATAATACTTTTAAATTTTTCTGTCTTAGATAAAAATAAATTTTTGTATCTAATTTTATTAAGTTTTAAAATTATTCTTGGAAATAAATGTTTCAAAGTTTTCTTCTTCTTTTTTTCTTCTATAGTATAATTTATTAAGTCAACATCAAATCCATTGGTTCTTAAATATTTTTGGAGTGCCAATGCTTGTAAAGCTGTTCCATAATTTTCATATTTAAACCACGTAATAATGCCAATTTTCATTTTGTAGTTGTCACCTCTTCTTTATCTACTTAATTTGTTCTTAAATAAATATATTATTTTCTTTATTTGTTTTCGGTATAAACTTATTTCTACAAAAAGCAATAATATTTCTATACAATATAGTAGTAAAACGTTTTTAATCAATAAAAATACTATTGCTTGAATAATTAATATAACATATGCTAATACATCATTCTTTAAATTTAAATTTAATTTAATATATTTTTTTACTTTAAATATTCTAATAATCCAAACACAAAATATAGAAAATAATGTTGCAATAGCAGCTCCAATAACACCAATAAATTTTATTAAAATAATATTTAAAATAATATTTAGTAAAGCACCTATAACTGTCGTTACTCCAAGCGTTTTTGTATCCTTAACAGCTGAAAAGATTCCACCAAGTAATCCAGATAATGCACTAAAAACAACAGATATCATCAAAAATGGCATATATTTCCATGCAGAATAAAATTCATTAGAATACAAAATACTAGCTAAAATTTTTGTAAATAATATTAAAATAGAACAGCTAATTACCATGATTAGATTATAAGAAGTATATATGCGTTTAAAAAAATCATCGTTATCATCCTTATTAAATTCCTTTATAGCAGATATTCCCCACGCTTGATTAAAAATCGTTTGAATAATAGATAAAATTGAAGGAATTTTATATGAAACAGAATATATACCATTAGCAGCTGCACCACACATATATATTATTACATATCTATCAGAAACATTATTAATCCACCAACCTATTGAATTCAACATAAGTGGCTTACTATAACTAATCATTTCGTTTTTTAATTTCTTATTACTTTTATGAAGAATATCTATGCTATCCTTTGCATTTACAAACAAATATATAGTAGCAATAGCGTTAGAAATTATATTAGCTAAGAAAAATCCTGATAAGCCAATTTTAAGTATTAACAAAAAATAAATATTTAATGTCATCATAAGAGCTGAATTAATAATTCCACTTATTGCAAGTATTTTTACTTTGTCCAAACCTCTAATAACATTTTGAAAATATTGATACAATACTGTAACAATATAAAGAATTATAAAATAAAATAGAAAACTGTTTAGTATTCCTACAATTTTAAAAATGTTATTTAAAATTGCTAAAATTATTAAAATTAAAATTGAAAATAGATTTATCTTTAATGACACATTGCATACATCTCTTTTATCTTTATGCTTATCAAGTAAAAATCTCAAAGCGGCATCAGATATATTCAATGTTAAAATTGGTATTAATAATGAAATTGTAACCGTGATAAAATCATAATTTCCATATTCTTCTGTAGTTAATACTGCAGTATACAAAGGTATTAACAAAAAACCAAGTATTTTGCTTCCAAAATTACTTAACGTTAAAAGTCCTATATTACCTAATAATTCTTTATATTTTTTCAAATTTTCACCTTCTTTTAATTAATTTAATCAAACGTTTTCTTACCATTTTTTTAAATTTTTCATATGGTGTCATCCAAGTTCCACTAAACCAATGTATTGCACGTGTATTTTCAGTGATTTTCATTTTTCTTGTTTCATAATCCAAAGGGCAAAAATATTCTTTTGGTAAAAAACAAATATTTTTATACTCAATTTTTTTATCAAAAACCACCATTTCATTATTCATATATTTTTTTATTATTTTTGTATTTCTAACAGGACAAGTTGTTTTATCAATTGTTCCATCTTCTTTAATAAACTTAATTTCATTATAATCATCCATAAGCATTTTTAATAGTTCATTTTCTTTTACACTACCAAAGCCTAATCCTGTATTTATATATACATTATCTTCTGACGAAAAAAAAGCATCATATTCAATTAAATCATCTATATTTTTAATTAATTCAACATCAGTATCCAAATATATTCCACCATTATTATAAATAATCCATAATCTAGCAAAATCAGATACAAATGCATATCTCTTTTGTTCATATGCTTCTTTGACATAATCATTAATTTTTATGTCGAAATTACTCTCGTTCCATTCAATTATTTCATAATCAGGGCAGTATTTTTTCCAACTATTAATACATTTTTTTATTATATCTGGTTTTTCATTTTTTCCAAACCAACAATAGTTTATTATTTTAGGTATTTTCTTGCTCATTACTATAGCTCCTCCTATTAAATAAATTTTTTCTATTACTAATCCATGAAAAAGATAATAATAAAATATAAGGATTTTTTGCAGGAATATACATTGGTGTTTCTGAAAGTCCATATATTGAAAATATAGCTAATACAATAACTAAGACATATTCCTTATTTTTTATTAGTTTTTTTGATGCATTTTTAAACATAATAATTAAATAAAATGACAACACAATACCATATCTAATAAAAAGATTTATATATGCATTATCCAATGCATAAAATTTACTTGTTATAACCTTATTCCCAAATAAAGTTATATTATAATTATTTAAAAAGTAATTTGATAAATATAATCTTCTAGATAAAATATTATCTAACACACTTAATACGTTATTATTTGGATTATAAATATAAGCAAGTATTACAGACAAAATCATGCAAATACCAAATGTATATGAGAAAAAGCTGCTAGATTTAAGAGTAATCTTATTCCTTGCAAGAAATAAGATAGAAAACAATGAAATTATTAAAATATTAGTTCTACTTCCAACAAATAAAAATATAAAGAATATCATCAATAGAGAAAATAAAAATGGTCTTAGAATATTTGGGTTATTTTTTTTACTTTCTATATAATAATAATCAAGAGAAATAATTGTTAAATAAAATGCAAATGAATTTGGATGACCTAACCCAAATGAATTTCTAACGAATCCATTTCTTATCTCCAATATACCATTATCAGTTATACCAAGGCCATTAAATAAAAATAATATGCAAACTAATATTATTCGGAAAATAAAATCCTTTTTTATAAATTCATTAAATTCAATTCCATTAAATGCCATTAATAAAAAAGGTAATTTTACTAATGATCTATCATCAGATATAATTGCAGAAATAAAAACCAAAATTAAAAATACAAACATTTTTATATCTATTTTTCTTTTTACTAGTATAACAATTGAAAGTAATAATACTGAAACAATATCCACAATAATTAATACATTTTTGAAAATTGAAATGTTATCAAAAATATCAGAAGCAATTATCAAAAAATATGCTATATAAAACAATAAGTTTATCGGTATTCCAAAATTATGTGTATTATTTAATTTTTTCATATATGTTCGCACCAATCCTTAATACATTTTTATTTATCATTAATAGTACTAATGACATTTTTGTCTTTTTACTTGTGCTCTTATTATGCATCAATTTTTTATAGTTTACTTTTAGATATTCAATAATTCTATTTTCTTCTACAAGTTCATCATTTTTTAATTTTTCGTTTAGCATTTGACGTAAAACACTAAATCTAGCAACAGCCATTCGGCTTTCACAAACATCTATTAAATCAGGATAATGTTTTATGATTTCATTGCATTCCATATCCGTCATATATATATAATCCATTTTTTTTAATGTAAATCTAGCTGCTGTTATTGAATTTTTTCTTATAATATAATTATAAATACTTTTATTAGAGTATGCTATTTTTTCACACTTCATTATCAATCTATACGTTGTACCATTATCTTCATAAAGTCTTCCTTTCGGAAACTCAATGTTTTCAAATAAATCTGTTGAATACATCTTTGCACAAGAAGAAACATTAAAACCATATTCCATTAACATTCTAGATAAACATGTTTTTGTATCTAATAATGTTTCCTCATACCCTAAACCTTTATTTGTTATATTGTTTCCATTCACCAAAGAATATGATGCAATAGACATCATAGTTTTATATTTTTTTATTAGTTCATAAAGTGTTTTTATATAGTCTTTTTCTATTGTATCATCAGAATCAATAAATGTTACATAACTTCCTATAATAGCCGACAATCCTGCATTTCTAGCATCAGATAGGCCCCCATTTTCTTTATGAATTACCTTTATTCTATTATCATTTTTAGAATATTCATCACAAATATTACCACAATTATCAGTGGAACCGTCATCTACAAGAACAATTTCTAAATTGGTATATGTTTGATTTATTATACTATCAATGCATCTTGACAAATATTTTTCAACATTATAAATTGGTACAACAACACTTATTAAATCATCATTCATTTCCTTTTTCCTGCTTTCATTCCAATTAATCTTGCTGCCATATCAAAAGGATATCTAAAAAATAAATCTATCCTTTTTTCCTCTACTATTCTCTTTAATATATAAAAAGCTAAAGCTTTCCCACTTCCTGTGGTACCATATTTATCTAAATATTCATTTTCTTTAAAAAATTGCCCTGTCAATTTATATCTTTTATATATTTGTTTTAAAGTGAATTTATGCGAGTGCATAACCTCTGATTCTGAACAATATTTTATTTTGTAACCCGACATAATAATTTTATAAGCGATATACATATCCTCGCTTATAGGTAAATTCTTACCATCATAACCACCTAATTTTATAAAAATATCTCTTTTAATAGCTGATGCAGCATCTGAAAAGAAGAATGTATTTAATCCATACTTGGGTATGTCTTCTTTTGATACTATTTTTGACACAGCTGGATAATTTTTTTCTCTTGTATACTTTTCAAGATTGTTATATTTTGGAATTTGTCTTGAGTATGTTGCTACTATATCATCATTAATATCACAAACAAGCTTATATAACCAATCAGCTCTTTTAATTTCAACATCTTGAGTAACAAAAACGACAATATCTGCATTAGACGCAAAAGCAGCTTTTTCTCTGACTAAACTATGTGAAAATTCAGATGGTTTTATAGTTTCATAATTGCATTTTAATTTTTTTAGTTTTTCCTCAGTTTTATCGCTACTCTCAGTAAGTATATATTTGATATTATTTATTGCAACATTCTCTTGCATTAGAAAAGAAGCATGCAACGCATCTATATAATTTTCTGCATTGTATAGCGGACAAACTATATCAACTGTATTGGTTAGCACAAAATTCACTCCATATCTATATCTATATTTTTACTTAGCTCCATCTTTTTTAAACACTTTTATAAATGTTTTTAACATTATTTTAATATCTAAAATAAGACTTCTATGATTATAATAGTATTCATCTAATACTAATCTTTTAATGAAATCAGTTCCACTTCTTCCATTGACTTGCCAATATCCTGTTATACCAGGTTTACATTTAATAACTGTATTGTAATACTCACCCATATCTTCTTTTTCTCTATATAAATATGGTCTTGGTCCAACAAGTGACATATCGCCTTTTAAAACATTAATAAATTGTGGAAATTCATCTATACTAGTATCTCGTATAAATTTTCCAACCTTAGTAATTCTTGGATCATTTTTTAATTTTTTATAACGTTTATATTCTAATCGCATCTCTTCATTTTCTTCTAGCATTTTAAATAGTATTTCATCAGCATTCTCTACCATTGATCTAAACTTATATATATATATAGGTTTACCATTTCTACCAATGCGCTCTTGTTTAAATAAAATTGGTGCTTTATCATGATTAATCAAATTAGCTATTTTAATACCTATAATAAGTGGTATTAGTAAAATACACCCTACCAATCCAACAATAATATCAAAAATTCTTTTTGGAACCGTATATAATTTACTTACAGATATTTCTTTACAAGATACAATTTCTTCAATTTCAGTACCATCCATATAAATCTCTCCTCTAAATATTTAAACTTAAAACATTGTTCAATTCGTGTAACTCTACTATATCATATTAATTAAAAAAAGACAACTAAACTTTACATTGTGATTCTATATAACAAATTACATATATTATACATTTTTTATATAAAAAATAAAGAACCTTAATGGTTCTTTATTATAAATGTATTATTATCATCAACATCAATTATGATATTATCACCAAATTTTATATGATCACTAATAATTTCATTAGCAAGTAATGTTTCAATATTACGTGATACAAATCGTTTTATTGGACGAGCTCCATATAACTCATCATATGAAGAATCTATAACATAATCCTTAGCTTTATCTGTAAGACTTACATGTATATGTTTATCTTGTAATCTATCTTCTATTTCTTTTATTATTTTATCTAGTATTTCATATACAACTTTTTTATTCAATGAATTAAAAATAATAATTTCATCAATACGATTTATAAATTCTGGTTTGAATGTTTTCTTAAGTTCATCCATGACAAGCTCATTACTATTTTCTTTATTTTCAAGAATATACTCACTTCCTAAGTTAGATGTCATAATTATAATTGTATTTTTAAAGTCAACGGTTCTTCCTTGACCATCTGTAATTCTACCATCATCCAGTATCTGAAGTAATATATTAAATACATCGTGATGAGCTTTTTCAATTTCATCAAATAAGACAATGCTATAAGGATTACGTCTTATGGCCTCAGTTAACTGTCCACCATCATCATATCCCACATATCCTGGAGGAGAACCTATAAGTCTAGCTACTGAATGTGGTTCCATATATTCACTCATATCAATACGAACCATATGTCTTTCATCATCAAATAATTCATATGCTAAAGACTTAGCAACTTCTGTTTTACCTACTCCAGTTGGCCCTAGGAAAATAAATGAACCAATTGGACGTTTAGGATCTTTAATACCAGCACGAGCTCTTTTAATAGCGTCACTAACAAGATTTATTGCTGTATCTTGTCCTTTAACACGCTTCTTCAAATTACTACTTAAATTTAAAAGCTTTTCACGTTCACCACCAACTAATTTTTGAATTGGAATATTAGTCCATTTTGAAATAATCGATGCAATAGACTCTTCATCTACTGTGTCACTTAAAATTTTAGATTCATCTTTTGCTTTTAAATCAGCAAGTTCTTTTTCTAATTTAGGAATAGTTCCATGGCGAAGACGAGCTGCTGACTCTAAGTCATAATTATTTTCAGCTGTTTCAAGCTTAAATTTAGCATTTTCAATTTCAGCTTTCTTCTTACCAATTTCTTCATTAATATTCTTTTCAGTTTCCCATGCTTCTCTATATTTCTTTTCTTTTTCTTTTAAATCAACAAGTTCATTATTAATTTCTTGAACACGATTTTTAGATATATCATCTTTTTCTTTTTTTAGAGCTTCCCTTTCTACTTCAAGTTGCATTATTTTTTTAGTAAGGATATCTAAATCTATTGGAACTGAATCCATTTGAACTTTTATAGTAGCACACGCTTCATCAACTAAATCAATTGCCTTATCTGGTAAAAATCTACTAGTTATATATCTATCAGATAAAGTTGCTGCGGCAACTAGAGCATTATCTTTAATTGTTACACCATGGTAAACTTCAAAACGTCTTTTAAGTCCACGCAAAATTGTTATTGTATCTAAAACAGTTGGTTCACTAACTAAAACACGTTGAAAACGTCTTTCTAGTGCCCCATCCTTTTCAATATATTTACGATATTCATTAAGTGTTGTTGCACCAATAACATGTATTTCACCCCTTGCTAAAAGAGGTTTTAACATATTACCAGCATCCATAGCACCTTCTAGTGCTCCTGCTCCAACAATCATATGGATTTCATCAATAAACATAATAATTTCGCCATTTGACTCTTTAATTTTCTTTAAAACAGCCTTTAATCGTTCCTCAAATTCACCACGATATTTAGCACCAGCTATTAATGACCCAAGATCAAGTTCCCAAATACGTTTATTTTTTAAACTTGCTGGAACATCTCCTTTTACAATTCGTTGTGCAAGCCCTTCAACAATAGCGGTTTTACCTACTCCAGGTTCTCCTATTAAAACAGGATTATTTTTAGTTTTACGAGATAATATACGTGTAATATTACGAACTTCTTCATCACGTCCTATTACAGGATCTATCTTTCCATCCTGAACAGATGCGACAATATCACGACCATATTTTTCTAATACATTTTCAAGATTCTCTTGATAAGGATTTTGTCCATTCATGATTACCCCTCCTTTATATTATATTGGTCTTATTCATCCAACATAATCATTATATCACATATTTAGCACTTGTCAAGTATGAGTGCTAAATATGTACAAAAAAAGAAGTAATGATACTTCTATTTTCATAAATTGCCATAATTTTGATAACATTAAATGTCAAACATTTTATTCTCTTTTTTTTCACGTACAAAATATATAACTATATTTATAGTAAACAATATTAAAGATATTATAAAACAAATAAATCCATAATTCTTCATATTATCTATCATACTATTCATTATATATTTAACAAAATTTATAATTATATCTGGAGCATTATATAAAATATTATTAACTAAGAAAGGAATTAAAAAGATATATACTAGTTGAATTAATCCAGAAATTAAAAATGCAACTCCTACCCATTTCATCCATTTATAAATGCTTACTCTAGATAAAGCTATTAATAATATTAGAAAGCTAGAGAACCCAAATAAAATGTAAGTTAAAAGATCACTATAAATAAATCTTATTATTTGAAGAGGCAATACCATTTTTTGATTATGACTAGTCATATTGCCATCATTTAATTTATCATCAATTTTAAGAATTAATTTATTAATATTATCTTCTACTATTGGCATATTATCTTTTAGTTTTTCTAAAACGATCTTTTCTTTTTCTTCCGTAAGTAATTCACTTCCACGTACGTTATTCTCTCTTAATTCATTTGTTATTAAACTCATATTTTCTTCGAAGTATTTATAAAGATTATCACTATTTAAATATGACATATTGGGTTTCTTATCATATATTACATAATTTATTCCTGATGTCACTGATGAATTTATAATATTTAAAACTGGTTCGGTGCGGAAAAAATCATCAATTATATTTTCTGGTACTCCAGATTCAATAAATTTATTTTTTATATTAATAATATATTTTGAAGTTGAACTATCATTTGTTAACAAACCCATAATATCTATTTTACTAAGTGTTGTTTTTATTTCACTTTCTGTTAAATATTTTTTACTAATACTAATACCAATATATATACTAATATTAATTGTAAGTAATATTACACAAATAAATGTTATAATATTTCTAAAAATTTTTAATACTACCTTCATACTATCTCTCCTATATATAGTAGTATATCATATTAATACTAATTTGCATTATTATTTTTTTGTGGTATAATAACTCTCACAAAAAGAGGGGGTATTTTTATGTCTTATAGTTATTCTACTTGTTATTGTAGAGAATGTGAATGTATGGATTTAAGTGATAGATCAAGATATGATAATATAAAAGCATGGTGTTCTGCTAGAAGAACTTATATAAATCCTAATGAAAATGCTTGTTCTACATATTTTAGATATGATGAATCTAGGAAACCAGTATCAAGTTGTTACTTAACAACTATTATTTGCAATTTATTAGGTAAAGGAGAAAACGCTCCTGAGTTACAAATGATGCGTACATTTAGAGATGGATATATGCTTAACAATCCAGAACTATATCCTATGCTTATTGAATATGATGTTGTTGGTCCTAAAATAGTAAATGAGCTTATCCACGATCCACTTCAAATGACAATTGCTAAAAAGCTTTATGAAAACTATATCAATCCTATAACAGAAGATATATTATTAGCAAACTATGATATAGCAATTCAAAAATATACTAATATGACACAAAAATTAAAAAACATGTATAATATTGACTCTACAATAACAAGAAAACTAGATATTAATATAAAAACATTAGGTAAAGCTCGTACCTAATGTTTTTTATTTTTATTCTTTATCTTCTTTATTCTCCAATTTAACTAAAACCTCTCTTGGCTTAGAACCATTATTAGGTCCAACTATTCCCCTGTCTTCAAGAAGGTCAATACAGCGAGCAGCTCTATTATAACCAAGTCTAAATCTTCTTTGTAATAAAGAAGCTGATGCCTTTCCTTGTGATACAACAAAATCTACTATTTCATTATATAAAGGTTCCTCATAATCATCTTCGCCCTTACCTTTAGAATCAACCATTGAAATAGCATTCATCTCTTCTGTATCCATAAGTAGTGTTTGATCATAATGAGCAATTTGCTGTTTAATAGTATGATCAACTACTGCTTTAATCTCTTCATCTGAAATAAATGTTCCTTGAACACGAATTGGTGTATTTTCTCCTTGAGGTAAGAATAACATATCACCTTTTCCAAGTAATTTTTCTGCCCCTGTCATATCCAAAATAGTACGTGAATCAATACTACTTGAAACAGCAAAAGAAATACGTGATGGGATATTAGCTTTAACAACACCTGTTATAACATCAGTACTTGGACGCTGCGTTGCAACAATTAAATGAATTCCAGCAGCACGAGCCATTTGCGTAATACGCATAATAGAATCCTCAACTTCCTTTGCAGCAACAAGCATAAGATCTGCTAACTCATCTATGATAACAACAATAAAAGGAAGATGTCTAAGTTTATCACTACCAGTTAATGTTTCGTTTTTCTTATCAACATAAGCATTATAGCCAGCAATGTTTTTAGTTCCAGACTCACTAAACATTTCATATCTATTTTCCATTTCAACTACTATCTTCTTTAAAGCAATATTAGCTTTTTTAGGATCAGTTACAACTGGTGCTAAAAGATGTGGAACACCATTATACATACTAAGTTCAACTTTCTTAGGATCAACTAACACAAGTTTTACTTCATCAGGTTTAGTACGCATTAAAATAGATATAATAATACTATTTATACAAACTGACTTACCACTACCAGTAGATCCAGCTACCAAAAGGTGTGGCGTTTTATTAATCTCAGCATATACTGGTTTACCCATTATATTTCTTCCAAGTGTTACTAGAAGTTTAGACGAATCCATACTCTTAGGAACACTTTCTAATATTTCACGAACAGTAACCATTGACGTTTTCTTATTTGGAATTTCAATACCAATTGTTGATTTACCAGGAATTGGTGTTTGAATACGAACATCTTTAGCAGCTAATGCAAGAGCAATTTCACTATGAATTCCAGAAACCTTACTAAGACGAGTTCCTGATTTTAATTCTAATTCATACTGTGTAACAGTAGGCCCAGGATTAATAGCAACAACATGTCCCTCTATTCCAAAATCTTTTAAAACTTGATGTAAAACATCAACATTATGGCTAATTGTTTCTTTAGAATCACCATCTTTATTTTTAGATGGCTTTGTAAGAAGTGAGATAGGAGGATAAATATACTTTTTATTAGAAGAAACAAAAGTATCATGATTAACATTATCTACGTTATTAGATACATCATCATTCTTAATTTCTTCTTTTAAAGGCTCAGGTTCATTATTATTAAAATTAATAAGTTCATCTAAACTAGATACGATAATTTTCTCTTTTGGCTTTTCAGGCTCAACAACAGCTTTTTTATCATCATCATATTTTTTCTCAATATTAGCAATTTCTTCTTTATCTTTTTCTTTTAATTTTTTACCACTATTCTTCATGTGTTCAAAACACCATTTAATTAGATCATGTATAGATACACCAGTAAACATAACCATTCCGCATATTAATAAAACCCAAATAACAATTTTCGTTCCTTTAATAGCAAATAAATTAACAAAAATAAACGAAAAGAATGCTCCTAAAACACCTCCACCTAAGTTAGCACTACTATTGCTACTAGCCATAAAATTATTGATAGTTTCAGTTATTATTTCAGCACCTTTTAGTTCTGTATCCTCTAAATATCCTATATGCGAAAGAAGAAGAACACCTACAAAGAAAACATATAAACCTATTAATTTTGAAGTAAAAAAATCAGGTTTATCTCTTTTTATAATCATATATATACCTGTTATAATTAAAGCAAGTAAAATAAGTCCATACCAAGGTCCAACTAAAAACATAGAAAAATTTCTAATAAAGTTGCCGACTATTCCTGTTCCTGGAATACAACCAATAATTGCAATTAAAATAAGACCAATTCCTATTAATTCAATTTGATAACCAGAACTTTTCTTCTCCACTTCTTTTCTAGCTTTTTTCTTTGCCATATTGGTACCTCCTAGCATAAACACATTATATCACGGATAACTCAAATAAGTAAATTAATTAAATAGAAACTTTTAATATTTATAATAAAAAAATTAGTCAAAATGACTAAATCAAAATTTTATTTTTTAGTTAAAACATGATTATAACTTATAGAATTAGAAAGTTCTACATTAATACTATCATGTTCTAATTTATGAGATGCAGACTCAAGTAAACACTCATGACAATCATAACCAAAAATTTTACAACGATAGTTATTAGTACTATCTAAAGCATCCAAAGATATTTTTTTTATTGGTTGAACACATAAATCAAATTGTTCCCATATTTTTACTGCATCTATTGGACTAAGTTTCCCACTTTCATGAATCTTATCTATTTTTTCTATCGTTAAGTCATCATAAAACTCTTTTGACTTAAGTTTCATAATAGTTTGATCACACACTGATTTTAAAACAATTATTTTACCATTTTCACATTGTTTGTAAATTAATAAACTCATAACTTTTTCATCTACATATTTAAGATATTTCTTAAAATAACTAATATATTCTAAAAAAGAATCAAAAATATAAACTTTTTTATCATTTACAAATTCATAAGTATATTCTTTATTATTTTCAATTTCAGCTCCAACAATGCGCAAATAAAGCCATGTTTTAAAATCTAATCTATCCATATACCCTCCAAATGCTCTCTATATTTTATTATATTTTTATAAATCTAATATATTAAAAAAAGCTAGAGAAAAGCTAAAACGACAAACCTGATCTCCCAGGTGGGCATCACCATATAAATTTAAGGATCCCTATAAATTGTACAGGTATTCAACACCATTTATATTTTAGATTCCCAATCGTCTTACTTGTAGGTTTTTCTTAACGCTTCCCTCTAGCACAATCATTATATCATTTTTATTATTCATCTTCAATAGTAGAATCGTAATCTTCTAAAAAACTATGATAACATCCTTTTTTCTTATAAGAAATAATTGTATCAACATTAACATTCATAGTCGATTTCATAATATTTAAATCAACATTTTCATAAACTTCTTTTAATTTATTTATAAGCAATTTTATTTCTAACCTTTTACCAGATTTCTTTTTAGTTACCGTACATGCACAATCTATGAACTTTAAATCATTATATTTTGCCCATGATATTATATCTTCCTCATGAACAAAATAAAGTGGTCTAATTAATTCCATACCATGAAAATTAGTACTGTGAAGTTTAGGCATCATAGAAGAATATTGTCCTGTATAAATAAGATTCATGAGTACTGTTTCAATAACATCATTAAAATGATGGCCTAAAGCTATTTTATTACAACCAAGGCTTAGAGCTTTACTATATAAGAATCCTCTTCGCATACGAGCACATAAATAACACGGATTATCTCCACCTTTTTCTAATGAAACTTTAAAAATATCAGACGAAAAGATATGAGCATCAATATTTAATATTTTTAAATTTTCTTCTATTTGCTTATATGTAACATCCGAGTACCCTGGATTCATAATGAGAAATTCTAAATCAAAATTAACCATACCATGTCTTTTTAATTCAAGAAGACACTTTGCTAATAAAAAAGAATCTTTGCCACCACTTATGCATACAGCAATTTTATCTCCTTCTTTGACTAATTCATATTCACGAACTGCCTTCATAAAAGGACTCCATATTTTTTTTCGATACTTTTTTATAATACTTTTCTCTATTTGTCTATATCTCTCCATAATTCCTCCAGAAAATAAACCTTCTACCAAAAATTAATTTTCTACAATATTACCTATACATTCATCTCTATTACTTAAAATTCGATAAGCATTTTTATCTTGATGAACATCACCATCTTTACCAATTTGAACTAAAACATAACCATCATCAATAATATCTTTGTAATCATCTACATATAAATTACCATTCTCACCTAAAAGGGAAATTTTAACACAATATTTTTTACCCTCACTAAGAGTATATTTACCATGTTCTTCATATAAGTAATCAAAAACAGATGTATAAAGTAACTTTTCTTTTTTACTATCTATATTTTTATCTTGTTCATTAACTTTTTCTAAAACAGATGGATATATTAAAATCATAATTGCAGCAATTAAAACAATAACCGCAAGTAATTCAACAAGTGTAAACCCTTTTTTATTTTTCATACAATCACCTTTCATTAATTCTATAATAAAGACCATAAAAAGTCAAACTAGCCTATACTTCTAAAAACATACTAAAAAGAAAAATGATTATCCCAGTTAAAACTCCACCATATGACACTTTCTTATTTTTAGAATGAATTATTTCATGTAAAAGTTCAAATAAAACAATATAAATAATCATACCAAGTGTCAATGAAAGTAAAACTCCAAGTAATGTATCATTTATAAACGAGTTTAAAAACATAGATGCAACTCCACCCATAAACGTAGATAAAGTTACTAAAATAAGTATAAATAAAAATTTCTTCTTACCCCTCATACCAGAAAAAGTTGAGGCTAATACAATTCCCATAGGAATATTATGAAATCCAACTCCTAATGTCAATAATATACCCATATCAATTGCTTTTACACTTGCTACATAAATTGACATTCCTTCAATAAAGTTATGTAAAATAAGAGCAATACTAGAAACAACACCAATGTGATATAAATTAGTATCATCAATATTTTCATGATGACAGTGATCTGGCACTAATATATCAAGTATTTTTATGACTCCTCCACCAAGTAAAATAAAGAAAATTAAAGCAATATAGCCATATTTATCAAACGAATTATATAATAATTCACTAGCTTCAGGTAAAAGTTCAAATAATACTAGCATTATCATAACACCAAAAGCCATACCAATTGAATATGGTACAAATAAATTATCTCTCTTAGTAAAAAAAACAAAAGCAGCGCCTAACATAATAAATAATCCTGCTATAACAGTTAGTAATAATGGAACAAACATATAAATACTCCTTTCAAACGAGAATATTTTATCACATAAAAAAAGAAAAAACAACTAAGTTATTTTTTCTATATTGGAGTCAATTTCCGTTTCACTTGAACTATCATCACTACTAGCGTTTTTATCACTAGTATTATCATCAGTTTCATCTTTTTTCTCACTAACTGATGTATTAGCGTTTGTATTTGATGATGTAGAATTATCCTTTTTATTGTTATTACTTACTGTAGAATTATCCTTTTTATTGTTATTACTTACTGAAGAATTATTTTTATCAGTAGTAGATTCACTTTTATCAGATGTTGTATTATTTTTACTATCACTAGTAGATTCTTTCTTTGTTGCAATTGTAAGTGTCAATGTTCCTACTTTACTGATACTTGTACCTTCACTATGTGATTGATAAATTACAGTATTATTACCATTTTCTGTTTCAGTATACTTAAATGCAAGTTTAATTCCTAAGCGATTAGCTGTCTTTCTAGCTTGAGCTTCACTATCTCCCACAAAATCAGGAATAACCCCAACATCTGTGCTAGATATAGTATAAGTACCCTTCCCAATTACTTCTTCTTCATATTCTTCATCAATTGAAAATGAAAATGATTTAACTAATGTAGGATCTTGTTTTCCTAAATTAATTTTCATAGCTTCACTAATATCTTTAATACTACCATCATATAATACGTAATTATACAAATTTAATTTTGTTCCTGGATCATATATATATTTATCATATCCACTTAAATACAATCTTTGAATACTTAAAAGATCATCCATATCTCTACCATTACCACGCGTAAGGATATCTTTAGCAATATTATAGAAAGATAATATCTCACTAGTTGTCATATTTGTTTCCATACTATCACCAATAACATCAAGTAAATTGTAAACTGTATCTAGACTCTTTACATCACCAATTTTATTAAGAAGTGCTCTAATTACAGTTTGTTGATTTTGTCCTCTAATAAAATCATTACTTACATAATTTGACCACTCTATGCCACAATATTCTGGCCATGTATGACGATTACGAGCAAATGCTAAAGCTTGTTCACCATATAAAGTCTGTAACCCTGCTTTAACATAAATTGTATTGTTACCAAACTTACGGTTGCTGTCTTGTTCACAGAAGGAATATGGAACATCAACTTCCACACCACCTAAGGTATCAACCATCTTTACAACACCTTTAAAATTAATTTTAACAAAATAATCAATGTCAATTCCAGTAAAGTTAGTAATAGTATCCATCATACACTCTTCACCATACCAAGCAGCATGTGTAATTTTATTTTTTTTCTGTCCAGCAAAACACGTAATTGGAACATATGAATCTCTTGGAATACTTAAAAATGTTGTTGATAAAGTTGTTGGATTAAAAGTAATTAAAATTAATGAATCCCCATTAAAAGAACTAGTTTTTATATTTTCCTCTTCAGAATCTACTCCCATAAGCAAAATTGTAAAAGGTTTTGTAAGAGATGTTCCCTTACTTTTATCAGAACTCTTAACAGATTCGTTTTTTGTATAAATAATCTTAGTTTTATCACGAATATCTGTAAAATTAGCTTCCTCCATAGTTTCAAACATAACAGTATAATTAGTAGGAAGAAAAGCATACTCTATCTCATTATTATATAAGGCATTAATTATATCAACATAACTCTCATAACTTTCTACTTTATTACTTATCTTTTCACTTTTAATAATATCATTTGGTATCGTATAACCTATTGTATTAGTTTCATCATCTACCATACCAATTTTACCACTACCTAAATTTTTAAGTGATGTTGCTTTATCACTAGAAAGTGCTACTAAACTACTAGAATAAGTTGTAGAATTAGTAGAAAGCTTATGTAGTGCTGCATAAGTTTTATGTATATAATATCCAAACAATAAAAGAATTACTATATATATAATTACAAACGGTACATATATATAATACTTACTTTTTTTCTTTTTAATCGATTTCAAATATGTAAGAGATAAAATTATCATTATCAAAACAATCGAAATTGAAACTAAAGTACGTATTAAAGTTTCAATACCAGATAAAAGAGATAATGAATATATCATATACCCAGTTGCTAAAAACTGTAAGATAAATAAAATTGAAAGAATTGTTACTTTTACTTTTCTTGATTTCTTCATAAATTTCCTCCTAGGTTCTTTTTATATTATAACCTATGTTTTTATCTTCTACAACGAATTATGACAATTTTCACAAAAAAGATTATTTCTTTACAGCAAAAATAAATATGTGCTATAATGAACTAAATTGTAAGGTGAGAATATGAATAAACTTAATAATTGGATAGATAAAAACATAAATAAAGTATTATTTTACTATCTATTAATGCAACCATTTTTAGATATAATTGCAGGAATATTCACAATGTTTGATATAAAAAATATCATTGGTATATCAGCTAGATTAATCTTCTTCATTCTTTGTAGTTATTATTTATTTTTTATGTCAAAAAGAAATATATCAAAATACTTTTTATGTACAACCTATATATATTTAATAATATTTACACTTAATACAGCAATATCAAAAGATATATCCACTCTTTATTATGAACTACAAAATACATTAAATGCATTTTATTTTCCAGTAACATTTTTAGCTTTATTTGAAATAATACCGCGATATAAAATTAGATATTCTATAAAACAAATCATTTGTCTACTTGGTATATATATACTTTTTGTTTTTATTCCAACAATTACACACACAAATTTAAATAGTTATGAAATAAGCAAAGTGGGGTCTGCTGGATGGTTTTATTCAACTAATTCAATAAGTGCTATTATATGTATAATGATACCATTTTTACTTATATATATAAAAGAAAATAAAAATAAATTTTATTTTTGGATACCTTATATTTTAATTACATTATATTCTATCTTTACTCTTGGAACAAAGGTTCCTATTTTAGGAATTGGATTAATCATTATATGTAATATTATTTATATACTTATCTCTTTTATAAAGAAAAAAAGATATCTACCAATTATCATTACCTTTATAATTTTATGCTCTACTATGGTAGTCGCAATTAACATAGTACCAAAAACATCATTTTATAAAAATATTAAAATACACATGAACTACTTAGAAATATCATCTCCACTAGATGCACTAAAAAAACCATATCTTATTGATCACTTTATTTTTAGTCAACGCTTAACATTCTTTAAACATACTGCAATATCATATAACAACAGTAATATTATAGATAAACTAATTGGAATTGGTTATATTGAAGGCTACGCTACTGATAATGTTAATACTAAAACAATTGAAATGGATTACTTTGATATTTTTTATAGACATGGTATATTAGGCTTTATTATTTATTTCACTCCCCTATTTATTTATTTAAACGAAAGAAAAAAAACAAACTATGATGTATATACACATTTAAATATAAATTTATCGATATGTTTAATTTTTATTCTAGCATTCTTTTCAGGGCATATCTTTATAGCCCCAGCAACCAGTATTATCGTAAGTATTATACTTATAATTAAAAATGGTGCATTAAAAAGCAAAGATTATAATTAACCTTTGCTTTTTTATTTATGATATTTTTTTATTATTTCAATCTTATCAATACCTTTATCTATCTTTAAAACAGTGTCAAATATTGGGAATATAACATTAGCGTATTCAAGCATACCTGTACACTCATGAAAAGTTGTTAAGGCTCCATTTACAATCAACTTATCACTTGATGTTTTAATTGTATTTCTAATATTTTTTATAAACAATTCTTTTGTTGGAGAAATTATTCCTCTAGTTGATTTCCAAAGCTCATTTAAAATAGGCGGAACACATCCATTATGCATATGACCTGATATAATATAGTCAAAACATTGAGTATATTTTGATATACTACCATCAAGCATATAAACAGGTGAATGAATCATCATAATATTTATTTTACTTTTTGGTAAGTCGAATAATAATGACTTATTTATACTATTAAAATTATTAATAAGTTCACATTTAGATTCATGTCTATCATTTTGGTGATAATAAATAGCTTTATTATAAATACCTAAAACATAAATATTATCATCTTCATAACTATCATTTATAAGAACGTGAGTATTTGGAATATTTTTTAATCTATTAATAAATATTTCATCAAAAAATTCATTCCAACCACAAAATTTACCATTAACTATTCTCTTTTTATAACAATCATGATTCCCTAAAGATATTATGAGTTTACTAACACTAGAAAGTTTATGAAAAAACTGTATAAAGCGATTCATCTCATTTTCATCACTAATCATATCAAGTGAATCAACCAAATCTCCAACAAACAAAATATAATCAGCTTGTACTCGTTCTACTTCACTTATTATTAAAGATAATTTTTTATCTTTAACTTTATAACTAAAATGCAAATCACTTAAAATTAATATTTTAATTTTATGAAAAAGTTTATTAGTTGTTATATTATATCTTGTTGTATAAAAACACTTCATTTTATCATCCTCTAAAATATTTTAACACAATTTCAAAACTTTAACATAAAATATATTGAAAACAAATATTTTTTTTGTTATAATTAACTTGTTCATGGGTCTATAGCCAAGTGGTAAGGCGTGGGACTGCAACTCCCTGATCGTTGGTTCAAATCCGACTAGGCCCTCCAGATTGATAGGAAACTCGAACTTTTCGAGTTTAAGTAATAAATGCTAACTAGAAATAGTTAGTTTTTTTGTTATTTAAGAAAGGAAAGTGATGAGTTATGACAATAGAAACTAAAAAACTTGTAATAAGTGAAGAATTAAAAAGAAAGATTGAAATGATATGTAAGTTTGCTTATGTGGAATATTCCTTTACTAATGGATATATTATAAATCTTAAAAATACTAATATAGCCTATGTAAAACCCCATATTTTGAAAGTTAAAGGCAATGACTACTTAATATTTGAAGATAGTGAATATGTATGAAGATGAATATGGAATACCACTAAAACTAAATCATAAACTTAAAACTATGAAAGAAGCAGAAGATTATTTTAAAAGATTAGAAAAATATGTTGGAGATTATAAATTAAACTATTATATAAGTGAGATTGATGAAAAAGAAAAAAGATTTAATTATACTCAAAATAACGATGCTGAAAAAATAATTAGATTAATTGGTATTGGAGATAAGAGAAAAAAAGATAATTTTAAATTAGGTGTTATTACTTTAGACTTATCTATGTTTAAAGATAAAGATGAGAAAGAAATTTATAAGAAACTATTTGATAAATTAGAAAAAGAAAGACTAACATAGACAAAATTATGTTAGTCTTTAATCATCCTATAAATTTTACAAAAAATAACTAAATAGGATGATTTTATAAATATTAAAATCCTTATTTTATAAGATATAATTTTCATGTCATCCTAATATCAGCCTACAAAGCAGGATGAATTTCGTAAGTACGGAATTAGTTTTGTGTAACACTAAACCCTTATGAAATAAGGAAAAGTTTAGCATAGTTGCACAAGTTTCTTATCCTGCTTTTTCTCGTATACTAATATTTATATATAAAATCATCCTATTTATAAAAAGTAAAAAAGATCAACTATTAAAGTTGATCTCAACGATAAATTGTAATTTGTAATTATTCACAAGTTCCATTATTATTTTTAAAATAATTTTCTATATTTATCATTGAA
>CAKPTA010000009.1 GCA_934190785.1 uncultured Bacilli bacterium
ATAACACCATTAGCTGATTCTATAGCTGCACCTTTCTTTGCCTTATCTATTGTATTTAATACTAGTGGCATTGATATAAGCGCGACAACTGCTAAGACAACTATTACAGCAAGTAATTCTATTAAAGTAAAACCTTTCTTTTTCATAAAAAATACACCTCTATTCTAAAGTGTATTTTAGCATACACCCCCCCCCCACTTGTCAAGTGGTCGTGTGGTGTATTTAGACTATTTATCTATATATGTAGTGGTAAACTTAAAGTAGATAATGGAAGGTATTAAGTTATCACTTATTTAGCAAATTTTTTCTTTTTTCTATAATTAGTACAATAACAAATAATAATAATCCTACAGTAGAACAAATTATGCCTGCAAGCTTCCAAGGAGATTTATATTCTAACGTGATTGTATGTTTTCCCTTAGAGATCTTGAAACCAATAAAATTATTATTTACTTGTTCATATTTAACTTTGTTGCCATCTACATATATATTAAATCCATTATCATATGGTATTGATATGCTGAAGTAGCCATCATTTTTGACATTTATATTACCTGTTATTATATCTCCTTTTGTATTTTTTGTTGAAATAACGTAATCATCATGTTTATCTTTTTCAATAGATAAAATATCACTGCTATCTAATACAAATGTAGATATATCTTCTATTTCAAATTCTCCTTTAGAAAATACAATTTCAAATTCAGTTGGATTATTACTAAAAGTGTATTCAAAAGTATAGTTTTGATTGTGGTATTTCCAACTTGATTTTGTAACTTTATTTTCGATTCCGTTAATTATAATTGAGCGATCAATATTTGCCTTGTTTTTTATTTTGAATTTAAGTAGTAGTATTTTATCTGTTAGAAGAGATACATCATTTATTTTAAGAGTTAATTTTGAATTATTATTTTTTGATTTAATTTTATATCCATTTTCTGTTTTTGTAACTTCAACATCACTATTCATAGTAGTTACACTAATATTAGCTATACTAATTCTATTTTCATAAACATTACTAATATCATCGTCAACAATTGTATAATGCATAAGGGCATCTATATTATATGGATATTTTAATGTATCATATTCTCTTTTACTCATAATATCAGATGTTGCATAACCGATTGAAAAAACATTATCATTTTGATACATTTTTAAATCTTTATCTATTACTTTATTATAACCTATCTCATTATAGAAAGGCGCTATAACATATTTATTACCCAAATAAATGTTACTCAAAACGTTATATGTTGTTGCTAGTATCTCACGTGAACGATATTTAAATTCATTATTAATATCATTATTATAAAATTGTTTATAATTAGCTGAAGATGTTGATGAATAAATACTTGTTGTATAATAACTATTAGATATAACTTGATTAATTGAATTTAAATGGTTATATAAATTATTAGTTCTATACACACTATCACTATTATCAATATATTCTATGACATCACTATAATCGATATCTTGTCCCTTTTTTACAAGTGTATCTTTAATATTAGATGAAATTGAACACGTAAATGTTAAACCTAGAATAATAAAGATAAATACTTTTTTGTTTTTCTTTTTATTTAGAAAATATATTCCTATTAAAGTTAGAATAACATCTAAAATAAATAAATAACAAGTACTATTTTTTATATTCATAAATGCAATAATAATAGAAACTAATATATATATAATTATTACTTTTTTATCAAGTTTAATATTACTAAATATGCTAGCAATTATTAAAAGTGCTAGTGGAATAAAAGGAATTAGAACCTTTCCATTTATATACATTCCTCCATTTAAAATATACATAAAAATAGGAAAAATAAAAATTAAAGCCATAACTATACCAAGAAAAATATTATCCTTTTTTTTACTACAAATACAATTTACAATTCCCAAAATAAGAACTGATGTTAACCCAATAGCATATCCTCCATACAATGTGTCAGTAAGTGTAACTTTAGGAATTAACAAGGAGAAAAGTGACGTTGTATTTCCAGATACTCTTCCATTTAAAATGGTATATAAAGTTGGAAGTAATAATATACAACTTAAAAGAACAGAAATAAAAATAGGAAATACAAACTTTAAAAATTCCACAATAGATGATTTAATATTTATTTTATCTTTTTCTTTGATATATTTATATACAGCATATATACATATTACAAATATTCCACTAACGCTAAAGAAATAACTTGTCATTATAAGTAAGAAAACACTAATTATTAGAAAAAGGCTTTTTTTCTTTTTGAAATAATAGTCTACTGCCATTAAACTCATAATTAAAAATGGCATATAATTCATAAACATAATATGTCTATGACTATGAAATAAAAGTGGCGTTGCAAAAGCAAAAAGAAAAGTTAAGATAAAAGATAAATTTAAATCATAATAACTACGTATCCATTTGTAAAATAGAAAGACACTTACTAACAATGATATAATTGTAGTAATTATTATGTAATTTTGCATTGATATAAAAGGAAAAAAGTACGATACTAAAATAATTGGGCTAAATAGACCATAATATGATAAATAGTATATATTTTGACCAGCGCCTAAATTAAATGCAAAGTCAGGAAACAAATTATGAGTTTGATAAAATAAATTTCTAAAATATTCTGGAATTCTATAATGTTGAGTTACCCAATCAGTTACACTTCCATATAAAGAGTCGGTTCCAACTAGCGCAAATATAGTAAGAAAAAGGAGAATAAAAATACATAAAAGGGCCAAATAATCCTTTTTTTTCATAATTATTCTTATAAATCCAATGTAATCTTTTTATCGTTTTTTATGTATTTTCTATATTTAATTTGAGCTTTATCAAATAATTTTTTAGATACAATATTAGCTTCCGTTCCATTATATTTATCTTCCATATAAACAACCTCTTTAATTCCAGACTGTATAATTGCTTTAGCACATTCGTTACATGGAAATAGTGTCACATAAAGAATACACCCCGATACACTATTATGACAATTTAAAATTGCGTTTAATTCAGCATGAGTAACATATGCATATTTTGTATCTATTAAATTACCTTCTCTTACACTCCAAGGACATTCATCATCACTCATTCCGTTTGTTGTTCCATTATAACCAATAGAAACAATTCTTTTGTTTTCATTTACAATACATGCTCCAACTTGAGTATTAGGATCTTTACTTCTTTCGCTAGATAAAAGAGCAAGCCCCATAAAATAAGTATCCCAATTAATATAGTCTTTTCTTTTCATATTATCACCTTTTAAATTATATCATATTTTTATTATAATTAATATAAAAAAGCTATCAACAAAGTTAATAGCTTTTTACCTACATAATTTTTGTAACAATTAGTTCTACATTAAAAATACCACCATCTTCAAGTTCTATTTTGTCTACAGAATCATTTCTAAGTATAAAAGTATCACCAACAGAAGCATCAATCACTGCCATTCCATTTATTGTATCAACATCATCTTTAATAAGCAAAGCACCAGTTGTTGATTCGCCTACAATTACCTCAGGTGTACTACTTATACGGACTAATTTTATAACAACTTCCATATCATTAACTGAAGTATTTGCTGCAATAACATGCCAATTTGCTAAATAGGTTCCCTTTTTTAAGATTGTAAAACTATTATTTTCTGCATTAAATTCAATATTTTTCTTTAAAACGACATTTTGAGTAGGAATAGTTCCAAGAGTAGCTATCTCATCTCCTGTAGCATTTGTAACTCTTAAGTTTGCACTTTCTAGCACTGGAGATGGACCTGTTGGACCTGTTGGACCAGTTACAAATACTGGATAAGCATTTTGTTTATATTTGGAATCATTCTCTATTTTTTCAAGAGCATGCTTTAGGTCATCACCGCATTTATTATATGGACACTTTTTCATATAGTTCACTCCTCTCACACTATTATATTAAGTAATGAGAATAGGAATTAATAGTAACAACTATATTAGATAAAATTAAAAAGTGTTTACCACTTTATAAATTAACTTTGTACTTTTTTCTTTACTTTTAAAGATTTCTTATCAACAGTTATTTTATTAGACATTGGACGTAAAGCTAACTTTTCTCCAATTATTTCTTTTTGATCAAGAATAAACAATTTCTTGTTTTCTAAATTACTAATAACAATGTTATCACCTACACCATTTAGTTCAGGATAAAATAACAAAATATATGCTTTAGCAATTGGCATAATTTTTTCTAATTCCTTTGGACTAACACTTCTACTTTCTAAGTAATTTAACACTTCATATACATCTTCATAATTAGTAAATAATCTCCCTGATGTAATATTTAATATAGCACCTAAATCAAAGTATTTTTGTTCTTCACTAATATTTTCTTTATTCATGTTGTATCCTCCTAACTTACAAATGCAATTATATATCACTAGACTTCTAAATACAAGAGTAAGTTATGATATTGTATAAATTAATTTATTTAATAAAAAAAGAATAGTTTATCACGCAACTATACTTCTAATACTTTTACAATGCTAATTAAATCTATAATTTTTAATCAAAGAATGGCTAGATTATCATTTAATAAAACAGTGTATTACTGAGCTTGCAATTAAATTCATAATATGTTATTTGATAATAAATTCTGATGATACATAAAAAGATTCAAATGATCCATCTTCTTTTTCAACATCATAGCTTTTTATAATTCTATAATCTCCAGCTGCTAATTTACCATATTCATTTTCCCAATCAAGTTCAATTTCTCCTGCTGTTTTTGATTTTAATATATATACATGTAAGTTAAAATCTAGTTCAACATTTATCTTATGCCATTTTCCATCTTTTTTAATTTCCATTTCATAAGGTTCACCATATTGAATGTCTATATCACTATTATTTTTTATAATTAATGTGGCACCAGTTTTTGTTAGAGTATTTTCTTTAATAAATAACGATACTTCTTTTTGTGTAATTTCAACATCAGATTCATTTCCAACATCAAATTTATTTTTATTATTTTCACATCCTGTTACGCTCAAAATAATAGTTCCACATATTAAAATTGTCAAAATTGTTTTTTTCATAATTATCCTCCATTTCAACAAACTTAAATTTATCTCTTTTTACATCAAGTTAATATACTATTTTTTATTTCATTAAATTCTTTAATGTACTTTTCCTCGAATTTTAGCATGATATCTTTGTAATGTAATGATATTATACTATTGTTTTAAATTTCAGTCGATAAAATAATTAAGCAGCAACGATAAATTTAAAATTGATAAAATTAAAACCGTTGAAATTCAACGGTTAAAATCAAATGGTGTCCCAGAAGGGATTCGAACCCCTGACCGCTGCCTTAGAAGGGCATTGCTCTATCCAGCTGAGCTACTGAGACAAATGTTCCTAACGAACATTTAAATTATACAATATTTTTTTTATTTATTCAATACTTTTTAAAACACTTTTGTAAATTTCTTTATTTTCTACTTCAAATATTACTTCTTCTACATCATAATTATCAGCAATAGATAAATTAATTGTATATAAAACTTCTTCTAAAATATTTTCTTCACTCATATCACTAAAAATGTAATTATTAAAAACTAAATGCATTGTATTAACATCTTGTTCTGTTGCAAGTAGTTTAGTATTACTGTTTAGAAAGCTCATTAAATTACTACCATATGATGGACCACTAGCAAGTTCTTCTATTATTACTTTTATTTTATCTTTAGAACTATTTAAATATTTTGTTACTGGAACATAATAATAGTCATCATTATACTTTCCAACATAATAAACAGTTACACCCATAACATCTTTAAAACTAGTTAAGTCATATTGTTTGTTTATTCCATATGCCCTATTTAATGTCGCAGGTAAGTTTTTTTTAGACTGTGGAAGAGATGTTAAAATATCTCCGTCTATATATAAAATAATATTATCTACACCATCTATATTAGTTAATGTATATACTAGTGCCTCTATTACGTGCTCTTCTTCTTTTGCACTAACATTTAATAAATCTCCTGAAAAGTTTATCTTTAAAGTTTTATCTTCAAGTCCAATGCTAAGAATTTTGGTTGATGCTGGCAACACTTGTTTAAACCCACTTGGTATTTTGTCTGTTAATGCGCTTTCTTTAATTAAAGCTGTAATAAGATTTTTAGCTTTATCTTCTATTTTCGTTCCATCGATTTGAATGCTAGTTCTAGCAAGTAGATCACTTTTATCATATAAATATATTATTGATGTTGATGCATTGCGATCAACATAACTTAGTTCTTCTTTAATATTATCTAGAGTATATAAACTTTCCTTAGGCATTAAACAAACAAGTAACAACGCAAATAAAACAGCTGTTGAAACAATCATCTTTTTAGAAAACATTCTTTTTAACATAGCATCACTCCTATTTAAGAATATGAAAAAAGTGCTTTATTAATGCACCTTTTTAAAGAGAAACTTCCCCAAGTTTTAAAAGTTCAACAACAGCACTAGCTCTTCCTTTTACGCCAAGTTTTTGCATAACATTTGAAATATGATTACGAACTGTTTTTTCACTAATTGCTAAAATAGAAGCTATTTCAGTAGTTGTTTTATTTAAAATTAACAAATCAAAAACTTCTTTTTCTCTTTTTGTTAAAATGCTCTTTTTCACGCTTTTTCTCCCTTCTTGCGGGTGGTTTATATTATCTCATAATATCTTATGATGAACCTTTATTTGCGTGAAATAAATTGCCTAATATTATTTAAATTGTACTGTTATATACATCTTATTTTCATAATTTTCTTGTATACTTCTCATAATATTATTAGCTAACTGCGTATCATGCTTATCACTATTAACGACTACTTTTATCTTATCGCCATCACGTTTAATAAATGTTTTTAATTTATATGTCTCTTCTATTTTTTTCTCTAATTCTTTTTCTTCTGCTTTATTGATATTTAACTCTTTCATTTTGTCAAAAGCTTGATTTTTTTCTTCTACAGTAGCATCTTTATCCATCATAATTAGTTTAAGTGAATCTAATTGTTCCAATAATGTTTCATCTGCTTCTACTCTCATAGCACTAAGTATATCACTCTCTTCTACTGTAACATTACTAGAATCTACAGTACTATCCTCTTCTTTTGATGTTTCTTTTGTAATATAGTCAGAATTATTTGTAAGCAATAGTTCTGATGGCATAGTAATGTAATACACACTTAAAACTAAAATTAAACTAAATAAAGTTAAAAACCATAAATTCTTTTTATTTATCATTAGTATCCCTCCTAGTACTTCTTTAGTATACTATATGATAGAGATATTAACTTATTACAAAAAAATAGAACACATTAGTCATGTGTTCTATTTTTTTCATTAATCTCACCCTTTATAAGTGACATAAATTCATCTCTAGTAACATTTGTTGTATCACTGCTACCGTGAATACGATAACTAATACTGTTACTATCTACTTCATTTTGTCCTAATACTAAAATATAAGGTATTTTCTTAGTTTGAAGTTCACGCATTTTATACCCAAGTTTCTCATCTCTATCATCTAGGGTTACACGTACATTAGCGTTCTTTAATTCTTCAAATACTTCTTTCGCATATTCTAAATGATATTTGTTATTTACAGGAACAACAGCCACTTGTATAGGAGCTAGCCAAGTTGGAAGAACACCTTTTGTCTCCTCAAGTAAGAAAGCAATAAAGCGATCTAATGAACCTAAAATAGCTCTATGAATAACAATTGGTCTTACTCTTTCACCTTTTTCATCTACATAAGTTAAATCAAATCTTTCAGGTAATTGATAATCAAGCTGAATAGTTGAAAGCGTTACATCATGCCCTATAGCTGATTTTACTTGAACATCAAGTTTAGGTCCATAAAAAGCAGCTTCTCCAGGAGCTTCATAAAATTGAGCTCCGATATCTGTCAAAACTTCACGTAAATTTTCTTCTGATTTAGTCCATAACTCATCATTTCCAAAATATTTTTCAGTATTATTTTTATCTCGAAGTGATAAACGGAAACGGTAATCCTTAAATCCAAAATCTTTATAAACATCTAATATCAAATTAATAACGCCTTTAAATTCATCTTTTATTTGATCTGGTCTACAGAAAATATGTGAATCATTTTGTGTAAAAGCACGTGTTCTTTCAATACCACATACAGCACCGCTTGCTTCATATCTAAAGTCATTAGCAATTTCAGCTATTCTAACTGGAAGATCACGATATGAGTGAAGTGTACTTCTAAACATAACCATATGATGTGGACAGTTCATTGGTCTTAAAACATATGCTTCATCATCAAGTTCCATAGATGGGAACATATCTTCTTTATAGTGATCCCAGTGTCCTGATGTTTTATATAAATCAACATTACCTAGGGATGGTGTCATAACATGTTTATATCCAAGACTAATTTCCTTATCCATAATATAATCAGTAAGAGTTCTTCTTACAATAAATCCATTAGGAAGCCACATTGGAAGACCTTTTCCAACTAGTTCATCAAACATAAATATGCCTAAATCTTTTCCTATTTTTCTATGATCTCTTTCTTTTGCATCCTCAAGTTCCATAAGGTGTTTTTCTAAATCTTCTTCTGTTTCAAAACATACGCCATATATTCTTTGAAGCATTTTATTTTTAGCATCACCCTTAAAATAAGCACCTGATGTTTTTAAAAGTTTAAAATATTTTAATTCTTTTACAGTATCAACATGAGGTCCTCTACATAAATCAGTAAAGTCTCCTTGCGTATAACAAGAAATAACTGTATCATTTTCATCCATTCTTGATATTAAATCAATTTTATATGGATCATTTTTAAACATTTCAAGAGCTTCTTCTTTAGTAAGCTCATGTCTTACAATACGTTTACCATCTTTAGCAATTTTTTTCATTTCTTTTTCAATTTTTGGCAAATCTTCTTCTTTAATTACATCATCACCTAAATCAACATCATAATAAAAACCTTCTTCAATAACAGGTCCTACCCAAAACATTGCCTTAGGGTATAAATGTTTTATAGCTTGTGCTAATAAATGAGCACAACTATGATTCATTACACTTAATCTTTCATTTTCTTTTATATTAATCATTTTATCTATCCTCTCTTTTATCTTTTATGACTATAACATTTTGTTTTTTGACGATTAACCTTACAAGTAATTTGTTGATCAGGAAGAAAAGCATCCTCTTCTACTACTTCACCAGTGCTAATCTCTCTATAACCAATTTCTCTTAGTTCTCTACTTCTAATTTTCTTTAAATCTTGACTGCTATATTCGCTATTTAAACTAGCCATTAAATAATCTAAATTATACGATTTTGGATTTTCGTACACAAGAACTTGGTGATTATTATCACGTACAAGTAAATGACTACCATTTGCAATTGTTACTTTGTTAACTTTCTTAAAATTTACATGATTTAATAAAATACCTTTTTTAGATATTAAATATTCTTCCATTACATGATGGGTAAGTTTAAATGGACCATCATAACTAATACCGATATAATTTTCCATAAACTCTTCAATACTTAAAATATTTTTCTTACTTGTTTCAATTTTCGCCATAAAACTCCTCCTAAATACAGAAAAACGCCCCTCTTGCAAGGAGCGTTTCTACGCGGTACCATCCTAATTTATTACTTAATTAAATGATAACGGAATTACCGGAACATCTTTCGAGTTCAATTCATAGGTAGTAACTAAATACTTCACTTATTGGTTTGCACCAAACACCAACTCTCTTTAAAGGAAAAGTAATAGTCATGTCCTAATCAAAATCTTTAACTTGATTTTACTACAAAATATTAACAAGGTCAATGTTATTGTAATTTTTTTTGATATCCATATTTTTTCGTATTTATATCATCACACATTCCCTTTGTTTCTTTTATGAGTGAATATATATCTTCATTTGTTAATTCTTTATTTGAAATAAAATATCTATTATGAAGTCTTTGATTAAAGAGTGAAATATAACTTCTAGCTGGAGATGTAAATTCACCAGTTGGACATAAATCTCTAACTTCAATAGAACTATATACCCTATTATCAGTCGATGAATCTATTAGTTCTTCATCACCAACGCCATATGTAAAAGCTCTATTTTGTAAAATAAGTGGCAACTTATTATCTTGACAATACTTTGCTATATGATTTTTCATAAAACAAATTTGTGTTTCTAGAACATCACTTGCTGTTAACTCACCATATTTTTTAATATTGAGAGCGTGTTCATTAATTAAATTTCTAGATATTTCTGTTAAAATATTCAAAGTATCATAGTATTTATTTTTCTTATCAATACGAGATTGTTCAGCTTGTTTAAAATTAAAATTCTTACTAACTCTAATTTTTACTTTTTCAACACTAAACTCTCTAACATCCATGCCTTTTGTAAGTTCAAATGTATAAGCATACGCGAATCTTTTTCTTCCTTGAAGTAGTGAAAATCTTCTATAATATTCTTTTTTGAACATACGATTATCAGATGTTAAGAATTCATTTTTAGCAGATAAATCTTCTAATGAATTTCTAATAACAAAGCTTGCAACATCTGTTACATAAAGAGTTAAATAATATGCATTCTTCTCTTTTCTAACAGATAAAGCATCTTCAAAAATTTTTGCTTTTTCATTATCAATAGTAATTATTTGAACATTATCTTTTGCTTCATGCTTTTTCTTATTTGTTCTAGGCTTATTTATTTTCTTATAATATTCAAGTAAATCAGATAATTTAGATAAAGTAGAAAAGATTTCTTTTTGTTTATATGTTTCATAATTATTCTTTTCATATATACTACTAACATGATCTATTTTAGATACAACAATATTATAAAAATCATTATCTATTTTAGTCCCATAATTAATATGAGCCCTGATTAATTTTTCTAAATAATCAATTTCATCTTTTACTTTTTTATCACTAATATTTCTATTAATTATTATATTAAAGTATTTTTCTAGTATATATTCAAATATATAGTTACCCTTATTATCTTCTATTTCATATAACTCAGGATAACTATTTAAAAGCATAATAGCTCCTTCTAGGTCATCTATATTAGATATTTTACCTAAATAAATTCTTCCAATATCATCAAAAAGATCATCTTCTTCATTATCAAATAAAATATCAGTATCAATATCATCACCATAATCAATATTACCAGCTAAAGAAGCACTTGCTTTTTGTTTCTTTCTTAATTCTTTTTTCTCTAAACGTATAACTTTTTCAATATAATCAATTATTTTTAATAAAGACACGCTTTCACTACTTACAGTAGCTAATTTATTTAATAAATCAGGTAAAAAAGAACAGTTATTAGATTCATAATTAAGCTCTATTACTCTTTCCAAAATACGATAATTTCTTCTTGATTTAGCAAGCAATTTATCATACTTAATTTTTAAATTTGTTAAACATTCTAATCTTGTACTATAGTCTTTTTGCATAGCCTCTTCTTCAGCTATAAGTTTCTTTTGTGTCTCTTCTTCTAACACATCACTATTATCTTCCTTATCACTTTTAAGAGAACTAGTTTTCTTTATTCTTTGTTCTTCTAATAATGATTTTGAATAAATAGATATTTGTTCTGAGCACACATCAATACTTTTTATTTTTTGCTTAATTAACTTTGAATCTTTACCGTCTTTATCTAACATTTTCTTTGTTATAACTAAACTTTTACGCAACTTTCTTAAATATGACTTTGTAAGACTAATGATTTGTTGCTTTTCTGTAATTTTAAATTCATCTAACATAGATGATGAAAAGAATGTATTTATTGAAGATAGTTTTAAAGCAAGGTCAGTTGCTACTCTTTTTAAATTTTCTTGTTCAGATATTTTTCTCTTTTTTATTTCACTCATATATATTCCTACTTTCTTAAATTAGCGCTAACCATTTCAATATCATCGGTTAGTTGTAAAATGCGTTCAATTACTCTTCTAGATTTTAATTCTTCAACACCGTCATGTGTTATACTAAAATGTTGTTCTAAAGCTTTAATATCTAAATTAGACGTAAAGAACGTTGGTAGTGAAGACTGCATCCTATATTGTAAAATAGAACACAAAACTTCATCTCTTCCCCAAGGAGTTACAGCCTCAGCTCCAATGTCATCAATGCATAAAATTGGTATTTTTTTTATTTTATCAACTTTAGCTTGATAGTCATTTTGGAACGAAGACTTAAGCTCTCTTAAAAAGTCAGGCCAAAATACAATCGCACTTTTTATACCTCTTTTTGCTAAGGTACTAAAAGACGCCGCCACTAAATAAGTTTTACCACATCCAAAATTGCCGTGCAAATAAAGACCTTTTTGATGTGGGTTAGAACTATACGATTCAATAAATTCCTTAAGCCACTTAATTGTTTTATATCTGTTTTTATCTTCCATATAAATGTTATTCATACTAGCAAATCCAAGCTCTTTTGGAAGACCAAACAAACTCATATTTTTAATATAAGCATTATCACTATTTTCTTTTATTTTCTTTTTACATGGTTGATATGAAAAAATTAATTTTCCTTGAACCTCTTTTGGAAGGTATGCGTAACCGGTTATTTTATTTTGACATTCTAAAATATTTTTACAATGTTTACAGTTATGGTATTCCAAACTTGAATCCCTAAGAAGTGATGTATACTTAGATAATTCTTCAATAGAAAGAGAAAGCTTATTTGTAAACTCATCAAATGATGCATCTTTTTTAGCGTCAAGAAAATCTTTTATTAACGAATTATCTAAATCTACTTTATTTGAAAAATTACTTACTAATGAACTCATATTCTGCATAATATCACCTACTTTAATTCACTAAGCATTTTTTTCATTTCTGCTATCTCACTATCAGACGCTTTACTTTCACTTATATTTTCTTTAAACCATACTGGTTTTTCTTCGATATTTTTTGTAACTTTTGTCTGTTTATATTTTTTCATATTTTTATATTCTTTTTCTGCAAATGACATAGCACTTTCAACTGTTTCAATTTTACTTTTCGCCCACTGTCCTGCTATTGACTCAACAAAAGAGCGTGTCAACTTATTATTGTTGATTTTAAGAACATAGTCAACCAACACATTTACAACGCCAGGATTTAAATTCATATCTAAAAGTAAATATTCTAAAATAGCTGTATCCTGTTTAGTTGGACGAGCTCCATTATATTTACTTAATAAAAAGTCATATGGAGTTGTTGTTTCAAATTGATAGATAATTTTAGCCTTCTTACTAGTTTCACCAGAAGGTTTTCTTAAATATTCTGGTTGACTTCGATATAATAAGCTTGGAAGTTTTCCATAATGTTCAAATTGATATACTTTTCTACTATTCATTTTTAATAAGCTTTTATCAATAATTCTCTTTTCTGATAAAGAATTTCTAATAAGCTCACTCATTTTTTCATTATCAAAGTCATAAATAAATGATAATTTATATAAAAGTTCCTTTGTATCTTTAGTAAGACTACTTGGATTAAACATCTCTTCTGGTAAAGAAGCTATAATAGTATCAAGATCTATTTTTGATGTTATCTCTAATTTGTTTCTGCTTACTTTTCTAATATCATTTTCAATATGATCATAGCTATTTAAATCAGTTGATTCAAATATTTCATTAAATTTACATGTTATATCAGTATATTCGCTTAAATTCATACGTGGTAATTTAAAGTAAGATACAATTTTATCGTATTCCGTTGTTCCGACATTATTATAAAGTGATATATTTAAAACAGGATTGTTTAAAAATTCATGTGCCGTTAAGGGCGAAAACATTTCATATACAAATCTATTTACATCGCCTTTTTTAAAATAAGTTTTAATAAGACCAATGCCTTCAAGACGCTCCCTAGCTTCTTTTATTCCATCTAAGCGAAGGCGCATGTTAGTCATTAAATGATGATGTGTCCATTCAAGCGATATTATTTCACTTTGATCTAAATATGACCACAAAGTAAAGTAAAGACTGATAGCTGCTTGCCCAATTATTGGTTGATATAACATTGTTAAAATTTTCCTATCTTGGTCGCATAAAACAGTACGATTTACAACAACAAATGTATCAGCTGGCAAAAGGCTTTGTTTTAACATACTATCCACTCCACTCACAATTTATCTTTATTTTAACACAAAAAAAAATGAAAAAAAAGAGGAATTCCTCTTTATAATAATTTATTTGGTGCTTGATGTAACAATTCATCTGTAGCACTACTATCTGTCTGCATGCAAATTGTTAAAGTTGCAACAATTTTATCAATACAATAACTCAATTTTTCAGGTGTATATGGTTCACTACTGGTGTACCAAAATGGTTTTTCTTTTATATACTCACTTCGTGATGTTAACCACCACTTAGTAACTCCGAATGTAACAGCATAAGGAATCATATTATAAACATAATTACTATCTTTTGCTACATTTTCTTTTGTTTCATTTAAATTGGATGTCATAAGACGATGTTTTAAATCAGATACTTTATCATAAGCAGCACTTCCATAAGGAGTTCTAAGAAGAATATTTTGATAAAAATAAGTAATTAAACCAAATAAAATATTATTAATTAAATAGATAATTAAATTAATTTTAAAATTAAGTAAAGCATAAATACCAAGAATGGTTAAAACAACATATAATGCATAAATAAAATTAAAATATTTACCATGTAATTTAGATAATAAAACATATAGAATAATTCCTAGAACAATACTTATACTAAAGGAAAAAAGATACGTTTCACCTAAATAATAAAGCATATCAATCTGCGAAACTGTAAATGCTAAAGCAATTAAAGATAAAAGAATATTTTTTTTCTTTTTTATATTTGGATAAAATAATTTAAGACGATTTTTTTTACTTTCGACAATTTGTCTTAAATCTTCAAGATAAGGTAGAAATATACCATTAATACTTGTGGCATCAACCTCATCCTTGTTTTGAAAAATGCCATCAAAAACAATTTTCTTACCAGCATTAATGCCATCATATTCTTTTACTTTTATTAATTTATATTCACTCTTTTCACCGCTACCATAATTTTTTATAGTAATATATCCTTCACAAGAAAGAGTAAAAATAAGAGAAACAACATCAACCATACGCATTTTACCATTAAATAAATAAGCACATTCTAGGCTAGTAAGGTCATCTATATCAACATCTATTTTTTTTCTTTCATGATATTTTTTATATAACATAAAAGTTGAGACAAGAACAATTATAGAAAATATTATATATGATACTTTAAGATAAGATGTTGTTGTCATAGTATCTTTAAAATATCCTTGATCTAGAACAACTCTAAGAGACAATACATTTCCTTTAAGAGTCTTAGTATTTACTATACCATTAATTATATCATTTGACACTTGATAATCTATTTTATCAGTTACATCAACATTTCCTGAATAAAATTTGATATTTTTTAAATCACTAGCATCTTTTACTGTAACGGAAAAACTCATTTGTTCTATTTTAGATGCATTATCGCTATCCATAAAAGATAAATATACAATATCACTTTTATTATCTAAATCGCGACCCATATTATATTTATAATTAAGTAGATAAGTTGTGTTAGTATCACTATCTTCACGTTCAAAAACAATCTCACGATTTTTACTCGTATTATTAACAGTATATTTACCGTCTATTTTAATATCACTAACAGTTGGGGCGTATTTAAGTTTTTTATTTTTTTCACTTAAAACAGTTTGTTGAAGTGGTATCTTTCTTTTGAAAGATGAAGCAGCATCAAAATAAACATTATAATACTCTGTTATATTATAAATATTATTCTCATCTATTTCTGCTTCAATATATAAATTTGTTATATTATAATCTTTTGCTAAAGCACATGTAGGCAAAAACATCAAAGCTAAAATCAGTAATATTAATTTCTTTTTCATAATTAACACACCCTTTTATTCTTATAACATTATAACATACTATATTTCTTTTTAAAAGAAAAAATAAAGCACAAAGCTTTATTTTTCACAAACACCATTAGCGTAATATCTGCTAAGAGATCCTTGCATATTTCCATAATGATATAAAATATTACACACTTCAACATAAAGGGGCAAAAGTGCTACTAAAACAAATAATTTTAAGTAATATTTTAATCTATCTTGTTTTAAAGTGAACATATACGACCATTTTGTACCCTTCTAACAGCACTTCCTAAACTTCGACCTAAATCAAGTAACCCATTAACTGCTCTTACAATAGCTGTAATCCAAGCAGCGCTATATGCACCACCAAAAATTTCTTTCAACTCATCTTTATTTAATGCTTTCATAAATCCTCCTATCTACATGGAAGTGGACGAAAGTATCCATCTACTAATCCAATCAAAAAAGTAAGCCCTGCCCCAATTGCAGCCACTAAACTAAAACTAAATCCACCACCATTTATTCTTTTTAATTCATCACTTGTTAATGTATTCATAAAATTACCCACTTTCTAAAAAATTAAACTATATAAAAAATAAATAAACCATCTAAGCATAACTTTTCACCTCTTTTTTTATAGTAGACGGAAACTTGATAACTTTATCAAAAATATCTTTATTATCCGTTCTATGGGACACAACCATAATAATTTTATCTTGATATTTACTAAATATATTTAAAAGAATTTCCCTTTCCATAGATGAATCCATTTCGCTAAAGGACTCATCTAATAGATATACATCTGCATCTTTTAAAAAAGCTCTAGCTAAAACAATTCTCTGTCTCTCACCACCTGATAGATTACTTCCATTTTCTTCAATTAATGTATCTATGCCAATTTTTCTTTTTTCTAAGATATCAGTTACTTTTGTTAATTCTAATATTTCATTTAATTTATCACAATTTATCATGTTATTCATGCATATATTTTCTCTTATCGTTTTAGTAAATAATATTTCTTGTTGTGACAAATAAATAATTTTTTCCATTATTTCTTCTTCTTTTAATTTACCATTAAATTTTATATTCCCACTATATTTATTTAAATAACCTTTAATCGCTTTAAGCATGGTACTTTTTCCAACTCCACTTTTTCCATAAATAAGTATTTTATCATACTTATTTATAGATGTATTTATAATAGGCGTTTTATAAATATCCATATCAACACTTAAATTATCAATGTCTATTTTATTTACATTAGTAGGATTTATTTTATTAGTTTGATATTCACAAAAGTCGTGAATTCTATCAAGTACCTCTCTTAATTCTTTTTTATCATGCATAAAATATATTAAATTTCTAATTTGTGGTTTTACATAAGAAATTAAACTAAAAAAGATAAAAAATGAATTTAGAGAAAATAAATTATTCTTTACTAAGTTAAGGCCATATAAACAAATAAAAAGACTTATAAAATCATCAAATAGATTGCAAAATATATTTTGAATATTTTCTTTATTTTCTAATTTTTTTATCATGTTAGAATACTCAGCATACGAAAACTCTACATCACTTTTTATATATTTTTCTAAATTACTTCCTTTCACACTTTCATATCCTTCAATTGCTTCAAATAACTTATGATTAACATCACAATTTTTCTTTTTACATAATGTTGTTACTTTAGCATAATCTTTATCCAAATATGAGTATATAAGAAAATAAAGAAGATACATAATTAAAAAGATTAAAGAAAAAGTAACAGAAATATTAAATAAAATAATTAAGGTAAAAGTAATAGTTAATATATCAATTAAAAAATTAAATATATAGGTTGCTATTGTATCCCCAGCACTTTTAGCATCACTTATTCTTGATATAAATTCCCCAGTTGTTCTACTACAATAAGTTTTGTAAGGAAGAAATAAGATTTTATTAAATGTATCCAATGTAATTTTTTTATCAATTGAAATTTTTGCATTCAGAGTTATCTTATTTTTAATAAAAATCAAAATATTTTGGAATAAAAACAATAAAATTAAAGAAACTACATATGATTTATATATTGTTAAGTCTTGATTTTTTATCAAAGATAACATCATAAATGAAGTTAAAATAGATGTAATAAGAGAAATAAAATAGATTACAATATAACCTAATATTTTGTTTTTATAAATTTTTATATATTCTAAAAAATATTTCAACATAACATTATGCTTTTCATAATAAGGGAGTTTTTCTTTTGGAAACATTGTTATAACAATATTATTAAAAATACTAGTGAATTCATCTATTGATAGTGTATAAATGGTACTTGCAGGATCGGCAACAACAATTTTATTATGTTTTAAATCTACTTTATAAATAACTACATAGTGATAAAACTTTTTATCTATTAACACATGTGCAACACACGGTGTATTAACCTCTTTTAAATTATTTATGTGACACTTTATACCACTACACTCAAATCCTATTTCTCTAGCTATCTTAACTAAGTTATATGCACTCGTTCCATTACTATTACATCCTACCATATCATAAATAATATTATATGGGATGTTCCCATCATAATATTTTATGATCATTAAAAGACATGCAACAGCACAATCCTTTTCACTTTGTTGCTTTACGAATGGATATTTACTAATCTTAATCACCTCCTCGATTATATCTTACTTTGTGTAGTTCTAAAATCCTGCACAAAAAAAAGAAAATCTTACTTTTCTTTTTTATATATATTTATATTTGTATCACCGTATTTTTTCGACTTAATATTTAAAAGATTTGTTTTAATAACCTCATCTTCTGCCTCACAGATAACAATTCCGTCTGAAGCTAACAAATCATATTTAATGATTAAATCAAGTGCTTCCGATATAAGGTGCATCTTATAAGGTGGGTCTAAAAAAATAATATTAAATTTAATTTTTTGTTTAGAAAAATTAAGAAGTGCTTCTCTAAAATCAGAATGATATATATATACATTTTCTATAGAAGCCGTATTTTTCTTTAAAACTTTAATTGCCTCTATACTTGCATCTACAAAATAACACTTCATACCATATTCGCTTAAGGCTTCAATTCCAAGAGCACCACTTCCTGCAAATAAATCAAGTGAAACACTATCTTTTAAATATCCTTGTATCATACCAAATAAAGATTCTTTAACTCTATCCATTGTTGGACGAGTTCCATCAATATTAAACCCATCTAATTTTTTTCCTTTATATTTACCACTTATTACGCGCATAATTTCCTCCGTATAAAAAATCAACAAAGTTACATAATATTAATGTGATTTAAAATCACACATATATTAACTCCCCTAAAGAAAAATCCTTCCAAGGATTTTTTTCTATACTTAGTATAACAAAATATAGTTAAAATGTTAATCTATTTCATTGTCGATAAAATATTTTGTAAAAGGGAAATAGTTTCAACCGCACGTTCCAATCTATCAGTTGGTCTTAATCCATAATAGGTTTTAGCCTCTTCTATAAAATCTTTTAATTTTTCTGGATGACGATTTAAAGTTTTATACCAATATGAATTTTGTCTTAAATAATTTATATAATTTGGATTACCTTTTAATTTAAACTGGACATCTAAAGTCATTAATCTTCAAAGTGCTTATATAATGGCCTTGGCTTATATTCTGGTTTTACAGCTGCATCTTTTGTAGCACTTAAATCCTGTAAAACCCCAACTACTCTCTCTATATTGCCAATATTTTCTTGAATCGCATCCAAATTAATATTTTTAAGCCAACCTAGAAAATCTTGTGAACCACTATCAGTACTCTTTTTTTCCTCTTCTACTTTTATATAATCTTTCCATGCTTCACTAGAATCACCATATAAATCATATATTTCATAAAATTTCTGCCATGTCATTTCATTATTTTTGACAAAACGAATAAGCACCGGATTTTTCTTTACAAATTCCTTAAAATTTGTTAACTTATCCATACAAATCACCTATATTAATATATGTTATTAACTAGTTTTTTTTCCTATTTTTTCAACTTCTTTATTAAGCCAAAAATAATTACTATTCAAAAAATCACATACAAATATTTTACGATTATAAATATTAAATATTCTAAAAATCTCAGGATAAGAAGTATCTGTAAATATCACAGTACTAGCATAACCAATTTGAATAAATGTTTTTTCTACAAATGATTTCATATAAATAATATTATTTTTAAGTAAATTATATTTATATTTTTCTTTAATATAACTATTTAATAGTTTCACACTAAATGGTTTACATAATTGATTAAATAAACTAATACCATATGAAAAGTCATATGCTTCTAGACGATATAAGTTTGAAAGTGCCTCATATAAAACACTTGGATTTTTATGATAAATGTTATACACATCTGGTTTAATAACAAATAAATAATATTTTTTCATAAAATCACCAAATGTATTATATAAAATGACATCTAAAAAATAGGTCGATTAATGTTTTTTAAACTTTGTTAATACTATTTTTTTTATATAATCAGTATCAAAACTATCTTCGCACATACGAGCTGTTAGCTCATAATCTTTATCTAAATAAACTTTACCAATTAAGTTATACATATCATAAGCATGCTTTAATTCATGAACATATATATAGGCATTAGTTAAAGATGTAACTTTCGGAACCATTATATTAAAATCAACCACCTTATTATCAATAATTTTAGGATAAACACCATACCAACATAAATCATCTACATATATCTTTCTTTCATTCACATAATCTAAAAATTCTTTTTCGTAATTAAAAAATTTATGAATATCATCTTCTGTTAAAAGTAACCCACATATTTCTTTTTTATATGAATCAGTTTCTATAAGAGTATCAAAATTTTTTTTAGGACGAATACACCTATATTCCCTATTCATATCAATCGCATCTTCTATACTTTCAATACACCCATAGTAATACTCTAATGTATTTTTATTTACTGAATCAAGAGATAAAAGAAAATCTTCTAATGCTACTTCATCTATTTTTGATAAATTTTTGATTAAAATACTCAAATAATAATTCTCTTCTTTAGTAATTTTAAAATACTCTTTTATGATATTCAAACTTTCATCTACGCCATTTTCAATAGAAAATGAAAGTGATTTTAATAATGCTTTTACAGCATAATAAATAACAGTTATACATTCTTCTTTATTTTGACTTTTTAACTCATAAATATCATTTTCAAATTTTAAGACATCTTCTCTTTTCATCTTAATCACCAACTGCCGTTATTATACAATTATACTTCTATTAAAACAAGAAAAAACATCAAATGATGTTTTATTTTTTTATAAAATATTTAATTAAGTAAAATAAGAATGCAATAAATAAGAAAACAAATAGCCATTCAAATATATCATATAAAAGACCAGCTGAATATCTAGCTAATATTTCTAATATAGTTGATGGAATATAATCATTAATAAACTGATTTATAGCTATAATTCCTAATTTATCACCAATAAAATGAATTAAATGAAAAAATATTTCAATTATTCCAATAAAATAAACAACACTTTTAAAATCTTTAAAAAAGAACACAATAACAGCTACTAAAACTAATAATATAATTAAATCCATACGTCACCTCTATCATACTTATCCAGTATAACAAAAAAATTATTCATTTTCAACAAATGAATAATCATAAACTAAATTATTTTTCTATACACCTTAATACAAGGAAAAGATTCTTCCATATATCCTTGAACATGAAGTTTCCTTGGTGTAGTATCACACTCTAATACATTACGTAAATTATCAGGTATTAAAAAACGCTTTTGCCTATCTAATTTTACAACGTTAGAACACTCACTAAATAAAATATCTAATCGTTGCTTTAATCTCAAATATTCATCACATTTATCACTATTACATAATTCTTGCTTTCTAGATATTTCTAATATTTTGTTTTTTATAATATTCAAAGCATGAATTGTTATATAATTATTTCCTTCAATATAACGACCAACAAGTAGATCATTTTCTTCAGCCAATGTAAATGACGGTATAACAATTCTATATTTATTATCAATTGTTACATCTTTTGAACCTAAAATAATTTCATCACCAAACATAATTATCTCCCTCAGATGCAACTATTATATCACGTATTTCATTTAATGCAACTTAAAATAATTTAATTATTAGTAAGAGCGAGACGGAAACTATCCGAACCGTCTGCAACACCAGTGTATCTACCGAAAGTTGACTGACCTGCAAGATTGCCGTGGGTATAACCACCTCCACGAACGAACCAAGGGAGAGAAGCGTCAACGAAGTGAGAATTATCACCAAACCAAGAGTTATGTATTCTATTATTTCCATCTTTATCATAATAACGATAAAATGGTCCAAATTCTCCTGTCGCATCTCCTAAAGTTCGTTTATTAGCGCTTGTCCAACTACTATCACTTGGATAGATATCAAAATATTTTGAATCATACTTAGATATTGAGGCTGCATCAAAGCCACTATCTTTATATGTATCTTTCATATAAGCAGCTACATACTCCCATGTTCCTCCACTCATATCGTATACTCCACTTATATTTCCAGTTGTACTTGCTTTATATCCTATTTCTGTATTATAGGCTTGCGTTATATTAGACGCTGTTCCATATGTTCCAGGATAACTACTTTGGTCTGTTCCTTCTACGGCACTATATCCTGTTATATAATTACTATTATTATTTATATTTACTTCATCATTTATTCCATATACTGAATATGATAAGTATGTAGCAGCTCCCCACTCAGTATTCTTTAACATATGACTATCTAGATTTCTATTATAATTGTAAGATAACTCAAACATTGTCTTTACATTTATATTTCGAAGTGATGTATTATTTGGTTTTACTGTTATATTACTTGTACTTCCCGTCACTTCAAATTTTCCCATCCAAAATCCATTACTTTCAAAACTTGTAAAGGCTGGATGTGTTAAATATTCTCCTACCTTTGAACCATTTGATACACTTGTATCTTTATTTTCAAATACTATTTCTATTGTATCTGGTTTACTTGAACTTTCTGGTTTTCCTTCTATATAGTTTGTATAATTTCCTTCATTAAATATTCTATATTTATATCTTGGTATCCATACAAAATATGATTCAATATTACTTTCTGGTATTACTTCATTATCTTCATAGTTTATTGTTTTATCTTTTAGAATAATCGCATTGGCCCATACTTTATTTTTATAGTTATACCATTCTTTTTTGATATCGGCTTTTTTTACTGTTCCATCATTTTCTATTGTTACTGCTACTAAGTCACTATTTATAACAGGGTCTGCTCCATTTAAAACAGAATCTTTATATTTTTCTGCTTCAAAAAGCTCACTATCACTAATTGTACATGGACTTTTTTCTATTACTTTTGGTGATGTTTCAAGAAACGTCTTTTCTATGCAGTATCCATTTATTTCTAAAGTAGCACTTATATTACCTTTCTTATCAACGACAACTGTTCCACTTGTTGGTCTTGTTCCTTTGATTGATAACTTGGTATCACTTGGAAAATCAAATCTTGTATCTTTATCTCCTGTTATCATACTACTCATGTATTTATTCTCAGCTGCTGATATAACACCATTAGCTGACTCTATAGCTGCACCTTTCTTTGCCTTATCTATTGTATTTAATACTAGTGGCATTGATATTAGTGCAACTACTGCTAGTATTACTATTACAGCAAGTAATTCTATTAATGTAAATCCTTTCTTTTTCATAAAAAAATACACCTCTATTCTAAAGTGTATTTTAGCATACACCCCCCCCCCACTTGTCAAGTGGCGTGTGGGTGTATTTGGACTATTAGTCTAACAATTCTATGTATATAATAATTACTTATTATATATTTAATAAATCTTTATATAATTTCTGCTTTAATATTTTTATTTTTTAAAGCATCTACAAGTTTATCGATTTCTTCTTTTGTATTGTAAAAAGCAAAGCTCATTCTACAAGTGTTTTTTATACCAAGTTCATCTTTTAAAATCTTAGCACAGTGATTGCCAGCACGTACGCATATGTGATATTTATTTAAATAAATAGCCAAATCTTGCGCAAAAATATCTTTCATATTAAAGGTTACAATACTACTTTCACTTGTTTCATTATAGATAATAATATCTTCTACCTCTTTCATCCTTGAAATAGCATACTCTCTAAGTTCTAATTCATATTTCTGGATTTTATCCATTCCAATATTATTTATATAATCAATAACTGTTCCAAAGCCAATTACTCCTGCTATATTTTGTGTTCCTGCTTCAAGTAATCCTGGAAGTTCACTATAAATTCTAAACCCATCATTATTAAATAAAGAGTTCATACCGCCACCAAAAGATATTGGTTTAATATTATTTAAAAGTTCATACTTACCATATAGAACTCCAACTCCTGTTGGACCATACATTTTGTGTGCTGAAAAAGATAAGAAATCTATATCCATACTAGTTACATCATATTTTATATGAGGAACACTTTGAGCACCATCAACTACCACTAAAATATCATGCTCATGAGCATATTTAATAATTTTATCAAGCGGTCTTATATCACCAACAACATTTGTGATATGTGCTATACTTATGACTTTTGTCTTAGCAGTAACACTATTTTCTAAAGCTTCCATTTTAACTTTTAGGTTTGAATCAAGAGGAATATACTTAATAACAATTCCTATTTCATCAGCAAGTTCAAACCAAGGAAGTACGTTAGATGCATGCTCAGCCTTAGTAAGTAGTACTTCATCTCCCTTTTTTAGGTGATATCTAAAATATCCAAAAATAAGTTTATTCATTGAATCTGTTGTTCCATAAGTAAATACAATTTCTTCTGTTTTTTTAGCACCTATAAAATCTTTGATTTTTTTTCTTGTGCCTTCATATTCACTATCTACTTTCATACTAATATCATAGTCTCCTCTATGAGCATTAGCACTATAATTGTTATAATAATCACTTATCTTATCAGCTAAAACATATGGTTTTAAAGTAGTAGCACCATTATCAAAATAAATTGTATTATTAGACTTTAATAAATTAAAATCATCACGATTCACAAAATCACCTCCAATACTTATTTATTATTTGTTGAATTTCCTCCTTATAAATACTATCATCTATTAAGAAGCCTTTAACTAAAAGTGCAACAGCATTATTATAAGTAATACCCCTACTCATTAAATAAAAAATTACATCTTGATCGAATTTTCCAATATGTGCAGCATGATTAGCAACAACATCATTTTCTTCAATAAGTAAATTAGGATTTATTTGGCAAGGATTATCATTCATTGTTATAATACGATTGTTTTGTTCAATTGTACAGTCCTTAATCCCATTATAAACCATTCCTGTAACATTAAATAGTAAAGAACCATCTTGCATATTAACACCACGAGTTATAATATTACTCTTAGTTGATGAAGCATTATGGTACACTAATAAATCATATTTTTGTCCATATCTACTAATTGTATAAAATTTATAATCAATTTGCGCTAACTTACCATTTAATTCAATCACATCAAGTTCTTTAACAGCATTGCAATCATAAAATTTATGAACCGAAAGACTACTATTTCCATCAATGTAATATTTATATTGAACCTTTGTATCTGCTTCACTTTTTAATTCATAAATATTAGATATAACATTTTCTTTTACTCTAATAGTAATATCAAGTTTTGACTCATCATTGCTTTTATGAAAAATACTAATATCTGTACTTTCATTTATTTCAATATAAACTTTTGTTATATCAAAAACATCTAATTTGCTAGATAAAGTTACAACAATTTTTTCATCGCTATCTAAAAGTGTTACATTTTCATTTTCTATTTCAATACGGTTCATTACTTATCACCATCCGCTAATAAGTTTTCATATCCATTCTTTTCAATTTCAGAAACCAAACTAGCATCACCAGTTTTTATTATTTTACCATTTCTCATAACATGAACAAAATCAGGTTTAATATAATCAAGTAATCTTTGATAATGTGTAATAAGTAAAACACCACATTCATGCGTTTTATAATATTTCATAACTTCTTCTCCAACAATTCTAAGACTATCAACATCAAGCCCTGAATCAATTTCGTCTAATAAAACCATACTAGGTTTTAACAAATACATTTGAAGAATTTCATTTTTTTTCTTTTCTCCACCAGAAAATCCTTTGTTAACACCACGATGAATCATTTCTTCATCCATCTTTAATTCCGCACAAACACTTTTTATTTCACGAATAAAAGACATTAATTTAAAATTATCGCCTTCTTTTTCATGAAGAGCTGTTCTCATAAAGTCAGCATTCGTTACACCTTCTATTTCTGTTGGTAGTTGCATTCCAAGGAATATACCAGCACGAGCTCTCTCATCAACTGACAAGTTATTTAATTCTTTATCATCAAAATATATAGAACCAGATACAATCTTATATGTATCATCACCCATGATAACCTTACATAATGTTGATTTACCAGTTCCATTAGGTCCCATTATCGTATGAATTTCACCAGATTTAATTTCTAAATTAAATCCATTTAAAATAACCTCTCCATCTACTTCAACAACTAAATTTTCTATTCTTAATTTATGCATAGTATCATCTCCATTACTCATTGTATCAAAAAAATAAGTATTTAACTACATATATTAATAAAAAACATAAAAAAGTAGCAGATATCTGCTACTATAAATATTTTTCTATTTTTTTAAATGAATCACTATCATCTAATACTGTTTTATCAAGTTGTTCAAATAATTTTTTCTGATCTCTTGATAGTTTTTTTGGAATATGGATATCTAAAATAACATACATATCACCCTTACGTCCTGTTTGAACATCAACAACACCTTTTCCTTTAATACGATGCTTGTCATTTGTACAAGATCCCGCAGGAATAGTAAGTTTAATATTTCCATAAAGTGTTGGAACATCTTTTTTAGTGCCTAACACAGCTTCTGTAATTGTTATTGGAAGAGTCAAATAAATATCACTATCTTCACGCTCAAAAAGTGGATGAGAAGCTACTTTAAATTCAACATATACATCTCCATTAGGTCCACCATTAACACCAGCTTCTCCCTTACCAGCCAAACGAAGTCTGTTACCAGTATCAACACCAGCTGGAACTTTTAATTCGATATCTTTATTGACATTTACTTTACCTGTTCCACGACAATGTGTACATTTAGTTTCATAAGTATGACCTGTTCCATTACATGATGTACAAGTTGTACGACTTGCGAATGTACCAAACATTGTTCTTTGTTCTACTGTTTGTTGTCCTGTTCCATGACAAACACTACAAGTCTTCTCATTATGTCCACCACGTCCATGACATTCACTACATTCTTCTAAAGTATTTATATTTATTGTCTTTTTGCATCCAAAGACAGCTTCTTCGAATGTTAAATTCATCTTAATTAAACTATCGGCACCTTTTCTTGCACGATTAGAGCTTCTTCCACCACCAAAGCCAAAACCTGACCCAAAGATATCACCAAATATATCAGAAAAATCAAAACCTGAAAAATCAAATCCACTGGCTCCAGAACCATTTTGATCAAAAGCAGCATGACCATATTGATCATATTTACGACGCTTATCTGCATCTGATAAAACTGCATATGCTTCTTGTGCTTCTTTAAACTTTTCAGCTGCATCAGGTTCTTTTGAAACGTCTGGATGATATTTTTTAGCTAAGCGTCTAAATGCTGATTTAATATCGGCTTCACTAGCGTTCTTGTCAACGCCTAAAACCTCATAATAATCACGTTTATTCATACATTTTACTCCTTTTTCTAAATACTAAACTAATTCTTTTAACTCTTTTAATTTAGTGCTAAACATGTCTAATGCTTTTTCTATAGGCTCACGTTTTGTCATATCAACACCAGATGATGCTAAAATATTTAAAGGATAATCACTAGAGCCAGAATGTAAAAACTTAAGGTACTTTTCCTTTGCACCAGGAGAGTTATTCAAAATATCGCTTGCAAATGATATAGCAGCTGATATTCCTGTTGCATATTTATATACATAAAATGGTGTATAAAAATGAGGTATTCTCATCCATTCAAAACGAATTAGATCATCACTTACCATTTCATCACCAAAATATAATTTATTAAGGTTATAATATGTTGAACTAATTTCCTCCTCTGTTAGGGGAATTCCCTTTTCATATTTATCATGAATTAGCATTTCAAACTCAGCAAACATTGTTTGCCTATATAAAGTTCCTTTTATTTTATCTAAAAATTCATTTAAATAAAGTCTTTTTTCATCTTTTGTTTTGGCATGTTTACATAAATAATCATTTAAGAGTATTTCATTTACAGTAGATGCTATTTCAGCTAAAAAGATAGGATAATTGTGATACAAGTAATCTTGACTCTTTGAATAATATGAATGCATAGAATGTCCAAGTTCATGAGCCATTGTACTTACAGAATCAATTGTATTGTTATAATTTAAAAGTACATAAGGAACAGAATCATAAGTTCCCCAACTATATGCACCAGATTTTTTACCATCATTTGGATAGATATCAATCCAGTGTTCACTAAAAGCCTTCTCTAAATCAGATAAATACTCATCTCCAAGAGGTTTAAGTGCCTCAAATACAATCTTTTTACCTTCTTCAAACGGAATATCTTTTGGCTTTTCTTCACACAAATCAACATATACATCATACATATGAAGTTCATCAAGTCCCAAAAATTCTTTTCTAAAATGAACATAATCATACATTTTATCTAAATTTTTATGCACAGTATCAATTAAATTATGATAAACAGCTACATCTATATTATCAGAATATAAACTTTCCGTTAATGGACTTTGATACTTATGTACACTACTTTCAAAGAAATCTTCTTTAATTTGACCTTTATATGTAGCAGCAACAGTATTTTTTATACTCTCCCAGTAGTGATACATACTTAAAAATGCACTTTTTCTAACACTTCTATCTTTACTACTCATATATTTAATATAATTACTATTATTTAGTTCAACTAAAGTGCCATTTTCATCACGAATTTTATCAAGATGAATATCAGAATTATCTAGATTATAAAATACTTCATCCCCAGTTCCCATAGCTATACTAGCTTTTGAAATTAACTCTTCTTCAAGATTACTTAAAGTATGGCTTTTATATCTAAACATTCTCTCTAAGTCAAAATGATACTTTTCTAAGTTTTTATTTTCATTTATAAATTTTTCTACATCTTCAAAATTAACCGAAAGTATCTCTGGAGTAATAAAAGAAAGTTCTGTACCTAAATCATCTATTAATTTATCTACTTTCATCTTTTGCGCTTGACTATCTTGATTTTTGGTATTTTCATCGCAAAGCATATGAGCATATGTATATAAATTAGATGCTACATTATCATATGCTATGTAAGCTTTATAAAAGGACTCTAAGTTACTAGAACTATCCATTATCTTACCTTTAAACTCCATAATGCGTTTATGATACTCTTTAAGTAATTTAATATCACTATCAAAAGCATTTAAATCTTTATACATTTTACTTAAATCCCATTTATCACTACTCGCAATTAGACTTCTATCTTTTTCTTTATCCATAGTATCTCCTTAATATAGGGTTAAAGTTCTAGTCGCCTAGAACTTTACCACATTTTTATTTTTCTTCGAATTCAGCATCAATTACATCATCATCTTTTTTCTCAGTAGTTTCGCTTTCGCTAGCATTATTACCATTAGCTTCATTTGCTTTTGCAGCTTCTTCATAAACTTTTGTTGCAAATGCCATAGCAGTTTCTTGTAATTTTTCTTTCTTACTCTTAATATCTTCAACATTACCTTTTTCTAATGCTTCTTTTAAATCTTTAATTTCAGCTTCAGCTTTTTCTTTATCTTTAGCATCAATCTTGTCTCCTAGATCCTTCATAGATTTTTCAGTTTGGAATACAAGTTGTTCAGCTTCATTTTTAACATCTGCTTCCTCTTTACGACGAAGATCTGCTTCTTTATTAGCCTCAGCTTCCTTAACCATCTTATCTATTTCTTCATCAGATAAAGTTGTAGAAGAAGTAATTGTAATAGCTTGTTCTTTATTTGTTCCAAGGTCTTTTGCTTTAACGTTTACAATACCGTTAGCATCAATATCAAATGTAACTTCAATTTGAGGTACACCACGAGGTGCTGCTGGAATTCCTGTCAATTGGAATCTTCCTAAAGTTTTATTGTCACTAGCCATTGGACGTTCACCTTGAAGTACATGAATATCAACAGCTGGTTGATTGTCAGCAGCAGTTGAAAATACTTGGCTCTTACTAGTTGGAATAGTTGTATTTCTTGGAATTAATACTGTCATTACACTACCCATTGTTTCAATACCAAGTGAAAGTGGTGTTACATCTAGTAATACAACATCATTTACTTCACCAGTTAATACTCCACCTTGAATAGCAGCTCCCATAGCTACAACTTCATCAGGGTTAACACCTTTAGATGGTTCTTTTCCAAGTTCTTCTTTAATAATTTCTTGAACACGTGGAATACGAGTAGATCCACCAACTAATAATACTTTATCAATATCATTCTTTGTAAGACCTGCATCCTTTAAAGCTTTACGAACTGGTTCTAGAGTTGATTCAACTAAATCACGAGTAAGTTCATCAAACTTAGCTTTAGTAAGAGTAACATTTAAATGAAGTGGCCCAGCTTCTCCTTGAGATATAAATGGTAATGATACTTCTGTAGAAGACATACCTGATAAATCCTTCTTAGCTTTTTCAGCTGCATCCTTAACACGTTGCATAGCCATCTTATCCTTAGATAAATCAACACCGTTCTCACGTTTAAATTCATCTGTTAAATAATCCATAACTTTCTTATCGAAGTCATCTCCACCTAAATGGTTATTTCCACTTGTTGATAATACTTCAAATACACCATCCCCAAGTTCTAGAATTGAAACGTCAAATGTTCCACCACCAAGGTCATAAACAAGTACACGTTCATTTTTATCTTGTTTATCAAGACCATATGCTAATGCTGCTGCAGTAGGTTCATTTATAATACGTTCAACTTCAAGTCCAGCAATTTTACCAGCGTTCTTTGTTGCTTGACGTTGTGCATCATTAAAGTATGCTGGTACTGTAATTACTGCTTTAGTTACAGTCTCTCCTAAATAAGCTTCTGCACTCTTCTTTAAATCACTTAAAATCATTGCACTAATCTCTTCTGGTGTATAATCTCTTCCGTTAACATGAACCTTTTCACTAGTTCCCATTTTTCTTTTTATTGAATATACAACATCTGGATTAGTAATCATTTGGTTCTTAGCCTTTTGACCAACAATTATTTCTCCATTTTTGAATGCAACAACACTAGCTGTTGTTCTAAGTCCTTCTGGATTAGCAATTACCTTTGCTTCTCCACCTTCATATACTGCAACACAACTGTTTGTAGTACCTAAATCAATACCTATAGTTTTACTCATATATAATCATCCTCTCTTTTATTCACTAACCTTGACCATAGCTGGTCTTATAACTTTATCTTTAAGTAAGTATCCTTTTTGTAATACCTCAATAACCATTCCAGGTGCAACACCATCAACATGATCTGTCATAACAGCTTGATGATAAGTTGGGTCAAACTCTTTATTAGCCCCATCAATTGCTTTAACTTCATACTTTTCTAAAACATTGACTAAATTACAATAGATCATTTTAAATCCTTGTAAAAATTTAGAAACCTCATCATCTAAATTATCATCATCCATCTTAATTGCTCTTTCAAAATTATCTATAGTTTGTAGAAGCTCAGTTACCATATCTTCATTAGCATACTTAAGCATTCTAGCCACTTCTTCATCCTTACGGCGACGATAATTAATCATCTCAGCTTGACTAGATAAAACTTTAGCTTCCTGCTCTTTAATTTTATCTTCAAGTTCTTCAACCTTATGTTCTAAGTCTTTAATTTCTTTTTTATATTTATCTTTGTGTTCATGCTCATGATTTCTTTTATCATGATGTTCATTATGTTCATGGCATTTACACTCATCCGGTTTTTGCTTTTTTTCACAAGAACATCCACTGTCATTACACTCTTGATGTTTGCATGCTTCACCATGATTGCAATCATCATTAGCGTGATGCTTATTCTTTTCTTTTTCTTCCATATTACTCTCCTTCAAACATTTTATTATGTTAATAAATTTGTGTTTTTATTCAATATTTTCCTTAATATAATTTAAAAGTGCCGTTACTCTGTCATATTCCATACGTTTAGGTCCAATAAGAGCAATTGTTCCTTCCTCACCATTTATATTATATTTTGTTTTAATAATTGTCATATCATCATCAAACTCATTTTCACTACCAATATACACATTTATACCGCCATCATCAGATTCACTATCTTCACTAATACTACGAACAAAATCCTTATCTTCAAATTTTTCTAAAATATTTTGAATTTTATCCATATTATTATAAAACTCTGGTTCCTTTAAAATATTACTTGGCTTATTAACATGAATGGTTGATTCATTAGTTAAATCATTAAACACATTATATAGTGCATCATAAACAGCACGTTGTTGTTTAACACTTTCACCAATACGAGGTTTAACTTCAAACTCAAGTTTTGCACTTACCTCATCAATAGGAGTTCCTATGATAAACTTATTAATTAGATCAACTGTTTGTTTAATTTCAACAGTAGAAACCTTTTCTGCCAAAGAAACGTTTCTATGTTCAACATGACCCTTATCAGTAATTACAATTGCAACTAAATTTGTATCACTAGTTGGAACAACTTCTACTTTACTAATTAAATTATCACTAGATGATGTTCCAAGAACAATAGATGTATAATTTGTAAGATCTGATATAATTTCCATGCTTTTAGTAATTGCATCACTTAAAACCAAAGACTTGTTATTAAAAACAATTTGTAAATTAAGCATATCTTCACCAGTTAGTTCCTTAGGTTTCATAATATTATCTACATAATATCTATATCCCTTTTCACTTGGAACACGCCCAGAAGAAGTATGTGTTTTTTCAAGTAACCCAATTTCCTCCAGTAAACTCATTTCATTACGTACGGTTGCACTTGAACAGTGAAGTGATTCACATAATGATTTTGAGCCAACAGGTCTTGCCGTTTTAATATATTCCTCAACAATTAATTTAAGAAGTTCAGTCTGTCTATTATTTATCATATTTCACCTCTAGCACTCCCTATTCCCTAGTGCCATCTTCATTATACTAGTATATGTTAGCATTGTCAATATATGAGTGCTAAAAAATAAAATTTTAAAAAAAACTTTACTTAATAAAAAGTAAAGCTTATTTCAAACTACTTATTTTTATATTCATATATTTTTATATCATAATCCTCTTTTTCTTCCATTAATAAATTCTCTTTATAATAATTTAAAAATGCTATTTTTTGTTCATTACTCAAATTATCATAACTAGAAGAAACTTTATCCTTAACCTGCTCAATCATTTCTTCCTCATTAGATAAAGAAAATGATCTATCCATTGTTTTATTTTTATTATTTACAAATTGTTCTTTGTTTAATAATAATTTAACCTCTTTATTTATAGAACTAAGATTACATTTTTCCATTGGTACAACAATTATTCCCTTAACAAATAAACATAATAAAGCTGTCTCTGTAATATTTCCTATTGTAGTTAAAGATAATCCAACTAAATTATTAACTAAAAGAAACACTAAAAAAGTTCCAACATATGCTGCATTTTTTATAATATTTCTTTTACCTTTATTATACTTAGTCTCTAAAATACTTGCTTCTTCATATACCTTTTTATCAGTTGTAATTTCCTTTAAATTCTCTAATTTATCTAACATATTATCACTCTTTCCAATCGTGCCAACATAATTTATCACAAACCATATCTTTTGTCAAATTACATCATAAGTATTATATGCTATAAAGTAAAAACAGTTATAAATATAATAATTATTATATTCATACAATATAAATTAAAAAAAACAGATTTTTAAAAAACCTATTTCTTTAATTATTAATAATATCTTACTGTATAACGTCTTTTTTGATAGTTACAACAGGACGAACTCCTTCAAAAGTCGCACCACTAGCATTATTGCTACCAAAAGAAGAATTTCTAAATACAAGCCAAACATCACTAGTTGAACCATTTACAGATGTACTTGTCCAATATCCATATGTTCTATTGTCGGCCTCATTACAACCATAATCTATGCAATCAACTGTATAATCAAATAACCAAGCATACTTACTTTCTCCTTTTGAATTAACAGCTTGAGTTTGCCCATTATTATCTAAATAAAACCATTTGTCTCCACCCGATATAGAACTGTCAAATTCAGTATTTCCCGTTATCCTAGCTACTTCATCGGCTGTTATTAATCTAGAATTAATAGTTTTATTCCATGACTCTGTATCACTTTCTAAAGTATTTTTTACTTCCTTCATTTCACTATTAGTATTATCTGAATTATACGCTACTAAAGCAGTTGTATTATGATCTAGGATCATATTTACAGTACTAGATGTTTCATCATCATTAAACGTATACCACTTCATACATCCTGTTTTTGTTTCAGTGGTACTTACTGCTTCACTAGAACTACATTTAGTATTTGTCTCTGGATTATAATAAATAGCTGTTCCATTAGAATACTTTGTATATACTGGTGCTTTTGCACTATAAGCTATATCATAACCATTTACTTTTAACTCTGCACTTTTAACGATTGCATTCTTAATTACAACACTTCCACTTGTTGGATATGTTCCCTTTATATTTATTTCTAACTCTTTTTCACCATTTACTATTTTCTTTCCATTATCACTTAATGTAAATGTTTGTTCAGGGTTATAATTATAGTTTGAATTCATCATATCACTAATTATAGCAGTTTCTATGGCACTTACATATGAGTTAGCACTTTCTTCTGCTGCACCTTTCTTTGCCTTATCTATTGTATTTAATACTAGTGGCATTGATATAAGCGCAATTACTGCTAAAATAACTATTACGGCAAGCAATTCTATAAGTGTAAAACCTTTCTTTTTCATAAAAAAATACACCTCTATTCTAAAGTGTATTTTAGCATATCCACATATTATTTTACAAGTGGATAGTACATATAATTTTTATTTATAACAATACTATTTTAATTTTCTTTTTCTTCTATATAATCTTCTTTTACTTCGTCATCAATCTCTTTCATTACATCTGAATCGGCATCATCTAAAATTTCATCCCAAGGTTCCTCATCTTCCTCAGTGGCAATTTTCATTTTTGTTTCTCCAACAATTTCTACTCCAAGTTCTTTTTCAATATCAAAACTAATCTCGCCATTATCTAAAATATTTACTTTGATACAATTTGGTTGTTTTAAAGTTCTTACAATGATATCTGTATCTCCTGATAAATCAGCAGTCTCTTTAACTTTTACATTAAAAATATCATTGTAATCTATCTTCTTATTTACAACAGTTGTTTTAGAATCATTATCATATGAATACCAAATATTGATATCATATGAACCATCTACACCTATCTTTTCTCCTGTTTTATATCCTTTAAATTTATGATTAATAACCCAGCATCCTAGTACTGTTGTAGGTGTATTTTCTGTTTTTATAGTATAACTATTTTTAAAATATTTTTTCCCCTTACCAATTACAGCTTTGGCAACGATTTCTTTAAATGCTGACACTTATATCACCCCTCACTTTAAGATATGCATTTAATTATAAAAGTGTACAAAAAAAATAGTTTTAAAAACCATTTATCTTTTTTACATAAATTTATCATGACATATGTTTTAATTCTTTTAAATCTTACTATTTTATCAAAATATAAAATTATAATAAAAAAAGAGGTCATCTTTAATAATTATATACCTCTTCTTCCATATCATAATCATTTTCATCAATATAATCTATATCTTTATTTACAATTTCAATTACTCTCTCTATAAAATTAACAAGTGCATTATCATTTAATATGTTATTTGTAATTGTATTACTATCATCTTCAGTTAAATCATAAATATTAACGCTATTTTCAATATTTGGAACGTCTATTTTGTCAACTGGTCTAAAGTTATTTACAACAGATCCTTTAACACTTACCATATCATTTTTATTTTTTTCACCTATTCCTAAGGTAAAAGATAAATTACTTTTATATTCATTTTCTTCTAATGTATTTGAAGTCACTACCTCTCCTCTAATTTCACCATCAGATCCACCAGCAGTTATTTTATAACTATGAATCCAATCATTATTTCCTTTTTTAGAATTAATTGTTGCCTTAATAGAACTAACTACAATTGTTGTGATATAATCACTATTTTTTCCTTTTTCATTAACAACTGATATTATATTAGTATCATTCTCTCTAAATGAAATTCTTTTTACATCTTGGTAATCAGAATAAACCAAAGCATAACTATCAGTTGATGAATTAATAGTAAATTCATATTGAATAGCGCTATTATTAATACCGTGTGTATAAATAGATAACTCTATACTCTCACCATCTGAATCACTATCATATTCAAAGTCATCTTTAGCACTAGCTAGTTCATCTTTAATTTCACTTTCGTCTTTATTTGTAATATCAGCTAAAGATTTTATAAATTTATCATTTTTATTTAAATCTTCTATCACATCTACCATTAAAGCCTTGGCTACCTCTTTAGTCAAAGTATAGGTGATTTTTTTAGTTTTTATTTCTTTTGATCCTATTAAGATAGTTGCATTACTACTTTTAAAATCTTTTGCTTTCATATTATTTAAAATTGAGCTTTTTATTGTATCAATTATGTATTTACTATTTTCAATATTGCTATCGCTATCTTGGAATAAAACATCATAGTCATCAATTGGAATTTCAATATATTTATCAAATAAATTTTTTAACTCCATATACAATTTACTTTCACTTCCATATATAGCAACAGAAAGAAGAGAATCATTATCATATAATGCACTAATGTCATAACTAAGCAATTTATTTTCCTTGTCATAGCCATAATCAGCTTTTATACTTAATTTATTTAATTCTTCTAATAACGCACTTACATCTTCATCAATTATTCCATTCTCAAATGACGCGTCTAAGTCAAATGTAAGATTCCCACTTATTGTTTTTACTTCATCATTGTTTTTTAAATTCTTTAAATTTGAATCAACAAACTCATCAAATTTTTTATACTCATTATTTATTGAATTTAAAAATATATTTTTTGGTTTATTAAAAAATAAAATATACACTAAAAACAAACATATAAGTATAATTGCAACAATACCTACTAAAAATATTTTTTTACTTCTTTTCTTTTTATTATTAACAGTTACCTCATCCATTCTATCACTCCTCTATTATAGATTATAACATAAAAAAGTCTCACTTCAACTATTTGTGAAACTTTTTATTTTTTAACTTTATAAAAATTCGATATAAATTTAGCAAACTTATATAAAATTAAATTACTTTTATTAATCGCATAACTTTTACCTAATGCTTTTCCACCAATTGTTAAAGACGCAATTAAAGCAGTTACAATTAAAGTTATAGCAAATTTATCTACGTGCAAACTATTAGCTAATGCAATAGCAATAATTGTACCTGCAGATCCAGATACAATTCCACATATATCACCAATAACATCATTGCAAAAACTAGATACTTTGTCAGCACTCTTTTTAAATTTAACAGCAACTCCAGCACCTTTAACTTTTCTTGAATTCATAGAATGAAAAGGTTTTTCATCAGCTGATGTAACAGAAACACCTATCATATCAAAAATAACTCCTAGCAATATAAAAATAATTACAAGTAATATTCCTATTATTACATTAACATTAGGTAAAACTGTCTCTGATATAAAAGAAAATGTTATTGAAATAACAAAAGCTAATGCCATAATTTTAAAAATCCACTTAAAATCAGGTCTTTCTTTTGATTTTTTTTCTTTTCTTCTTATTTGAACTTTTAAATTTTCTATTTCATTTTTTACTTGTTTTTTGTCTTCCATGTAAATCCTCTCGTTATAAAAAAAAGAGCTATGCTCAACTTGAATTTGACTTGGGCGGTTATATAGTAAACTTTACGTCTTAAGGTCAAGTAGGATTTCCCTCACTTCTACTTCTCGTTTCCAAGATAGCGGTTCCCCTTTAAAGAAATGAATATATTGTCACCAAATATATGACTTGATTACCACTGAGTACGCACTGCAATCCTATATAAGACACTCTAGGAGATTTCCTCAACAAACCAAACTATTATTAATTCTCTTTTGCAAATAATGTTTCAAAATGCAATAGATATTATGTTTTGGCCTAAACAAAATATCTTGTTCATTTATCCCCAAATATTCACTCAAGACAAGCTACACTACTCGTAAGTTGCCCCACATAGTAGGTTTTTACTCCTAAGTCGTTACCAGTCCGTCAATGTTGTCATGTATAGGCCAGTAACAAGCGTAGGTCTCCGTGAAAGGTGGGTCGATACCGTATGCCATTACGGTCGCCCAGCTTTCTATCTTCCAGCACTCACCCCAAACTGGGCGTAAGAAGCAAGCACAAGAAGCTTCATAGATATGCTCTTTAGTGGATTTTTAGCCCCACCTTCATAATAGTTGAATTGACTAGAATAATGTGCCATCAATTCATTTAGAGTATAGCAAAAACTCTAGGAAAAGTCAAATTTACACTCTTTTTCCCATTTCATTATATGCTCTATTATTAAATTTTTTACTAGTATAAAAATATTTCAAATAAACTTTAAAAGACTTTTTAGATAAAATACACTTTATATCATTAATATTCCAAAACATATAATCAATATCCCTTAAATTTTTTATATAAATTAAAAATATATGCTGCATTTTATAGTTCATAACATCACCAACTATATATACAACATATATTAAATAACTCCTCTAAATTCTAATTCCAATTTGATACGCAAGTATAAGTCCAAACAAAATTATAATAAAACCTATCATACCATATCTCTTAACATTTCCCCTACCTAAACTCCCCCATAAATCAAATCTAGGCGACATAATACTTGCTAAAACACCCCCACAAGCAAACCCAATTTGAATTGGAAGATTAAACGAAGAAAAAATTAACGTTAAAGTTGCAAGAACAAGTGCATAAATGGTTTGTCCAATCGGTGTACTTGGAGATGTTTTATTAAGCGTAGCTGTAAAAATTGCCATAAACATTATACTACCTGGACACATAGCTAAAAGAGATGCAGCTTTTATCTTTCCAATAAAGCAAACTAAAAAGTTAAGTAAAAACAAAAAAGAAAGAGTTATGACAGGAATTTTACTTTTAATTGCTCTATTAATACAAAGATAAAAAAAGGCACATAAAAGAGCAATTGGAACATTTATTAAATATTCTTTTTCTAAACTAAATAAATTTAAATATTGTAATGTATCGCCTTTGTAATAACCATATATTTCAATTAAAATTGTAGTAAATAAAATTCCAAGAGCAACTATATTAACATGTATTTTAGAAAATTTACTATCAATTATATGATATAAATTAATTAAAATAAAAACTAACAAATAAATAAAATATGGAATACTAATTGGCAATGACAAAGAAATTAAAATACCTATGAAGCACCATTCATTTAAGAATATAGACCAACTAAATTCATCATTACTCACAAATTTTATATATATATAATATCCAAAATAAGACACTATAATAGACAAAAAAACAATGAATAATGGTTTTACTACATTAATAATTGTTAATAAATCATTATTAATAAGATATATATATCTACTTATAAATGATATAAAAAATAAAACTAAAAAAGTACTCCAAACATTAGAATATATTTTTCTTACATTATTAGACGTTTTTATAAATGTTCCATCATCCATGCTATCACCACATTAATTATATAAAATTTTTTAATTAACATCAATATATAAAAAAATATTATATATTGTTAATAATAAAAAAGTGCATAGGCACTCCTATAATATTAATCAATAATACCCTTTTGTACTGTTATAACTGGACGTACGCCATTATTAACACTACGTACTACATAATGTGCTGCAATATGTCCTGCTTTACTAATGTACCAAGCATCGCTACTTTCTTTTCCAAAAACTGGTGTACTTGTCCAATAACCAGATGTACTTAAATCAACAATATTACAACCATAATTTGTACAATTTTTCGTATAATCAAATAACCATGCATATTGGCTTGTTCCTTTTTCTTTAACACAGTCTGAAGTGTTATCAGACATATTTGTGTCTAAACAGAACCATTGTGTATTTATAGAAATTTTACTATCAAACTTACTATTACCAGTTATCCTAGCTACTTCATCGGCTGTTATTAATCTAGGATTAATAGTTTTATTCCATGACTCTGTATCATTTTCTAAAGCCACTTTTACTTCTTTCATTTCACTATTATCACCAGTTGAATTATACGCTACTAAAGCAGTTGTATTATGATCTAAGATCATATTTACAGTACTAGATGATTCGTTGTCATTAAACGTATACCATTTCATACATCCTGATTTTACTCCTGTTTTACTTACTGCTTCACTAGAACTACATTTAGTATTTGTTTCTGGATTATAATAAATAGCTGTTCCATTAGAATACTTTGTATATACTGGTGCTTTTGCACTATAAGTTATATCATATCCACTTACTTTTAACTCTGCACTTTTAACAATTGCATCCTTAATTACAACACTTCCACTTGTTGGATATGTTCCCTTTATATTTATTTCTAACTCTTTATCTCCATTTACTATTTTCTTTCCATTATCACTTAATGTAAATGTTTGTTCAGGGTTATAATTATAGTTTGAATTCATCATATCACTAACTATAGCTGTTTCTATAGCACTCACATATGAGTTAGCACTTTCTTCTGCAGCACCCCTTTTTGCCTTATCTATGTATTTAATACTAGTGGCATTGATATTAGTGCGATTACTGCAAGTATTACTATTACTGCTAATAGTTCTATTAATGTAAAACCTTTATTTTTCATAAAAAAATACACCTCTATTCTAAAGTGTATTTTAGCATACACCCCCCCCCCACTTGTCAAGTGGCGTGTTGGTGTATTTGGACTATTTGTCTATATATGTAGTGGTAAACTTAAAGTAGACAACGGAGGGTATTAAGTAGACAATGCATTCCGTAAATTTTGCATATTAATATATATAGTTTAGCGTATCTTATTTAATAATTGACATTTTTCCTAATTAGTAAGAGCGAGGCGGAAGCTACCCCAGCCGAACACTCCACCAGAGTACCTATTGAAGTATGACTGTCCTGCAAGAACGCCGAAGGTGTAATGGCCTCCGCGTATGAACCAAGGACCAGAAGCGTCAACAAAGTAAGTGTTGTCACCAAACCAAGAGTTATGTATTCTGTTATTTCCATCTTTATCTTTGTAATAATAGAATGGCCCTATCTCTCCTGTCGCATCTCCTAAAATTCGTTTATTATAACTTGTCCAACCACTATCACTTGGATAAATATCAAAGTATTTTGAATTATATGAAGATATTGAGGCTGCATCAAAACCGCTATCTTTATATGTATCTTTCATATATGAAGCCATGTATTCCCATGCTCCTCCACTCATATCATATACTCCACTTATATTTCCAGTTGTACTTGCCTTATACCCTGTTTCTGTATTATATGCAAGTGTTACACTTGTATCAGTTCCATATGTTCCAGGATAACTACTTTGATCTGTTCCAGAAACCGCACTATATCCTGTTACAAAGTTACTATTATTATTTATATTTACTTCATCATTTATTCCATATACTGAATATGATAAGTATGTAGCTGCTCCCCATTCAGTATTTTTTAACATATGACTATCTAAATTTCTATTATAATTGTAAGCTAGCTCAAACATTGATTTTACATTTATATTTCGAAGTGATGTATTATTTGGTTTTACTGTTATATTACTTGTACTTCCTGTTACTTCAAATTTTCCCATCCAAAATCCAT
>CAKPTA010000010.1 GCA_934190785.1 uncultured Bacilli bacterium
AAAAGTGGGCAGTTAGTTTAAAATTTTAGCGAATAGTCCAGGTACACCAACACGCCACTTGACAAGTGGGGGGGGGGTGTATGCTAAAATACACTTTAGAATAGAGGTGTATTTTTTTTATGAAAAAGAAAGGTTTTACGCTTATAGAATTACTTGCTGTAATAGTTGTTTTAGCTGTTGTTGCACTAATATCAATGCCACTAGTATTAAATACAATAGATAAGGCAAAGAAAGGTGCAGCTATAGAATCAGCTAATGGTGTTATATCAGCAGCTGAGAATAAATACATGAGTAGTATGATAACAGGAGATAAAGATACAAGATTTGATTTTCCAAGTGATACCAAGTTATCAATCAAAGGAACAAGACCAACAAGTGGAACAGTTGTCGTTGATAAGAAAGGTAATATAAGTGCTACTTTAGAAATAAATGGATACTGCATAGAAAAGACGTTTCTTGAAACATCACCAAAAGTAATAGAAAAAAGTCCATGTACAATTAGTGATAGTGAGCTTTTTGAAGCAGAAAAATATAAAGATTCTGTTTTAAATGGAGCAGACCCTGTTATAAATAGTGACTTAGTAGCAGTAACAATAGAAAATGATGGAACAGTAAAAAAAGCCGATATCAAAAAAGAATGGTATAACTATAAAAATAAAGTATGGGCCAATGCGATTATTCTAAAAGATAAAACAATAAACTATGAAGATAATGAAGTAATACCAGAAAGTAATATTGAATCATATTTTGTATGGATACCAAGATATAAATATAGAATATTTAATGAAGGAAATTATACAAACTATATAGAAGGAAAACCAGAAAGTTCAAGTAAACCAGATACAATAGAAATAGTATTTGAAAATAAAGATACAAGTGTATCAAATGGTTCAAAGGTAGGAGAATATTTAACACATCCAGCCTTTACAAGTTTTGAAAGTAATGGATTTTGGATGGGAAAATTTGAAGTAACAGGAAGTACAAGTAATATAACAGTAAAACCAAATAATACATCACTTAGAAATATAAATGTAAAAACAATGTTTGAGCTAGCTTACAATTATAATAGAAATCTAGATAGTCATATGCTAAAGAATACTGAGTGGGGAGCAGCTACATACTTATCATATTCAGTATATGGAATAAATGATGAAGTAAATATAAATAATAATAGTAGCTTTATAACAGGATATAGTGCGGTAGAAGGAACAGACCAAAGTAGTTATCCTGGAACATATGGAACTGATACAAGTGTGACACTTGCATATAATACCGAAACAGGATATAAGGCAAGTACAACTGGAAATATAAGTGGAGTATATGATATGAGTGGAGGAGTATGGGAATACATGGCTTCATATATGAAAGATATATATAAAGATAGTGGATTTGATGCAGATTCAATATCTTCATATAATTCAAAATATTTTGATATATATTCAAGTAATAGCAATATAACTAGTTATAATAAGAGAATTTTAGGAGATGCGACAGGAGAGATAGGGCCATTCTATTATTATCAAGACAAAGATGAAAATAATAGACCACATAATTCTTGGTTTGGTGGCGCCTCTGACTTTGTTGCCACTTCTTACCCCTGGTTCGTACGCGGATGTGCTTACACCTGTGGCGTTCTTGCAGGTCAGTCGGACTTCGGTAGGCTCCCTGGTAGCGTGGACGGTTGGGCTGGCTTCCGCCTCGCTCTTACTAATTAATAATTAATAAATAAGTTAATCCTTAAATAAAATAGTAGTTAATAAAAACATACATTCTCTATAGGAAAGGCTTTAATAAATAACATTTACAAAGAAATACACTGTTGTTTAGATTAATTATATAGATAAATAGTCTAAGCACATTAAATTAAGAGATAACTGCATGGTTAAAAAAGTGTAGTTATCTTTTTTTATATACATAAAATAAAACTATTTTTGATAAAAATTGATAATAATTTATAAAATGTTATAATAATAACTGCTAAGAGGGAATTTGTTGCACAAAAAAGGATGTGCAGTTAGAAAAAATTGGATAGAGGTAACTGCTCGTTGAATAGTAATAAAATAGTTGATGTATCTTAGCTAAGGAACAAGTAATTATGCATGGCTGTTTGATTATACAAAAGAAGCAACAATTTATAGAGCAAATGTAGATGATGCAAGCATAAATTGTTATTGGACAAAGGGATTTACCAAGTTATAACGATTTCAAAATCTATCATCTCATGAATAGTAGTATACAAAAAAAGTTATAGAAAGTCCTAGTGAGGCTTTTTATTATGTATCTGATACATCAAATTTTGATGTATTAAAGTTTTATGATATAATACCGCTTAATTGAAAGAGGAATATTATGGATAGTGTTAGATTTGAAAATTTATATGATGCATTTCGTTCTCAGATTTTATTTAATAACCATATGAACAATCTTGAAGATAGCACCTTTGATTTGTCAAGTATTAATTTTAATTTGTTAAAAGCAATATATAGTAGTTTTTATCTTACAACCGTATTGGATCCATTTATTGAAAAAAATAGTGATGGAAATGTTAAGATAAAATTAAATGATGATTTTCTTGATGCTCTTATAAAAAATATAGCAAAATATAATGGTTCAGGTTATGCCATAGGAGAGTTATCTTATAAAAGCAGTACCATATGTTTAGATAAAATTAGAAATAAATTAGCGCATGGTGATTATATTGTTAATGAAGAAAATATTATTTTTGAAGAAAATGGTGCAAAAGGAATAATTAATTTAGATAAGCTTGTAGGAATGATTTTAAACTTAGATTTTTATTTTTCTAAATATATGCAAAATGGGGAAAGTATTAAAATTAAGGGGAATTGTAAGTATGTATTAAATAGAAAAGTTAATGGTATCCCATCATTTAAAAATTATTGTAAGGACTTACCTGTACTTATTATAAAAGATGAACCAGTAAATAAAAATGTAAGAAATCAAAACTATATTAATTTTGTAGAACAAATGAGTAAAAAAATAACAGAACTTTTTAAGCAAAATGAATATAATGATAAACAAATAAAAAAATATATAGAGCTTAATAAACCTCTTATGGAAAAACTTGGAATTAGTTTGACTTATGAAATAAAAAGTGTATATGATTTGGATTGTTATGATAAATTGGTTGATGAATATAAAAATAATTATAATAATATTAAAAATTTAAATGGACAAGAATTATCTAAATATTTATTTAATCGCATTTTAAAATTAAGTAAAGGTAAATTTCAAAAATTTAATTATTCTAAAGGATTAGCGGTAAGTTTGTTTTTAATAAAATGTTTTAGTGAAAATAATAATTTGAATTATGATGACATAAAAAAACAATTTCCAGATTTAAATTTTATTTTAAATGTTGATATTGAAAATGCTATTATTGCTACTAATTTAGTTAATTTTTATTCTTTTTATCAATTTGGGCTAGAAAAAGGATTGACGGAAAAAGGTAATTATGATTTAGCCAAGATAGTAAAAAATTTATCATTAGATTTTTCTTTGTTGGATTTATCATTGTTAGATGATGAAAATATGATTGTGGAACATAATTTCTTAAATTATCAAAATGATATTCAAAAATATAAATTAAAGGAAGCACCTCTAATAAATAGAATTGAAAAATGTAGAAATAATCTTTATATGTATCTTAATAATGTACCAAAAGAAAAACAAGATAAAGAAAAGATAAATAAGCTAAAGAGTATATTGAAAGATGCTTTTAATAGTTTTAGAGAAAATATTTTATTAATTAATGAAATGGATAATTTTTCATCTACTTTTGATTTTGATAAATATGTTAGAAATATTAATATTATAGAACATATAAGAAATTCTATTTCACATGGCAATATTTTTGTTGATGAATATTGTATGGATAAAAAAAAGAAAAAGATTATTATTAATGATTATTTAGATGATAAATTATGCTACAGTAAAACTGTTACTGTAGATGAATTTTTATCACTTTTCTCAATTAATAACAGCGAATTTTTAAATAAATTTTTTGAGGATAAAATAGATAAAAATAAGATAAAAACTAAATAGAATAAAGTTTATATTTCTAAAATTTAATCTATATCACTTTATGTGTTAAAATGTTTATTTAATTTATATTTAATGTTATACTAAATATAGTAGATACGAATGGTTAAATATTACAGGAGTGATTTAAATGAGAAAATACCTACATGACTATATAGAAAAAATTGACTCTAAAATTAATGGAAAAGAAGTAACTAAAGAATTAATAGAAATTCATCTAAGAAAAATTAAATTCTTTCAACATGAAAGACTAGTTCATTTATTTGTTACATTATTTTATGCTTTATTTGTTTTATTCTTTTTAGTGGTGAGTATGTTTAATCCTTTGTTTCTTATTGTTTTTTATATCTTACTTATATTTTTGATTTTTTATGTAAGACATTATTTCTTTTTAGAAAATGGCGTACAGTATTTATATAAGCAATATGATATGATGTTAAAATTAATTTAAGCATGTATTTATACATGCTTTTTGTTTAAAAAAGACAAAATCATGGTAGAATATAATTAGGATGTGATGATATGAGAAAAGATGAATTAAAATTAGTTGTTTTAGAAAATGCTAGAGATTTGGGAATAAAAGTAAATGAACATTTAAAGAGACTAAATCATACAGATAATGATTATATTGTACCAATAGATAACAGTAGATTTTCAAACGGAGAAGGTAAAATTAAATTAAATGGTACTGTTAGAGAAAAAGATTTATTTATTTTGAGTGATGTAGGTAATTATGGTATAACATATAAAATGCATGATATGGAAGTTCCAATGAGTCCTGATGAACATTTTCAGGATATTAAGCGTGTAATATCAGCAACTGGTGGACATGCTTCTAGAATTAATGTTATTATGCCTCTTTTATATCAAGCACGTCAGCATAAGAGAAAAGGTAGAGAAAGTCTTGATTGTGCAATTGCATTGCAAGAGTTAGAAACAATGGGCGTATCTAACATTATAACATGTGATGCTCATGATCCAAATGTTTCAAATGCTATTCCAAAACTTCCTTTTGAAAATTTTTATCCAACACATATTATTTTAAATCGTTTTATTGAACATGAAAAAGATTCACTTCATAATCTTCTTGTAATAAGTCCTGATATGGGTGCAATGGAAAGAGCAAGATATTATGCTGAAATGCTTGGATGTGATGTGGGTGTATTCTATAAAAGAAGAGATTTATCTAAAGTTGTAAATGGTAAAAATCCTATTGTTGAACATGTTTATATGGGCGTAGACGTTAAAGATAAAAATATTCTTGTTGTTGATGATATGATAGCGTCAGGTCAAAGTATGATTGAAGTAGCGCGTGAAGTAAAAGAAAAAGGTGCCAAGTCTGTTTATTTAATTGCTACTTTTTCACTTTTAACAGAAGGACCAAGTAAATTTATTGATGCATATAATAATGGATATTTTAACAAATTGTATTCTACTAATGTATCTTATGTTCCAGACATTATTAAAAATAGTACATGGTATGAAGATGTTGATTGTTCACTATACATAGCTAAAATTATTAATGTTTTAAATGGTCGTGAATCATTATCGACACTTCATGATGATTCTCTAGAAGTTTTAAGAAAAATTCGTTCAATTATAAAATAATATGATTTTAAATGTAAGTTCTAGGACTGATATTATAGCTTTTTATACACCGTGGTTTATAAATCGTTTAAAAGAAGGATTTGTTGATGTAAGAAATCCTTTCTACAAATATAATGTTAGTCGTATTTATTTTAGTGATGTAGATGCTTTTGTCTTTTGTACTAAAAATCCTATGCCAATTTTGCCATATCTTCATTTATTAAAAAAACCAATTTTATTCCATGTTACTTTAACACCATATGATAGGAAAGTTGAACCAAATGTTCCTAAAAAGAGTCAGGCTATTGCTTCAATAAAGAAACTATCTACTGTTTTAGGTAAGGAAAATATCTATGTTAGATATGATCCAATTTTTATAAATGATACTTATACAGCTAATTATCATATAAAAGTATTTGCTAAGTTAATGGAGCATTTAGATGGATATGTTTCGCATGTGATTGTATCATTTTTAGATAATTATAAAAATGTTCAGAAAAACATTTCTGTTTTAAAGCCGAAGAAAATAACAGATGATATGTATAGAGAAATTGGTCTTAACTTTAGTAAAGTAGCAAAGGAGCATAATATAACGGTTCAAACCTGTTGTGAAGAACATAACTTGATAGAATATGGCTTTAAAAAAGAAGATTGTATCAGTGCTACACTAGCGTATAAGTTAACTGGTAAAACTAATTTTAAATATTGGAAGGCAAGAGGCAGAAATTGTAAGTGTATTGAAATGGTTGATATAGGTGCTTATAATAGTTGTAGACATTATTGTAAATATTGTTACGCTAATTATAATGAAGAAGAAATAAATAAAAATGTATTGGAACATGATATAAATTCGTCCTTACTTTTAGGACATTTAAGAAGTGTTGACAAGATTGTAGTAAGGAAGTGATATTTTGGAAAAGAGTACTAGATATAAAAAAAGTTATAGCTTAAAAGCAATATTATTATCAATAATTATTTTGATTATTTTAGTTGGTTTTTTCGTATTTAATATTTTAACTACTGATAATATATTAACTGTAGTGGTGTTTAGTTTTTGCTTGCTATTCATGTTTTTTGGATTAATGGGAGAGATAATAGGAGCATCAAAAGGTAAATTACAACTTATTAAAACAGAAAAATATATAAAAAAGACTAATCCATATATGTATTATAGAGAGCTTCCTAATAACTTTGGTATTGGAGTGACATCATTGCTTATTGATTCAAAACTTGAAAATTATAAAGATATTGTCGCTGTAATTTTAGATTTGTGTGCTAGAGGTTATTTAACACTAGTAAAGGAAAATGATAAATACGTAATCACCATTTTGAAAAATAGCGATGATAATTTATTAGAAAATGAAAAATATGTACTTTCCTTAATAATATCTGGTAATCTAAAAAATATTGATTATCAAGAGTGGTTTAATTATTGTCTAAGTGATGGTAACAGGTTAGGTCTTTTTTATCACAAAGATATGAAATTCAATACTAAAGCGCCTTTATCTGAGGAGACAATAAAGAAAAATAGATTACTTCATTTTAGAATAAGTATTATTTTAAGTTTGTGTATCTCTTTATTAATTTTATTTAGTAGTGGTACTTTCTTAACTGCTATAGAGTACTTTATTTTGATTTTTATAATAATTTATATTATATTAAGTGTGCCTTTTTATTTGATTAATATTATAATTGGACTTTCTAACTTTACTCGTCAAATGAGTGATGATAATTATAAAAATGTTATTGAAAATAATTTAATTAGAACAAAAAAAGGTGTAGAAGAATTACACAAACTTTATGCATTTAGAAATTTTATAAATGACTTTGGTACTTTTGCACAAAAAAGTCCAAGTGAAATTATTCTTTGGGATAGATATTTATCTTATGCACAGGTATTTGGTTTAACTAAAAATATAATGAAGAGTGGATATAAGGAACTTGTTGATAATTCATCATATAAAATCGATGATATAGATAATATTTATATTGAAAACATTGAGATATCTAATTTTAAAATTTAATAATTATTTTAAATATCGCTTATTGACATAATTATTTTAATTGTGATAAAATTACTGAGTTCAGTTTTAATAATTATGTGAAATGGAAACTGCATTAAAAATGCGAACAACACATTTATGATGTGTTTTCTTTTGCACTAAAAAGGAGGAGTTTATGAAAAATAGTGAAAATATATTAGGAAAGGAAAAAATAGGAAAACTTATGCTTATGTTTGCTGTCCCATGTATTATATCAATGTTGGTAAATTCATTATATAATATTGTTGACCAAATATTTATTGGATGGGGTGTAGGGTACCTTGGAAATGGTGCTACAAATGTTGTTTTCCCAATTAATATGATTTGTCTAGCTTTTGCTTTAATGATTGGTGATGGAACTAGTGCATATTTAAGCTTAAAACTAGGAGAAAATAAAAAAGATGAAGCTAGTAAAGGGGTATTAAATGGTATTATAATGTCATTTATTATTGCCATATGTTTTTGTGCAATTGTACTTTTATTTTTACCACAATTACTTAATTTGTTTGGATGTACAGAAAAGCTTAAAAGTTATGCACTTGGATATGGATATATAATAGGAATTGGACTTCCATTTATGATTGTTGGAACATCTCTAAACTCTATGATTAGAGCAGATGGTAATCCAAAGTATTCAATGCTTTCAATGTTATCAGGAGCAATTTTAAATGTTATTTTAGATCCGATTTTTATTTTTGTATTTAATCTTGGCGTAAAAGGAGCTGCAATAGCAACAGTTATTAGTCAGGTATTAACATTTGTTATAAATATTTTATATATTAGAAAATTTAAATCAATTGATATAAAAAGAAAATCATTTGGTCTTTGTAAGGATACATGTAAAATGGTATTAAAACTTGGGGTAAGCAGTTTTATTACACAAATGAGTATTGTACTTGTTATGGCTTTTGAAAATAACTTACTTGGAAAATATGGGGCAAGTTCTAGCTATGGTGCTGAGATTCCAATTACTGTACTTGGAATTGTAATGAAGATGAGTCAAATATTAAATAGCATTATTATAGGACTAGCTGTTGGAGCACAACCTATTTTAGGCTACAATTACGGTGCTGGTAAATTAGATCGTGTTTTTCTAACATTAAAGAAAGTGTTATGTATAAGTTTAATTATTAGTACAACCGCATTTCTTTTATTTCAATTAGTTCCAGATAAATTAATTTTACTTTTTGGACAAGGAAATGATTTATATATTGAATTCGCATGTCTTGCTTTTAGAATATATTTGATGCTTGTTATTTGTAATGGTATTCAAGTACCTTCAGGAATATTTTTTCAAGCTATTGGTAAAAGTGGTAGAAGTGCCGTTTTATCTCTTTCAAGACAAATTATCTTTTTAATACCAGGAATGGTTATTTTAGGGCATTTCTATGGAATAAAAGGGGTATTATATGCTGGACCAATCGCTGATCTTTTAGCGTTTATTTTATCTGTTACTTTTCTTAGTATAGAAGTTAAGAATTTAAAGAAATTACCTAATGAAGAAGATGAAATAAGTCATATTGTTAATACAAAATCAGATAAAAAAATTGTTATTACTATTGCTCGTGAATATGGTAGTGGTGGAAGATATGTTGGAAAACTTTTATCAGAAAAGTTAAATATTCCATGTTATGATAAAGAACTTATTTATCTAACGGCTAAAGAAAGTGGTTTAACTAAAGCATATATTGAAGAAAATGAACAACAAAAGAAATCATTTTCACCATTTTACAGTATGGATAATGAATTATTCTTGGCTGAATCAAAGGTTATAAAGAAACTTGCTAAAAATTCATGTATTATTATTGGAAGATGTGCTGACTATGTTTTAGAAAAAAATAAGAATGTTTATAGAGTATTCTTATATAATAGTGATGAAGCAAAAGTAAAAAGAGCTTGTAAATATTATGGATTAAACAAAGAAAAAGCTTTAGCACAAATTAAAAAGATTAATAAAGCAAGAGAGAAACATTATAATTTCTATACAAACCGTAAATGGGCGGATATGAATAATTATGATATTTGCTTAGATGTAGATGCCCTTGGACTTGTTAATACAGCTTTATTACTTGCTGATATAATTGAAAAAAAGATTGACAATAAAAGTTAACAATGATACGATTAATATGTAAATCGTTGAAGGAGATTAGTAATAATTATATATATTTATAGAAAGTCAGTGGTTGATGGAAACTGATAATATATTTTTTATGAATCTACTCTAGAGAGAAATGAAAACATTTCCGGTAATACCGTTATCTAAAATAAGACCAAAGTAGGATGGTACCGTGCTAGGCACTCCTACATTAATGGTCTTTTTCTTTTAAATATTACTGGATTTTAAGAAAGGATATATTATGATAGACATTAAATTAATACGTGAAAATAAAGAATTAGTAAAAGAAAATATAAAGAAGAAGTTTCAAGATCAAAAACTTCCACTTGTTGATGAAGTAGAAGCACTTGATATAGAATATCGTAATTGTAAACTAGAAGGGGACCGTCTTCGTAGTGAAAAGAATAGTAAAAGTAGTGAAATTGGAAAATTAATGCGTGATGGTAAAGTAGATGACGCAAATAAAGTTAAAATGGAAGTTTCTACATATGGAGATAAAATAAAATCATTAGAGGAACGTGAACAAGAATTAGAACTTGAAATAAAAAAACGTATGATGGTTATTCCAAACATTATTGATGCATCTGTACCAATTGGGCGTGATGATAATTTTAATGTTGAAATTGAACGTTTTGGAGAACCAAAAGTTCCTGATTATGAAATACCATATCATGCTGACATATGTGAAAGTTTTAATGGGCTTGATAAAGAAAGTGCTGGAAGAACAAGCGGTAACGGATTTTATTATTTAATGGGAGATATTGCTAGACTTCATTCTGCAATGTTATCTTATGCAAGGGATTTCATGATTAATAAGGGATTTACTTATTGTGTTCCTCCTTTTATGATAAGAAGTGACGTTGTTGATGGTGTTATGTCATTTGAAGAGATGGACGCAATGATGTATAAAATAGAGGGTGAAGATTTATATTTAATTGGAACAAGTGAACATTCTATGATAGGAAAGTTTAAAGGACAATTAGTAAATGCAGAAGAATTACCAATTACTTTGACATCATATTCTCCTTGCTTTAGAAAAGAAGTAGGGGCTCATGGTCTAGAAGAGAGAGGTCTATACCGTGTACATCAATTTGAAAAACAAGAGATGGTTGTATTATGTAAAAAAGAAGATGCGATGGATTGGTATAACAAAATGTGGAGTTATACAGTTGAATTCTTTAGAAGTCTAGATGTTCCTGTTAGAACTCTTGAGTGTTGTAGTGGAGATCTTGCAGACTTAAAAGTTAAATCATGTGATGTAGAAGCTTGGAGTCCAAGACAAAAAAAATATTTTGAAGTTGGTTCTTGTTCAACTTTAGGTGATGCCCAAGCAAGACGTCTTGGAATTCGTATGAAGACAAAAGATGGTAATAAGTATGTGTCAACGCTTAATAATACTGTTCTAGCTAGTCCAAGAGGATTAATTGCTGTACTTGAGAATAATTATATGGAAGATGGAAGTATCAAAATTCCAGAAGCATTAAGACCATATATGGGTGGCAAGGAGACTATTAAAGTAAATGGCTAGAGATATTAAAATTAATGGTATATATAAACATTTTAAAGGAGACTATTATTTAGTCGTAGATATAGCTAAATCATCTGAGACAAAAGAAAAATATGTTGTATATAGAAGTTTATATGGAAATATGGATCTTTGGATCCGTCCATTAGATATGTTTCTAAGTGAAGTTGATAAAGAAAAATATCCAAATGCATCACAAAAATATCGTTTTGAATTACAAGATATAGAAAGTGTTGCTTCTAACTTTAAGAAGTAATATTGGTGATATGTGGCAAAGTTAAATTTTAGATATGGAGCTATGAACTCTGGTAAAACAACTATTTTAATTCAAACTGCTTATAATTATGAAGAGAGAGGCCATAATGTTATAGTTATAAAACCACTTATAGACACAAAAGGAAATGATACTATTGTATCTAGAATTGGTGCTTCTAGAAAAGTAAATGAATTAATTGGTGAAAAAGATAGTATTATTATGAAATGTAAAAAGTATTTTAATGATTTAAGCTGTATTTTAGTAGATGAAGCTCAGTTTTTAAATAAAGAACAAATTGATGAATTATGGTATATCACTAAAGTACATGATATAGCTGTAATAGCATTTGGACTTAGAACTGATTTTAAAGCGAATTCTTTTGAAGGAAGTAGCAGGTTACTAGAACTTGCAGATGAAATAACGGAAATGCCAACAATATGTAGATGTGGAAGTAAGGCTAGATTTAACGCTAGAAAGGTAAATGGAAATTATGTAACATCTGGAGATAGTGTTGTTATTGATGGAAGTTTGGATGTTAGTTATGAGTCTTTATGTGGAAACTGTTATATAAAAAAGGTTTTAAAAAAATAGTTTTTAAAGTATACATTTAGTATACTTTTTTTTAATAAAATGTCGAAAATAGTTGACAAATTGTATTTGTGAGCATATACTATACTGGTATACCAAATTGGTATAGTTGTGTAGAAGGTGATAAAGTGAGTAAAAAAGATATGATTATTGAAACAGCTCGAGATTTGTTTACTAAATATGGCTATAAAAAAGTTTCAATGGATGAAATAGCTCATGAGGCAAATGTTACAAAAAAGACAATATATAGTTATTTTAAAGACAAAGATTCAATGTTTTTATATTTCTTGAATGAAGAGTTAGAAAAATTAAAAGCTGAAATTGAAAAAAATGAGAAGTCTAAAAAAACATTTGTAGAAGTTTTGGCATCTGATATATATCATATATTACTATTTAGAAAGAATAGTAGTTTAATATCTAATATATCAAAAGAAGCTAAAAATAATACTTCTGTATGTCAGAAATTTTTAAAAACTTATGATGATAATATAATTACTTATATTGAAAATAAGATTAAAGATGAAATAGATGCACATACCATAAAAAAATGTGATGCTCATCTAATGGCTTTTATAATTTATAAAATTTTTCTATCAGTTATGTTTGAATATGATATGGAACTTGATGAAGAAAAAGTAACTCGTGATGTCACTTCTATATTAAAAGATGGGCTTTTAGCTTAGGGGAGGTTTATATATGGCAAATAATAAGAATAAGAAAAAAATGGATGTTAAAAGCGAAGCAAATTCACACAAAGATTATTTTAAGTATGTTGTATTAGTAGCTGTATTAATTATTCCTTTTATGTATAGTTTCTTTTATTTAAAAGCATATTGGAATCCATATGGAAAAGGTAATATTGATAATTTACCAGTTGCTATTGTAAATAGCGATGAAGGAGATAAGGGTACTGAGTTAATCGATAGTATTAAATCTTCTGGAAAATTAAAAATTAGCGTTGTATCTGATGAAGATGCAAGTAAAGGTTTAGATGATGAAAAATATTATGCGGTTATAAAAATACCAAGTGATTTTACAAGTAGTATGGAAAGTGCTGGAACAACTATAAAAAAACATGCTACAATTACATATTCACCAAATCAAAAAGCTAATTATTTAGCAAGTCAAATTATTAATAATGTTGTTAATGTGGTAGAAAAAAACTTAGATAACAGTGTTAATTCTAATATTATTGGTAGTCTTGTTGAAAAACTTAATTCAGTTCCAAGCAAACTACAAATAGTAAGTGATGGATTTGATAAGTTACAAAATGGTGTAAATGAATTAAATACTGGAAGTAATACTTTAGCTGAAGGTACTGCTTCATTAAAAGAAAATTATAATACATTTAATAATGGATTAGAAACTTTATCTAATGGTGCTAATGAATTAAATAACGCAGCTAGTGGACTTAGTAGTGTTTCATCTAGCGTTGATGAATTAGTAGCAGGTGTTAATACTTTAACTTCAAATAGTGAAGCTCTAACTAGTGGTGTAAATAACTATGTTACTGGTGTAAATCAAGTGTTAGATTTTACAAGTGCATCAGCACAATATATTGTAACTTTATATGAACAAAATGAAGTAACACATAATGGTGTTTCTGCTTCACTTTATATGAATGCAAAAGGACTTCTTACAAATGTACCTAATTATGGTAATGTAAATACAATCGCATATTTAAAGGGTAGTGGTAAGGTATTAAGTACTAATAGTACATCTTATACTGCTGCTATGAATACCTTAAATACAAAAGTCGGTGGATTAACTAGTCTAAAAGATAGTATTCAAGTTTTACAAAATAGTATTAATACATTAGCTAGTGGTTCTACAACTTTATATGAAAACTCAAAGAAGATAAATGAGGGAATTATTTCACTTAATGATGGAGCAGTTGCCCTAAATAATGGTATTGGTGTATTAAATACTAGTGTTGTAAGTGCTAAGAATGAATTAAATAGTAATATTGAAAGTACAAAAGAAGAATTAAAAGTTTTAGATGGTCTAGAAGAATATAGTAGTGAACCTGTAAGTGTTGATACTAAAGAAGTTAATAAAATTTCTTCATATGGAACAGCATTCTCACCATTCTTTATATCAATAGCTTTATGGGTTGGATGCTTAATGATGTATATTGTTTTATATTATGATAAGAACGAAAGATTTAAGATTCTTGGTATTAATAATAAAAATAGAGTACAAAGAACTTTATGTTATCATGCACTTATCACAGTATCAGCTATTGCACTTGGAATATCACTTGAATTATTCCTAGATTTTGAAATTACAAATCAATTCTTATACTTTGCATCAATTGTATTAATTGGTAATGCCTTTATGGCAATTATGGAATTCTTAATTGTAAACTTTGGTGATGTAGGTAAGTTCCTAGCATTAATTATCCTTGTTTTACAATTAGCTGCTGCAGGAGGAACATTCCCAATTGAAACAGTAACAGAAGGATTTAGATGGATGCATAGTTTCTTGCCTATGACATATACAATTAGATTGTTAAGAGAAGCATTAGTTACCATCGAAAGTAATTTATTAACAAGCAATTTAATTATTGTAAGTTTGATATTTGTTTTCTTCTTCGTTGCTAATATTGTATCTGATTTTGTAAGACAAAATAAAAACAAATAGGAAGTGTTTAACACTTCTTTTTTGTTGACAAAATTTCAAATAAATATATAATAAAAGCATATAGGAGGTAGCTTATGCCAGAATTACCAGAAGTTGAAACTGTTAAAGAATCTTTAAAAAAATTAGTCCTAAATAAAAAAATTGTCGATGTTGTAGTAAGATACCCAAATATTGTATCAGAAAGCACAGTTGAAGATTTTATTAACAATTTAAAAAATCAAACTATTTGTGATATTAAAAGAAGAGGTAAGTGGCTTATGTTTGAATTAAATGATTATTATCTACTAAGTCATCTACGTATGGAAGGAAAATATTTAATTAGAGAAGAAAACATGCCATATGAAAAGCATGAACATGTTATTTTTATCTTTAGTGATAAAACAGAATTACGTTATAAAGACACTAGAAAATTTGGACGAATGATTTTAGTCTCTAAAAAAGATATAGATAATTGTGATACTTTAAAGAAAGTAGGTATGGAACCTTTTGATAGTAATCTTACGCAAGCATATTTACTTGCTAAATATAAAATGAAAAAAATTCCTATTAAAACAGCACTATTAGATCAAAGTATTATAGCTGGAATTGGAAATATATACGCTGATGAAATCTTATTTTTAAGTCATATTAATCCTCTTAAGCCATGCAATGAAATAACAGAAAATGAAGCTAAACAAATTATAAAAAACACAAGTGATGTTTTAAAGAAAGCTATTTTAAAAGGTGGTACAACTATTAGAAGTTATGAATCAAGTGAAGGTGTTCATGGTAATTTTCAAGGTGACTTACTTGTCCATAATAAAGAAGGCGAAGAGTGTGTTAATTGTAAAGGAAAAATTGTAAAGATAACTGTAAATACAAGGGGAACTTATTACTGTCCAAATTGTCAAAAATAGTTTATAAATATTTTTTAATCCTACTATAATCATATAAAGTAACATAAATTATATTTGCGCTTGTAGCAAAAATTAATCCCCACATTCCAATGTGCAAAAGTGATGTTGTAAATAATATAAGTAGTCTAATAATTATTCCAACAAATGTTCCTATCATGGCATCAGTAGCTTTACCCATTGCCTGCAAGGTACTTGCAAGTGGTGACTGAATATAATGAAGAAGACAAATTGGTGCTAAAAAACGAATATAGGTAATTCCTTTTGTTGTATTATAAATTAGTTTAAGAGGAATTTCTGGAATTACTTCAAACAAAATAGTAACTGGAATTCCGATTAAAAGGGAAAAGAAGATCGCTTGTTTTAATTTTGTATAAGCATACCTCTTGTTACCACGAGCTGTTGCTTTACTAATAACAGGAATTAATGCTTGTGATATTGCCATAGTGAAAAAAGAAGGTAATAGTAAAAGAGGGATTACATATCCACTTATAATTCCATATTCATTGATTATAAAATTATTTGTGTAACCAGTAAGAATGAGTGTATTAGTTAAAATAATAGGTTCGAAGAAATAACCAATATTTCCAATTAATCTACTACCTGTTGTTGGAATAGAAATACTGAATATGTCTTTTAGATTTTGTTTTTTTAATGCAAAATCTTTTTTTGTAATTTTAAAGTTTTTAGGTAAAAATAAAAATAATATTAAAATGGAAGTTAATTCACTGATAATATTAGACAAAACTAAAAATGCAACAGCAAATTCAAGCCCACGTTTTAGAAAAAATGGTATTCCAAAATATAAGATAATCATCCTAACAATATCTTCTGTGAAATTTGATATAACATGTGGAAACATACGTTCTTTTCCAAAAAAATATCCACGTAAAATTGATGATATTGATATAAAGGGTAAAACAAATCCAATACATATAATAGCTGTTTTGCATCTTTCTTCATGCAAAAGAACATTTGCAATAAAATTACTACTTAAAAATATTAACACTAAAATAATAGAATTTATGATAAGAGCGATTGGAATAATAGAAAAAACAAGATTTTTATTGTTTTTAGTTTCTTCAGCTACGAGTTTACTTATAGCAACGGGAAATCCTAATTGCGATATAGCAATAAAAAGACTAAATGTAGGCATTAAAAGCATGTAAATACCAATTCCTTCAGTTCCAAGAAACCTAGTTGTTATAATTTTAATAATCATACCGAGTAATTTAGTTAAAAAACCACCGATAATAAGGATAATTGTTGACTTAACAAATTTACTTTTTTTCATAAATTCTCCTTTAAAAATATTTATATATCATATATAATATATATGTGAGTATTTGCACATTTATTATAAGGAGGATTCATATGGATATAACTTTTAATTCAACAAAAGAACTATATGATAGAATCATGCCAGCCCTACGCACTAAAAGAGAAGAAATGAGAAGGCATGGATATAGTTATATAAAAGAAGAAGATGTATGGAATTACTTAAAGGAAGTTAAATGGGTAAAAGCAAATAATCTTTCTTTAGCTGAAATGGTAAGCGATGTGCTTAATACAGAAGACGCATATATAGATAGTTATTTGCGTGAAAAATTAAATTTAAATACAAGAAGTGTATACTTTAATGAATAGTGGAGGATGTTTATGACAAAAAGTAAGACAAAAAAAGTACATATAATGAAACCTATTATTACATTAATACTTATTTTAGTAATTAGTATAGGTTTATTACCAAGCTTATTTAAAAGTTTAAAGTTTGGGTTAGATTTGCAAGGAGGATTTGAAGTTTTATATAATGTATCTTCAATTAATGGGGATAAAGTTACAAATGATATGGTAACAAGCACATATAAAACAATGTTAAAACGTATTGATAGCCTAGGTGTTTCAGAGCCTGTTATCACAGTAGAAGGAAATGATAAAATTCGTGTTCAATTAGCAGGTGTTACAAATAGTGAACAAGCAAGAAGCCTACTTAGCAGTGCTGCAAATTTAACATTCCGTGATACAAGTAATAATTTACTCATGAATAGTGATGTATTAAAAAGTGGTGGAGCACGTGTATCTGAAGATGCAAATGGTAATCCAGCTGTTTCACTTCAAGTAAAAGATAAAGATACATTTTATAAAGTAACAAAGAAATTAAGTGAATCAAGTGATAAGACAATGGTTGTATGGCTTGATTTTGATGAAGGAGTAGACAGTTATTCATCAACTAAATGTGGTGTTGATTCAAATTCTGGATGTTTATCTGCTGCAACTGTTTCACAAGGATTTGCAAGTGATGTTATAATTCAGGGTAATTTTACAAAAGAAGAAGTAACTGATTTAGTTGATTTAATTAATTCAGGAAGTCTTCCAACAAAATTGACTGAAATTTCATCAAAGAATGTTGGAGCATCATTTGGTGCTAATTCTCTTGAGAAAACATTAACAGCAGGAATAGTTGGTGTTGCCTTAATCATAGTATTTATGATAGCTACTTATCGCTTTTCTGGTTTAGTAGCATCAATTTCTTTAATTCTTTATACATTTTTAACGTTTGCAACTTTCTGGGTAGTAGGTGGTGTACTTACATTACCAGGTATTGCAGCTGCTATTATAGGTATTGGTATGGCAGTCGACTCTAATGTTATTAATTTTTCAAGAATTAAAGATGAACTTATTAGTGGAAAATCATTCAAAAATGCATGTCGTATAGGTAATAAAGAATCTTTATCAAGCATTATTGATGGTAATATTACAACTCTTATTGTAGCTATTATCCTATTTATCTTTGGAGAAAGTAGTATTAAAGGATTTGCAACAATGTTAATAATAAGTACAGTTGTAACTTTACTTGTTATGGTTTTCTTAACAAGAACATTGCTTAATAGTTTTGTTAAAACAGGTTACTTTGATAATAGACAAAAATTATTTATTGGATTATCAGAGAAGAGAATTGAAAAAACAAAGAAAATAAAAAACATTGATTTTGTTGCAAAAAGCAAATATTTCGTTACAGTTAGTGTTTTAATTATTGTAGTAGGTGTTATCTCATTATTTACAAAAGGACTAAATTTGGGAATTGATTTTAAAGGTGGTTCATCTATTGATTTAAAAGTAGAAAATAAAATTGATGAAAATACTTTAAAAGAAGATATAAAATCTCTTGGACTTAATATGGAGTCATATGAATACATAAGCGATAATGAAATTAGTATTGTTGTAGATAATCAAATGACAGATAAAGAAGTTTTAAAAACAGAAAGTTATTTTACTGAAAAATATAATGCTAAAACAGATATTGGTGTTGTATCTAATGTTGTAAAACAAGAATTAATCAAAAACGCTATATATTCTGTTATTCTAGCCTCTATTGGTATTATTATTTATATGTCATTAAGATTTAAATTTAGTTATGCTGTAAGTGGTTTAGTAGCACTTTTACATGATATTTGTATTATTTTTGCAATATTTAGTATTTGTAAATTAGAAGTAGAGACAATTTTCATTGCTGCAATGTTATCAATCATTGGATATTCTATCAATGATACTATTGTAATATTTGACCGTATTCGTGAAAATATAGGTGATAAAAAAGTAAAAGATAAAAATGATTTAAAAGATGTTGTTAATACAAGTTTAAGACAAACAATAACACGTAGTTTAGTTACAACTTTAACAACGCTATTCCCAGTTATTTGTTTAATATTCTTAGGATCACATGAAATATTTAACTTTAATATTGCTCTACTTATTGGACTAATAGCTGGTTCATATTCATCTATTTTTATTGCAAGTCAGCTATGGATTATTCTAGAATCTAAAAACTTAAATAAAAAAGTTACAAAGAAAAAAGTACAAAAAAAAGAACCAGTTGAATTATTAATAAAAGGAATTAATTCTTAAGAACGCTAAAGAAAGAAGGCGTATACAAATGAATAAACAACAAATAATTACCTTTGACAATTTAATGTCAAAGGTTTCTACATATATAAAAGATGAAAAAGAAATAAATATGATAAAAAAAGCATATGAACTAGCAAGTAAAGTTCATTTTGGAACTTATCGTATGACTGGTGAAGCATATATAGATCATCCTATCAATGTCGCATATATTTTAACTGATATTAATGCTGATTATGAAACGATATGTGCAGGACTTCTTCATGATGTAATTGAAGATAGTGATGTAACAAAAGAAGAACTTAAGTCATCTTTTGGAAATACTATTGCTGATCTTGTTGATGGAGTAACAAAAATTAATAAATTAAATTTTGAATCATCTGGGAGTAGAGCATCAATTGCCACACAAAGAAAAATTTTGGTTGGACTTTGCAATGATGTTCGTGTTATATTTATAAAATTAGCTGATAGGCTTCATAATATGCGAACACTTTATGTACATAAAGAAGAAACACAAAAAGAAAAAGCTAAGGAAACTTTAGAAATACTAATACCAATAGCTCATCGTCTTGGTATGAATAAATGGAAGAGTGAATTAGAAGATTTATGTTTAAGATATTCAAAGCCAGATGTATATTTTGGAATTGTTGAACAGTTAAATCAATCAAAATTAGAGCGTGATAAAGTTGTAAATGAAATGATGGATAGAGTTTCTAAGTTACTTCGTGAAAATAATATTCCTTTTGAAATAAAAGGTAGAGCAAAAAGTATATATAGTATATATAAAAAACTTGATAAAGGTAAAAAATTTAGTGATATTTATGACCTATTAGCCCTTAGAGTGTTTGTAAATACCGAACAAGAATGTTATCAAGCTCTAGGTATTATTCATTCAAAATATAGACCACTACCTAAAAGATTTAAAGATTATGTAGCTATGCCTAAAACAAATATGTATCAAAGCCTTCATACAACTGTTTTTGGATTTGATGGATATTTATTTGAAATTCAAATTAGAACATATGAAATGGATGAAGTTGCCGAAAGAGGTATTGCTTCACACTGGTCTTATAAAGAAAATGGTGGAAGTGGTAAAATTGCTAGAATGGATGCAATGGAAGAAAAACTTCAGTTCTTCCGTTCAATAATGGAATTAAATGAAGAAGAAGCAAGTGATGAAGCTTTTGTTAAGTCAATAACAGAAGAGTTTCAAGATACCATTTATGTTTTTACACCTAATGGAGATGTTATTGAACTTCCAAATGGTGCAACACCAATTGACTTTGCATATCGTGTTCATAGTAAAGTTGGAGAACAAATGGTTGGAGCTATTGTAAATGGTGTAATTGTTCCACTTGATTATAAATTAAAAAGTAATGATATTGTAAAAATTAATACTAATAAAAATTCAGCTGGACCAAGTCGTGAATGGATTCAAATGGCTAAGACGACTGGTGCTAAAAATAAAATAAAAGCATTCTTTAATAAAATAGATAAAGAAGAATATCAAAAACGTGGGGAAGAGATGCTTGCTAAAGAATTACGTAAGCAAAAAATCACGTTTAGTGATTTTTTATCGGAAGAGAATACAAATAAAATTTTAAATGAATATAAATATAATAATCTAGATGAATTATATATGAATATTGGAAATAATAGATTATCTGTTATTTCGGTTATTCGTTTAATAAATGGAGATTTAGAGAAACAAAAAGAAGAATTAATTTTAAGAAAAACCCAAACTAAGAATATTGAACTTACTGAATTAAAAGATGATATTATTGTTAGTGGAATTGATGATATTAAAGTAAATGTAGCATCATGCTGTAAACCTGTACCAGGAGATCCTATCGTAGGTTACATAAGTAAAGGTTATGGGATTAATATTCATAGAGCAGTTTGTCCAAATGTAAAAGAAGTAGAAGAGAGAACAATTAGTGTTCATTGGAATAGTAAAACAGAGAAAAAATATCCTTCTACAATACTTATTAGAACAGAAAAAGCAGATAATATTCTCTTAAATATTATCACTAAAACATCTAATAATGGTATGTTAGTAAAATCAGTAAATACATATATGCACCATAATGATGTTACATATAATATGACAGTAATGACTCCTTCACTTGACGATTTAAAAAAGTTTATTCTTGATATAGAATCACTTCCTAGTGTATATGAAGTTGAAAGAGTGATTCAATAGTGAAATTAGTCGTTCAAAGAAGTTTAAATTCTAGTGTTTCTGTTAACAATAAAATTGTAGGAGAAATAAATCATGGATATGTTGTTTTAGTTGGTTTTAATGTAGATGATAGTGTTAATGATATTGATTATTTGATAAATAAGCTTATTAACTTACGAATATTTGAAGATAGAGAAGGTAAGATGAATTTATCAATAAAAGATGTGGGTGGAAGTATTTTAAGTATTTCACAGTTTACATTATATGCAGATGTACGTAATGGAAATAGACCTAGCTTTACTGAGGCAATGTCATTTGATAAAGCAAAGATACTATATGATATTTGGAACCATAAATTAAAAGAAAAAAATATAAATGTTGAAACAGGAATATTTGGAGCAGATATGACTGTTAATATTACAAACGATGGACCCGTTACCATCATTTTGGAAAGTAGGTAAAGTATGATAAAAAATAAAGCTGATTTTAAATTAATAAACTCTGCAATTGTTATATTTATAATATATTTAATGTATCAGACTGGTAACTTATGGTTAGGTATATTTGGCAAAGTAATGACTATTTTAACTCCTTTAATTGTGTCATTCGCACTGGCTTATGCACTATATCCTTTACTAAAGTTTTTAACTGATCATAAAGTTCCAAAAGGAATTGGAATAATAATCATCATAGCACTTGTTTTGGCAATTGTTGCATTCTTTGCACTAACAGTATTTCCACTATTATTTGGACAATTAACTAATTTATTTAATGCTATAATAACATTTTTAAAAGATATATCAATAAATTATGATCTTAATATTGGAGACTTACAAGCATCACTTTCAAAAGTATTTAATGATATTGTTGTAAACCTTGGAAGATATGTTTCTAATGGTGCAATAAATGTTATTGGTGTATCTCTTCAATATTTAACCAATGCTTTTATTATCTTTTCATTAGCTATATACTTTTTACTTGATATGGAAACAATTAGAAAAAGTGTAAAGCAATTTTTACGTAAAAAATCAAGAAAACTATATCGTTATGTCACTTTGCTAGATAAAGAGATGAAAAGTTATTTATCTGGTTTTGTTAAAATAATGATTATATCACTCTTTGAATATACAATCGCATATACAATAATAGGACATCCTAATGCTATGTTATTAGGGTTCCTAGCTCTTCTTTCTAACCTAATACCATATTTTGGTGGAATAATAACAAATATATTAGCTGCTATTACAGCAATTGTTGTAAGCCCTGCTTTATTTATTCGTACTGTTATTGCCTTTGCTATTTTATCAGCAATCGATGGATATGTAATCAATCCACTTGTTTATGGTAAGACAAACAAAGTACCACCTTTAGTTGTTATCATGTCTGTCTTTGCAGGAGGAATTTTATTTGGTATAATAGGTATTGTAATATCACTTCCACTTGCTATTATGATTATTACAACATTTAGTTACTTTAAAGAAGATATTAGTGACAAAATAGATGATATAAGAGAAAATAGCAAGAAAGAAAAAGAAAGTAGAGTGTAATATATGGGAAAATATATAAAAAATTTACGTGGTGCAATAACAACAACATCAATAGGATTTATTATTATAGGATTACTTTTAATAATTAAACCAGCAAGTACATTAGCATTAATTTCATATATACTAGGAGCAATATGTTTGTTTATTGGAATTGAAAATATAATTAAGTATTTTACCAATAAAAATAAAGATGATTTGATGGATTTTGGATTGCTATTTGGAATTGGATGTTCAATCTTTGGATGTATATTTATATTTGTTCCAGAATTTATCTCATCAATAGTTCCAATTATTTTAGGATTAATAATAATAAGCAATAGTGTAGTTAGATTACAATTCTCACTAAATTTAAGGAGATATCCAAAAAATGCATGGCTTAGAATTTTTATTTCTTCATTAATAAGCTTAATTTTTGGAATTATATTATTATTTAATCCATTTGAAGGAGCAGTTATCATTACTCAAATTATAGGAGCAGTAATGATTTTATATGCTATATCAGATATGATAGAGTTCCGTTCTATAAATAAAGTATTAGATGATGGTGTTGAATTTATAAAATAGGTTTAGATTACTAAATCTATTTTAATTTATTAGTAAAGTAGGTAAGATAATGGATATATTAGAAGAAACACTAAAAGAAATAGAAAAAATATATATGAGTTCCATATCAAATGATGAAAAGTATAAAAAAGTAAGCATATTATGGGAAAAATACTATCAGTTAAAAAACAAGTACAACATTGAAGAAGAGTTAGAATATAATTTAAATTTATTAGTTGAAAATGAATGTTATAAAATAAATCAAGCACCACTTATGACACCTATATATGAAGAACTTGTTAAAAGTTCACTTCTAACATTCAAGCAAAATAAATATTTAACAGAAAATGAAGTACATATTTTGCTTAAATATGTTATTTATAAAACAAGATGTCAACTTGGATTACTTGGAATAGATATAGACCAATGTTCTATGAATGGGTTTTGTGAACTTGCTCAAAGATTATCAATTCATGCTTTTGAAGAACTTGGGTTAAAAGTAACAAAAAACCTAGCAGAGAATGACTTTAATTATTCACTTCATCATTGTTATGGCACAGTCACATTTCCAATCAAAAATGAAAATTGTATGTATAATAAAACATATTTAATAGATACAACATATCGTCAATTCTTTACAAGTAATAGATGCCATAAGGGCATGTATTATGCTGGAAATAATATAAAGAAATATCCTGATCCTGGATACTTTGTTCAGGATATAGATTTTGCTAAAACAATAATGAAAGATGGATATATAGAATTAAATAGTATAACAGCTAAAAAATATGGTATGCCATTTACATTATCAGGTGAACATGCTAAAGAGGCAAATACGATAAATTATTATAATAATATTATAAATAGTAAAGATGATTATTATATAGATGAAAATGCTTTAGAGGACTTAAATGTTTCATTAACAGAAATAATTAATTCTAAAACTAAGTAGAGAATAAATATTAAAAATTTACATATATTTAATTATAGAGTAGTAGGGTAATATAAATTTAAAAAAAATAAAAAAATTTTAAATAATTTGTTGACAAATTATTAATGTTCCAGTATAATTTATATTGCCTACTGAATTGCAGATGTAGTTTAATGGTAGAACCTCAGCCTTCCAAGCTGACTACGGGAGTTCGATTCTCCTCATCTGCTCCATTGGGAAATCTGCTCGAACTTTTATAGTTTGAACTTAATATACAGAGTATCAATTTCAAAAGAAGTTGGTACTTTTTTTAGTTAAGTTTAAAAAAGATAAATTTAAATGATTACTATTGTAACTAAAGTTTATTAAATTAATTTCTTTCTTACATAGTAAACTTCATAATTGGTATGATAAAGATGATAAATACATTGATATAGTTAATGATATGTATGGAGATAATGTTTTAGATGATGATGAATATTGAAGATTTAGATTTGAACAAAGAAAAAGATGAATTTGAAAAATAAAATAATATGATTCATTTTATCTATATTCATCTATTTTGTTTAAAACATATTTAATACATTCATTATATAAACTATCCAAAAATTCTTGATATTTTACCTTATAATTTTTGTTGATTTTTGTATTTTCTATTTCATAATTCAAAGAATCTATATAGTTTTTTAAGTATTCTTTATCAAATGAAATATTATTATAATATCTATCTGTCAACAAATGAATTATATAGCCAATAGAAATATCATCTTTTTTACTAGGATTTACCCTAGTAAATTCATCATCATTTGCTAAATTTTTAGGATAAACATCTTCACATTGAAAATGAGATAATCCATGGTTATGTTCAACAGTTAAATCTGGTAAAACACTACCAAGTTTAATGTCATCACTATCTAATTTTAATTTTTTGTTTACTTCCTGCGCATTCCTAAATGAATTTTATGACTTGGCATAAACAACAACTCCTTTGATTAAATATGTCTATGAATAGAATTATCTTTATTTGATAATTCATTAAATTTACTTATAAATTCATCACTGAAACTATTTAAATCATATAGATCAACGCCAAACAATTCTAATACATTTTGAAATGACATATTTTTTGCATTCTCTAAATAATTATTGTAAAACTTACATTTTTGTTCATAATCTAAGTTCATACCATTAAATTTTTCCACAAAACAGTATGCATAAATAAACCTACTTTCATTTGACAAGTGTTTACCATTTTTTAAATCATAATTTTGTTTCCCTATATAATCATGTACTAAATCATCACCTGGATAATATTCATTAACAAATTTATCTATCTTGGAAACTAATTCATTCTTATTTAAGCAAGTAGAATTAACTAACTCAGTAATAAAATCTTCATCAATATCTTTTATTCCTCTAGCTTTCATAAGATTTTTAAATTCTAATTCATCTATTGCTCTATATGATAAAAAGACAGCTGATTTATATTTATTATATTTAATACTATCAATATCATTATCATTCAAAATCCTGATAACACTATTTGGCTTTTTTTCTTTTATTTTCAAATTATTATTTTTTAAATAATCTAAAAATATGTCTTCAGTTAATTCTGATTCAATTTCTGCAAATGAATCTATTTTATTATCACTACTAATTTTACAATTATTATCCAAACTTGAAATACCATGACTAATCTCATGAGCTAAAGTAACTAAAGATTGCAAATCATTTTTATAATAAAGTTTTATTCCATCTGTGCTAGTTACAGACCTTTGTTTATCACTAGGTATATTATCATTATATTGAATAAAATTAGTATGTGATAATACAAATTCAACTTTAGTGCTTAAGTTAGGATTTATACTTAAGAAAAAGTTTCTAACTATATTCTTCATATATTCAATATTAATATTTGGAATTTCATAATCACTCATACTATTTTTTGAAATAAAATTTCCGTCTACGTTTTTAGCAATATTATGTGATATACCTAATAAAATATCATTTTCTGATACTGAATACTCATTATTATTTAATAATAAACTATATATTTGATTATAATTCCAATATTTATTATTTTTTACGAATTGATACCTATAATTCAATTTACTTATTGCTTCATTTAATTCCATATTTTCACTCTTATTCTCATTTAAATCACTTTTAGCACCAGAAGTAATACTAAAAATTATTTTTACATACTATTTTGTTTGTATTTACCAACTAATCAAGTTTAATATTTTCAATATTAATTACTTTATTATTATCAAATTCAATTTTATAAACACTAGGGTTTTTAGGAGCCCTATTTAAAATAATGTTATCTTTATATCTAATATCAAATGTTTTACCATCAAAAGCAAACGTATCACAAATAGTTTTTAAATATGATAATAGAATAATACCATGCATAACTATTGCAATTTTATTACTATCATTAGCTAGTAAATCATTTATAAATGATTTAAATCTAGTATCTAATTCATTTAAAGATTCTCCATCTTTAATTTTTAAATCTTTATTTTCAAAAGAATTTTTAGTAAAATCTTTAGGTAATTCACTTAAATAATCAATACCGAATTTTCTTTCATTTATTCTTTTGTCTAATTTAATTTTTAAATTATTACTTTCTGCTAAATATTTTGCAGTTTCTATTGCACGAGATGAATTACTAGCATATATTTCATTAATACCTTTTAATTCATTTACATTACACAATTTTTTTGCATTTTCTTCTCCTAGTGGAGATAATATCATATTTCTATTATATTCTTCCCATAATACGTTATCACAATCAGAATAATTATCTATTTCAACAAATGGTGCTGAATGTCTTATCAAGTATATAGTTTTCATACAATCACATACCTTTCTTATATGATTATATCATTAATTTTATTTTTTCCATAATAATTGTTTGAGATTATAAAAAAATATGGTATTATATTAGTAATGATTAGTTATTTACTAATTTACTTTGAGAGTTTCAAATAACCTTTGTTATCGCTCCATTTGAAATCAACTTACGGACTTAATTGTTCGTAAGTTTTTTTATATTTTTTTGAATATGAGAATGAAATCTATGTCTAGCCAGTACTGAATTTGTGTTCCAATATAAATTCGTATATGGGAAAATCTCAATTCATTTTATAAATTTTCTTTTATTTCCGGAAACAAGTCATACAAATTATATTTTAATAAATTGTCAAAATATTTTTTTTGTTTATATGATGTTGAGTGTTAGAATGTGCACTTTTTTATAATGATTATATCAATCGATATTTTACATAAATTTGTTATTCTTCAACTTTAAAATAAATCGTTGCAAAATATTCTTCATTAGCTTCTAAAGCTTCATTAGTAAGATCAAGTAGGGGACCTTTTTCTTTTGACCAATTAAGTTCCTTAAAATTAACATTTCCAGCATTGTTTGTTCCGTTAAAAACGACTGTTGGAGTACTATTTAAGATTATAACTTCATCATCAAAATTTTTAAATACTAAAGCATTTTCTAATACAAATCCGTTAGCTGAAGTTAGAGGATTATTAACATATGCATATATGCGCCAATCTGAGCTATTTATTCTACTGTCAACAATTTTCGTTGTAAGTTCTTTTGTTTTTGGGAATATAAATGTATTATTTATAGGGGTTAGCGAAAATGAAATTGATTCATTTGCATCTAGCAAAGTTAGTTCACCATTAAATGGTGTAGTGATAGTTCTAGTTCCATAAATAAAACTGCTTGCCACGTTAGCTGTTAGTTCTATTTCTGTGTTATCTATGATAGATGCTGGGATATTATATTCAAATAAACCTTCATTGTTGGCATTTACAATTTCAGATGTGCTATTATACTTTATTAATATATCAGCAAAGCTATTAGTGTGACCACTTATTTTATTTTTGGCGGAGTCAATTGGGTGTACATTGATAAAAGTATTTCCAATTGATAATTGTTTTTTATTTTGAAATGTAAAGTTTCCAATATTAGGCAATTTTTTAAGTTCATTAGTTGTTAGATTATTTTCTGTAATAGCTGTCATAGAAGATGTAATAGTTCCTTTTATTTTAAGTAAGTCATTTTCTTTATACCAAGAATAATCAGGTATATTATTTATATCACCAGCGGCACTTATTTCTGTAGAGTTTTCCCACATATTGATTCTAGAGCAAGTTATATTAAAAGTAAGTGGATTATCTGTATATATAACGTTTGCATTTTTTGTGTATATAGCTATTTTTTTAGGATTATCTAAATTTAATTTGCAATCTGTTCCTTTAAAATGAATATTATAGTTATCATTAGGCGTATTCGCATATGAATTTATTACTTGTAATTCAGAACTTTCTTTCATGGTAAGATTTCCAAAAATTGCCCACATAGGAATTCTTTGATGATTATTTTCAATTAATATGAAAGATGCTCTTTCATCAATTAAAACATTATTAGCGCCATAGTTTGGCATAGAACTAAATCCATTTCCTGTTGTTAAGTGAACACTTGTATCGTGAAGAATTGTAAAATTTAGTTTGTTTGTACCAGCCATAAATTCTCTTGCATCAGTTGATATAATAACATCACTTTTACATAAGAAAATAACAGATGGACTAATAGAATCTTCTTTAAAAGAAAATAGAGGTAAGTTAGGTGAACTACTTGATATATTTGTTTTTCCACCTATGATAATACGTTCTGCTTCACATACTTCTTCTGATTCTACTCCATTTGTACTTTCAATTACAATATTGCAATCATTTATTTTAACAGTTCCATAGGGGTTAAATGAAAGCTGTGTTCCATTAAATATAACATTATCATAAATTGTTATTATCTCATCATAATTATCATTTGTTGGTACATAAATAAAACCATATATATTAGTGTTTATAATTTTTATATTTTTTATTTGGACTTCTTTTGTAAGAGCAGTAGCAACAATAGTATCCGTAGTTTTACTACTATTCATGCCATTAATTGTGTGCATTTGGTTTTTATATGTTCCATTGATTACTATTTTACTTTTGTTGGGATTTATATTAATTCCACTTTTTAAAGTAATATCAGCTTCTAAATAAATATACTCATAATCATTATTATTTTCTAACACTTCTTTTAATTCGTCACTTGTAAAGACGGTAACAGTTTTTCTGTTTATTATATTCATAAAATCACTTATCCTTTAATATAATATATGTTATATATATTTATTTGAATAATGATATTTAAATGAATATATATGAAACTATTTTATTTAATATCATAAGATAAAATATAAGGAGGGCTTATGGAAAAGGAATTAAGAAATATAGTTGGTGCTACTGGAAATTATAGTAATGTTCCAACATCGATTACTTCAGCAGCGTCAGTTGTTACTGTGGTTAATGGACTTTCTATTACTAAAACAGCTGATAAAAATATATGGGCCGATGGAGTTCTTACTTATACTATTGTTGTTACAAATGACGCCGATAAAACGTATGAAACTCCTACTATTACAGATGTTTTAGATACAAATTTAATTGATTTTGTAGAAGGAAGTGTAACAATAGATGGTGTAAGTGCAACATCATCTAATCATAACTACAATAGTGCAACAAGTACACTTACTGTAAATTTAGATGATATTACAGTATCATCGAGTAAAACAGTTAAATTTAGAGTTAAAATGAAAAATGTTTAAAAATAATTTTATAAAGTGATTCTAGAGCGTTGACAAATAGGACAAATAATACTATTTGTCTTTTATTTTGATTTGTATAAGTATTATACCGTGTGATGTGTCAAAAAATGCAGTATCATTATCAAGTATTTTTCTCTTTCAACATCCTTGATAATTATATAGAGTAGTATAAGTTAGTTAGTAAAAATGCATAAAACTTGTTTATTAACATATAATGACTTAGGAGGTAACTATGAATGAATTATCTAATATTGCATCAATAAGCGGTAATTATAATGGTAATGAATTAGAGCTTTTTTCTAATGAAAATATTGTAAATATCATAGATAAAATACAACTCATTATGTCTACATCGAAAACAGTATGGAAAATGGGATCACTCGAGTATAAAATAGATATTATAAATAATACTAATAGGCAATATAAAAATTCAGTATTAACTATTAAATTAAATAAAACATTAATAGATTTGGTAGATAAAAGTGTTAAAATTAATGAAAAAAGCACGAATGATTATGTTTATGATTTAAAAAATAATACATTGACAATTAAGATAGAAGAAATTAAAGCATTAGATCAACTTAGTATTACTTATTTAGTTAAGAAAAAAAGAGATGAATTTTTTATTTTGAAAACAAATAGTATTTTAACTTATGATGAATCTAATATAGAAAGTAATTATGTTACTGTATTAAGTCCGCTTAAGAAAAATAAGAATGATAATTTGGATTGTAATACTCCTTTTTGGAGAAATTAAAATCACTTCGTTGAAGTGATTTATTTTTTCTTTAAAATATTTTTCTTTATGAAAATTTTGGCTTTTTCATAAGAATATTCTGACATATATACAGAAAGAACAGTATTTAAAAAAGGAATTATTTTAATTTTATTTATTATCTCTTTATTATCTTCTCTTATAAAACTATAGTCCCATATGGCTCTATATTGTTCATATATACTATTAAATGGATTTATTTTATTGTTATCCCAAAATCTTCCATAAAGAACTCCATAAGAATGATATATGTGTGGATTTTCTATAGCTTTTTTCATTTCTTCATACGAATAAAAATTTGTTGCTTTTTCTAATTTCTTATGAGCAAGATATGGGTATTTCATAAGAATCTGTATAGGGGGATAAATGTTATAGCTTGCATCCATTGTACCAATATTATCTTCCATAGCTAAATTTAAGATATCCTGATCAGGAAATACTAATTTGCACTCCATTGTTTTTATGATATCAAAAATCCTAAATGAATCTTGCACCCATTTTTTATAATCAAATAGAATAACCCCAGTATTATAATAATTGTTTAAGTTTTCTTTTAAATGAGATGGAACATATATTTCTTTAACTAAACAAACAGGATAAATAGTATCTCCTATAAAGGCTTGTTTTAAGTTATTTACAATTATAGTATCACTATCAATATACATAATTTTATCAATATTTTTTATAATTTCTGAAAAGAAAAGTCTGGCATTTGGAATATTTGTGTTTCGCCATTTGGGAATATTGTAATATTCATTAATTGATTTAAGCTTATTTATAGAGTAAATTTTAATATTTACGTTTCTAAATATTTTTTCTAAATCATAAAGTATTTTATATTCGTTGTCACTGAATTCATCTTCAATAATATGAATGGTGCAATTAATATTTTGATTGTTTAATATCAATGAATATATACTTGTTAGGGTATGACTAAAATAATTATAGTCACTAGTATATAAAAAATTATAAGTGTCCATTTCTTCACTTCCTTAAACGATATTTTCTATTATAACATAAATGGATTATTTTATTAATTCTTTTATTAAAATATTTATTTTATAATAAAAAATTGGTATAATCGATAATAGGTGAGACTATGAAAAAAACAAAGGTAGTAGAAATAATAAAAGATGATATAGAACTAGACAAGCTTACTAATTTTATTAATAGTGGAGTAGATGCTTTTTATATAACTTATGAATGTGCTAGTAAATCTTTTTTAGATAGTATTAAAGAAAAGATAGATAAATTGAATAAGACTTTAAAGAAGAATGTCGCTCTTATTTTAGAGACAAAAGGACCTAGAATTTTTACGGGAAAGTTTCAAAATGGAAGTGCTTTATTTAATAGTGGCGATAAGATTCGTATTTATATGGATGATAGTATAGGTGATTCAACAAAATTAAGTGTTTCATATCCAGGCGTTATTGATGACATTAGAACTAATACAATCATGAAAGTAGGATCATCATTAGTTGAATTTAAGGTTATAGAAAAATATGAAGATAATATATTATGTGAAGTTGTAAATGGTGGTGTTATAACTGATAATTCATATATAGCTTTAATTGACACTACTATAGATATGCCATATTTGGGTGAGGATGATGTTTCTTTAATAACATACGCTAGTAAAATAGGTATTGACTATATATCATTATCTTTAGTACATAGTTCAGAGGATGTTTTATGTGTAAATGACTTACTTATATCACTCAGAAATGATACAATGGGAATTTTAGTTAAGGCAGATAATGAAAAAAATATTGATGATATTGATCAAATTATGAAAGTTTGTGATGGTATTGTTGCTTCAAATAAAGATTTAGAAGCAGAAATTAGAATGGAGAGAATTCCTGCAATTCAAAAATCAATTATTCATAAGTGTCATATGCAAGGAAAAATAAGTTTAATATATCTTGATTTAAATGAAAGTAGGCAGGTAAAACCTAATCAAGCTGAATTAAATGGTATTATCAGTGCTATTTTAGAGAGTCCAGATTCTGTTTTGATTGATACAGCACAATTCCAAGATAATGATGTGAATGTTGTAGGAACTCTTAATATGATTATTGAATCAGCAGAAAGTGATATTAATTATTATGAATTACTTGATAAATCAATGCGTACAGAATCACAAGATACAACAGGTTGGATAGCTTATAGTGTAACAGAATGTGCTATGAGACTTAGAGTTAAGACAATTGTTGCTCCAACTGTTAGTGGATATACGGCAAAGAAGATTAGTCGTTTTAGACCTAACTGTCCAATTATAGCTTTAACACCAAGTTATAGTGTAGCTAAAAGTTTATCACTTTATTATGGAATTTATGTATATGTAGAGGATGGTATAAAATCATTTGATTCAATGATGGATATTTCTCATGACCTTGTTAAAAAATTATTTATAGCACATACTAGTGATAAATTTATTATTACAGGTGGATATCCATTTAAAAATGTAAAACATACAAATTTTATGAAAATAGAAGAAGTTTAAAATAGAGAATATAGGGGTGATATTGTGCTAGGAGAACAATTTAAAATAGATTATAAGAGTGCTGTAGCTAATGGAGCTAATGTAATAAAAGGTAATAAATATCGTTTTACTATTTTAACAGAAAGATTAATTAGACTTGAATATAGTGAGGACGGTATTTTTGAAGATAGACCAACAGAACTTATATGGTATCGTGATACAAAACCAGTAGCATTTACTAAAAAAGAAGATGCTCGTTATTTAGAAATTACTACTAAGTATTTTCGCCTTACTTATATAAAAGAAAAGCCATTTAAAGGAACTATGTTAAATGCAACTGCTAATTTAAAAATAGAGCTTTTAAATACTGATCGTGTATGGTTTTATGGTAATAAAGAAGCAACCGAAGCAAGGAACTATGGGGCACCAGGTTTCTCTTTAGATGATACAACTAAACTAAAAATGCGTATGGGACTTTATTCTCCTTTTGGATATGCTTATATAGATGACTCAGAAGGGTTAATTGCTAGTGAAGATGGTACATTTATTAATAGAGACGTAACTGGGTTGGATTTATATGTTTTTATGTATTTGAAAGATTTCGCACAATGCTTACAAGATTATTATACAGTTACAGGATATCCAGCATTGATTCCTAGATATGCACTTGGAAACTGGTGGAGCCGTAACATTCCATATAATGATGAAACACTAAAAAACTTATTAGATACATTTGAACAAAAAAGAGTCCCTCTTTCAGTTGTACTTTTAGATAAAGACTGGCATAAGCGAGTTATTGATGACAAAACTTATGATTCGGGATTTACATGGAATGATTCACTTTTCGATTCACCTAAAGCCATGATTGATTATATGCATGCTAAAGGTATACGATTGGGTCTTAATGTTAATCCTAAAGAAGGTTTTTATCCATATGAACAAAATTATAACGATTTGAAAAAATATATAAGTGAAGAAAATAATCATTTACCATTTAATGCTTTAGATAGTAAATCATTAGATATATATTTAAAACTATTAATTCATCCGCTTGATAAATATGGCGTTGATTTTTACTGGATTGATTGGACAGACAAAAAAGATAGCAATGAATTATTTTTGTTAAATCATTATCACTTTTATGATATGAAAAAGGATTATCAAAGAAGAGCTATGATTCTCACTAGAAATCAAGGGATAGCTGCTCATAGATATCCTGTATTATATTCAGGAAAAACAATCGTAAGTTGGGATACACTTAAACTTATACCAATTCATAATAGTAGTGCTACTAACATGGGAGTTAGTTATTGGAGTCATGATATTGGTGGATATTATAAAGGAGAAGAAGACAATGAATTATATACAAGATATGTTCAATTAGGTGTTTTTTCACCAATTTTAAAATTTGGTAGTGATAAGGGAAAATATTACAAAAGAGAACCATGGAAATGGAGTGTTAAAACATATAATATTGTTAAAGACTATTTAAATTTAAGACATAGACTTATACCATATTTATATACAGAAGCGTATAAGTATCATAAATATGGAATGCCTTTAATTATGCCAGTTTATTATAAATATTCAGAAATGTACGATGATGTTAATTTCAGAAATGAATATTATTTTGGAACAGAGTTGTTTGTAAGCCCAATTGTAAAGAAAAAAGACTATGTCATGAATCGTGTCGTTCATAAATTCTTCTTGCCAGATGGTACATGGTATGATTTTGTAACTGGAAAAAAATTTCCTGGAGGTAAAACACATATTTCATTCTTTAAAGATGAAGATTATCCTGTTTTTGCAAAAGCAGGTTCAATTATTCCTTTTGGAGATAATGCACAAATTAATGATACAACGCCTCCTAAAAATATGGAAATTCAAATATTCCCAGGGCGTAGCAACACTTATACACTATATGAAGATGATGGTGTAAGTGAGTTATATAATAGAGGATTTTACTTGATTACAACTATTGATTATAATTATATGCCAAGTAATTATACCGTTATTGTAAGAGCAACAGATGGAAAAAGTGGCATTGTTCCAGAAACAAGAAATTATAAATTTGTCTTTAGAAATACTAAGCGTGCTAGTGATGTAATTGTTTATTTTAACGATACAAAAATAGAATCATATAATTATACACAAGGAACAAACTTTGTTGTTGAAGTAAAAAATGTTAGTACAATTGGTCAGCTTACACTTAACTGTAAAGGAAAAGATATAGAAATAGATGCTGTTAGAATTATAAATGAAGATATCGAGTCAATCATTTCAGATTTACAAATTGAAACAGAAATGAAAGAAAAAATAGATGCAGTATTTAGTAGCGATTTATCAATAAAGAAAAAACGTATTGAAATTAGAAAACTTGGTTCAAAAGGATTAGAACATAAATTTGTTAAACTATTCTTAAAATTATTAGATTATATTAATCAAGTATCATAGAAATTTATTATAAAAAGCTTGAATCATATAGATTTTTATAATATACTAGTATTGATTTAAAAAACAGTGAAAAAGAGTAGTAGTATGTTTATTGTTTGAAGAGAAAAAGTGGTTGGTGAAAACTTTTAACAAGAATGTATGAACTTACTTTGGAGTTTCCTTTTAGGACGTAGTACTGCGTTAAAGTATGAGAGCATAAGTATTATGAAGTAAGGTGGTACCGCGGGTTATACTCGTCCTTACACATAATGCTTTTTTGTGTTTTGAAGGAGGTTATATGAAAGAAATATTTTTTTATCTATTAACTTTTGTAATAATTTTTTTATTCTATTTGTTTTTTGTTATTTTAAGAAAAAAGAAGTTAGAAAAGTTTAGAGATAATATGTATGTTGAGTATTTAGCTAAAGTTTATAAGATAGATGTAGAGAGAATAAATATTCGTTCTTTAGCGCTTATGATATCACTTATTAATTCATTTATAGTAGCAACAACTGTTTTTATATTAGGTTTTATTGAAAATATGATTTTGAAGTTTCTATGTGCATTTGTTGTATTAATACCACTTCAATTACTTATGTATCATATTGTTGGTAAAATATTTAGTAAAAGATTTAAGGAGGAAAAATAATGTATAATTTTAAAGAAATAGAGAAAAAATGGCAAAATAAATGGGAGAAAGAAAAGACTTTTGAAGTAACAGAAGATAAAGATAAGAAAAAGTTTTATATGCTTGTTGAGTTTCCTTATCCATCAGGAGCAGGATTACACGTTGGACACGCAAGATGTTATACAGCAAGTGATGTACAAGCAAGATATAGAAGAAGTAAAGGCTTAAATGTATTATTTCCATTTGGATTTGATTCATTTGGTAATCCAGCAGAACAATATGCGATAAAAAATCATGAACA
>CAKPTA010000011.1 GCA_934190785.1 uncultured Bacilli bacterium
CCCCCCCCCCACTTGTCAAGTGGCGTGTTGGTGTACCTGGACTATTCGCTAAAATTTTAAACTAACTGCCCACTTTTGATAATAAAGTGCATTTAATTTGAGAAATTAAGGGGAAGACGTTATAATAACTAACCGTATTTTAGCTTTTTTCTTTGAAGGAAGTTTTATTTATGAAAAATGTTAAATATAATAAGCATTTATCTTTTGAAGATAGATGTACTATTGAGGACTTTTTAAATTTTTAATAAGATTTTAACTTTACCTTCTGCTAAATATTCATATGTATTTGCTGGACAATCCTTTAATTTTGGATTCCAATATTTAATAGCATCCTTATATGCTTCTTCATAAGTACTAACTTCATTAGGTAATAACTGTTCATTTGTTTTAAATATATTACCTGTAACATTTACTTCAAATACATCAAATTCTTTCTTATTTGAATTGCTTAAGCAATCTTTCCAATAATTTAAACCATCATAATCACATAAATAAATAGAATGAAGTCTACTTGGAAGACTATCATTATAACTTTTTCTACAATCTTCTAGTGCTGTTTCTCTTTTGAAAAAATCAGCATTAAAAGACATTTGATACCCAATATTTAATAAGTTTTTTAGCTCTTCTAAATCTTCATTTCTAATTGATTTTAAATCCTTTATGCGATTAAAATAATTAGCTATAACAATAGAATAATTTTGGTATGATTTATCCATTCCATTACTTAATTGAATAATTTGAGAAAAATTCATTTGTCTTTGATACATAATTGAATTAAAATTTTTATCAACATTAATAGTATTACCTACTACCCATTTTTTATCTTGATTATTTTTTAAGTGAATATGATATAATTCTTTATCTTGCATAATAATCCCCCTTTTTATGAGAATGTATTATATCATAGTAATTTGAATTTTTCAAATATAACTTCATTATGCAACTTATTATAACATAGTCATTTTATCAATTAATATTTATATTAAATTTAGATATCTATGATCTTTAGTATACTCATATATCAGAAGTGAATATCACTATACATTTAATAATTTATAAATTTTAATATATATATCATACCAACTATAACATCTAATAATGTTACCGCCATCACAATTCTTGTTGTATCCTGCATGAAAGCATATAACAGGGATTTTTCCAGATATTTTATTTATATTAGCGGGTTTATCCTCTATCATTACATCAATATTATTTTCCAAACATATATCAAGTTTATCTTCTGGACTAAATATAATTTTGTCATATTCAATTTTATTTCTTTTTAACCAATCTAAAACTATTTTTTTATTTTCTTCAATACTCATAACTTCCGTTGAATGAGATAAAAAACTTCCTCTAGCTGTTATGATATATATTTCATTACCTTCTTGTTTTAGTTTTTTTATTACCTCACTAGCAAATCTTCTTACATCAACATTTATAGAATAATCTTTAAAATATTCATTCCAAAACTCATCATCTAAACTACTGTCAGCTTTAAATATATCAGTTGTTTCATATCCTTCATTATCTTGTATTTCTTTACCATATTTTTCAAAATAAAACTTACTTCCATAATCTAATTGCCACTGTTCTATATCAGTTAATACTCCATCTATATCTATACCTATCCTCATTACTATCACCATAGTTAATTATACATAAAAAAAGAGTATATTACTATACCCTTATTTTTTTATAGCATATCAATTTCAAACAAAAATGAGAGCTTTCGCTCTCTTCAGGGGGCGCTTTTAAAATCATACTTCTGCCTTTCTCTGATTGGTAAAACATGGTTCTACAATTCCCCTCAGTTCCCTGAATTTTCCCTCGTTTCCCCTCATTTTCCTTATTTTAGTGGTTGAGTAGGTGGTTGAAATGAAAAATTGTTACCTAAACCTAGATTTTGATTACCTAAATTTTATAGAAAGGAGAAAAATTAAATGAAAGAAATAATAACATATGAAGAATTAAAAAAGATAACTTCTCAAGCTTGGTTATCAGTAAATGATATAATGAAGATCACTTCAACAAGTAAACGTGCGGCTTATAAAATTAAAAATGCTATTAAAGAAGATTTACTAAAAAAAGGTTATTACATACCTAATGCACTATTACCTACAAGAGAAGTATTAGAATATTTAAAAATAAAAGAGAAGTAAATCATCTTTTATTTTTTTAAATACTCAATATTTCCTTTATGAACTTCTTGAACTGCTTTTTCTAATTTTTCGTATATAACATCATATAAATCTTTATCATCCATAAAATCTAATATTCTAGCTGAACCATATAATGATAATGATTTTCTTATAAAAGTATATATATTATACGTTTCTATTCCTTTTTCACATCTTTCCATTGTTTCTTTATAAATCGGATCAGAAATATATTTATCATAAATATCTTTTTCTGCTCTTATTGTATTTAAAACAACATTTCTATATTTATTATCAAATGTTAAATTTCTTATTCTTTCATTCTTCTCAAATACAAATTTAGTAAGTTCATATATATCTTTTCTTGATTCATCAATTGTAAATTCAACCCAGAAAAATCCTCTAGCAAAAGTATTTCTCCAAATACCTCTTTTACCTTCTTTAAGCAACCAACTATATTCTAATCTTGTTTCAGTTGTTAAAGGCATAGCTTGTAATGCAACTCTATAAAATTTTTCAAATTCTAACCAAAGCCAAAATCTTTTATCAACTAATACATATCTTGGTAAATCTTTAATATGTTCATATAAAGAAATAGCATTTCTTAATTCTACATTTTTATATTTACCATCACTAGCCAATTTTAAATCAAAATCTATTATTTTTTGTTTTCGTTGCTCAAATGGCGCTTCATCTAATAATTCTTTTAACCATCTTGAATCATATGGATTTTCATTAATATATTCGACTATTTTTTTAGGATTACTATATAAAGTATCTAATAATTTTTCATTCATAAATGATATATTTATAACATTATTATTCATTATATTTCCTCCTCTTCTGAATCACCTATTCTTGTGATTATATCATGAAAATCATCTATAGAATTAACTATACAATCATCCATAATCATTTGTGATAATTCTAAAACATCAAGTGTCATGAATATTTCTTCAGTTAATTCAGTTCCAATTAGTTTTTTATATGAATTTTGAACTGATATAAACCAAGTATGTACATCTATAACATCTTCTATCATTTTATTTTGATATTTAAGTTCATCTTGAATTTCTTTCAAACACATAGATAAAGCAGGTATTATAATTATAGAAAAGAATATATGTTGAAATATAGATTGTCCATTTAATCTATCAAAATTCTCATATTCATGTTCTGGCAATTCAATTTTTATTTTCTTATCATCATTTATAACTGTCATTATTTTTTTGTCAGAATCAAAACTTTTAACAACAGAAAATATTGATGATACCTTTTTGTCTTCAAAATCATCATACTCAATTTTTGATACTATTCCATCATCTAAAGCTATTGGGCAATATTTTTCAATTTTAAAAGAATACCCTGAATAATCATCAATAAAATCCAAGCTCTTAAAGTCAGTAATTGTATCAGTAGCGTATGTTATACTTGAAATTTCTACCCTACCTGATAATTTATTAATAGGAATAATAATATCTTTAGGTTCTATTGAAATTTCTTCCGAATGTTTAAATAACGTTGATGAACATTCAATCATTATCATTGCTTTACATTTATTATCGTTTAGTAATTCTTTAAGAAGTTTGCTATTAGTTTCAATATGAACGTTTTTTAAAATATAATTTTCTCCATCTTCTATTTCTTCTAATTCTAAAGCATATGTATCATTTACATAACAGTTGAAATTTTTTGCATTATTTAGTACAGGATATGGGAATCCTTTTTTACCTATTTGCATATAACTTCACCTCACATACATAAATATCATCTAAATTAGTATCCAATTCAAATTTATATTTTTTATTTTTCTCTAATTTAATATTTTTAACTAAATTGTTCTCAACAATATATTCCTCACCATTTAATATGCACTTTTTAATATTTGTTTTATATTTTGAGCCATTATCATCTAAATAGAATAATTCCATTTCGCAATTAGATTCATCATAAATAGAAGTAAAACTTATTAAATATTTTCCAGACTCTCTATCTAATATTAAAGTTTTAGCCTTTATTCCACTTAAATTAACCGTTCTCAATATCTCGTCTGTTCCATCCTCACTAAATTCCTGCTTATTATTCTCTCCCTCATGAATTTCTCCACCATTACCTTGATTATGACCTTCAGTACTATTGGTTTCATCTCCATCATCAGTTCTTGCTCCAACATCTAAAACATTACTAATATCATCAACATTAGAATTATCTCCAACATTATTAGTTAAAACTACTTTTCTACTATTTATGATTTTAGGTTTTTCTGTTTTTTCACTTTCAGAATTACCATCAGCACCGCCAAATTCAGCAGCCGATAAAAATTCACCTGCTCCATCAATATCTAACTCCTTATCATTAACAGATAATAAGCATTCATTAGCAAACAATTGAACCTCATTACGTATTGTTTTTATTATTCTCTTTATTTCACGCCTAAACTCAGCATCATCTTGAATTCTGTTTGGTTCCCAATCTGTATGTTGAGGATTTTCTATTGATCTTAATATACTATTTAATTCATTCTTTTCAATAATACACATTGAAGAACATGGCTTAGCAAATGGAATTTTCATATCAGTTATTTTCATATATGGATATCTGATCATAATACATTTATTAGTTGCTAGTGATTCTTCTTGTTTATTAAAATCTTTTAATAAAATCTTAATATTACCATACCCATGAATATCAACTTCTTTTTTAAATACTGTAGCATCATTTAATAATATATATTGACCTATAATATTTCTTTTTTCTGATTCATTGATTTCATTTGTGTAAACAATATCTCTAAGTGTTTCATTGCATATTTTAGTACCATCTACACTTACAATCAAATCACCTTTATCTATAGCTACCATAAAACTATCTAGAACTTTTGTTATTATACTAGACTTCCAATTTTCTTCTGCTCTAAAATCAATAATATATACATCAGTTCCAGATTCAGTTCTTGTATAATCTTTTTCTAAAACTAATTTTTCTAATATTGGTAACACCTTTTCTGTTGAACAATAATAACCATAACCAGTTGTACACATTCCAGTTTCTTCATCTAATAATCTTGATGCTAGCTTAGTAATTCCTAAATAACCTTCTTCATTATCTTCATTCAATGTCGAATAAAACACTGTTTGTAAATCACTTGCAACAAATGAAGCAAATTTTCCAATTCCTTTTGAACCACCACTAGTTGCGTTATCTTTAGTAGTTAATCCATTACCTTTAGTAAGATAATAGAACGCTTTGCTTCTATCAAAAGATTTTGCACCTTCAAGTCCTTTAGTATTATAATCGCTAACTCTTAAACAAAATATTTGTTCTCTTCCTAAATGAGATACCATACTATCAAATTTTTTATAATACTTTGTTCCTTGTTGATATGAATCGCGACAACAAATCATTTCATTTTTTAATGCATTTATTCCAGGCAAATCTTTTGTGTTTAAATAAAATGATTTAAATTCAACCACAACTGGTTCTTCACTTTTTCTAGCATCAATTGAATTTTGACATAATTCTCTTGCTATAGACGCAATCGGATCCTTTTTAAACGTTTCAACATCTGTAGAGTCTAAACTATATTCTGGCCCATTACCATTTTCTATGAATTTCCATTTGTAATTCTTGTTACTTAAAATATTACTAAATAACCCCATAAATACACCTCCTACAACTCAAATCTCTTTTTACTTTTCTTACTTTTATTGAATAATTCCTTCTGCTTATCTAATTCTTTTTGAATAGCCTTAAAAATATTTTCCATTTGTTCATCAGAATATTCATAAAATGATGTGTTATTTAAATTATCAAGTTTAGAGATCATGTCAATTATTTTATTTACCCTATTTTCGGCAATTCTTTTAAAATTTTCTTGTTTGGCATTCATGAAAATCTCTTCCTTTCATGTATAAAATATCATTTTCATTTCTATATGTCAACAATAATTGCATAATATTTGATAAATATTATGTAATTATTGTGTTTTACCTCAAAAAAATATAAGCATTTCCGCTTATATTTCAACTCTATCGATATAATTTGTAATATCTAAAATCCACTTTATCCAAGCTGTTACTGTACTTGTTCTTCTCTTAGCTGTACTTTCTTTGTTAATTTCACTCCTGCATTCATCTATAGCCTTAGCTATTTCTTCAATATTAAAAGAAAAATCTTCTAATTGCTGTTTCATTGCTAAATAAAATGGTTTATGAGATAAGATACTTTTAACAATTTCCAATGTTCTATCTTTATGATTCATTTTCATTATATTTTTACCATATTCAGTCAACGTATATTTTTTATCTTTTGTTACAAATCCTAAATATTTTGCAGCATCAATATAATAATTTGTCTGTCTTGGATCATACTCTAAGAAGTTTGTTATATCATCTGGCGTCATATCTTGACTATTTAATTGTCCTAATAAATCTAATACTATATTAAATGTATTAGCTTGTGGAAATGGAACATCACTAGATTCTTTAACAAATTCTATATTTTCCATCACATTCATAATATCAGATACTTCTATAGTATTGTAAGGTTCATCCAATATATATCTTTTTATTTCTTTTAATTTAATACTATTATAATCATTTTCGTTTTCGAAACTATATATAAAGAAATTAAATATATTATCATGTTTAATCAACATAATTGGTATTATTTCTTTAGTAGTATTTGATTTCCAAACCTTATATGGATAATATAGTTGCCTAATTATAAAATCTTTCATATAATGATTTTTTGCTTCTAATATAATAAATTTAGAAATACCTTCATAGCTTCCATCAATTTCCATTTGAGAATTTTCTACATTTATATCAAATGAATTTTGATCATTTAACAATATTTGATATTTGAATTCACCAGTTCCCATTCTCCCAGAAATAGTTGGAACTAACGGCTCATCTATTATATCCTCAAGCATTCCTGATATATAAGCAGCATTCAAAGAAATAGCCTCACTTGCTATATTATTATAATCAATGGTAGTTATGTAATCAGGCAAGTACTTTGTTTCTACATCTATATTATTATTAATATCTACTAATTGGTAATTTTGAAATTTACCAATAATATATGAACCACGTTTTATAGGTAATATTGCCAACTCATTACTTTTAAAAATATCTGGTAAATTTTCACTACTATCAAATTTTGTCATTAAACGGGGCTCTCTACCAGAAGTTTTAATTTCATCTGCCGTTATTTCAAAATATCCATTCTTATTAATTTCACATATTATATTATATTTTTCAAATAATAAATTCCATGCTTTATTATTTTTCGATATCCAATTTTCCAATGATCAAAACCTCCTCAACTTCCCCTCTTTTCTTTGCATTACTATTTATATTTCTTCTTGCATTAACAGTGTTTATAGTATATGTAACATATTTTGATGAATCACTATATAAATCAACTATAAAAGGTGTTTTAGAATTGCTAATCATAACATAGCAACCTTTTTCAATTAATCTATCACACATTTTTTTTAATCTAGTTTGATCTTCACGAGTAAACCCATCCTTAGTATATCCAACAAAGTTTAATTGTTCATCATATTGATCATATGGTGGATCTAAATAAATAAATGAGCCTTTTGAAGCATCTTTGCATGCTTCTTCAAAATCACCAGTTCTAAACTCAATATCATTTTCATTAAAATATTTGCACATAGCTCTAAGAACAGGTTCATTACATATACAAGGATTCTTATATGAACCATAAGGTGAATTGAATTGACCTGCACTATTCATTCTAAATAATCCATTGTAGCAAGTTCTATTTAAATAGATTAATCTTGCTGCTTTTTCTACTGGCGTCCATTTTTTATATTCTTCAGTTCTATCAATTCCTCTGATTTCATAGAAACTTTCAGAATCATTCTTTGTTTCATAATATTTTAATTTTTCAATAAGTTCATCAAGATTTTCTTTTATACATCTATATAGATTAATTAAATCTTCATTGTAATCATTAATGACCGCTTTTTTAGGCTGTAAATGAAATAATACAGCTCCCCCACCTATAAAAGGTTCATAATAAGAAGTTATATTTTTTTGTGGAAAAAATTTTTCTAATTGTGGTAATAATTGTCTTTTACCACCAGCCCATTTTAACACAGGTTGAAGAATTAAATTTTTCTTTCTTTTCATATTATTACCACCTACAATTCCTAAATAATATTATAACATAAAAAAATATATTTACATACACAATGCATAATAATAGATGTATTTATTATCACATTTTTATGTCAACATAAATTACTTCGTTTTGTTTATCAAACTTCCATAACGATTGTGCATCAACAAAATCTTTATCTTGAATAAATGATTTATAATATTTTGTAACTCCACCCAAGTATCTTTCATCAGAACTAATATTAAATAATTCTTCTGAATTACCATTAATTATTAATTTATATTTTTTCTTTTCCTTAATTTCATTTTTATATTCACCAGGAATTCTTAATATTCTAGCTCTAACATCATTTCTAGTAATTCTTTTAATAACCTCGTCTATTTTATTATCATCATATTTTTTACTATCATCTTCTACAAATAAATCATCTAGTTTTTCTTTATTACAAGAAAATTGAATATCAAACACTTGATCACCTAATGACTTACAATAATCAATAATCTTTTTACCATTAATAAGAGTTACTGGTTGGTTTGGATCAGAAGCTTCTTCTTTTGCAGAACAAGTAAAATCACTTGTTGTAATAAATAATCTTCTTTTCCCTAACGTTTCCCTTGTTCCTTTAAAATTTCTTATTTCAGGGCCTGAAACATTATTTCCTTTTTTATAACACTTTGCCTGAACAATGTACTTGATTTCTGTGGTATCAAGCTTTTCAATTTCTTTTTTAGTACATCTCAAATCAATTCCTTTATCATTACTTTTTTGGGTAACAACCACATCATCAAAACCAAGCCAAGTTAAAAATACCTTACAAAACTTTCAAATTTATATTTATCATTTTCAAAATATGAAATAAAATCATTTAATAGTTTATCATTCAACGTTAATCACCTCTATGAACATTATACCATAAAAAAATAATGATATAGTTTTAACAATTAATAAATTAGCATTAAAAAAATCCATTTCTACACTTTTATATAAATAAAATATTGTTTTGTAGTTGGTTGATGAGTAGTTGAAAAACATATTTCAAAAAAGCAATTTCACATACTTCCTTATAAATAAAAAATTTAAACAAAAAATATCCCGATTTCTCGGGACTCCAGGGGAAAATATTATTATCAATTCATAAAAATTTAATAATTAGTTAAAGTCTAAAAAAATAAGTTTTTTATCATAATCTATCAGAGTTTGTAAAAATAACTTTATTTTTGATATTTAGTACCTTATTTTAGTATCTAGAAATAATTTTACAAATATACGTATAAATTGTTTTCTATTCATATTTTAACTTTGTTATTTCATCATTGAAGAGTTCAAAATATTTTTCAAATACCTCCTAATCAATATCCGATATTTTATATTTTTTTATTTAAAAGTAAATGTATTTGCTAAATTTAACACTAAAATCATAAGTATTAGTATCAAATTATATTTTTTGTTTTAACCTTTTGTGCTACCAAATTTAAAATAGAGGTAATTGATGGATGGTTATTATAAAGTTTTTCTAAACTTTCATTAATAGACATTGTTTCATAACAAACTTTTTTTTGACTGGATTTAAATCTTTTAGTACTATCAAAATCAACCCTATTAATAGCACTTTTGATTATTTCTAAATAATATGATTGTTCAACATCTGAACTTGAGTTTAAATAACTATATACAAAAGAGATAAAAGAATCAGTACCATTGTTAAGTATATTCCAGTCAATTAATTCATTATTAAATACAAGCATATTTACGCTATATAAATCACTCAAATTAGGTAGCATTGCAAATAATGGTTCACTTGATGTTCCAATATTCCAATTTGGATCATATAATCCATTTTCTATAATATACTTATAAATATTTTTTAATATTTCATCATTATAATCTAATACTTTTCTTTTTTTAGAATCTAAAATCACAAATATTAATAATCTTACTAATTCTGCATCTTTTATTATTTCAATATTTTTTACAAATTCTCCAATTATCAATACTAATTCATTTATATTATTAATATTGTATTTATTATAAATATTTTGAATTTTATTGTTACACTCTTCTATTTTATCATTTTGTTCTAAATTTTTATAATATATTATATAGTATGACAATTGATATATGTTATTTATATCATTTAATAATATTTTTAATTCACTCATAAACTCACCACCCTGATTGGTATTTATTATACACTATAATTTAAATTTTCAAAAATTATTCGCTACACTAATCTATAAATATTCTATTTTTGTTTTTTATTAAATTTTCCAAACCCATATGACTCACTTTGATAATTTCTATTAAACAATCTTTCAGAAAATTCATCTCCATATCTACTCATTTTATTCATCATATATTCTTTAAATCTAGCTGGATCATATGAATCTATATTAAAATATTCTTCTTGTCTATATAAATTAAAAAATAAATCTGTCATATCTAAATCTATTATTGTATTTATACCATTTGATAATGCTACTTCTCCAACTCGTTTACAACAATCTTGAAAATGATATCCTCCAATTACTAACTCATCTACATTTCCTAATTGTTCTAAAATATATTGTTCGTTTGGATATACAACTTCATCAATCGTTTTTTCACTTCCATCTTGGTTATATCCACTTGCCTTAGCAAATGTAATATCAGTATATACTATTTTATCATTTAGCCATGGTAATATACCATAAATCTCTTTATCCGGATAAATTACATATGCAATTTGATATCCATTATCTCTATATCTTTTTTGAATTGCTTCATTTAAGACATCTAAAGGTCTTCTAATACCAATTTCATCATAATATTCATTTCCTAAATCGAACACTTTAGTGAACTCTTCAATTGGATATAGATATAAAAATACTTTGTTCATAAATTCACCTACTTCATTTTAATATTATAAACATTAAAAATTTTACTTATTATAAATCTTAAAATTTTAGAACATGTCATCATTGTATATCTTTTTTCTAATATTTCTTTAGTTATATTTAAATTACTATTGCTACATAATAATTCATATTCAACATTATTATCAACAATATACTTGTTAGTACCAACGAATCCATTTCTTAAATAAAATTGTTTTCTTTTATTCTTAATATCGGATACTTGTTCATTTGCTTTTTCAATACACAATAGAACATTTTTGTAACTTCTATTTAATTCTCTTAATATTTCTGAACCATATCCATTATTTCTTTGATTTTTTTCAATGGCAAAATACATTAAATAAGCAATATTATCATACTCAATAATATATTGAAAACCAATTACTTTATCTTTGCTATATATTACATTAAACTTTACATTCTTTTCTTTAGAACATTTTTTGAGTAACCAAAATGGAAATCTTTCCTCTTTGTCGAATGATTCATAATACAATTTTTTTATCAATTTCTTATCACTAGATGATAAAAAGTCAACATAATTAAAATTCACATTATCACCTACAGTTCATACATCTTTATTTCACAATTACTTTGTCCATACCTAATTAAATATCATTTAATTTAATTTTCTACATTCCATTTTTTCACTAATCTTGCATTTATAAATAAAATAATTATTGAGCCTATAAACATCACTTTAAAAGTAAAATTAACATTTATTAAACTTATCAACATTAAAATAAGTAACACTATAAACTCATAGAAACATAAACACATTTCGTGAATCATTGAAAGTAACATCGTATCTTTTTTGTCTGTTTCAACTTTACTTTGTGACAATGCTGAATATGAAGAATCATATACATTATCAACTAATTTATATAGTGATTGATTTATCATTAAAATATATGTATTTTTTGCAAATATAAATATTGCAGTTATTAAACCTTTAATTATAGAAATAATATTAAAAGTTCTTTGTTTGTCTTTATCAAAAGTATTGCCACTAATAAATAAACTCAATAATTCTATAATTGTTGAAATCACATATAATGATGTAAAAGTTTTTAAATCCATTATTGAAATATATAAATATAATGGAACAGCAATTAATCTTTCCAGTATTATAAAAGAGCGTAACCCACTTACTTTCTTCAATGATTTATTTTCATTTTTATTAAATAAATATTTATAACTTTCTTTAAAAGATGATTTTATTTCATAACTCAAATTTGATTTATCTAAATTTAATAATGCTAAATACGCAATCAAATATGAAAAAGTTACTAAAATTATAATTGCTAAATTATTGTCTTTTATTAAAAATATTCCTGCCAATATATATCCTATTATGCTTGAAAAACATCTTAAAATATATGTAAATGAATTGAATCTTCCTCTAAAATTTTCTTTTACAATTTTACTTGGGATATATGTATTAAGTGGATTATTAGCTGCCCCGCTAAATCCATATATTATTGCAATTTCTAAATAATGTATTATGTTTTTCTCAACATTTAAAACTAAAAACATACTTATACTCTTTAAAATGTAACTTAATAGTTTAGTATTAGCCAATCCTATTTTTTTAGATAGCGTACCAGCAAGCGGTGTAAATAGCCCCATAGTTAAAAATTGAATCATATAAATGAAAATAATCATTGTTATACTTACACCAGATTTGTATAAAATAACAGGTGTAAATACTGAATATATTCCATTAGCAAATGTCTTAAAAAAACTATCATAATATAACATTCTATAATTTTTATTATTGAAATATTGTTTCATTTTTTCTCCTATTCTACCTCTAATTCTTCATTACAAAAATTTAATTGATTTATAATATCCATTCCTATATGTTTATTAGCAACTTCAATTGCTGTTTCATAATTCAAAATTTGATAATCCCAATGAGCATCTACTCCATATAATACCTTTAAATTTCTATATTCTGAGGCTACTTTCCAAAATTCTTTGCAAGGATAAACAATATTATCTCTTTTTCCTATTATACATTCATTAGGATGAGATAAATTAATTTCTATTGGTATTCCATATTTTTCTGCTGCTGAACAAATTATATGTGCAACCTTTTCATCTACTTCTGTATAAGTATCTCTACTTAACATATATACATCAGGATGTGCTATTATATCTGGTATATTTTTTTCAATTGCTATTTTTACATATTCTGCATACTTTAAAGCATCTTCATCTGTATATTTTTTTCTTCTTAAAAATTTTATATTGTTATTTTCATCATATATAAAATGTTGCCCCAAAATTATTTTATCAGTTTCATTTTTTAATTCTAACAAGTTTTCTTCTTGCCCAGGAAGATATTCTATTTCAAATCCTGTTTCAATATCAATTATATCTTTATATTTTTCTTTTAATTCTTTTACACTACTTAAATATTCATCTTTTTCGCTGTATTTCATTCTCATATTTTTTCTATTATCTATTATTTCTTTTTCTGGACAATGATCCGTAAATGCTATCTTGTTAAATCCTTTTTTTACAAAAAGTTTTACAAAATCTTCATCAGACATATTGTTATCTGCATGACCACATCTATATGTATGAGTATGATAATTAAACCTTTGCATAATACTACCCTCCTAATTTAGTTCGTACTCCTTTATTTCACAATTTTTAAGTCCTCTATTTAAAAACTTACCATCTTGTATTCCTTCAAAATATCCACTGAATGCCTTTGATACTCCACTATGTGCCACTATTAATACACTTTCATAATCTTTTTGTTTTAGTTCGTCTAAAAAGTTATATACTCTTTTGAAAAATTCTTGAATATTTTCACTTGTACCATATTGTATTTCTGTATAATAATTCCAATATTCTTCTCTATTTGTAACTTCTAGGGGTTGCCCACTTAAATCTCCTGGATTTCTTTCTTCCAATCTATTGTCAATTAAAATCTTTTTATTTTTAAGATTAATTATTTCTGCAGTATGTTTTGCTCTTATCAGTGGTGAAGAAATAATCATATCATACTCTAAATCTTTAATTTTACTTTTTAACGTTTCTGATTGTTTTACACCATTATCATTTAAATCTTCATTTTCATTATTATATATTTTTAATGCGTTATGAAGTACTTCACCATGTCTAACTATATATACTTTCATCTATAAACCTACTCTCTGATAATTTTTAACTTTTTTTGTAAATTTTATAAACATGACTTTCATAATTTGATTTATAAAACATTTATAATGATTATAAAATGTTTAATTATTTAATCGTATTTTTATTTTTTTGCTTAACATTTTAATTTTATCATATTTTTATTTTGATAGCTATGTAACAAAGAAAAGTTTTTTAAAATTTAAAAATTATGGTTAAATAATAAATTAAAGCATTTCAGCACAAAAAATGAGAGCTTTCGCTCTCTTCAGGGGGAAATATTATTATCAGTTCGTAACAATTTAATAAATTGCTAAAGTCTTACAAAATAAGACTTTTTCTTTTATCATAATTTATCAAAGTTTATAAAAATAACTTTATTTTTATCATTTAGTATCTGATTTTGGTATCTAGAAAAATTACACTTCATCTTTTTTCATCTGTTCAAATAATTTATCAATAAAATTTCCATTGTAAAACATTTTAAAAATCCCCTTTTTGTTTGGATTCAAATATCTTGCTTTACAGCATATTTCATCTTGTTCTAAAATCTTTTTTGATTTATTAAAAAAATTATTAATTTTCAATCCATATTTTCTTTTAAATCTTTCACACATTTCCGAATATGTAAATGGATACATTTTTTTGAAAATTTCATCTGATAGTTCTACATTTATCTTTTTTCCTTCTTGTGCATATTTCAGCAATAATGCTTCATCAGTTTCAACTTTTGTGAATCTTAACTCCGTTTTAATACAAATATCAAATTCATCATTGATAGCACCAGATGTCGCCATATCTAAATAATTAATAAAATTTTTTTGTGCTATATCTAAATTTGCTGTTTCTACATTTTCATTTATTCCTGAAAAATTAATAGGTGTTATATAAAAATTATATTTTGACAATTCAAATTTAGGAAACCACTTTTCTATTAAATGATAATAATTTTTTATTGTTGCTACACAAATTGTATATAATTTATATTTCATCAAATCATTATCCTTATTTACAAAATGAATAGAATTATCTCTTATTTCAATTAACATTAAAATATTTTCAATAACGTTAGGTGATATTTTCTTCTGATTTTTTAACAAATTCATTAAGGAAGTTATTCCTTTTGTCATTGGCTCGCCAATTCTGTTTTTCTTAATATAATCTCTTTTACTAGAAGTATTATCAACAAGTTTCTTTTTTTCATATTCATAAATCGAATTGATTTTTCCGGTATCTTCAACTACTTTTGCTTTAAATAATAGTTCATATGCATTAATTATTAAAATTGCAAAACTTTCTTCTCTATATTCAACATTAGGTTTATTATACAATTCAATTCCAAGTAATGCAGCGGACAAAGATTTTTCTAATAATCTATTTGAAATTTTTTTGACATATATTCACTTCCTTACTACGAAAAAACGCCAATACAAAAACTTATAAAATAAGCCTGTACTAGCGCTTTCTCTTTATATGTACTATTATAACATATATTCTTTTATTTTTAAATGACACGATGACACATTGCTTGTGAGTACCCTACTCTCATTTATAATGTCATAGTGTCATTATTCAATATTTATTTCTTTTTAACAGCACAACCTGTTTTATCAATTTTAAAATTATGACCAAACATTATACTAACTGTTATAAATTGATAAACTGATGAACACACTTGTCCTATTCCTGTACAAAATGGTGTTTTTAATAACGAAATAAACATTCTAAGTATTGATGCTATTATCTTATTTGATGTAATTTTAAGAGCTGAATATTCTAATTGTAAATAACAAGTTTTAATTCTATATATTGGATATATTAAGAAATTTACTATTTCAAAAGAAAAATATATCATTGTAATTTTAAAATCTAAATCATAAAATCCAAATAAGAATGCAAACATCATTAAACTTGTTCCAAATAATATTCCTAATAATTTATAAGCATTGTTTCTATGTTCAATATAATTAAATTTTCTTTTACTAATATCTATTGTTGCTGCTTCTTTTATAGCATCAAATGTATCCCATTGTGTATCAGTTATTAATGCTATAAAAGTTAAAGCAGTTGCATACATTTCTCCATATTCTAAGGCATTAGATAATCCAAACAAGAATATTAAAAAGAATGCAATATTATTGAACAATTCAACTGAATCGTATTTTATACATTTTAATACATTAATATTAAATTTAAAATTATTACTATTTTTAATATAAATATACAAAGTATATATCGCTAATGGAATTAATGTTGTTGCAATTATAATAACTTGATTTTTTGTTATTAAAGATGTTCCAATCAATAATATAAAATTTAACAAATTAAATACTAAAGAATGCTTATTTGCTAATTTATTTTTTTCTTCATAATATAGTTTATCTTGCATCATCGCAAATTCTAAACAAATGAATAGTTGTAATATTGAATATATAGTAAAGTTTTTATATGTACTTATATCCATATTCATAAAACTAATATAATTATCAACATTTAATAGAATTATAGTAAAAATAATTATAGAAACAATTGTTCCTAATACTAAACCTGACATTACTGCATTTTCATTTTTATCTTTTTCTTTACTTATATTAGACCCAGTAGAAAATATAGATTTAATTATATAATATATAAATTGTAACGGATAAGTTAGTGTAAATATATTAATTAAATTCTTATCAACTATTATTCCAAGTAAAAACCAAGATATTATTGGTATAAATGATAATAATGATAAATCAAAACTAATTCTTAGTAATCTTTTCATATTACCTCAACTACTCCCAAAATAATTATATTTTTCATTATTACACCTTTCTTTCTATTTTTACAACAATAACTAATTTATCAACCTTTATAAATTTCATTTCTTTTTTTATACATAAAATTTTCTGTTTTTCTTAAATATACTGTAGCAATTATTAAGAAAAACATTAATATTGAAATTGCTATTGATAAAATATTTACATTATAAAAATAATTATACAGAATAAATATAAGACTATAACTGATTATTTGCCCAAACAACATATAAATATTAAATATCATTATATGCTCTTTTCTATATTTTTCTAAACCATCTACCTTTACTGCAGCATATACTGCACTACATGATTCCGATTCAATTATTGTTCCAAATGAATTCATTAAAATATAATAAATCAACAATGTTATAAAACTAGAATTGTATATAACAAAAATGGATGATATAAAAATAATTATTGCCATATATGGGTAAAATTTTTTATTTATATTTTTCTTATTAACAATTTTCAACACTTGTAATGAAATTATAGAAATAACTGCAAACATAGTATTATAACTTCCAAAACTAAATTCTGTTCCTAATCTCAAAAATAAAACTATAGGTAATAATTCTGTCATTGCACCCTGCGATGATATTCTTCTAAAAAACATGCAATTATAAATATTTTTTATATGTCTTTTATTTTTTGCAATGCTCCAGTATTCTCTTATATTCATTTTATTATCTTGTATTGTGAAATCTTTTATTTTAAAAGATATTAATATTATTAGTAATGTTTGTAACGCTAATATAATAAATAATACATTATACGAAAATTTTTCTATTACAAATCCCGAAAATATTGGTGTTAATATTACAGTAATACTTTCTAATATGTTTAGATTCGCTAGATAACTGCTCATTGATTTATTACTGTTAGACCCTATAATCATAAGTTCATAAGGAGCCGCATAAAATATAGTTCTCATTGTATCTAATGTTTTATACAAATATATGTATTTAACAATATTTTCTTTAAATCCTATTAAAATTATTATATTAATTACACTTAATATAAAGCTCATTCTATAAATAAATTTTGCATTTTTTGAATTAATTATTTTTAATACAAAATATTCTAATATAAAACCTAAAATCACAGAATAAACTGTATATTTCAAAATAAAATTCATATCATTATTAACTATTTTTAGTATATATATATTAAAAAATAATGAAATAAAAACACTCGTAAATTTTCTTAAAAATGCAATTATTGCTATATACTTTCTATTGTTCTGCATAGACATCTTCTTTCCTTCATACTACTTAGATATTTTTGATATTAAAAATACTAGTATTAATCTCTTTTTGGTAATTTACTATAATCATATTTATCCATAATTGGATTAAGTAATTCTTGTGCTTTATTTAATTCTTCTACTGCTTGTTCTAAGGTGTATTCACTTTTACCTTCTTTAAGCAATGTCAAATGCTCTGCTACCTTAAATATGATAAATCAAGCCTCTCTTGCTTTTTCTCTTTTAGTAAAATCAAATCAAAAATAGTTAAAAATCCCTTATAAACAAAAGTATTCCCCTCTCTCGAGGGGAATTTCAGGGGGTTTTGGTTGATCACTCTCACATTAAGCCGTAAGAGTGACGCGTAATGAATATCATCACGCTAGTATAATTATAGATTAAGTATTTAGAAAAGTCAACTAGCTATTTTGTAAAAATATGTCTAACTCAATCTAAATTCATTGTATTTAAAAGGTAATCTTGCCAAATATTTTTTTCTTTTGTTTTATTTAATTCTTTTAGAAATTCTTCACTATCCTCTTTTGCTCTTACTAGAATATTAAAATCATTTTTTATATTGGCCATTTTAAAAGCCATATCACCACTTTGACGTTCTCCAAATAAATCTCCACTTCCACGCAATTTAAAGTCTTCTTCACTTATTTTAAAACCATCATTGGTTTTAGTTAAAATTTCAAGTCTTTTTGTTTCTTTATTAGAAACTAGAATACAGTATGACTGTAAACTACTTCTTCCTACTCTACCTCTAAGTTGATGTAATGCGGATAAACCAAATCTAAAACTATCAAAGATAACAATCATAGTTGCGTTTGCAACATCAACTCCAACCTCGATAACCGTTGTACTTATTAAAATCTGGACATCATTATTTTTAAATTTATTCATGACTTCTTCTTTTTCATTTGGTTTCATTTTTCCATGTAAAATATCAACATTATATAGTTTACCAAAAGCTTTTTTCATTTGCTCTGATAATGATTCAACATTGAAAGATGTTTGTTCGAAAGAATCTTCAATTAAAGGTGCTACAACATATATCTGATGACCTTTTTTTAATTCAATATACATTTTTTCTAGTACTTCTCTAATATTATCTTCACTTTTTATTTCAGTAATAACACTTTTTCTACCAGATGGTACAATTTTAATACTTGATACATCCATATCACCATATAATGTTAAAGCATATGTTCTAGGGATTGGAGTAGCACTCATATAAAGAATATCAGGATATATACCTTTATTTCTTAAACTAGAACGTTGATTTACTCCGAATCTATGTTGCTCATCAGTAACAATTAATCCTAAATTTTTGTATTTTACATCTTCTGTAAATAATGCATGTGTTCCTATAATAAAATCTATATCACCATTTTCAAGTTTTTTATATATTTCTTTTTTTTCACTAGCTTTCATTTTTCCTGTTAAAAGTGCTACCTCAAAAATACCATCAAATAACTCCTTAGCTTTGATATAGTGTTGTGTTGCTAATATCTCAGTTGGTGCCATTAAAGCACTTTGAAATCCAGCTAAAAAATTCATATAAGTTGCAATAAAAGCAACAACTGTTTTACCACTTCCAACATCTCCTTGAACTAAACGATTCATACGTTTATTACTTTTTAAATCAATACTTATATCACAAACACATTTTAGTTGATCTTCTGTTAATTTAAATGGTAAATTTTGTATAAATAAATCTATTTTATCCTGATTAAATTCTTTAGCAAAACCATTTTTATATATTTTATTTTGTTTTAAAACATTCATCTTGAGCATAAATAAAAATAATTCTTCATATTTAGTTCTAGCAATTGCTGGTGTTAATATTTTTTTGCTACTTGGATTATGTATTTCTAAAATAGATGTTTTTTTATCAAGCAAATGATATTTTTGAATATATTTTAAAGGAATATAATCTATATAATCTAAATTGTTCATTACAAGATTAATATAATTATGTATTTGTGTACTTGTTAAGCCATTAATAGTGTGATAAAGTGGTTCTATCTTTGGGCTAGTTAAATTACCAAACCGAACGTCACTTGCTACAATACTAGAGTGTTTTTTATCATACTTTCCAATTATTATAATAGATTCACCTATTTTTAGTTTATCTTTTAGAAATGCTCTATTAAAAATAGTAACATTTAATAAATATTTATCGCTTTCTACTTTAAATAACATTCGGTTCATTTTTTTTCTAAAATAAAATATATTAGGAAGTGTTTGTACTATTCCCACTACTACAACATTATCATCTTGATTTTTTTCTGCTAAATTACTTTTTTCAATATAATTAAAACGAAAAGGATAATAAGTTATTAAGTCTTTTATTGTATATATTCCTAATTTATTTAATTTTTTATAAGTTGCTGGTCCTATTCCTTTTACTTCTTCTAACTTTTGCATATATATCATCTCATACTTATTTTAGCAAACAAACGTTTGTTAATCAATCTATTATGCATAATTTTTATTTTTTTCAAAAAAAAAGCTTGACTTTTTAAGCTTTTGAAGTTAGTATATAAAGCACCAGTTCGGATTAGGCGAACTGGCGCTAGTATCACACTAGCCAACCCCTTTTTATTCTTTTGTGAAACTGTTCTCAGGGGGGACAGTTTCTTTTTTAGTTATTCTTTTGTGATACTTATTCTCAGATAGAGGTTATCCTCTATGATTGAAGTATATCACATGATTTTAAAAATAAGAATGAATTTTTTGATAAATATGTAAAGTCGACAAAACTTTACACTCATAAATTGTTTATAATTATTTACACCTATTTATTTTTTATATTATATGTTACAATCGATTTAGGAGATGATTATGTAATGGATTTTAGAAATAACCCTAATTTTGATATTAGTGAAATTGAAGGATTTAATCGTGTAGATGGACTAAATAATATCTCTATCTATATTAATTATGCCTTATCAGAAACTATTAAATCACAAATGCCCAATATTGATATAGAAAATGAAAAATTTTATGCTAAACAAATTTTACAAAGATACTTAAGTGGAGATAGTCATTCATTTACAAGAAAAAATAGTATACGTGAAAACATTGATAAAATTACTCCTAATAAAATTATGAATATCATCATTAAAAGTTATATTGAAATTGAAGCATACAATAGAAGAGTTTTACGACGTCTAGATAACGTTGATGTAAATGGAGAATATGCTAAATATATAACTGATAATGTTGCAAGCGGTAATTTAGATAATATTAAACCTTGGCTTAATTCTAATCTGGAAAGTCTTGTTAATGGGTATATAAGTACTCAATATAATGAGGATATTGAGTATAAAAAGAAACTTGAAGATTTAGCCTATGCAGTTCCAAATACATCTAAGGCACTTGAACAATTAAATTTAGAAATGAAACTTAATGATTTAAAAAGAAAATAAGCCATTTGGCTTATTTTTGTGTTAATGATAAATAGTAATTAAATCTTTTTATAGCATTTTCTTTATTTTCTTCAAGTAAATGAAGAGCATGATCTTTATTTACAGTAGCAAGCATTTTATATCTATTTTGGCTTTCTAAAAATGTTTGATAACTATCAAAATCAGGATTTTTACTATCTAATGTAAATATATTATTTTCTGGATTATACCTAAAAATTGGAAAGTATCCACATTTTGTTGCTAAAGAGCCTATTTCCATACTATTTTGCATTCCACCTATAATTCCATGTGATATACAAGGGGAATATGCGATTATAATGGATGGACCATTATATGCTTCTGCTTCTTTCATTGCCTTTAATACTTGGTTCATATTAGCACTTAAGTTAATTTGAGCAACATAGCAATTAGGATATGACAAAGCAATTCTGGCTAAATCTTTTTTTGCTGTTTTTTTACCATTTGTTGCAAATGAAGCAATCATACCTTTTGGAGTTGATTTAGATGCTTGCCCCCCAGTATTAGAATAAACTTGTGTATCAAGTACTAAAATATTTACATTTTCACCACTTGCTAGCACATGATCTATTCCTGAAAAACCAATATCATATGCCCAACCATCACCACCAATCATCCAAATACTTCTTTTTAATAAATTATCTTTAAATGTAAGTAGTTCTCTTGGTACATCAAATGATTCTATTTCAGAATACACTTTTTTTGTGATTTTATAATCATTTTGATTGTTTATCCACATATTAAATATTTCTTTATTATTGTCATTCATATTTTCAAGCATTATTCTTTCAATTCTTTTTTTAATTTTTTTATTAGCCATATATATTCCATAACCAAATTCTGCATTATCTTCAAATAATGAGCTAGCCCATGGTACAGTATAAGGCATTGATGGCATAGATGCTCCATAAATTGATGAACATCCAGTTGCATTTGCAATTATTAATTCATCACCAAATAACTGTGTTAAAAGTCGAATATAGGATGTTTCACCACATCCTGCACATGCTCCTGAAAAAGCAAAACGAGGGCGCTTAAACTGACTTGTAATAGTAGTATTAGTATCTATGTCTTTATCTTTGATATTTTTTTCAAGATAGTCAAATCTTTCTTGTTCATGATTATTTTTTAAATCATTTATTTTATCAAAAATAAGAGCTTTATTTAATTTTTTACCTGGACATTTCTTAATACATAAACCACAACCTGTACAGTCAGCAATCGATACAGCTATTGTAAAATAGTATTCTTCAAGTCCCTTAATAATAGGTTTTATTGTTCGTTCTTTTATATAATCCGGAGCTTCATCATATTCTTTTTGATCTAACAAGAAAGGTCTTATAACACTATGTGGACACACAAATGAACATTGATTACAGCTGATACAGTTATCCTTTATCCAATTTGGGGCTATATCTGTAATAAATCTTTTATCCATACTAGATGTTCCTGCTTCAAATAAGCCATCAGGATGAGTTAAAAAGTCATTTGTAGATAAAGTATTACCTTCTCTTTTTTTTATCTTTTCATATAATGTTTCCATACTTGATTTTTCATCTTCATACGATATAGAAGATGTATCAATTTTATTTAAATAGTTTGGTGCGACTTTAATTGATGCAATATTATTTGAAACAACTGAAGCACCTTTCTTAGAGAATTTAGCTTCAATATATTTTGTTAATTCTAAAAGAGCACTATCATAATCAAGAATTTTAGATAAATATATTATAGTGCTTTCCATAATCATACTTATTTTATTTTGGAGTCCATATTTATTTGCTATAACTTGGGCATCTATTGTGTATACTTCTAACTCTTTTTCCTTAATATTTTTTTTATTTATATTATTCATAACACTTGTAATGTCACTTCTAGATGTATTAATTAAAACTTTACCATGTGGTTTAATGTTTGATAATAAATCAAAAAGGCTTAAATAGGTATCTTTTGTAATAACAACTAAGCTTGGATTTTCAACATAATAAGTTGATCTTATTTTATTATGTGAAAAACGAATATGAGCAACTGTTACGCCACCTGATTTTTTAGAATCATATTCGTTATATCCTTGTACATCCATATCTGTCATATTACCAAGTAGTTTGATTAGTGATTTTCCAGCACTAACCATTCCATCACTACCATAACCATATATTAAAAACTCATTGTGTAAATTTGTTTTAAATGTATTATCTATTTTCAAACTTAAATTAGTTACATTGTCATTTATTCCAATTGTAAAGTTATTCTTTACATCATTTTTTAACATATCATAAACAGCCTTAATTTCTCTTGGAGTAGTATTCTTACTAGAAAGACCATATCTTCCCCCTACAACACTTATATCTTTATCTTTTAAAGCTGAACAAATATCTAAGTAAAGAGGCTCTCCTTCACTACCAGCTTCTTTTGTTCTATCAAGAACAGCTACATATTTGACAGTATCGGGCATAACATCAAATAAATATTTTTGACTAAAAGGGCGATATAAATGAACTTCAATTAATCCATAATCATCATTGTTTAAGGCATCTATTGTTTCCTTTATAGTCTCACAAACCGAACCCATTGCAACTATTATATATTTAGCACAAACACTACCATAGTAATTAAATGGTTTATAATCTGTATCTGCTAATTCATTTATTTTATCCATATATGTTGCTACAATATCTGGCACTTTATCATAAAATATATTTCTTGCTTCAGTTGCTTGAAAATATATATCGTCATTACTTGCTGTTCCTCTTATAACTGGTTTTTTAGGGTTTAATGCTCTTTTCCTAAATTTTAAAAGTGCTTCTTCATTAAGTAATGACTTATAATCACTATCTTCAAGTACACTTATTTTATGAATCTCATGACTTGTTCTAAAACCATCAAAAAAATGCATAAAAGGAAGACTTGCCTCAATTGCTGATAAATGGGCAACAGCTGCCATATATGATGCATCAGAAACAGATGAAGATGCAAGCATACAAAATCCAGTTGCTCTAGCAGCATATATATCTTGATGATCACCAAAAATACTAAGAGAATGTGTTGATAAGCTTCTTGCAGCAACATGCATAACACAAGGAAGCATTTCACCAGCTATTTTATACATATTAGGAATCATAAGTAAAAGTCCTTGACTTGCTGTAAAGGTTGTAGCTAAATTTCCGGCAAGAAGAGCACCATGAATGAATCCTGAAGCTCCAGCCTCACTTTGCATTTCTACGACATCTACAACATCTCCAAATAAATTTTTCTTACCACTACTACTCCATTCATCTATATGTTCTGCCATCGGACTTGATGGTGTAATCGGATAAATACCTGCTACATCAGAAAAAAGATACGCTACCTTGCTACATGCTTCATTCCCATCTACTGTAATTATTTTCTTCATATTATCGCCTCTTATATATTTATATGTTAAATTGTATAATTACAGTATATCAAAAAATAGTGATTTTTCATACTAGTTAAAAGAAAAACTACGTAATAAACGTAGCTTAATATTAATAATTATCTGCTTTTCTTTCAAAATAACTTTGTGGATGATTACATACTGGACATACATCTGGAGCTTTTTCACCAAAATGAATATGTCCACAATTACGACAAATCCACATTGTTGGAACTTCACTTTTAAATACTTTTTCATTTTTTACATTTCCTAAAAGTTTACGATATCTTTCTTCATGTTCCTTTTCAATTTTTCCAACTTCTGTAAATAAATATGCAATATGGTCAAAACCTTCTTCTTTAGCTGTTTTAGCAAATGATTCATACATATCTGTCCATTCATAGTTTTCACCTGCTGCAGCTGCCTCTAAATTTTCTATTGTAGATTTAATACTACCACCCTCTAGTAGCTTAAACCACATTTTAGCATGTTCTTTTTCATTTCCAGCTGTTTCTTCAAAAATAGCAGCTATTTGTTCATAACCTTCTTTTTTTGCTTCACTTGCAAAAAAAGTATATTTATTTCTTGCTTGGCTCTCACCTGCAAATGCAGTCATTAAGTTTTGTTCTGTTTTACTTCCTTTTAATTCCATTATAATTCCTCTTTTCTCTTACACGAATCACAAATTCCGGTAAAAACAATATCGTGAGATAATATCAAAATATGGTTATCATTCTCAAGGCTATTATATAAAGCACTTAAATTTAAATCATTAATATCAATTACACTATTACATTTAATACAATGAAAATGTGCATGATCTATAACTGTTTTATCAAAGCGATCACTACCCCGTGGCATATGAATTTTTTTTATTTGATTATTATCAGCTAAGATATTTAAGTTTCTATATACTGTACCAAGACTAATATTTGGAATAATCTTTTTTACAGATAAGTAAACATCTTCGCAACTAGGATGATCACATCTTTCTAAAACATTATTAAGAATAATAGATTTTTGCTTTGAATATCTCATGTTTCACCTCATAATAGTAATAATTACTATTATTGTTTATATTATATATTTAAAAATTATTTTTGTCAATATATTATAATTTGCATTAAAAGAAAAATTGTGTTAGTATAAATGCCATTAAAGAGGTGTAATTATGCAAATTAAAAGATTAAATATTTTCGTTGGAACATTATTTTATAAAACAAATTTCTCATTAACAGAAAAACATCATATTCTATTCGCTAGAAATTTTGAAAGTATAGTATGTACAGATTTATTAAATGGTAATAATTATTCACTTATGACAACAAAACAAAAAGGTAACGTTATTGGTGGATACATTTGCCCTTTAGATGATGTTTTAAAACGAAATGGCTATAAAGATAATCTAGATAGTTATGATATAAATAAAATAATGAATAATGATAGTAAAAAAATATTTATTGATACTAACATTTTACAAAATTTAGATGAATGTATTGATGTCGAATATAATAGAAGTTTATACGAAAATAGTAAAGATATTTATGATAGATTTACTGAAAAAGTTAACGTAAAAAAAGGAATGTAAAATTCCTTTTTTTTAAACTGATATATGTTGATTTTTTGTTTCTATATGAATACGCTGAACAATAGCAAGTGATGCCATTAAAGATAGTGTAAATGATCCACCATAGCTTAAAAATGGAAGAGGCACTCCTGTAAGAGGCATAATACCAAATAATCCACCTAAATTAACAAATATATGTAAGAATATATATACAGCTATACCAAGTGTAATATATCTTCCTCTAATGGTACTTGCCATGCTAGATAGTCTTAAAATCCTACCTAAAATAAAGATATATGCAACAAAAATTAGTGAAGATCTGATAAAACCATACTCTTCTGATATAATTGCAAAAACACTATCAGTATGTGATTCTGGAATATAAGAAATTTGTTTACTCTTACCTATTCCAACACCAAATAATCCACCTTCATTAATAGCTATAAAACCATTACATATCTGATATCCTCCAGATTCATAATCAGAACATGGATCAAAGAAATTAAATCGTTCTAACTGAGTTTTTGATAAAATTTCACCATTTTTAACAAGTAATATGACGCATCCAAGAAGTACTACAATAATACCTGCAACAATTGTTCTAAACTTATCTATTTTAAGAATTGGACTTGCTAAAAATAAGACGGCAAAAATGGTAAATAGAATTATAGCTGTTCCTAAATCATGTTCAATAAAAACAATTAAGGGAAAAACACAACCGACAAACATTATTATTCCTATCATATCATAATGATTATTGTTTTTAGAACGTAGTTTTTTATAAAATATTTCAAAAAGCATTGATACACAAACAATCATAACAGGTTTTGCAAACTCACTTGGCTGAAGCGTAAATCCTGCTAATCTAATCCAGTTAATAGAACCCTTATGCGTTTTTCCATAAAGTAGTAAATAACAAAGCAAGCCCAAAACTCCAATGAATGAAATCGTACCAAGAGAACGATATTTTTGGGTTGGAATTTTTAAGATAATAATGGATAAAGCCGAGCCAACAAGAAGATTAATTAACTGTTTATAAAAGAAATTATATAGTGATGTATTATATCTTAATACAACTGCTCTACTAGAGGCTGTTACTATATTTAAAAGGCCAAATATAAACAAAATAATTGTAAGTATTAAAAGAACTTTGTCCATATCATTAATTGTTTTTTTCATATGTTTATAAAATGAACCCATCCTATCACCTATCCTGTATATAATCATATCATATAATTTTGTTTTTTTAAATTGCCTTGTATAAAATTTAGAAATTTAGGTCTTTTGATTAACCAATTTTTATATAAGTAATAAAATATATTAGAACTAGATAGGAGGGATTAACTATGTATTATTATGGTGGATACCAAGGATATGGATGCGGAAATCCATGCGGTGGCCAAGGTGGTGGCTATGGATATGGAGCTGGATATGGTGCTGCTATCATTCTAGTTTTATTTATTTTATTAGTAATCATCATTGGAGCACGTTCTTTCGGTGTTAACTAAGGAAAAGCACTTCGGTGCTTTTTATCTTGATTTTTTTATAATTTTACAATATAATATCAAAATGTAATTCTTTTATTTTAAGTAATTTTATGTTAAAATTATATAGACGGAGGCGATATTATGTTTAAACCATTAAATATATTAGATGAAAAAGATAAGCATCTACGTATGAAATCGGTAAATGTTGATCTTCCTATATCTAAAGAAGATAAAAAAACAATTCAACACATTATAGATCATCTTACATATAGTCAAATTGAAAAATATGAAAAAAAATATAATTTACGCCCTGGTATGGGACTAGCTTTCCCACAACTTGGACAAAACAAACGTATAATTGTTATTGTATATGAATATGAAGAAGGTAAATTCGATAATTATGTAGTAATTAATCCTGTTATTATTAGTCATTCTAATGAAATGATAGCTGCTGAGGCTGGTGAAGGTTGCCTAAGTGTTAATCGTGAAGTAGAAGGACATGTTCCAAGATATGCACGTGTTACTGTTGAAGGTTATGATGAAGATGGTAACAAAATCCATATTCGTGCAAGAGAAGATTTATCAATTGCATTTCAACATGAGATTGATCATTTAGATGGAATATTATTCTTTGATCATATCAATAAGAAAAAACCATTTTTTACAGAACAAGAAATGCGTTTAATATAGGAGGATATATGAAAAAAACGATTTTAAAAGTTGTACTTCTAGTTGTTCTCGCTTGCTTATGTTCAATTTTAATTTATTATAATGCATAAAAAAAACGATTAATCGTTTTTTTATTTGTATTTCATACATTCAATAATATATTTATCTTTTTTTGATTTTGATATATTTCCAGTAAATTTATATTTTCCATATCCTCGAATGGAAAAAACATCTTCCTCTTTTAGATTATAATCAATTTTGTTTAATATATTGTAATTTAAAAATATTTCCTTATTTTTAAACTTTTCTAATACCATGCCTCTACTTGTGCCAATTATACGTGCGATTACAACATCAATACGTAGGCTTGATACTGTTATAGTTATATTACTATATGGTATTTCATAATCTTTGACTTCATCAAAAGAGACTTCTTCTAAATCAACATTTTCACGTCCTACTTGTAATAAATTATTAATTAAATAGTTCTTCATATGTTCCATAACAACAACATAATAATTTTTATCAATAATAATATCACCTACGATATCATTTTTTATATTAAGAGCCATTATACTACCTAAAATCATACTATGAGTAAGAGGTGATTTTGTATTAATTTTAAGTAATGATGCTGGAGGTTTATTTGTATAAATAATACCATATGTTGCTCCATTAAAAGGATAAAATATATTGTAAATTATATTTTCTTTCTTTAAAAAAGAAGCGATTATCTCAATTCGTTTATTATTTAAAAAATAAGTATATCCTCCTCTTTTTATTTTTTCTATTATAAGATTATTTTCTATTTTAATTTGCTTCATCAAGTCCATATTTTTCTATATAGTCCTCATAACTAATTTGTTTATCTACATAACTTCCATCACTTTTTATTTCAATTAATCTATTTCCAACACTTTCAATTATTTCTTGATCATAAGTTGCAATAACTAAAGCTCCTGTATACTTTTCTAATCCTAAATTTAGTGAATTGATAGATTCAATATCAAGATGGTTTGTTGGTTCATCCATTAAAAGAACATTACCTTGTTCAAGCATTATTTTAGCCATCATAAGTCTTACCTTTTCACCACCAGATAGAACATTAACTTTTTTTAATGATTCTTCACCTGAGAAAAGCATACGTCCTAGAAATCCTCTAACAAAGCTTTCATCTTTATTTTCTGAATAATTTCTCAACCAATTAACCAAATCAACATCTTCTTTAAAATATTCATCATGGTTTTTAGCAAAATATCCAATTTGAACTGTTGATGATACTACTCTCTTACCACTATCAGGTTCTAATTCTCCAGCAAGAATTTTAAGAAGAGCTGTTTTAGCTATTTCATTAGAACCAATTAAAATTATCTTATCATCTGGTCTAATAGTTAAATTAATATTTTTTAAAATTTGTTTGCCATCAATACTATAATTTACTTTTTCTAGCTGAATTACTTCTTTACCAAGTGGTTTTGATACTTCAAAATTAATATATGGATATTTTCTACTTGATGGTTTTATCTCATCTAATACAATTTTTTCAAGAGCACGTTTTCTTGATGTTGCTTGTTTTGACTTAGATGCATTAGCGCTAAATCTAGCAATAAAATCTTGAAGTTCTTTCATACGTTCTTCTTTTCTTTTATTTGAATCACGCATTTGTTTTTGAATGAGTTCACTTGATTTAAACCAGAAATCATAATTTCCAACAAATAGTGTAATTTTTTCATAATCAATATCAACCATATATGTACATACTTTATTTAAAAAATGTCTATCATGTGAAACTACTAAAACAGTATTTTTAAAGTTAATTAGAAATTCTTCTAACCACATCTTACTTTTGGTATCAAGACCATTTGTTGGCTCATCTAAAAGAAGAATATCTGGATTTCCAAATAAAGCACGAGCAAGAAGGATTTTAACTTTATCTTTATCTTTTAAATCTCTCATATACATATCATGATATGTACTATCAATACCAAGTCCTGATAAAAGAATTGCTGCATCGCTTTCAGCTTGCCATCCATTCTTTTCCTCAAATCGAGCCTCTAATAGCGCTACTTCAATTCCATCTTCAGCACTAAAGTCAGGTTTCATATATATAGCATCTTTTTTCTTCATTATGTCATATAACTCTGTATCACCCATAATTACCGTTTCAAGAACTTTATAGTCATCAAACTCATTATGATTTTGACGCAATACTGATATACGTTCTCCTTTACCTATAATAACGTCCCCACTTGTTGGCTCAATATCACCACTTAGAATTTTTAAAAAAGTCGATTTACCAGCTCCGTTAGCACCTATAATTCCATAACAGTTATCTTCTTTAAACTCTAAATTTACATTTTCAAATAAAACACGACTTGAAAATCTAAGCCCAACATTATTTACTTTTAACATAAAATCACACCCTCAACTGTTTAATGATAACATATTTTAAGGGTAAAAGCAAAGAATTACTTTCCTTCTATTTCTTTTATCATATTCTCTATCTTTTTTTGTTCTTCAAAGCTAGAACACATATCAGATATATTAATAACTGAATAAATAACTATTAAACAAAACCATATTAATACAAATATAAATATCATATCTAAAACCTCTCTTTTTATTAGTATATTTCCATTTTTTTAGAAAATACTAAATTAAGACATTACTATAAAATATGACATATAAAAATTTTGTCAAAATATATGTGTATTAAATTTTTACGTTTTTTTCTTCTAATATTTTTCTTAAATTAAATTCTGTTTGTAATAAAAAATTATAACTATTAGCGTGTCCCGCATGAGCTTTTATAGAGTTCCATGACAATAATAACTTATTAGGATTTAATGATTCACTATTCTTCCATTTTTTTAGTGTCTTTTTTACTTTCTTTTTAAATCTTTTTCTAAGTAACAAGTGTGTTTCAAAAATTCTATATCCACAGAAATCAATTCCAATTGAACTTGGATAATATCTACTTTTTTGATTTAATTCTAAATTTAAATTATTTTTCAAAAAAATGCTTATTTTATGAAATAAATATTTTGCTTCATTTTTATTTTTAACAAGTAAAATAAAATCATCCATATATCTTATATAGTATTTAACTCTTAGCTTTTCTTTTATAAAATGATCTAGTTCATTTAAATATATATTAGCAAAATACTGACTAGTATAATTCCCAATAGGTATACCAATATCAGTACCATCGTCTAGAATAATTTTTGTAAATTCCATTAACTTTTTATCACTTATAATTCTATTTAATATAATTAGTAAAATTTTTTTATCAATACTATAAAAAAATTTCTTTATATCACACTGAAGGACATAATAATTACCATGTTTTTTCTGCATTTTTCGCATATACTTTTGAGTCTTCTTAGCAGAAGATAGCGTTCCTCTATTATCAAGACAAGCATATGTATCACTTATAAAACGTTTTATCATAAATGGTTTTATAAACTCTTCAATATACCACTGATGAATAATTCTATCACGATATGGAAGAGATTTAATAATTCTTTTTTTAGGCTCATAGATAACAAATTCCCGATAACTTCCTACCTTATACTTTTTATATTTTATATCTTTCATAAGCCTAATAAGATTAGTTTCCAAATCCATTTCAAAAATAATAATCTCATCCTTAAGTTTTTTCCCTTTACTAGCTCTATTATGAGCAGAAAGAAGTTTTTCAAAAGTAAGACATTTATCAAATTCACATTTTATTGTCTTACACATGAATTAATCCATCCTCCAAGCAGAGAACCTATATTATGTAACTTCTTACTCCAAGCTTCATAATTTTTTAAAGTTATATACTTTCTCTTATATGAAACTCTAATTAAAACTTTAAGCATCTTTAAATTTATATCTAATTTATTAAGACTTGTTAATTTATTATCTTTATCATAAAACTTATAAGCACTTATAATTTCTTTCATACCATCATACGTGGTATTTTTTATAGTCGATACAATTGCTAATTTTTCTCTTTTAGGATATTTTTCACATATCATTTCCGTATAATAAATAAGTTCTAAATATTGTTTATAAATTATTAATTCACTAACATCATTTTTCATTTATATCACCCTTTAGTTTACGTAAAAAAAGTAAAGCCTCGATTGGCGTTATATTATCAATATCAATATTATCAATCATCTTAGTAATTTTATCATCAACCTTACTATCACTTATATCATCAACCATCTCAATAGGTAAATTTTGATTATGAAAAACACGTAGATAATCATCTAAAACGCTAATAGGGAAACCACATTTCATACATTCATTTGAAAATTTAGTTTTCTTTAAAACAATAAATTCATTAATTCTATCACAATCATCAGCAAGAAAAATATAAAAGTTACCACATTTAAACAAATACATTTTTTCACTATTTTCTTTTTTCAATTCTAAATATTTATTGTACATCTTACTCATATAACACACTCCTAATACATAAAAAAGCAGTACAAAAATATGTACTGCTGAAATATCTGATTTTCACAATTAATTACTCACCAGAATTTTTTATTTATATTTTCATCTACAAAGTAGATAGGTACGCGGTTTCTAAGGTAAACGCATTATTATAATCCATAAATTATAATGTTGCGAAGTATTTTACTTTATAACGTTAGTCTGCAAGAGCGAGGCGGAAGCCATCCCAACCGTTCGCACCACCAGTGTTCCTATTGAAGTTCGACTGACCTGCAAGAACGCCGTTAGTGTAATTGCCTCCGCGTTCGAACCAAGGGTTAGAAGCGTCAACGAAGTTAGAGTTGTCACCAAACCAAGAGAAAAACGATGTCAAACGAGAGATTGTTTTTGCAACCGAATACCTACATCTATATTAATTTATAAATGCCATTAATTGTAGTCCAGCCTCTAAAAAGAGAGGAGGCTGGACAATTTATTTATTTCTTTGCATCTAGATGCAAAGGGAAAAGCTTCGCTTTAAAGCTAGTCTGCAAGAGCGAGGCGGAAGCCACCCCAACCGAGCGCACCACCAGTGTGCCTAGTGAAGTGCGACTGACCTGCAAGAACGCCGTCAGTGTAAGCGCCTCCGCGCACGAACCAAGGGTAAGAAGCGTCAACGAAGAAAGAGTGGTCACCAAACCAAGAGTTATGTATTCTGTTATTTCCATCTTTATCTTTGTAATAATAGAATGGCCCTATCTCTCCTGTCGCATCTCCTAAAATTCGTTTATTATAACTTGTCCAACCACTATCACTTGGATAAATATCAAAGTATTTTGAATTATATGAAGATATTGAGGCTGCATCAAAACCGCTATCTTTATATGTATCTTTCATATATGAAGCCATGTATTCCCATGCTCCTCCACTCATATCATATACTCCACTTATATTTCCAGTTGTACTTGCCTTATACCCTGTTTCTGTATTATATGCAAGTGTTACACTTGTATCAGTTCCATATGTTCCAGGATAACTACTTTGATCTGTTCCAGAAACCGCACTATATCCTGTTACAAAGTTACTATTATTATTTATATTTACTTCATCATTTATTCCATATACTGAATATGATAAGTATGTAGCAGCTCCCCACTC
>CAKPTA010000012.1 GCA_934190785.1 uncultured Bacilli bacterium
GGGGGGGGGTGTATGCTAAAATACACTTTAGAATAGAGGTGTATTTTTTTTATGAAAAAGAAAGGATTTACGCTTATAGAATTACTTGCTGTAATAGTTGTTCTAGCAGTAGTCGCATTAATATCAATGCCACTAGTATTAAATACAATAGATAAGGCAAAAAGGGGTGCTGCAAAGGAGAGTGCAAATTCATATGTAAGCGCTATAGAAACAGCTATAGTTAGTGATATGATGAATTCAAACTATAATTATAACTCTGAACAAACATTTACAGTAAGTGATAATGGAAAGAAAATAGTAAATGAAGAAAAAGAGTTAGAAATAAATATAAAGGGAACATATCCAACAAGTGGAAGTGTTGTAATTAAGGATGCAATTGTTAAAAGTGCAGAGTTAAAAGTAAGTGGATATGATATAACTTATAGTGCAAAAGCACCAGTATATACAAAGTATTCTAATGGAACGACTATTTATTATAATCCAGAGGCTAATACTAAATGTAGTTCTAGTGAAGCCGTAAGTACAACTGGAACAAAAACGGGATGTATGAAGTGGTATACATTTAATGATACGGAATCATCTAGTACTGTAAATATGATACTAGACCATAATACAACTGCTTTAGTAGCGTATAATTCAGATAATACTAATAGTGAAATGAAAGAAGTAAAAGTTGCTTTAGAAAGTGATACAGAGTCATGGAATAAAAGTATTAATCCTAGATTAATAACAGCGGACGAAGTAGCTAAAATAACTGGTAATACAAATTTTAGTGCAGCTACATCAGATGGAGATAAGTGGTTTTGTTTGGATACAAATGCACCAGACACAGAAACGTATTGTTCTAAAGTTCAGGGAACAAGCAAATATGCATGGCTATTTGATTATACAAATAATGCAACAAGGCATGGAGCAAATATTAATGATGCAAGTACATATGGATATTGGACAAGTACACCTGTTACTGGTTCTTCTACTTCTATCTGGAGTGGAAATAGTGATGGTAATTTGGCTCTTCGTAGCGCCTATAATGCAGATGTCTACGGTGTTCGTCCAGTTATAACGGTAGAAAAAGTAATAATAAATATTTAATTATAAAAGTTAAATTAAATTTGACAAAATAATAATTTGATGTATAATAAATACTCGAAGAAAAGGGGTGTTTTGTTGTGCAAGAACAAGAATTAGATTTAGGGTATATTTTTTCAATTATTAAGAAATGGGGATTCTTGATTTTATTATTTGTTATTTTAGGATTAAGTGCTGCTATTTTTTACAATTATGAGTCGCCAATAGTATATCAAAGTGAGGCTTCGTTATATGTAGAACCACCTGTATCGTCTAATCAAGTAAATTATGATGGTATTTTATCGAATCAAAAAATGGTTAAAACATATACACAAATTATTAAAAGTAGGAAGATATTATCAAAAGTCAAAGATGATTTAAATTTACGTTATTCAATAGATGATTTAAGTGATATGCTTTTAGTTGATGCTGTATCTGATACAGAGATAATTAATATTAAAGTTAATTCAGAACAAAAAAGTGAAGCTGCTGTTATTGCTAATACAATAGCGTCTGTTTTTATAGCTGAGATAAAGGATACTATGAATATTACTAATATTCGTGTCATTGATGAGGCTGTACCTAATAAAACGCCGATTTCTCCAAGAGTTAATTTTAATTGTTTAGTTGGTTCTATGATTGGACTTTTTGTTGGATTTATCTTAGTATTTATTATAGAATCAATGAATCATAAAATTACAACTCATGAAGATGTTAAAAGATATTTATCTCTTAAAACAATAGGTATTATACCTGATGAAGCACTAGATGATGAGAATATTGTTGGTAAGAAAGGTAATAAAGTTAAATATAATAATAGTATTTTAAATCGTACTAATGAACTTAAAATAATAAATAATCCAAATGGTATGATTGCTGAGTCTATTCGTATGATTCGTACTAATCTTAACTTTCGTGATTTAAAAGTTGTTAATGTTGTATCTACATTACCTAGTGAAGGTAAGACATCTTTTATCTGTGATTTAGCACTTTCGTTTGCTTTACTTGAAAAAAAAGTTCTTGTTATTGATTGTGATCTTAGAAAACCTAAGGTTCATAAAAAGTTTGGATTATCTAGACAAAATGGGCTTACTGATGTTATTTTATCGCATGGTGAAATATCTTATCTTGATGCTATTCAAACATTTAAAGATAAAGGCAAAGATGTTTCTATTGATGTACTTTCAGCAGGTAGTAGAGTTGCTAATCCGTCAGAGTTATTAAATAAAAAATCATTTGCTCAATTGATAGAAAAATTAAGAGAAAAATATGATATGATTTTTATTGATTGTTCGCCAATTTCATCAATGACAGACGGTATTCTTGTATCTAAACTATCAGATGGAACTGTTTATGTAATCGAATCAGATAGGGTAGATTATCCAGTTATTCAAACTTGTATTGAAGAACTTAAAAATAATAATGTGACAATATTAGGAACTGTTTTAACAAAAGTAAATGTTAAAGAACAAAAGAAATTATATGGATATAAGTATGATTACTACTACTCAAATGATGAGAAAAAATAATTTTTACGATATACATAGTCATATTATTTTTGATGTTGATGATGGTGCTAGTTGTTTATCTGATAGTATAAAGTATTTAATTGAAGCTAGTAATATTGGAATTAAAAATATAGTGGCAACACCACATATGAAACATTTAAATATTGATAAGAAGAGAAAAATAGAAGCGAATTTTAATGTTTTAAGTAAATATGCGAATAAATTAAATATTAATCTTATTTTAGCAAGCGAAATTATGCTTAGTTCTGATACGTTAACTTTAATTGAAGAAAAGAATTTATTTACGATTAATAATAGTAAGTATATTTTAGTTGAGGTTAGAAGAAATGAAAAGATGAATACGGGTATGCTTATTTTAAAGTTAGAAGAACTACTAGATAGGGGTTATAAAGTGATACTTGCTCATCCTGAACTTTATATTAATTATAGAAATATTAATAAAATAAAGAAGATAAAAGAAAGTGGTGTTCTTCTTCAAATGGACGCTACTAGTATTATATTTGGTTATTCAAATAGAAAAGTACGTAAGTTTTCAAAACAATTGTTAAAAAATGGGCTGATTGATTTTGTCGCAAGTGATACGCATTGTACAAAAAAAAGAAACTATAAAGTATATATGAAAGCTTATAATTATATTAAAAGAAAATATGGGGTTAATTACGCTAATATTCTTTTTAACTTAAATGCTAAATATATGTTGAATGATTAAGAAAGTGTGAACTTTCTTTTTTGTTGTAAAAAGAATGTTGATTCTTATTTATTTGTACGTTGACATTCTTAAAATAATCGTGTATAACATATAATGATAAAAAGGAAGTGAATTATGGCACATAATTTAGTAATAGTGGAGTCTCCTGCTAAAACAAAAACAATTAGTAAATATTTAGGAAAAGATTATAAAGTAATGTCTTCAAAAGGACATATACGTGATTTAGCAACAAAAGGAAAATATGGACTTGGTGTTGATATAGATAATCATTTTGCTCCAACGTATACAACTATTAGGGGTAAAAAAAGTGTAATTGATGAATTAAAACGTGAAGCTAAAAGTGCAGATACAGTTTATCTTGCAACAGACCCAGATCGTGAAGGAGAAGCAATAAGTTGGCATCTTTATGATGCATTAAAATTAAGTGATGATAAATATAAACGTATTGTTTTTAATGAAATCACTAAAAATGCAGTAACATCTTCAATTGCTAAAGCAAGAAAAATTGATCAAAATTTAGTTAATTCACAAGAGGCTAGACGTATTTTAGATCGTATTATTGGTTTTCGTTTAAGTAAATTAATTCAGTCTAAAACAACTGGTACTAGTGCTGGAAGAGTTCAGTCAGTAGCACTAAAACTTATTGTTGATAAAGAAAGAGAAATATCAGCATTTAAGAGTGAAGAGTATTGGAAAATAATGGCTGAATTTAATGATTTTACAGCTGACTTAGCTTTTTATAATCATGAAAAAATAGAAATTTCTAGTGAAGATGAAGCTAATAAGATTATAGAATCATTAGGTGATGAATTTGTTGTTGAGTCAATTGAAAAAAAGAAAAAGAATAAAAATTCGCCTTTTCCTTTTACAACAAGTACTCTACAACAAGCTGCTTCTTCAAGATTAAATATGAGTGCTAAAAAGACAATGTCAGTTGCTCAAAAGTTATATGAAGGAATCGAACTAGAAACAGAAACAGTTGGTTTAATTACTTATATGCGTACTGATTCAACTCGTCTTTCACTTGATTTTATAAATGAATGTAATAAATATATTTTAGATAATTATGGTAAAGATTATTTAGGTGTAGTTAAAAAAAGTAAAAAAACTGAAAATGTTCAAGATGCTCATGAGGCAATAAGACCAACAAGTATAAATAGAACGCCAGAATCAGTAAAACCTTATTTAACAGGTGATGAGTATAAATTATATAAAATTATTTATTACAGAGCTTTAGCTTCACTTTTAGCTCCAGCTAAAACAGAGAATACAACAATATTACTTAACAATAATAATTATGGATTTAAAGCAACAGGTCAAGTTATTGTGTTTCCAGGATATTTAAAAGTGTATGATTTATATGAGCAGACAACTGATAAAATTTTACCAGTACTTGATCAAACAAAACCTCTAGTGGCAAACGATATCATAAAGGAGCAACATTTTACACAACCTCCTGCAAGGTATACAGAAGCCAGTCTTGTAAAAGCTATGGAAGAACTTGGAATTGGAAGACCTAGTACATATGCAACAATTATGAGTAATATTAAGGATAGAGGTTATGTAAATATTGTTGAGAAGAAATTTGTCCCAACTGAAATTGGAATTGAAGTAAATGATAGTTTACAGGCTTATTTTAGCAATATTATTAATGTAAAATATACAGCTAATATGGAAAATGATTTAGATAAGATTGCTATGGGAGAGAAAGTTTGGTATGTGACACTTGAAGAGTTTTATCATGATTTCGAACCATTAATTCAAGATGCTTTTGATAAAATGGAGAAAAAAGCTCCAGAGGAAACAGGAGAGGTATGTCCTAACTGTGGAAAGCCTTTAGTAATTAGAAAAGGAAGATATGGAAATTTCACAGCATGTAGTGGATACCCTGAGTGTAAGTATGTTAAAGTTGATCCATCAACAATCAAAGAGATTTGTAAATGTCCAAATTGTGATGGTATGATTGTTGAAAAGAAAAGTAAACGTGGTAAAGTTTTTTATGGATGTAATAATTATCCTTCTTGTAAAACAGCATACTGGGATAAACCAACAGGAGAACTTTGTCCAAAGTGTAATAAGATGTTAACTGAAAAAAATGGTAAGATAAAATGTAGTGAATGTGACTTTGAAAAGTAGTCACATTTTTTTGTTAAGAATTTTATTATTGCCCTTTTATTCTTGCGAATGAAAGATACCCTATGTTATAATGTACTTGGTGATATCATGGGAAAGTATTCATTAGTTGTAGAAGATACTTTAAAAAAAATAAAAAAAGTAATTGATGTTGTTGACTTAGATGATAAAAAAATAAAAGCAAAAGTTAATATTAAAGACATTGATTGTGTAACAAGTAGTTTTGAAAATAAGGATAAATTTTTAGAATATTTATGTGATAAAGGTATAATTGACTTTCGTTTTGGTAATACATATATTGTAAGCATTCATAATGGAATAGAGCAAAAATATGATACTATATACAATAATGATAGTATTTTATATCTTACAACTAGGGTAAAAAAAGGCTTTATTTACGATAAGTCATCAAATAATTATCAGAGTAGTTTAAATGATTTTATAGCAGTGATTGATAGTTGTAAATATCAAGCTGAAATTGAAAAATCAAGATATATAAATAGAAGTTATAAAGATAAAATTATAAGATATATGACTTTGAAGAGTAAAAGTTTAGAGTCGGAAGAGGAAATGAATGAGTTAAACTTTTTATTAGATGATATAAAACAAGAAGCTTCACGTTATAAAACTTATCGTGGAATAGTTCTTTTTTTAAAAACATATAAGTTAAGTTTAGATAGAATGTATGTTGGAACAAAAAAAGATGTTAAGAAAAAAGAAGCAGTAAAAACAATTATAACAAATAGAGAGCGTTTATTAGAACAATATGAGCAAGCTCGTAATTTAATAAATGGTATGACTGATACTGAAGCTTATAATCAAAAATATGATGAGTATTTAAGCGAAGAAGAGTATGAGTGGGCATATCATGGTATAAAAAAATAAAGGTGGTAAATATGATAGATATTCAAAGTGATTCAAGAAAAATAAAACCAGGTGATACTTTTATAGCTGTTAAGTGTGAGGTAAATGATGGTCATAAATATATTGATACTGCAATAAAAGCTGGTGCTAAAAAAATAATTGCTGAAAGAGGAGAGTATAGTGTTCCAACTGAAATTGTACCTAACACAAGAAAGTATTTAGAGGATTATCTTAAAAATAATTATAATAAGTATCTTGAAGAGATGACGATAATAGGTATAACAGGAACGAACGGGAAGACAACTTCTGCATATCTTTTATATCAGGCTTTGAATAAGCTTGGTGAAAAGACAGCATATATGGGAACAATTGGTTTTTATTTAGACAAAAAAATTTGTTCGCTTCCTAATACAAGTGTTGATTTATGTGATACATATGATTTAATTATGAGAGCATATGATGCTGGTTATAAAACAGTTATTATGGAAGTTAGCAGTCATGCTCTTGCTAGTGGAAGAATGAAGACTTTGATATTTGATTATGCAATCTTTACTAATTTAACACAAGATCATTTAGATTATCATAAAACAATGGGCAACTATGCTCTAGCAAAGCAAAAGTTATTTAAACATTTAAAGAAAAATGGTAAGGCCATTATTAATGTAGATGATAAATATTCAGAATATTATTGGTTAACTAAAAATCATAATATTTCATATGGATTTGATCCTTCTGATTATCAAGTTATTGATTATGAAATGTCTGCTTCACTAACTGAATTTACAGTAACACATAATAATATTAATTATCACATTAGTACGCATCTTTTAGGAAAATATAATGTATATAATTCGCTTGCTGTTATTGCTGTATTAGTTGAATGTGGATTTACGAAAGAAAGTATTGAAAAAGTATTTACTGAATTAAAGGCACCAGATGGAAGACTTGATATTATTCATTATAATAGTAATATCATTGTTATTGATTATGCTCATACACCAGACGCTATTGAAAAAGTTATTACAACTGTTCGTGAAGTTGTAAATGGTAAAATATATGTTGTCTTTGGATGTACAGGTGATAGAGATCGTATTAAAAGACCTATTATGACACATTTAGTTGATAATTTATCTGATTATTTTATCATTACTAATGATGATCCACATTTTGAGGATCCTAAACAAATTGTTGATGATATGACAAAAGATTTAGAATCTTCTAAATACGAAGTTTGTTTAGATAGAGAAACTGCCATTATTAAAGGAATAGAGCTTTTAAATGAAGGCGATGCTTTATTTATTTTAGGAAAAGGTCATGAAGAATTTATGATTGTAGGTAATGAAAGAATTCCGTTTAATGATAGAAAAACGGTTATGAAGTATTTAGATGAAAAGAATTCTCAAAAATAAGCTTTAAGCTTATTTTTATTTTGTAATTGTTAAAAATGGTAAAATTTTGTATACAAATATGTATAAAAAATGGTATACTGTAAATACTTGATAAAAATGGTATTAGGAGATGGTATTTGTGTTAATTTTGGCTAAAGCAATGCTTGCAATGATGATAGGTTTTATTTTATCAATTATTTGTGGGCTTATATTAATTCCTTTTTTTAAAAAAAGACATGTTGGACAAAGCTTGAGTATTTTTTTAAGAGAAAAGCATAAAAAGAAAAATGGTACTCCGACAATGGGGGGATTCATTTTTATCATTCCAACCTTAATAACGATATTTCTTTTATTAATAACTCATAAAATAGAGTATTCTACAAACTTATTTATAATTTTGTTTGTATTTGTAGCTTATGCCTTTTTAGGATTCTTAGATGATTATTTAATTATTAAAAGAAAAAATAATATTGGCCTTACTGAAATACAAAAGTTATTTGGTCAATTAGTAATTGCTTTAGTATTTTTCTATTTATTTATGAAAAGTGGTAGAGATGCGGTTTTACATATATATACATTAGGTGTATATATTGATATGAAATGGTTTTATGGTATTTTTTTACTTTTCATTTTAGTTGCAAGTAGTAATGCTGTTAATATAACTGATGGATTAGATGGACTAGCAGGTGGACTTTCTTTAATTGCTTTTTTAGCATTAGGTCTTATTGCTTGGAATTCAACATGGGCAAGTGGATATCAAGATATTGCAATTTTCTGTTTTGTCTTAGTTGGATCTCTTTTAGGTTTCTTGTTCTTTAATACATATCCAGCAAGAATATTTATGGGAGATACAGGTTCGCTTGCACTTGGTGGTACAATGGCAGCTATTGCTATTATTACAAGTCATGAAGTAACATTTATAATTATAGCTGGGGTATTTATTATCGAAACACTTGTTTGTATTATTCAAACATTATCAATTATGTATACTGGAAAAAAAGTTTTTTTGATGACACCATTACATCACCATTTTGAAAAATTAGGATGGCATGAGAGAGATATTGTAAAAACATTTTGGGTTGTTGGATTAATACTTGCTATGGGTGGTGTTATTTTTGGAGTTTGGATATAAAAATGGAGTGACTATTTAGTCATTCCATTTTTTAGATAATTTAATATTTCTTTATGAGTATTGTCTTCACTTTCACACCAAAGTATTTCAAATAAAACACCAAGCCCTGGAAGTACAACTTCATCGTTTGATTCGATCGATGCTTCAATTGATTCTCTTATTTCATTTGCATTTGAATCTTTGAAGTTGTTTTTTATATATTCTCTTATATTAACATTCATAAAATCATCCTTTCCTTATTATTTTAAAATACATTTAAATATTTATACAAAAAAATAAAAATATATTTAAATTTTATTTTTGATAGTGTATAATGAGTGTGAAAGTAGGAGGAAAGATTATGATATGGATTATACTTGCTATAGCTATTATTTTATTATTATATGTAGTACCAACATATAATTTACTTGTTAGCTTACGCAATCGAATGGAAGATAGCTGGGCTCAAATCGAAGTTTTATTAAAACGTAGAGATGATCTTATTCCTAATTTGGTAGAAACTGTAAAAGGATATGCTAAGCATGAAGAAGGAACTTTAGAAGGTGTAGTAGAAGCTAGAAATAAAGCTTTAAGTGCTACAACTCGTGAAGAAGAAATTGAAGCAAGTGGAGAAGTAACTAAGGCTTTATCTCATTTATTTGCACTTACAGAATCATATCCTGAATTAAAAGCTAATGTAAATTTTATGGATTTACAAAATAATTTAAAGGATACAGAAGATAAAATATCTTTTTCAAGACAATTTTATAATGATTCAGTTCTTAAATATAAGAATAAATTAGAGATGTTTCCAAGTAATATAGTAGCAAGCTTATTTAAATTTAAGAAACCTGTATTTTTTGAAGTAACTGACGCAGAACGTGAAGTTCCAAAAGTACAATTTTAAAGATGGTTTAATCCATCTTTTTTTTGTATATATTTTTGGTGATTTAATTGTTTCATAATTGACATAAATTCTTTTTAAATGATATACTTATTACTAGAGTAAGGTGAGACTATGAAGAAGAAATATGGATTTACACTTATAGAACTTTTAGCAGTAATAACAGTTCTTTCTATTGTTGCATTAATAGCGCTTCCGCTAGTTGTTAATAATATTGATGAAGAAAAAAAACATAGTGCAAGAATTAGTGCAAATGAATATATTAAATCATTTCACTCTACAATTGTAGAGGTTATGGCTGATAATGTTGATAAGGCATCTGGATTATATACTGTAAATAGTGATGGTACCATATCAATTCATAATCAAAAATATGATGTCTCTATAAAAGGTGATAAACCAACAGATGGTAGAATATGTGTATCAAACCAAGGGGATGTTACAGGAGCATATTTAAAAATTAATGGATATATTATGTCATATGATGGAGAAAATGTAGAGCAAACTGATATGACTGAAATTGGTGATGTTGATTGTGATATTCTTGATAAGAATACTATTTTAGTTTTAAGAAGACCTAATGTTACTACTAAGTCAATTACAGTTCCATATCTTGTTAGTGATACAGTTAGTGGTATTGATAATATTTCTTGTTTTTATGGAACTGATGAAAAATATAAATTAACAGGTGAACTTTCTAGTGAATCATGTAATTTAAATAATTTGAAAAATAATACTCTTTATTATTATAAAATAAGTGCTAAAAACAATGACGGAACAACAACTACAAAGGTTGGAAGTGTTAAAACAAAAGATTTTTCTGATATACTTATTTCTTTAAATCCAACGGGTTGGCAGTCTAGCAAAAGAGTTAATATAACAGGATCTACGGAAGGAGCTGTATTAGAATATAAATTAAAAAAATATAATTATGTTACAAAAACATATGATGTGATTGATTGGACAAAGTATGATAGTGGTTTCACTTTAAGTACAATTGCAACACCTTTGTATCCAACGACAATATATGCACGATTTAATGATGGCGTAAATACAAAAAATGTATCTTATAATGAGGTAAAAATAGATCCGACGATTCCAGAATTATCAGTAATTAAAGTAGATAAAACAACAAGAAGTATAAAATTACCTTATTCTGTAAAGGATGATGAATCAGGAATAAAAAATGTTACTTGTGTTTATGGTATTGATAAAAAATATGGATCTGTTGGTACTATAAAAAGTAGTACATGTGAACTTAACAACTTAAAATCAGGTGTAATTTATTATTATAAATTAACTGCTACAAATAATGCAGGACTTGTAAAAGAAATAACTGGTAACACTGCTAGTGAACCAATTGATCAACCTATTGATATAACATCTCCTAGTGTATGTGCTAAAACGATTCCGGTTCTTATTAGAGCAAATATTCCATCAGGAGCTAGTTTACAATACCGTATAGGAAATAGTGGTTCATGGACAAGTATAAAAAGTGGTATAAGTATAGATATAACAAGTAATACAACAATATATGCGAGGTTATATGATGGATTAAATGCAAGTGCACCAAAAACACATACAATAACTAAGATTGATCTAGAAAAACCAGGTACAAATATTCCAAGTGCAACATCAACGACAAATAGTATAACAGTAACAAATAATCAGACAGATAACTGTGGACTAAATACAGGAACATTACAATATGGAATAAGTGAAAGTGCAAGTGGAACATATAGGTGGCAGACAAGCAATAAATTTACTGGACTAAAAGCTAACACAACATATTATGTAAAAACGAGGGTAAATGATATCGCAGGTAATGGTCTTACAGAATCTGTTGTTAAGAATATTCAGACGAAAAGTATTAATTATAATCCATCAATTGTAGTATCACCTTCAGCATGTTCGAAAACAAAGAGTGTAACCATTAATGTAAATACTGTGCCAGAAGGAGCAAATTTACAATATCGCTTTGGAAATGGTTCATGGAATAATATAAGTAATGGTAGTACTATAACTGCTACATCTAATACAGTTGTATATGCAAGACTATATGATGGAATAAATTCGAGTGCAACAATTACATATACAATAACAACTATAGATACACAAAAACCAAGTACAAATATGCCAAGTGCGACATCAACAACAAATAGTATAACAGTAACAAATAATCAAACAGATAACTGTGGACTAAATACAGGAACATTACAATATGGAATAAGTGAAAGTGCAAGTGGAACATATAGGTGGCAGACAGTCAATAAATTTACTGGACTAAAAGCTAATACAACATATTATGTAAAAACGAGGGTAAATGATATCGCAGGTAATGGTCTTACAGAAGGATCTATTTTAACAATAAAGACGAAACCAATTTCCTATAATGTTAGTGTTACGCCATTAAGCAGCACCTGTGCTAAAACAAGAAATTTGAAAATTACTGCTGAGCAAATTCCAAGTGGAGTAAATTTACAATATCAAGTTGGTACAACAACAGGAACTTGGACAAACATTAGCAATAATAGTCAAATCACTATTAAAGAAAATACAGTTGTATATGCAAGACTATGGGATGGAGTAAATGCAAGTGCAACAGCAACAGGTAAAGTAACTGTTGACCTAGAAAAACCAAGTACAAATATTCCAGGTGCGACATCAACGACAAATAGTATAACAGTAACAAATAATCAGACAGATAACTGTGGACTAAATACAGGAACGCTACAATATGGAATAAGTGAAAGTGCAAGTGGAACATATAGGTGGCAGACAAGCAATAAATTTACTGGACTAAAAGCTAATACAACATATTATGTAAAAACGAGGGTAAATGATATCGCAAGTAATGGTCTTACAGAATCTGTTGTTAAGAACATTCCGACAAAAAGTATTGATTATAAGCCATCAATTGTAGTATCACCTTCAGCATGTTCGAAAACAAAGAGTGTTAAAATCAGCGTGAATACTGTGCCAGAGGGAGTAAATTTACAATATCGCTTTGGAAATGGTTCATGGAATAATATAAGTAATGGTAGTACTATAACTGTTACATATAATACAACAGTATATGCGAGACTATATGATGGAGTAAATTCGAGTGCAACAATAACATATACAATAACAACTATGGATACACAAAAACCAAGCTCAAGTGCACCAAGTGCAACTTCAAAAACAAATAATATTGTTGTAACAAATAAGCAAACAGATAATTGTGGAATAGATTCAAGTACTCTTCAATATGGTATAAGTTCTCCTGTTAGTACAGGCTCTACTGTAACATATACATGGCAATCAAGCAATAATTTTACTGGACTCAAAGCTGATACGAAATATTATGTAAAAACAAGAGTAAATGATGTGGCAGGAAATGGAATTACAGAATCTGAAGCAACGCTGATTCCAACACAGAGTATAAATTATTATATTTCAATAAGCGCATCAAGTTCATGTTCTAAAACGAAATTAGTTTCAATAAAAGCCGATAGTGTACCAAGTGGAGTTAATTTGCAATATCAATTAGGTAGTGTAAATGGTAATTGGACAAATATTTCAAATGGTACTGTAATTTCTCTAAATTATAATACGACAGTATATGCAAGACTGTATGATGGAGTAAATTCAAGTTCTACTAAAACATATACAATAACAACGATAGATACAGAAAGACCAAGTACATATTCGCCTAGTGTCAGCAATTATGTTAGTGCTTCTAGTAATACGAATGTTATTTCAGTTACAAATAGACAAACAGATAACTGTGGCCTTGATTATGACACTCTACAATATGGAATAAGTACAAGTGCAAATGGAACGTACACATGGCAACACAGCAGTCAATTTACGAACTTAGCAGATAGTACAACTTATTATATAAAAACAAGAGTAAATGATATAGCAGGAAACGGATTAACTGAATCTGGATATTCATCTGTAAAAACACAGGCTGTATTAAAGCCACCAACAATTACAATTAATTCAGCTGGTTGGGCAAGAAGCAAGACAGCTTCAATAAAGTATATAAATGGAAATACATATTATTTTAGATCAAATGTTAGTGCAAAAAGTAATGTAAGTGTTGTTCCTTGTGGAAGTTCTAATGAACCAGGATATTGTCAAGAAACATATAATTGTGGAACATCTACTCAAACACAATATTGTAGTAATGCTACAACAAATTTACAAGCAAACGTTTGGTATAGAACAACTAGTTCAAGTCCAGTTGTAACATATACTTCAAATGGAACTTTAACGGCAATGGCAAAGACAAGTTCATTATCTAAATCTTCATCTGCAACAATATCACAAATTGATAATACTAATCCATGGGTTGAATATAGTGTTTCTGGTAATGTATATGGTAATGGATATCAGTCTGGGGTAACTGTAACAGCTACATGTAAAGATTCAATTTCTTATGCATCTGGTTCTACTTCTAGAACATTTACAAGCGGAGGAACTAATTGGATTAGTGGTACATGTAGGGATTCTGCAGGAAACTCAATAAATTATAGTAAGTCATATATTATATATATATATGGTGAATCATCATCATGTGGATATAATTCTTGTGATTACTCTTATGATTGTTCTTATGATTATGATTGTGGTTATGATGAAGAATATGGTTGCTGTACTAGCTACGATTGCAATGATTCAGGTGGATATTTAGATGGTACAGTATGTCGTATTTCTAGTGGATATTGGGAGAAACCTTCCTCATGTCAAGATGATTGTGATAACGGTGGTTATTGTCAGCGTGTTGGTGACAACCAGCCAGAACAATGTACATGGGTTGATACAAGTTATACAGTCTCAGCATGTAACTGGGGTACTTGTTATAATCATATCGATAAGACTTGTCATGCAACTGAGACTTGTACAGGTACGCATACAGATTCTTCATGTGGAACAAAGTCATGTTGGCATACTTAATAGAAATGAAATATTATTATAAATTAAATTAAAAAGATAGCTTTGCTGGCTATCTTTTTAATATCCAAATATGATATAATTTAAGAAGGTGAGAGTATGAAAAAGCAAGGATTTACATTGGTAGAATTAATAAGTGTAATAGTAATACTAGCGGTAATATCAGTAATTACAGTACCATTAGTGGCAAGTAATATAGATTCAACTAGAATAAAATCATATACAGTAGGTGTAAATAATGTAATGGATGCTTTAAATAAATATTTGGCGGATCACATGGAGACAGTAGAAATGCCAAAAGAAGGAATACAAGTACCTAATAATAATATATATAAAAGATTGGCTTTGAAAAACGCAGATTATACACAAGGGTTAATAATAAAAAATAGTGAGGGAGTTTTAGAGGTAAAAAACTTAAGTAATGGAGTGTATTGTGCAAGTGGGACTAAGAATAATTTAAAAGTCGTAAAAGGAAATTGTACAAAGCTTGATGCGACTCCTCCAACTGTTAATCTAACAAGTGGAAGAGTAACATCGAATACAATAACGGTAGTAGTAAATGGACAAGATGAAGATAGTAATATAGTAGAATATGTATACTATCTAGCAGGGCAGAAAATAGATACAACAAAGATAAATAGTTATACATTTAAAAATTTAAGCCCAAATAAATCATATGTAATAAAAGTGGAAGTAACAGATGGAAATGGGAATAAAGCAACAGGTGAAAAAGTAATAACAACAAAAGAATCTGATATAACAATAAAAGAAATGCCAACAAGTTGGTCAAGAGCAAAAACAGTAACAATTGAATTTCCAGAGAAAAATGATAGTGAAAAGTATAGATATATGATAAATAATGGAAATTACGAATATACAAGTGATAGGAAGGTAACAATAAATTTAAATAATAAAGCAACAATCACGGCACAAGTTGTAACAGAAAATAATATAGCTGTTATAAGTAAAACTAAAGCTTTTAATAATATTGATATAACAGGTCCAAGTATTATAAGTATAGATGGAAATAGCAGTTCATGGACAACAAGTAAGAAAATAATAGTAAACGCAAAAGATATAGAAAGTGGAATACAAGCATATTCATTTGATGGTGGAAAGACATGGCAAAAAGAGAATTATAAAGTATTTTCGAAGAATCAAACAGTGAATATAGTAGTGCAAGATAATGTTGGAAATACAAGTAATGGAAAAATAGAACTAACAAAGATAGATCCAACAATACCAGGAGCATTTAAGATAACAGCAGAAAAGACAAGTGGAGATTACACATCAGGTGTATGGGTAAATGAGAGTGTAACGCTTTATGCGAATCCAAATCCAAGTGAAACATTAAGTGGATATTATTATCAGTGGTATGAAGTAATAGGAACATCAGGAAGTGAATTAAATTTATCAATAATATCGGGAGCGACAGGAAGAACGTATACAGTAACACAAAATGTAAATAAAACATATGTAGTAAAAGTAACAACGGGAGCAAACGTTGGTCCAAAACAATCAGATAATAAAATAAATGTAAGAATAGATAAAATAGCGCCAGGATGTAATTGGATAGGTGAAAGTAGTACATGGACAAAGAGTTCAAGAACAATATCATTAATATGTAATGATCAAGGAGGAAGTGGATGCCTAGGAAGTACATCTAATAATTCATGGCCATATACAAGCGGAACACATAGAACAGAATGGCTAACATTTACAATTAGGGATGGAGCAGGGAATGTAACAGCGTGTTCAAAAACAGCGGATGTATATGTAGATAAAGATGCTCCAACATGTAATGCATTTACAGGAGAAAGTACAACATGGACAAATAGTAATAGAACGATAAGCGGTTCAGCAAGCGATAGTGGAAGTGGAACATCATCAAAGTTTTCAAAAACATATAATAGTGGAACAACAAAGACGGCAGAAGTATCATTTGTAGCAAAAGATAATGTCGGAAATACAACAACATGTAAGAAAACGGTAAATGTATATGTAGATAAAGAAGGACCTAAATTGAGTAATTTAAAGAATGATTCAAAGGGAAATTGGACGAATAAAGATTTTAATGTAAGTTATAGTGTAACAGATTCAGGTGTTGGTTATGATCACTGTGAGTATAATTATGACTATGATAGATTCAATTCATGTGGAGGTTCATCATGGTGTGTAGATACAGGAACTTATTCAAATGGAACATTTACGACATCATTTTCAGCAGAGAGAAATACAACAGCCAAATTCAAATGTTATGATAAGTTAGGTAATGCTTCAAATGTAATTAGTACGGCTATTAAAATTGATAAGACAGCACCTAAAGCTGATCATCGCTTTGAAGGAAGTACAATAATTGCAACTTGTACAGATTATGTTTCTTATAGTAATACAGAATATGGAAGCGGAACAAGTACATCATCATATCTTGACTATGATTGGGAAAAACATTATTTTACTAATATGTATAATGGAAATGCTATAGATGTTTCAATGGGGTCAGCAACTTCAATGCATTTATATTGTTATGACAATGCAGGAAATAGTTCTTCTGAAACAGATGTTACAGTACCAATTCCAACGCCAGATCCAGAACCATCAATTGAGCCACCTAGTTGTTCAATTTCGACATTTACAAGATATTTGGCAAAAGCAACGTGCTCTAACACTTCTAAAGCTAGGTATTTAAGAATTAGGAACACAGGTGCAGTTGATTTTGATATTGATGGTGTCAAAACAATGTATGGTGATAAAAATAATAATGTTAAAATTGATTCGGACTGGGATGCTGGAAATATTTTAGGATTTTGTATTGAAGCTACATCTCCTCAAGGAGCAACAGCTGTATTTTGTACTACGCGACAAGCTAGTGAAGATTCTTCGGAGGTAACAAATTGCCATTATGATTATTCAGCACCTAGTGGTTGCATAGATGGTTGTGATGTTAATGGATATTGTGATTGGTCTGATCATACACCAACTGCATGTAGTGCAACGTTAGTATGTAGTTAAATATATATAAGGTAGCATAAAAAATGCTATCTTTTTAATATCTAAATATGATATAATTTAAGAAGGTGAGAGTATGAAAAAGCAAGGATTTACATTGGTAGAATTAATAAGTGTAATAGTAATACTAGCGGTAATATCAGTAATTACAGTACCATTAGTGGCAAGTAATATAGATTCAACTAGAATAAAATCATATACAGTAGGTGTAAATAATGTAATGGATGCTTTAAATAAATATTTGGCGGATCACATGGAGACAGTAGAAATGCCAAAAGAAGGAATACAAGTACCTAATAATAATATATATAAAAGATTGGCTTTGAAAAACGCAGATTATACACAAGGGTTAATAATAAAAAATAGTGAGGGAGTTTTAGAGGTAAAAAACTTAAGTAATGGAGTGTATTGTGCAAGTGGGACTAAGAATAATTTAAAAGTCGTAAAAGGAAATTGTACAAAGCTTGATGCGACTCCTCCAACTGTTAATCTAACAAGTGGAAGAGTAACATCGAATACAATAACGGTAGTAGTAAATGGACAAGATGAAGATAGTAATATAGTAGAATATGTATACTATCTAGCAGGGCAGAAAATAGATACAACAAAGATAAATAGTTATACATTTAAAAATTTAAGCCCAAATAAATCATATGTAATAAAAGTGGAAGTAACAGATGGAAATGGGAATAAAGCAACAGGTGAAAAAGTAATAACAACAAAAGAATCTGATATAACAATAAAAGAAATGCCAACAAGTTGGTCAAGAGCAAAAACAGTAACAATTGAATTTCCAGAGAAAAATGATAGTGAAAAGTATAGATATATGATAAATAATGGAAATTACGAATATACAAGTGATAGGAAGGTAACAATAAATTTAAATAATAAAGCAACAATCACGGCACAAGTTGTAACAGAAAATAATATAGCTGTTATAAGTAAAACTAAAGCTTTTAATAATATTGATATAACAGGTCCAAGTATTATAAGTATAGATGGAAATAGCAGTTCATGGACAACAAGTAAGAAAATAATAGTAAACGCAAAAGATATAGAAAGTGGAATACAAGCATATTCATTTGATGGTGGAAAGACATGGCAAAAAGAGAATTATAAAGTATTTTCGAAGAATCAAACAGTGAATATAGTAGTGCAAGATAATGTTGGAAATACAAGTAATGGAAAAATAGAACTAACAAAGATAGATCCAACAATACCAGGAGCATTTAAGATAACAGCAGAAAAGACAAGTGGAGATTACACATCAGGTGTATGGGTAAATGAGAGTGTAACGCTTTATGCGAATCCAAATCCAAGTGAAACATTAAGTGGATATTATTATCAGTGGTATGAAGTAATAGGAACATCAGGAAGTGAATTAAATTTATCAATAATATCGGGAGCGACAGGAAGAACGTATACAGTAACACAAAATGTAAATAAAACATATGTAGTAAAAGTAACAACGGGAGCAAACGTTGGTCCAAAACAATCAGATAATAAAATAAATGTAAGAATAGATAAAATAGCGCCAGGATGTAATTGGATAGGTGAAAGTAGTACATGGACAAAGAGTTCAAGAACAATATCATTAATATGTAATGATCAAGGAGGAAGTGGATGCCTAGGAAGTACATCTAATAATTCATGGCCATATACAAGCGGAACACATAGAACAGAATGGCTAACATTTACAATTAGGGATGGAGCAGGGAATGTAACAGCGTGTTCAAAAACAGCGGATGTATATGTAGATAAAGATGCTCCAACATGTAATGCATTTACAGGAGAAAGTACAACATGGACAAATAGTAATAGAACGATAAGCGGTTCAGCAAGCGATAGTGGAAGTGGAACATCATCAAAGTTTTCAAAAACATATAATAGTGGAACAACAAAGACGGCAGAAGTATCATTTGTAGCAAAAGATAATGTCGGAAATACAACAACATGTAAGAAAACGGTAAATGTATATGTAGATAAAGAAGGACCTAAATTGAGTAATTTAAAGAATGATTCAAAGGGAAATTGGACGAATAAAGATTTTAATGTAAGTTATAGTGTAACAGATTCAGGTGTTGGTTATGATCACTGTGAGTATAATTATGACTATGATAGATTCAATTCATGTGGAGGTTCATCATGGTGTGTAGATACAGGAACTTATTCAAATGGAACATTTACGACATCATTTTCAGCAGAGAGAAATACAACAGCCAAATTCAAATGTTATGATAAGTTAGGTAATGCTTCAAATTTAATTAGTACGGCTATTAAAATTGATAAGACAGGCCCAACAATTACAGATGATGATTCACATTATTATAATTCCTCTTGCGGTAATCAAACAACTGATTCTGTAGATATATATTTTATGATGAAGGAAGACGGAAGTGGAATTGATTATTGTCAGTGGCGATGTGAAAATTCTGATACATCATGGGTAAAAGATACTAATTGGAGTTGGTATACAGCTAGTGATTCAACATGGTATGATACTAAATGTCATGATCCTGGCAAGACTCTTTCTATTAATTTTAAAGAAAGTACTTGGTCTGCTGCTAGAAATGATAAATGTCATTACCGTTGTGTTGATAAAGCTGGAAATATAGGAAATGAAACATGGTCTACAATTAATATTTCCTCAGGAAGTTCAGAACCAGAATACTCAACGGATCCTGCCGTATGTAGTCCTTGGCATAACGGCTCAAATGCTGGATATAATTGTTCAAATGCTGTTTGGGCATGTAGTTATAGAGTATCAAACCCAGGTGAAACATCTTATAGTGATTGTGCTGATGTATGGGGTGGAACAATTAAAAATGGTGACGATAATAATAATATTTATTTAAACTCAAATTGGGATCCAGGTGCTAAATTACCAGCATATTGTGTAGTTGCAAAGTCACCTAGCGGATTATACAGTGTTTACTGTACTAGTAATACAAACCAGTATCACGAATCTACTGGTACAACATCAGATGCAGGTTGTAGTATTGAGTATATTAAAGCATCAGATTGTATAGACGATTGTGATGATAACGGTCTTTGTGAATCGTTTGATCATCAACCAACTTCATGTGGGGTTAATATATCTGGTTGTTAGAAAGATAGGTGATTTATATGACTAAGAAAAAAGTGGAAAATAAAGAAGATATTAAAAAATCTGATGTAATCAGTGAAACAGAAAAAATGATGAGTAGTATAGAGTCATCTATGAAAAAAGATATGCAAGACAGAAAAAAGATTTTGAAAGATATGGAAAAATCTTTAGTATCTCATTCTGAAAAATTAGTTAAATATACTGAAACAGAAAAAGCTTATAAATTGCTTGAAGTTAAATACGCTAATTTATTAAATGAATATATGGATTTTGAAAAAAATAAGAATTTGCAGGTTTCTAAACTAGAAAATAATATTAATAATTTAGAGCTTGAAAATAAATTGTTAAAGAAATTAATTACCGAAAATAAAAAGAAAATATCTGGTTTACAATCAATCGTTGAACTTATGGTAAATGATTATGGAATAAGTAATATAGAGGTTGTAACAGGCCTTCCAATTGACAAAATAAAAGAATACTTTCAAGAATGAAAGTATTCTTTTTACATCATTTGGTAGTTAGAACTATTATATTTTGTGTTTGAGTATAAAACAGAATTAGAATTATTCATCATATTTTCTAATGTTGTTACACGATTTTCAAGGGAATTTATTCTTTGTTCCATAGTGTTCAATTGTTGTTCTACAGTATTTTGTGTTACGCTCATATTCATTGTTGGTTGCATCATAGGTGTTTGCATCATAGGTGTTTGCATCATAGGAAGACCAGGCATCATACCAGGATATGGTGGGTATATAGGGTAAGGTGTACCACAATTTCTATCTTTTTTCATTTTCACAACTCCTATCTAATAAATTATATGCTTTTGCCTTTTAATTGGTGTATAATAATATTTGGTGAATAAATTATGATAGATTTGTATAAATATGAAAATGAATTATATGATAAAGGTATTTCTTATATTGGCGGTGTAGATGAAGTTGGAAGAGGACCTCTTATAGGACCTGTTGTAGCTGCTTGTTGTGTGCTTCCTAAAGATTTTTATTTAGAAGGACTTAATGATTCTAAAAAATTAAGTGAGAAAAAACGTAATATCTTTTTTGATTATATTAAGGAACATGCAGTGTGTTATGGAATTGGTATCATATCACCTGAGGTAATAGATGAAGTTAATATTTATGAAGCTACTAAGCTTGCTATGTATGATGCGATAAAACAGGTGAGAGAGAAAGTTAATTTGGAACATGTTCTTGTTGATGCAATGCCTCTTTCTCTTGATATTGATGTAACACCTATCATTAAAGGTGATGCTAAAAGTGCAAGTATTGCAGCAGCAAGTGTTTTAGCTAAGGTTACAAGAGATAGAATGATGATAGAGTTAGATAGTAAATATCCTATGTATGGTTTTAAAAGTCATAAAGGTTATCCAACAAAAAAACATTTAGAGGCAATTGAAAAATATGGACTTATTGATGGATATAGAAAAACATATGGTCCTGTTAAAAAGGAAATAGAAAGGAAGATGTCACATGAAGCTTGAGTGTGTAAAAGTAGGTAGTTTAAAAACAAATTGTTATATTTTGGAACTTAATGGTAAGGTTATTGTTATTGATCCGGGGGCTGACTTTTATTTAATAAAAAGATATTTAATGGATAAAACAGTTGTTGCTGTTTTAATTACACATGGTCATGATGATCATACTTCAGCACTTGATAGTATGATTGATTACTATCATCCTAATGTTTATTCGCATAATAATCTAAATGAAGGTAAAATGTCTATAGAAGGGTTTAATTTTGAAGTTATTTATACTCCAGGTCATACAAGTGATTCTGTAAGTTATTACTTTTATGAATATAGGCTTATGTTTGTTGGTGATTTTATTTTTAAAGGTACAGTGGGAAGAATGGATATGCCAACTGGTTCTATGATAGATATGAGAAATAGCTTAAGAAAAATATATAATTATGATGAGAGAATTAAGTTATTTCCAGGACATGGCGAAGAGACTTATTTAAGAGATGAAAAAAGACTTAATCAGTATTTTATAAAATGGGTAGAGGGTACAAATTAATATTTGTGCTTTTTTCATAATTTCCCATAATTTCATCAAAATTTATACATACTTTTTTTGTATACTTTAACTAGTGGAGGTGATAGATTAGAAAATAATGTAATACTTAATAATTAGTGATATACTATATACGAGGGGATTTATATGTATACAATCTGTTTAGTAGAAGATGAAATGAATTTAAACCAATTGATTAAAACATATTTAGAAAAAGCTTCTTATAAAGTAATTCAAGTATTTAATGGAGAAGATGCACTTAAATATCTTAATTCGGATATTCATTTATGGATTCTTGATATTATGTTAAGTGATTCTGTAAGTGGGTATGATTTGATTAAAAAAATACGTGAACACAATTCAAGTGTTCCAGTTATATTTACATCAGCACGTGATCAAGATATTGATAAGATAATAGGTTTGGAAATGGGAAGTGATGATTACATTACAAAGCCTTATTCTCCTAAGGAATTAGTTCTTCGCGTTAACAATATTATTAAACGAGCTTATTCAATATCGAATGAAAAAATACACTATGAATGCTATGATATTGATATAGAAAGAAGGATAGTTTATAAAGATGAAGTAGAAGTAAGTTTAACAACCCTGGAATTTGACTTACTACTTATGTTTTTAAATCATAGAAATAAATCTTTTAGTAGAGAAGAAATTTTAAAAATAATTTGGGGAGAGGACTATTTTGGCAGTGACCGTGTTGTTGATGATTTAGTAAGACGACTTAGAAAGAAAATGCCTAAAGCACATATTCATACAATTTATGGATATGGATATCGTTTAATTTAATTATGAAACATAATATATATAAGCAATTCTTTCTAATAATTGTTATAATTTTGTCAATTGTAACAATTGCATCTGGCATAGTTTTACCTAAGTTTTTATCTCCAATTTATGAGAGAACAATCTATGAATATTTAAAACAACCACTTAATTTTATAGATGATGAGGCAACTGATATTGGAAGTATGGATGATATTGCATATTTTTATGTAACTTCTGATGATGATGTTGTGTTCTCGGAAAATTTCTATGATGTAATTAAAATGTCACCAACGCAAGTTCTAAAGAAAATAGGAAGCAATAAATATGGTAAATTTAAATATCTTGGTACTATATATTACTATAATACTTCAAACAGTGATTATATAACGAAAATCTCAATTACAAGTAGTAAATTAATGGATGCTGTTAAGCACGATGTTATTGATGTTGTACTTTGCATACTAGTATTAGTATTAATGATATCGGCAATTTTGCTTATTTGGTGGTCCAGAAGATGGGTAGTTAAGATAGACCATTTAAAACGAAAAATTGATGCAATTGATGATTTAGATTTTGTTGATAATTACCACTATGATGATGATGACGAATTGAAAATTTTATCAGATGCAATCGATGATATGAAAGAAACCCTAAGACGTGATGAAGAATATAAAAATCAAATGTATCAAAATATTTCACATGATTTTAAAACTCCTCTGACTGTAATAAAGTCATATATTGAGGCTGTTGAAGATAATATGATATCTTCTAGTGAAGCCTTTACTGTAATAAAAGAACAAATAAATAAACTTGAAACAAAAGTACACTCCTTACTATATTTAAATAAATTAAACTATATAAAAGATACAAATACACATTCTAGTGAAATGATTGATATAACACCACTTCTTAAGTCTTCGGTAAATAAATTTAAATATCTTAATCCATCTTTAAATTTTATATTAGAGATAGGCGATAATAAAACAAATTTTCGTGGAACATATGATATGTGGGAAACGATAATTGATAATTTACTTTCTAATTTCATAAGATATGCTGAAAGTGAAATAAAGATAACATTAAAAAATGGTAAAATTACATTTTATAATGATGGACCGAATATTGATCAAAATATAATGGATGATATTTTTACACCATATAAAAAAGGCATAAAGGGCCAATTTGGTTTAGGATTATCAATTGTGAAGAAAACGGTTCAGCTTTGCAACTATGAGGTTAGTATAAAAAATGAAAAGAAAGGTGTTAAATTTATGATTAAATAAAAAGTCTCGGTACTACGGTGCCCGGACTTTTTTCTTTATCTTTGAATTTAAATATTTTGACCTTTATATATAAAAATTGTATAATATTTTTAGAATGGAGAGTTTAAATGATAGGAATTAAGCTACAAAATCATAAAAAAATATCAATAACTGATAATATAGAAGAATTTGATTCTCCTAATTTTGTTTATATACCACTTTCTAATCGTGGGGATGATAATACTGATGTTTTTATAAAAAAGAATGATTATGTATATAAAAATCAGCTTATAGCAAAAGTAAAGGGTAAGTATGCTATACCAATTTTTTCTAGTGTTAGTGGAGTTGTCTCTGATATAATACCTGAAAATACTATTCATGGTAAACTTAAGTGTGCTGTTATAAAAAATGATTTTAAAGAACTGGAAGAAGAAAGAAACAGAGTAGAAATTAAAACAAAAGAAGAATTTATTAAGCTTTTATATGACTGTGGTGTTGTAGGCCTTGGTGGAGGAGCATATCCTACTTATTTAAAATATAAACAAGCTAAAAATATAGAAACTCTCATTGTTAATTGTGTTGAGGGAGAACCTTATGTTACATCTGATTACATGATTGTTAATAATTATATTCAGGATGTATTAGAAACGTTAGACAAAATTATGAATATTTTTGATATAAAAGAATGTTTTATTGCTATTTTAGTTGCTAGTGACGCTTTAAAAGAAAAAATAAAATCTCATCTTGGAACATATCCTAAGATTAAATTAATTGAAGTACCTAATTTATATCCAATGGGGTGGGAAAAATATTTAGTTAGATATATTAAACATTTAGATTATGATAATATACCAACAGATAAGGAAATTATTGTTAATAATATATCTACAATTTATTCAATTTATGAAGCTTTTAAGTATCAAAAACCACAAATTGATAGAATTGTAACATTTAGTGGTGATAGTATAAATAATCCTCACAATATAAGAATAAAGATTGGAACCAAAATAAAAGAGGTGTTGCCTAAACTATCTGTATCTGATTCAATTATTATAAATGGTGGCGTGATGATGGGAGGTTTAGCTTGCCCTGATACTATCATTACAAAAGAATCAAAAGCAATTTTATTTATGAAAAATGTTGTAACTGGTGATATAAAAGATTGTATAAAATGTGGCAAATGTGTTCGAGTATGTCCTGTTAAATTATCACCTGTTGTTATATGTGATAACGTAGATAATGAGTATGCTTTAAAAAAACTTAATGTTAGTAAATGTATATCATGTGGACTTTGTTCATATATATGTCCTGCTAAAATAGAGGTTAGAAAATATATTAAAGAAGCATTAAATAAAATTGAAAGTAAAAAATAAAAATTGAATAAACGAAAGTTAGTGAAAAGGACATATTTTGAAAGATTGCTTATATATCATACATAGTTATCTACTTTAAGTTTACCACTACAAATATAGACTAATAGTCCAAATACACCCACACGCCACTTGACAAGTGGGGGGGGGGTGTATGCTAAAATACACTTTAGAAT
>CAKPTA010000013.1 GCA_934190785.1 uncultured Bacilli bacterium
CCATTAGCTGATTCTATAGCTGCACCTTTCTTTGCCTTATCTATTGTATTTAATACTAGTGGCATTGATATTAGTGCGATTACTGCAAGTATTACTATTACAGCAAGTAATTCTATTAATGTAAAACCTTTCTTTTTCATATTCTCACCTACTATATTTTGTTTTCCTTTATTATGTTTATACATTTTTATTATAGTTAAAATATAACTATAAATCAATAGTCATAATTTAACTTTTATATAATAACTGTATTATATAAGAGGAGAATACTATGAATAGATTAAAAGATTTAAGAGAAGATGCTGACCTATTACAAAAGGATATAGCTAAAATATTTGGTTTAACGCAAACTAATTACAGTAAATATGAACGTGATAAAATTAATATTCCGATTGATTTATTAAAAAAATTTGCTCAATTTTACAATACAAGTACTGATTATATACTTGCTCTAACAAATGAAAAAAAACCATATAAAAAAACTACAGTTAAAATGTAGTTTCATTCTTCTTTTAAATGCTGTGTTAAATTAGAAATTTCATAACCTTTTGATTCAATAAAAGATATTATTACAGGAAGTTCATCTACAACTATTTGTGTCACAGGTAAACTAATTAAATTTCCAGCTTGTAAACATCCTTTTATTTCTTTTAAAGGATAATTTTTTATAATAAGGTTAGGTTTAATCGTAAAATTAGAACTTGTTTGACATATATTTAAAACTGTTTTATCTGAATTATCACTATAACAATATCCATTTTTTTGTTTGCTGACTTGTTTAATTTTTGTATCAAGCCAAGCATATGAATGATGTAGATAATTTCTAGAATAGCTTAAGTTTCCAATATCATGACCTTTATTTACAATTTGTATTAAGCTCTCAGAATTTTTTTCTACAAAATTACCATCCAAGAAAAAAGTAGCTGTTATTTTTTTTGTTTCTAATATTTTTAGTATTTTATCTATCTTGTCATTTTCTTCTACTAAAAACATTAAACTTACCATATTTTTTCCTTTATTACCACTAATAATATATTTATTCATATTATGATAAATACTATCTTTAGGTTTCACTTTAGTATATGTAAGTAATTTATCATTATATCTACCATATCTTTTCATTTTACTATAACTGTTATTTGTATCTATCTCATATCCAGAAATACCTGGGATAATGGTATCATTATCAATAACAGCTTCTATTGTTTGCTTATTATTTTTTTTACTTTGTTCTTTTATTTCTACCATTATATCATCAAATTCTTTTACTACGGTTACTGTCTTTTCAGTATATATAAAACTAATACATAAAAGCGAAAAAATACCAAGTGTCTCGAATAACTTCTTCACTTAAATCACCTATTTAATAATATGAAGAAGATTGGCTTTCTTTCCTATTTTAAATCATAATTAAGAGGTAAAAGTTCATTCAAAACAAATTTTCCATCTTTTCTAATTAAAACATGATCAAAATAAATTTCTCCTCCTCCATATTCTTCTCTTTGAATTAAGACAAGATCCCAATGAATATTACTTTTATTACCATTATAAGCATCCATATATGCAGCTCCTGGTGTAAAATGAATACTACCAATGATTTTTTCATCATATAAAATGTCTCCCATTGGATTCTTAATAAGGGGATTTAATCCAAAAGAAAATTCACCAACATATCTAGCACCTTCATCTGTATTAAATATTTTCTCAAGTTCATTATTATCTTCATCACAAGTACACGATATTATTTTTCCATTTTTAAATTCAAGTGATATATGATTAAACACTTTACCATTATAAGGACTTTTAGTATTATAAGTTATTTTACCATTTACACTATCTAAAATTGGTGCTGTATAAATTTCACCATCTGGGATATTACATTCACCAAAGCATGGTATGGCTGGCATACCTTCAATACTAAAAGTAATATCAGTTTCTGGCGCTACAATTCTTACCATTTTAGTTTTCTCCATTAACGCTTTAAGTGGTAAAACATCAATACTCATTTTTTTATAATCTAATGTCATTGCATTCATTGCATAATCAAAAAATTCTCTATTAGACATTTTAGCTTTATAAGCATCTAAAGCTGATGGATAATTTAAAAGTACCCATCTTCTTTCATTTACTCTAATAAAATTAGCGTCTTTTTTCGCATTTTTTACGAGTTTCATTATCTCATCATCAACATTAGATTCTTCATAATCATTATTTACATATCTAATATTAATAAAGCAATCAAAATTATCAACATCAAACATTGCTTGTTTTTCAATTAACTCTAATTTATTATTTAGTGTCCTCTTTAAAAGATATACTTCAACATCACTATCAAGAATCCGAACAACAGGAATTCCTTTAACACTTATAATTTTATCTATCAAAGAAAAAATAAGAGGTTTTGTATGATTAGAATAACTAGTAATCAAAACTCTATCATTTTCTTTTACTTTAAGAGAATATGATACTACAGTATCACTTAACTTTTCTATTTTATTATCCATTAAATCACTCTTTCTATATTAATACATACTATACTTATGAAAGGGGAAGTAATATGTATAATTATCAAAATATGCCTATACAAAACTCATATCAACCTAACCAAATGGGAGGAAATCGTTTTGCTGGTGGCTTTTTAGGACCATTTATATTAGGCGGAATAACAGGTGGTCTTGCAGCACCTCTATTCTATGGTCCAAATTATGGGGGAAGACCATACTATAATAATTATTACTACTATCCATATCCATATTATGGTCCATACTATAGATAATATGCAAAAAGAAATGCTTAAGCATTTCTTTTATTATTACTTTCATATATTAAAGCTTCATATAATAAATCAACAATGTAATTTGATGGTTCTAAATTATATTTTTCAATAATATCATCAATTATTTCATCATTATAAGTCATATCAAAATATGAGCTTATATCTTTTTTTTCATTTGGAAAATCATCTAAATAAGCTCTAGTATATGAATTATCTAAAATTAACAATTGAAAATCTTCTATCCATTCCTTAAATTCATGCATGATTTCAGATGTAGAGCTTCTATATTCAAACTTATCTTTATCATAACTAATCATTTCTCTCATCTCACTAAATGGAATATTATCTTCAACAAGACGATAATCAAAACGATCAATAAGTTTTAAATTATCAATTTTAAGAGCTGATAATTGAACAACATCACCAAATTTTGGATTACTTGATGTTGGAATGATTTCTAAAATAATATATTTTTTGTTCATAATTCCTCCAATTAAAATAAAAGACTTTCGTCTTTTACTTTGCTTCTTCAACCGCACGTGTTTCTCTGATAACAGTAATTTTTATTGTACCAGGATATTGCATTTCACTTTCAATTTTATTCTTTATATCACGAGCTATTTTATAACTTGTTACATCATCAACTTCTTCTGGTTTTACAATAACACGTAATTCTCTTCCTGCTTGTACTGCAAAAGTTTTTTCAACTCCTGCTATATCATTAGCGACACTCTCTAAGTCTTGTAAACGTTTAATATAATTTTCAAGTGAATCATTACGAGCACCAGGTCTAGAAGCAGATAAAGCATCTGCAACAGCAACTAAAACAGCAATAACACTTGTAGCGTCATGATCACCATGATGTGATTCAATAGCGTTAATAACGACATCATGCTCTTTAAATCTTCTAGCTATATCCGCACCAATTGTAACATGACTACCTTCTACTTCATGATCAATGGCTTTTCCAATGTCATGTAAAAGTCCTGCTCTTCTTGCTAAGATGACATTTTCACCAAGTTCAGCTGCTAATAATCCAGTTAAAGCTGCAACTTCAATTGAATGTTTTAAAACATTTTGACCATAACTAGTCCTAAAATGTAGTTTACCAATTAACTCAACTAATTCAGGATCAACTTTAGTGATGCCTAAATCAAAAATAGCAGCTTCACCATACTCTCTAATTTGAATATTCATGTCAGACGATACTTTATCATAAAGTTCCTCAATACGAGTAGGATGAATACGACCATCTTTAATAAGTGTTTCTATTGTTACTTTTGCAATTTCACGTCTTAAAGGATCAAACGAAGATAAAACTATGGCTTCAGGTGTATCATCAATAATTAAATCAACCCCTGTAACAGCTTCAATTGTTCTAATATTTCTACCTTCACGTCCAATAATACGACCTTTCATCTCATCATTAGGTAAATTAACAACAGTAACCGTTTGTTCACTTGCAACATCAGCAGCATAACGTTGCATACAAGATACAACCAAAGATTTAGCTTTTTTATCAGCTTCTAGTTTAGCTTCAGCTTCTCTATCTTTAATATAAGCATTAATTTCAACATCCATCATATCTTGAACACGACTCAAAACAGCATCCTTTGCTTCTTCACGTGAAAAACCTGATATAGACTCAAGTTCTTCCATTTGTTTTTTCTTTAAATCCTCTACTTTTACTTGTTCTTCTTGAATTTCTTTTTGCTTTAAAAGAATATTATTTTCTTTATCATCTAGTAATTGCTCTCTATTTTGTAACATCAAATCACGTCTATCAATGTTACTTTCTCTAGTAAGCAATCTATCTTCAGATACTTTTATTTCGGCTTTTGATTCTCTAAGCAACTTCTCTGCATCAGCTTTTATTTTATAAGCTTCTTCTTTTGCTTCAAGAACACTATCCCTTTTTATTTTTTCGGCTTCATCTTTTGCATTATTAATAATATCATCAGCCTTTTTAGTTGCACTATTTTTCTTAATATGACTTGCAACAAATATTATAACAATCCCAATAAAGATTCCAATTAAAACTAGTAAAATGGAGAAAATAATGTCTAGCATAAACAACCTCCATTCTATATAAAATAGGAAAATATCTATAATTATCCTAATACCATTGTAAGGTTAATTAAAGTATAAGTCAAGCAATTTTTATTCAAAGAAAAAACTTACCAAAGTAAGTTTTAATATTATTCAGAAGCTTTTTTACTTATACCAATATCATAAAATTCACGAACTTTTTGTTCTAATTCTTCTGTTAAAGCTTTATTATTTTTTAACATTTCTTTTACATTTTCTTTTCCTTGACCAAGTTTTTCACCATTATAAGCATACCAAGAACCTGATTTTTCTAAAATACCAGCATCACTTGCAAGATCAACAAGCTCACCTTCTCTAGATACACCTTCACCATACATAATATCAACTACACAATTTTTAAAAGGTGGAGCCATTTTATTTTTAACAACTTTGATATTTGTTTTATTACCAACTATATCAGTTCCCATTTTAATTTGCTCAGAACGTCTAATCTCTAAACGAACTGATGAATAAAACTTAAGTGCTCTACCACCTGGTGTTGTTTCAGGATTACCAAACATAACCCCAACTTTTTCACGTAATTGATTAATAAAAATAGCAATTGTATTAGTCTTACTAATTACACCAGAAAGTTTACGAAGAGCTTGGCTCATAAGTCTTGCTTGAAGACCAACATGAGAATCTCCCATTTCACCTTCAATTTCAGCTTGTGGTACCAAAGCTGCAACTGAATCTATTACAATTACACTAATAGCCCCACTACGAACAAGCGCTTCACAAATTTCAAGTGCTTGTTCACCATTATCTGGTTGTGATAATAATAATTCATCAATATTAACACCTAATTTTGAAGCATATTGAGGATCAAGTGAATGTTCAGCATCAATAAAAGCTACCCTTCCACCTAATTTTTGTGCTTCCGCAATCGCATGCAACGCAAATGTTGTTTTACCACTTGATTCAGGACCATATATTTCTACAATTCTTCCTTTTGGATATCCACCTATTCCAAGTGCTATATCAAGTGACAAAGAACCACTTGGTATAACATCTATTTCTTTATGCTCATGATCACCAAGTTTCATAACAGAACCTTTACCAAATTGTTTTTCAATATCTGCTAAAACTTGATCTAATGTTTTATCTGATGATGACTTCACCATTTTATTCCTCCTAACATATTACATATTAATTATATACTACTTAATTTTTCTTGTCAATACAAAAATCAAACATTTGTTCGTTTTAATAAATTTAATATGTTGACATATATATTATACCCTAAATAAATAATTCTTCCTTATATATATTAAAAAAATGAGCTAAACTCATTTCTAATTATTTTGATTATCAATAATCAAATCTTTATTCATATCAAAATATTGTATAGCTGATACAACTGATAATACAGCTGCAATAATTAATAATGCATCTGAAACACGAATATTCCATAATTCAAATGGTAGATTATAAAATAATGTTAAAGTAATTCCAACCATCATACAAGCTGTTTTGATTTTACCAGTATATATCGCAGCAACAACTCTACCCTTATTTCCAGCAACCATTTTAATAGTATCAACAACAATATCACGTACAACTATAATAACAGGTATAATAGCTGAAATAAATCCAGTAGACGCTAAAATAATTAAAATAGCATTTACTAAAACTTTATCTGCTATTGCATCAAGCATTTTTCCAAAATCAGTAACCATATTATATTTACGTGCAATATGCCCATCAACAAAATCAGTTAGTGATGCTACAACAAATAGAACACCAGCAACAATATATTTAATATCAATTACAATTGATTCATTAACAAATATTTTAGGTAAACTAACACCTGCTGCATCAAATGGAAATAATAAAAATATTATTATAATTAAAGATAGTACAATGCGACTCATTGTAATTTTATTTGGTAAATTCATAATTCCTCCTAATCAATAGTAAAGTAAGCTACTGCATCTTCTCTATTAGAATCTTTATCCATAGATGAAAAAATAAAATAACTTATAACAAAAACAATAATTGCTATAATAAGATAAAAAATAATCGGTGTTAACCTACTTTTAGAATGTCTATCTAAAGTATAAGGAGATGCTATACGTTTTTTTTCTTCTGTTTTTTTCTTTTTTTTGTTTAACTTTTTCTTTGCTTTACGAATATCATCAATTGATATTTTTGAAGTATAGTCAAATAAATACTCATTAAATTCATCTATCATGTCATCATAATTTAGTCCTAAATATTTAGCATAGTCACGAATGAAATATTTAAGATAAAATACATCTTTAAATGCATCTAAGTTACCTGCTTCAATATTTTCAAGTTGTGTAACACGAAGTTTTAAATCGGCGGCTGCTTCTTCAAGTGAAACACCCATATCTTCACGAGCTTCCTTAAGTGCTGCTCCAATTTCTTTCATATTGCCTCCTCTTAATATATAAAAAAAATAATACTTTATAAGCCATGTTCTGTACCTAAAAATAGGTGGCAAACATTTATCTACCTGAATTATCAAGTCCCATAAGAAGTTATCTTTCCCTCTTATTAGGTTCCCCTACCAAAATTTGGGTTTCTCACTCGTGGGGTTTACCCGTTCCATTTTCTCCGTTTCCAGATTCATCGTCACTATGGCACTTTTATACCTACTATAACCATATCAAAGACTTAGGTTACATCGGAGCCGTTAAGTAAAACTTACCATAGGTTATTTATTCCCTATGCACGAACACTATAATCATCACAGATTATGTGAGCATGGACTTTCCTCTACATTACAAAGAATGCAGCGTTTGCCCAAGTATTATTCTTTTCCATATATAATTTTTTCTAAATTTGAAAGTCTGCGAAGTAAATCAGCATTTGATACACCTGAATTACCAGATTCATCTTGTAACACAGAAAGTTTTGTTCTTAAGTTTCTAATTTCTTGTTTAAGTTTAATATTGTCTTCAATTAAATCTTTTTTTTCATTTTCAATTTCTTTAATAATCGTATAAAATTCTTCATAATCACGAATAACAATATCCAAAAACTTATCAACTTCTTGTGGTCTATAACCTCTAGTATCTACTTTAAATTCTTTCTCAAGTATATCTTTACCTGTAAGTAAAATTCGATCCTGATACATAAAGCCTCACCTCTCATACCACATATATTTTCTCAAATAAATAGAATTTTGTCAATGTGTATCAAAAAAAAGAACTACCCTTTTAATTTATTTATAAAAGTAGTTCTTTTTATATATTTTACATCTTCCATCATTTCATCAAATATAAAATTTATATGATTATAAAGTTCCACTCTATCACCTCACAAGATGACTTTAACACAATTAATAACAAGATATAACAATATCGACAAAACTAGAAAAAAATAGAAGTATATAAATGAAAAATGACAATTTATTCATTTATATACTTTATAGTGGAAAAAATATACAAAATATAGTATAATACCATTGGTGAAGCAAATGAAATATCCATCTGGAATAGCAAAATGTAAAAGTAAAACAATAAACTATGGAAATCGTGGAATGTTATTTGAAAATGAAATTAATGAAACAAATTCATATTATTTAAATAACAATATTGCTATAATTTATAAAAAGCCTACTCCAATAACAGTTACTAAAGTAGACTTTCATTCAAGGAGAGACGCTATTATAAAAGAGGCATATTTCAAAACACCATCAACAACTGATTATAATGGTATATACAAAGGAAAATATATAGACTTTGAGGCAAAAGAAACAAAGCTTGAATATTTTCCACTTAGAAACATTCATGAACATCAAATAGACCATTTAAAGAGAATAGTTTATCATGGAGGGATTGGATTTTTACTAGTATATTTCAGTAAATTTGATAAAATATTCTTTTTATCAGCCGAAAAACTGTTTTTCTTTCTAGATAATTATGTAAAGAAAACTATTCCTCTTGAATATTTTGAAAAAGAAGGATATTTGATTAAGTTTAAAATAAATCCACGTATCGATTACTTAAATATTATCGATAAAATATATTTTAAAGGAGATTAATATGAAAGAATTTATAAAGGGAAATAAAGAAAGTGTAACAATTATATTTGTGAGTATAATAGCGTTTATTGTAGGTTGTTTTGGAATTGGTTTTATAAAATCATTTCTTATTATAGGATTACTTGACGCTATTGTATTTTTATATCCAGTCTTAGTAAATAAATTTAAAGGAAAGGAGAAACCTACTATGGAACATATCAAAAAAGAAGTACAAAATAAAATAAATAATGAATTAATAAAGAAAAAGCAACCAAAAGAAAAAAATACTAATAAAAAGAAAAAAACAATAAAAATAATTATAACAGTTCTTTTATCACTTTTTATTGCAGGTATTGTTTTATTTGGAATATTCTGGGGATATGTTGTAGCTAACTCACCTCACTTTAATCCTAAAGCATTATATCAGCAAGAATCAACTGTTTTATATGATAAAAATGGAAAAGTATTTAAAAAATTAGGTGTTGAAAAAAGAGAAAATATCACTTATGATGAGCTTCCTGAAGTATTAGTTAACGCTATTATTGCAACAGAAGATTCAAGATTCTTCCAACATAATGGATTTGACTTACCTCGTTTCATGAAAGCAAGTTTTCAAGCCTTATTAGGACATGATGGTGGTGGTGCCTCAACACTTACAATGCAACTTTCAAAAAATGCATACACATCAAAAAAAATAAGTATCGTAAGAAAATTCACAGATATTTATATGGCAATATTCCAGATTGAAAAAGAATATACAAAACAAGAAATCCTTGAATTTTATGTGAATTACCCATATCTAGGTGGTGGTGCTTGGGGAGTTGAACAAGCATGTCAAACATATTTTGGAAAATCAGCTAAAGATATTAATCTTGCTGAGGCAGCTATGATAGCTGGTTTATTCCAATCACCTGGAGGATATGATCCAACAATGTATCCTGAAAAAGCAGAAAAAAGACGTAACACTGTTTTATATCTAATGGAAAGACATGGATACATAACAAAAGAACAAAGAGAAGAAGCAAGTAAACTTACTGTTGATAAATTGCTTGTAAAAAATACAAATACTGATTCAAGCTCTTCAACAAATAAATATGACGACTTTGTAGACACTGTTGTCCGTGAAGTTCGTCTAAATACAGAAAAAGATCCATACACAGTGCCAATGGAAATCTATACAACAATGGATCCTGATGCACAAGAATATGTTTCTAAAGTTATGTCAGGAGAATTATTTACATGGGAAAATGATGATGTTGACGCAGGAATTGCAGTTGTTGATGTCAAAACAGGTGGAGTTATGGCCATTGGAGGAATAAGACCTAATCATAGAACTGGTGAAGGATCATACAATTTTGCCGTTCAAACAAATAAACAAATTGGTTCTACATCAAAGCCAATCTATGATTATGCGACTGGTATTGAATATGAAAATTGGTCCACTGGTAAACTATTTGTTGATGAACCATATACATATTCAGATGGAACATCAATTAGTAACTGGGACGGGCAATATAAAGGTAATATGACAATGCGTGAAGCATTAGCACAATCAAGAAATATACCAGCACTAAAAGCTTTCCAACAAAATAAAAATGCTAATATTAAAACAATGGCACTAAACCTAGGATTACATCCAGAAGTAGCATCTAATGGTATTTTACATGAAGCACATGCAATTGGAGGATATACTGGAGAGTCTCCATTAACTATGGCGGCTGCCTATGCAGCATTCGCAAATGAAGGTGTTTACACTTCTCCATATAGTTATACTAAAATCGTTTATAGAGATTCAGGAGAAACAGTTGAAACAACTATCAATAAAACAAAAGCAATGAGTACTGAAACAGCATACATGATGACAAGTTTATTACAAGATTCAGCTAAATATGGTCTTGGAAATCAATATAACATTGGTGGAGCTATATATGGAGCTAAAACAGGTACATCAAACTTTGATACAGCAACTAAAACTGCTAAAAACTTACGTAGTGATGCTGTTAATGATTTATGGGTTAATGGTACATCACCAGACTATGCAATATCTGTATGGTATGGATATAAAGAAGTAAAGAAGAATCCAGAACATATTAGTACAGTTAATACAATTCAACACAGAAAATTATTCCAAGCAGTTGCTAGAGGAATATTTAAACAAGGTAGTAATTTTAACAAACCTGATGGCGTTGTTGAAGTTGAAATTGAAAAATACACAGACCCAATTAAATTAGCAAGTGACCAAACACCAAGCTATTTACGTTCAACAGAATTATTTAAAAAAGGATATGAGCCTACAGAAGTATCTACAAAATATATTCAACTTGAAAATGTTACAAATCTAAAAGGAACATTATCTGGTAAGACTGCTAACTTATCATGGACAGCAGTTTCTAAACAAAATGATGCTGATAACAGTTGGGGAGATATTGTTTATAAGATATATGAAAATACAAGTGGACAATTGAAACTTATAAATACAGTATCTACTAATAGTGCTAAAATAGATATAGCAACTGGTGGAAAACATAAATATGTAATTAAAACTGCATATCAAAATTATGAAGGAAATATGAGTAGTGGTAATGAAGTAACAGTAGAACTTCCAGAAGATGCCACATTCACTCTTAATGGTGGCAATAGTATTACAGTTGAAGTTGGTAGCTCATTTACCGATCCTGGATACAAAGTAATGTCTGGATCTACAGATGTTACTAGTAAAGCTAAACTACAAAGTAAAGTTATAACAGATTCTATAGCTGGAAAAGAAGTTTCGACAATTGATACTTCAAGTGTTAAAACATATACTATAAACTATACAATTGAATACGATGGTAATGTTAAAGTATTAACACGTTCTGTAATTGTAACAGCTACTAAAGTACAATAAAAAGTCAAGCAAATGCTTGACTTTATTTTTTATTATCTTTTATACATATATCACTAAATGGACATGTATCACAAATAGGATTTCTAGCTTTACAATAATATCTACCAAAAAGAAGAAGTTGATGATGCAACCTATTTAAACGACTTCTATCCAACTTTTTCATAAGTTTTTTTTCAATTGTTAAAACATCATCCCCTTCTTTAGCAAGCCCAAGTCTAATACTTACCCTAGCTACATGCGTATCAACAGCAATACAAGGAACATCATATAAAATACTCAAAACAACATTTGTCGTTTTTCTTCCAACCCCAGGAAGACTTTCCAAATAAGCTCTATTATTAGGAACAACACCATTATAATCATTTAATAGACATTTAGCTATTGAAACAACATTTGAAGCTTTTTTAGAATATGTACCTAAAGGTCGAATAATATTCTTTATATCATCAGTATCAGCAAAAGCAAGTGCTGAAATAGTAGGATATTTAGAAAAAAGTATAGCGGTTACCTCATTAACCCTTTTATCCGTTGTTTGTGCACTCAACATTACTGCAATAAGGAGTTCATAATCAGAAGAATAATTAAGCTCACATACAGGATTTGGGATTAAATTATCTAATTTACTATAAAAATTATTCGGAATCATTTAACCAGTCATAATCAAATAGTTCTTTACGAGGTTGCTTTTTTATTTCAGGTTCTCTTTTACTTTGTAAAACAGCCTCTTTACTATTTAATCCTTTCTTCTTCCATTCATATAAAATTTTATCAATATATCTAAGATTAGTTACACCATTAAAAACTGCTTCTTTTAATGCAAGAATAATAACCTCTTCCTTAAATTCAGCATCAAGCCATCCATTTATAAGCTCATATTCAATTGGAGATAATGGTCTTCCAAATTCTTGTTCAAAATTATCATATATATTAGAACTCTTCTCTTCCTTTGCTTCAGACTCTTCATTTACAACAAAATAAGCAAGTTTAGTATATAAGTTATCTAAATTTATAAATTCCTCTCTTATATCACCTATTTTTTTTAATTCAATTGCTATAAGTCCATTAGTACTTAAAGTATCAACAATAGAAAGTACCTCTGGCATTGATAAAGACAAGTCAGAGCTAATTTGTTTTGGATTAAACTTTAAAGTTTTATCATTCATTATATATATTAAAACAACTAAAGCTTTTTCATCAATATTAAGTTTTTTATATGTACATAAAAGTAACTTAGGAACTAAGAAATTATCTTTCATTACTTGTATTAATTTATCCATCATGTCAATCACCGCCCTTATTATACATTTTTTTAAATAAAAAGTATATCTTTTATTACATAAAACATTAGTTATTCTCTTTTATTTTTGATGCTAACAAACACATATCAAGTGAATATTTATCTAAATATTCTAAAGGATTATCTTTAGTAAGTAAAAATCTTATAGCATTAATACTTTTAGTTTCAGCTCGTGTAAAAGGAAAATCAAAATTTATAAGAACTTGAGCCCATATACCAAGATAATTTTCACAATATTTAACATGACTTAAATTCAAATTTAAAACCTTATCTAAGTTATAATGTTTAAGTAAATTAATACCATGCATAACATTTTTTGATTTAAAAATCTTGTCAAGTTCAACTTTTTTTCTAAAATTAGAAAGATTTTTAACTTTATAACTATTATCATATATTGCTTTATCTAAATCTAAAGAAATTTTAAAATTAAGAATTGTTGCAAACCTAATAGCTCTAAGAATTCGTAAATAGTCTTCATTTAATTTAAGAAAACTATCCCCTACACATCTAATAATTTTACTATCAATATCTTTCTTTGCACCATATAAATCAACATAATTACCATCTTTATCAATCGCAAGTGTATTCATTATAAAATCTCTTCTAATTAAATCTTCAGAAAGTGTATCTACATAATCAAAGTGAATCAAAGAACGATTACATAAATACTCATATTCACGCCTAAAAGTAGTTACACTAAACTTATAACCTTTAAAATTTACAATTACACACCCATATTTAATATTAGATATATCTGAGTTTGAAAATATTTTGATAACTTCCATAGGCCTAGCATTTGTACATATATCAATATCAGTTGAAAATATACCCAAATATTTATCCCTTGGATAACCACCAATAATATAAGCACTGTAAAAATTATTTTCTAACATACATAAAATTTCAATCGCAACTTCATACATAAAATTACTCCTTAAAGAAAAAAAGGCAAACGCCTTTTAGTTTAATTCTTCTTTTAATTTTGAACCTGGTTTAACTGTAACAACTACTCTTGCAGGGATAGTAACAGCTTCTCCAGTTCTTGGATTACGTCCAGTAGAAGCATCTTTGTGTTTAGCTGTAAAAGTACAGAATCCAGTAATAGTTACTTTTTCAGATTCTTTTAATCCTTTTACGATACCTTTCATCATTGCATCTAATGCTCTAGTAGCATCTGCCTTTGTTAATCCAGCTTCTTCAGCCATAAAACTTACTAAATCGCTTTTTGACATGTAATTTACCTCCTATAATGTTAAGCTACGTTGCTTACACTTAAAGAATACCATATTTCCTATGTTAAATCAATACTTTATAACATTATTAACCAATTTTTCATAGATAAATTACACACATTACTAGCTTTTCAACTTCAAAATATATTACTTAGTATCTTCTAACTCTTCTATATATAACTTTTCACCTTTTTTTAATTTAATATAATAAGTATCATCACCAGGACATGTAAAAATTAATTTAAACCTATCATCTTCTGTTACATCATTATTATTATCAGGATATTTCAAACTATATAATTCTACCCAGTTAGAATTATGCTTTGAAGCTACATAACCTTGAAGTCCAAGAGATGTTTCAATATGATACCAAGTATAAATACCATCATCAGTACTATCTAATACCGTATAAACTTCGTTAAAATAAACATCTCCAATATCATCAGATAAAACCGTTGCTTTTGCTCTTATGTTTATTTTATCTACTAAAATATGAATTTGTTCTTTTGTATTATCAATTATATTACTTTGTTCTAAATAGGTAGTAAGAACTTCCCCAGAAGCATACTTTCTAGGATCAATATAATTTCCATTTCTATCTAAAATTTCTAAATGAACATGACTACCATAAGTCGTATCACTTGTATTTTTACTAGAAAGAACAAGTCCTGTATTTCCTTGACGACCAATTACTACATTAGCGTCAACTATATCACCTACTTTAACTAAAATAGAATCAAGGTGAGCAAAACAAAATTGAAGCTTTTTATCACCATCATATGTTTCTATAAAAACTTGATTTCCACCTAATTCATCATATTTCATTCTAACACTTTTACCAGTAATTGAAATACAATTATAATAATTTCCATCTCTCCATGCTGATTCATTTTTTAAAAAAGTATTATAATTTATACTATCCTCATGTGATACAAATTTATCAATTATCCTAACGACCTTACCCTTACCATACATAACAACATTAGATAAATGATTCCCCGCATAATCTTCTGCTGTTTTATGACTAGAGAAACTATTTGTAACAACCCTATTACTGCCTAAATACATCATTTTATATCCCTCACAATTTCCTTATCTTTATCAAGAATAACTTTGTCAGATAAAGATGTAGGTGTATAATTAATTAAATTTTGTTTCTTTAAAGTTTGATAAATAGAAGATGCACCAATAAAACTAAATAAACCTACCCAAATTCCATCCTTTATGGTAAGATTATAAAATGTTGTGCCAAAAGGAATTCCGATTACAAAAGAACATATTAAATTTAATACCCATACTTGCCAAGATTTTTTCACAAATGATGATGTTTTAATCTTTTGAATTAAAGCCATTAAAATAACACTATATACCATACTTACTAAAAGAAGCTTAATAAGTAAATCTGAAAAAAAATTATCCAACTAATCACCTCCCACAGAATTAGAAACAGGAAACTCTCTAAGTTCATCACACAACTTTTTTACTATACCATTCCCTCCTAAATTGGCATATTCAGTATATAATTCTTCAATAACTTGCTTTTCATAAATTGAAATAGTTCCTGTTTGTTTATATTCATAATACTTTCTAATAATTTCACCCTTAAGTAAACTCCTAACACCATTATGAACAGACGCTATTACTTTTTTATATCTAACTAAAATCTTGTATAAATATGTAATAAAACTTACAATAATTCCAAAACCTATTCCAATCCAATATGTAACAATAAAATTTAAAATACTACTCATTCTTACCACCTACTTTGTTATATGAAAATAAAAAATACATCACTACTAAAAGAAACTATAAATTATTATTTTTATAAAATTGAATATATTTATATAGGTGATCAAATTGAAAAAAATAATAAAATATCTACTTATTTTATTATTAACTGTTGGATGTACAAAAAAAGATACAGTTAAAGATAAAATTAATACAATTATTGAAGAAAACAAAAATTTTGTCATTGGTATAAACTACCCCATAACAGGATATAAAAATTTAGATAATAAGCTAAAAGAAGATATAAATGAAATACATCATAAATTCATAAAAGAATATGAAACAGATGAAGATGACTCATCAGAATTAAATATAGACTATACTTATGATATTGTAAATGAACGATATATAAATATTTGTATTCATATATTTATAAATAATTCTAATCTAGCTCACCCTATAAATGAACTAAAAACATATGTATATGATATAAAAGAAAAAAATATTATAACTATTAAAAATATAATTGATGAAAATGAAATGGAAAAATTCGCATCTCTTGTAACAAATGAAATAATAAAAAATTACAATAAATGTATTTTATTAGATGAAATTAAAGGTAAAATAACTTCATCATATGAATCCTACCCACTATACACATTTGACGATACTAATATATCTATATACTTTAATCCCGCATACGTTACTTCTTCATACTGCAATATAATTGAAGTTACTATTCCCTTATCAAAAATAAAAACAAAAATTAATATTAAAAAAGATACAAATGAAGTGAGCAAACAAAATGTTGAAACAAAAAAATATGTTATCGATCCAAAAGAAAAAGTTATTGCCATAACATTTGATGATGGACCAAGTACATATACAAATGACATAATAGAATATTTGAATAAAGAAAATGCAAGAGCCACCTTCTTTATACTTGGAAATAAAGTATCAATTTATAAAGATACTATAAATAAGGCTCTAAAATATGGTAATGAAATCGGAAACCATTCCTATAATCATAAATGGTTAACAAAACTAAGTATTGAAGAAATGCTACTGCAGATAGAAAAAACACAAGCTATTATCGAAGAAAACACTGGTTATACACCTGTATCATTTAGACCTACATACGGTTCTATTAATAATACAATGCGAAAAAATGTTAACTTAAATATAGTACTATGGACCGTAGATACCATGGATTGGAAATATAAATCAGTTGATAAAATTGTATCTAGAGCAACATCTAAAGTTAAAGATGGAGATATTATTTTAATGCATGATACACATGAGAGAACATATAATGCCCTACTTAAAATAGTTCCTGAACTAAAACATCAAGGTTTTACCTTTGTAACCATAAGTGAATTAAAAGAAATTGAACTTTTAAGAAAAGAAATAAAAAAAGACAAATAAATATATAGTAGGTGATTTATGGATAAAGAAAAAGAAGTAAAATTATTAGACATACAACTTATTGCTACTATACTTTATATTGTAAGCTTAATAATATCCATATCACTTACCATTAATGACAAACAAATAACAAAAAAAAAGAAAAGCATATTTACTAATAATCAAGCTAAAAACTTATCTATTTTCAATAGAATATTCATCGTTGGATTAACTTTAACATTTCTCTATATAAGTTACCAAAATAGAGATATAGCAAAAAAAGAAAAGAAAAAAATATGGCCTTTTGACCTTCAAATGTATGCATCAGAATTATCCCTTCTTGCTACAATAATAGTTTTATATGTAGTAATAGAAACATCAGGAGAACAGTACAGCATTATCTCAGGTATTGAAAATCCATCACTATAATTACTTTATTTTTAAAGTCAATTAGTGTATGATACATATAGGTGATAATATGATAGTAAAAGAAGATAGTACCCTTTTAGAATACATTTTAAAATACATAGAACCAAATAGAAAAAAAGCAAAAACATATTTAACAAATAAACTAATCTACATAAACAATAAAAATATAAGTAAATATAACTATACACTACATAAAGGAGATAGTATTGAATTAAGAAAATACGCCCACAAAAAAATAAATAATAACATTCAAATTATATATGAAGATAAAGACATTATTGTTGTAAATAAAAGTTCTGGCATTCTAACTATTTCAACAGAAAAAGAAAAAGAGAATACTCTATATGCATATATGAGTAATTATGTAAAACATATAAATCCTAAAAACAAAATCTTTATTATTCATAGACTAGATAGAGATACATCAGGTATTATTATGTTTGCAAGAAGCGAAAAAGTAAAAAAACTATATCAAGAAAACTGGAATAACATCGTAAAATATCGCGGATATACTGCTATTATAGAAGGAAACTTAGATAAAAAAGAACAAACAATTAAACTCAACCTAAAAGAAAATAAAAATCTAAAAACATACGTTGCAAAAGATGGAATAGAAGCAATTACAAAATACAAAGTTATAAAAGAAAATAATAAATACAGCCTACTAGATATAGAAATAAAAACAGGAAGAAAAAACCAAATAAGAGCAACAATGGAATACCTACATCATCCAATTATCGGTGATAAAAAATATTCATCAACAATAAATCCAATTGGCAGACTTGCCCTACACGCCAATAAATTAGTCATTATAAATCCTATTACTAATAAAGAAATGATATTTAAAACTAACAATCCAACATCATTTAAAAAAATAATATAAAAAAATCAAGGAAATCCTTGATTTTTTTACTTATTTCTTTACAGAATACTCGATTGAAGAAGCATTTGATAGATCAATATCTATTGAACTATTAATTGTTCTTGTTTCACCATTCTTAATTACATCTCCAACATACCCTGGAATAGTTGTAATCACTTCTCCATCTTTATTTTTTATTGTAATTGTAAATTCTTCTAATGTATAATCTGATCCTGTTGAATTACTTACTTCTGTAATTAATGTTGATACACCATTTGTTGTTGTTAATGATGTATTTGTAAATGTTAATCCTTCAAATGTTTGATCTTTTATTACATTCTCTTCTGTATTTACTTTTACATCATCTTTTGTATTATTTTTTTTGTTATCTTTCTTTGTACACCCGCATCCTGTTACTAGTGTAGCCACTAGTAACAATGCAAGTAAACCTTTTATTTGTTTCTTCATATTTTATTTCCTTTCTTATTATTTATATAATTTGAAATCACTAAATCCGTATGAACCTGTATCACTATCATATGCATGATAATATAAACTACAATTTTTTACTCCAGGAGTAGAAAATACAAATGTTCTTCGTCCTGATTCATTTGGATTAACTCGTATACTATTTGAACCATCACAACTCATTGTATAATATACATGTTGATATCTATTATCATAGGCAAATGACATAAAATATTCTTTAGCTCCTCTATCAGGAATGTTAAATGACCAATAATCAGTATATTCATATCCCCACGAAAGTGTCTCACTAGAATAATCAGGATAATATGGAACTAAAGCCTCATAATTAATTCCAGCTGATGCTATTTCACTTCTACCCCAACCACTATCAGAGTTTTTATTTGAAGAACTAGGTACTAAATCAAGATAATATGTTCCAGATGTGGCATTGTAGTAAGAAAAATCGCTAAGTGAATTATAAATTATATTAACTGATGCTGCAGTTTTTGCATTTCCTGTTACACAGTTAGAAGCCGACGAAACTTTATTATATGCACATATTTTATAATAGTATGTTGTATTTGAAGCTAATCCTGTCATAGTACATCCATTAGCACTAACACTTGTAGCAGATAAATTATATTTACCATTAGTAGTTGAGTAATTACATGTTACACTACCAACGCCACTATAGTCTTGAGTAATATAAGTTTGAAGTCTAATGCTATCTGTATCAGGATTTATATCTGATACTACTACATCAGGACGAGTACTATCCAATTTTGATATAGTAGCAGTTGTTGAAGCTGAAGTTTCCCCATCGCTTGCAACGACATACAAATTTGAAGTAGTTGTTTTAGTAACACCATATATATATATACCATTAGGATTTGATGTAAATCTATACCATACATTAGCTGTTAACTCGTCTGTTCTAGTACTTGTACATGTACCTGGTGAATTACCACTTCCACATGTTGCATCAGCAAAGCCATATGTTGCTGACCCACCAGATACTGTGGACTTTACATAATAATATTTGACAGTACCAGTAGACGAGAAATAAACAGTTGTAGAATCACACCATCCATTATAACAATTTCCATTAGAAATTTTACTAATACTTACTGATATTGGATTTTGTGTTCTAATTGTCGTAACTGCTGATTCAGTATATCCATTACCAGCATTATCTTTAGCTCTTGTCTTAACATAGTATGTTGTTCCACTAGAAAGATTTGAGAATACATTGCTATTTTGCCATGTATATGATGAATTATTTGTACTTATTCCATATTGTAATGACGCTATTCCACTTAATGCATCTGTTTGTTTATTTGTTACTGTTATACCATTTGTTGTTGATGTAGCTCCAGGCGCTGTTGTTGTTGGCGATACTGTATCTACTTTGAAATAATATGCACTACTCCATTTACTAACATTTCCTGTATTATCTACTGCTCTTATACAGAATTTATAATTTGTTCCTGAACCATATGTATATCCATTTGTTGATAATGTTCCACTTACACTACCTGTACAATTTGTTGAAAATTCATATCTATTTACTCCTGCTGGACCATTATCTGTTGCACTAAAGCTTCCCCACCACATTACTGTATTATGCCACTTATCGGTTGTAGCATCACTTATTACTGTTCCTGATGAGTTATTTTGTCTTACTGTCGATGTTGGTACATTTGGAGCTGAATTATCTATTCTTACTGTAAATACATCACTATTGTCACTTATGTTTCCAGCAGTATCTACTGCTCTTACATAGAAATTCCATGATCCACTCCAACTTATTCGATATGATAATTGGTTCTTTCCATTTGTATAACTTGCTCCCCATCCAGAAAGCGTTGATATATCATTACTCCATCCTGTCTTTCCATCATGTGAATATTGATAATATGATACTCCACTTGCTGAATCACTTGAACTAACTATATGCCATACATCTTGATTTGTCCATGTTCCGCTTGTATAACTACTTCCAGATGTATTTCCTAATTTTAAACTTACAGTTGGTTTTGCTGGTTTTGTTCTATCTATCGTTGTTATTGTTTGTGTATTACTTCCTGCTTTTACATTTGTTCCATCTGTTAACCTGCAATATACATATGTTGGCGTTGTTGTATTTGCTTCCCAGTTAATTGTCACCGCATTTGAATAATTTGTCCATCCTACTTTTTCTGTTGTTCCTGACACGATTCTATATTGTAGCGTTCCATTTCCTGTTTTCGAAGCAGTTACTGTTTTACTTTGTGTCCATCCACTTTGACTTGGTGTATCCACACTACATGTTCCGAGTGGCACTAATGTTACGTTTGTTGCTGCACTATTTTTATATCCTGTTGTTGAGCCATTTCCATACGTTCCATTTCCGACTGATACCATGATTGGATATGTTCCACTTGATAGCCCACTAAATGTATATGTATTACTTGTTTGTGCTGCTGTCCATGTTTTTCCACTATCTTTACTGAACCAATATTTACTTATTCCTGACTCACTATCTGTTCCACTTGCTTTTACAGTTATGCTATTTGTAGTTGTACTATATGTGAAACTTGCTGCAGTTGGAGCTGTTGTGTCTATTGTTGTTATTCTTTTTGTCGTTCCTGTATATGTATTTTTTCCATCTGTTACTCTACAATAAATATCTGTTGGAGTTGTTGCGTTTGCCGCCCAATTTATTGTTGTGGCACTTGAATAATTTGTCCATCCTACTTTTTCTGTTGTTCCTGACACTATTCTATATTGTAGTGTTCCATTTCCTGTCTTTGTTATCGTTGCTGTCTTACTTATTGTCCATTTACCATCATCTGTTACACTTATACTACATGTTCCTAATGATTGTGTTATTGCCGTTGTTGCAGCTGACTCTGTAAGTCCATTACCTGCTATATCATTTACCCTTGTCTTAACATAATATGTTGTTCCACTAGAAAGATTTGAGAATACATTACTACTTTGCCATGTATATGTTCCATTTACACTTGTACTTATTCCATATTGTAGCGTTCCTGTATTTAATCCACAATTATCTGTTTGCTTATTTGTTACTGTTATACTCTTTGTTGTTGATGTCGCACTTGGTGCTATAGTTGTTGGTGCTGTTGTATCTATTGTTGTTATAGTAAACGATTCTTCACTACTTTGGTTTATTCCATCATACAGTCTTGCATACACTGTTGTATTACTTGTTACTGTTATAGTATCTCCATTGGATATGTTTGTCCAAGTTCCATTATTACCTATACTATATTGTAAATTAGTTCCACTTGGTATACTTGCAGCACTAATTTTTAGCGCCTTTGTTTTTGAACATGTCGCTGCCGCTTCAGTAATTGAAAGCTTTATACTATCAATATCTAATATATCAGCAACTGTTACTTCTGTAGTTGATGCTCCAGCATTATTTGTAGTAGTAATTCTTATTATATACGTTTCATCAGCATCATGTAAGTTATCAATTACACATGTATTTCCAGATATTGTTGCATTTGTATATTCACTTGCTTCTTCTTTTCTATATTTGCATGTAGTACTTTTTATTCCGGATTCATTATCTGTTGCAGTAAATGGCACTGTGATTTTTCTTGTTGTGCTTACGGCACCTCCCAATGTCAATGTTGGTGCGGTTGGATCATTTGTTGTAATATTTAAAGTTGCTTCAGCACTTGTATTATATCCATCATTAAACCTTGCAGTAATTGTTGTTGGATATTTGCTTGTTGCTATCCAATTTACTGTTATAGCATTTGCGTAATCTGACCATCCACTTACTTCATAACTATTTGTTGTAAAGTTATACTTCCTTATACGATACTCTAACTTTGCTCCAGCTGTTGTTCCACTTACTGATATTGTTTTACTAGAAGACCAATTAGCTGTATTTGGTGTTATTGTTATTCCATTAAATGTCCCTGATACTGAATCTCCTATTTTTATTGTAGATGTTCCTGCATTATTTATTGTTGTAATTTTATAATAATATGTTGTTCCTGCTTTTATATTATTTATTATACAACTATTATTACTTATTGTTCCTGTTGCTCCATAACTAGTACTTGTTCCATATTCACATGTTGTTGTCTTTATTCCTGATTCACTATCACTTACTGTAAATGGTATTGTTATACTCTTTGTTGTTGCTGTTGGTAGTGCTACTGTTAAGTTTGGTGCTGTTGTATCTATTGTTGTTACATTAAGTGTTACTTCTGCACTTGTGTTTACTCCATCATTAAATCTTGCATACACTGTCGTTGGGTATTTACTTGTTGCCATTGAGTTTAATGTCAATGCACTACTATAATCTGTCCAACTACTTACTTCATAACTATTTGTTGTAAAGTTATATTTTCTTATACGATACTCTAACTTAGCTCCTGCTGTTGTTCCACTTATTGTAACTGTTTTACTTGCCTGCCAATTTGTTGTATTTGGTGTTATTGTTATTCCATTAAATGTTCCTGATACTGAATCCCCTGTCTTTGTTGTTGTAACTCCAGCATTATTTGTTGTCACAACCCTATAGTAATATGTTGTTCCTGCTTTTATATTATTCATAACACAACTATTATTACTTATCGTTCCTTTGGCTCCATAACTAGTACTTGTTCCATATTCACATGTTGTTGTCTTTATTCCTGATTCACTATCACTTGCTGTATATGGTACTGTTATACTCTTTGTTGTTTTTGTTATATTTCCTAATGTTAAGTTTGGAGCAGTCACATCGACTTTTACTTCTGTGTAAGTTGTCTCTTTACTTGTATTATATCCATCATTGAATCTTGCTTGTATATAGGTTGGCGTATTTGTGTTTGCTTCCCAATTTATTGTTATCGCTCCACTATACTCTGTCCAATCTTTCTTTATTGTACTTCCACTTACTATTTTATATTCTAGTACTGCTCCTGCTGTACTGCCACTTATTGTAATTGTCTTACTTTGAGTCCAGTTACTTGTACTTGGTGTTATTGTTATTCCATTAAATGTACCTGTTTCTGAATTACCTATTTTTGTTGTTACAAGTCCTGCATTATTTGTCGTTGTTATTCTATAGTAATATTTTGTTCCTGCCTTTATATTACTTATTACACAACCATTACCTTCTACTGTTCCTCTTGAACCATATGCTTCACTTGTTCCATATTCACATGTTGTTGCCTTTATTCCTGATTCACTATCTTTTGCTGTAAATGGTATTACTATACTTCTTGTTGTTGTAACCAGTGTTCCTACTGTTAATGTTGGATATGTTAAATCTATTGTTGCT
>CAKPTA010000014.1 GCA_934190785.1 uncultured Bacilli bacterium
AACGATAAATTGTAATTTGTAATTATTCACAAGTTCCATTATTATTTTTAAAATAATTTTCTATATTTATCATTGAATTGTCAATATTGTTAAAATCTACAATCTCATTTATTTCATCTGACATTTTTTTAGAACAATTATTACATTTAAAATAATTGTTTGTTCCAAATTCTATTTGATACTTTTTATTATCAATAGAACATATTGTTGTCGCACTACTTTCCACATTAGCATTATCTTTTTTAGCAACTGTATAAGTTCCTAGTCCAATCACTGCAATTATCATAAATATAATATATCCAATGAATACAAATCCTATTACTTTTAATATTTTGATTATTATTCCTGCTAGTCGTTCTGTATTACTTATTTTGTTCATTAAAAACTCCTTTGAATCATTATCCAAGATTTCATCAACACTAACATTAAATGCTTTTGACATTTTTTTTAATTGCTCTGGATTAGGTGTTGTTTCACCTAATTCCCAATTAGAAATAGTTTGTCTTGTAACATCTACTTTTTCACCTAATTGTTCTTGCGAAAGTCCATTTTTCTTTCTTAATTGTAAAATTTTATCTCCTAAATTCATTCTTTTTCTCCTTTCACAAAAATTATATACTATTAGCATTTAACATATCTACATAAGTTTTTTGGAAGTTTGTCAAAGAGTTTTAACATTTTATCAAATTACTATTTTTCTAACTAATTACTAAATTGTAAGTTGTTATTTAATTAACTTTTCAAATGAATTAGCATTTAATATAATATTAGATATAAATTCGCCTTTATAAAAATTAGCCCAATTATTAAAAATACAAGGTGCATTTTTGGCTTTTTCTAACGAATCTATTTTTATAAAATTAACTTTTATATTATTTTCCTTTGCATAATTTGATAATTCATTAACTTCATATTCTACATAAGGACATTCATTGCTATAATAAATAGTGAAATTTTGATTATCTATTTTCATAGTTCTTGCATTATCATTGAATCTAGGAGTTTCGCTATCATCAAATTGTAATGCTAATAGTTCATAATCTCCAATAGTATCTACAACTTTAAATCCATAATGTTCAAAAAATTTCTTCTCTCCAATAAAAGGTTTCTTCTTTTTAGAAACTAGAGTACATATACCACTTTTACCTTTTTCATTTGAATCGTTTATTGCATATTCTAGTAATTCTTTTCCAATTCCTTTGCCTTTAAAATTCCCTGCTACCCACAAGCAATAAATATATTCATAATTTTTACCACTAATAGGAATCCACGCTGTTTCTATTGGCTCATATTCAATAAATATTTTTCCTCTTGCATTTAATTTTCTAAAAATATGACCATCTTTTAATTTACTTTTTATCCATTCCTTTTTACTATTAACACCTGCTTGATGTTTTTTATCTCCTATTGCACAACATATATGCTCCTCGTCAATGTTTTCTAATGTCAAATTTATATATTCGTTCATTTGTTTAATCCTCCGTATAAATTACTATAAATTTTTCAAACTTCAAAATTGTAATTTATTAAATAATTAACTTTTTGTTTTTCTCCTTTAATTTAATTATTAAAGCTGAAGTAATATGTGTAATCAGTAGTACTATCAAAATATTTAAATATGGATAATAATTTATATTTTTATACAACAAAGATATAACAAAAATTATCATAGGATGTATTAAATAATAATATTTAGAATAAGTACCAAATTGGAAATTTAATTTCACACTATTAGTAATATAAATAGCCGAAATAAATAAGTAGTAAATTAATGGTATACAAGATAATAAAATATTACTATTAAGTCTATCAGTATCGTGTAGTAATATTGCCTCAAAAGTTAATAAGAAAAACGAAACAATTAATTTAAGAAAACAATATTTTGAATATGCCTTTTCCTTTGTACCTACATAATAACCTAATACTACATAAAATAATCCGAAGAATAAGAAATTTCTTGTAGTAAAGAAAATATTATAATAATAAGATAATATTCTTTTTATTGATAACGGTAAAACTCCATAATAAGTTTCTGTCGCTCCAAACAATAATAATATAAAGGAAATTATTAATAAATATTTTATATTAAATTTTTGTTTCCATTTTTTTAAAACAATCAAAGAAAATATTATTGCAGGAAAATACCATAAATGATAATAAACTCCTGTATAGCATAAAGCAATCAACACTATAATAGGTAGTAATATTATTGATAGAATAATTAGTAAAGGTAAAGTAATATTGATTTTTGATATATACTCATTTATGATTGGCAAATATTGAATTATTGTACCTATTATTACAGGTATGTACAACAAACTCCAAGCAAAATATAATGGTATTGTTTTCTTTATGTATTTTTTTATATAATTTTTATTTTCTTTCTCCTTTTTTGCAACAAAATAGCCAGTTATTATAAAAAATATAGGAACACATATTCTTGTAATTATATTATTAAATGCTAGATCTAATTCATTTGAAAAGTTAAGAAACGGACGCAAGTGTAATACAATAATTAAAATTGACGATATGTATTTTAAAATGTTTAAATTTTGATAATTTAATTTATTTATTCTATAATTTTTATCTATATTTTTTTGAATAAATATTGTAGCAAGACTAAAACAAATTATCATTAAAACAATAGTAAAAGGATATCCTAAGCCATTTTCAATTTGAAACACATTTATCAATTTTAAAAATAATATCAATATAGTTATTATTGATATAATTACTATTTCATTTTTATATTTCATATTTAAACCACTTCTAACTCCAAAAAATTATTTTCTAACAATTATATTGCATTGTGATATAATCCATAAATAACCTAAAATTATTATACTAATTATTATTGTAGTAATTACTAAATTGTAATTTGTAATACTACTTTATTCCTGCATATCCAGTTTTTTCTATTATTTCTTGACCTTCTTTTGATAAAATCCAATCCAAAAGTTTCTGAACATTTTCATTATTATTATCTTTGTATGTTACAGCATATAACGACCCAGTTATTGGATATTTTTCTTCTCTAATGTTTTCAATATTTGGTTCAATACCATCAATCTTTAATATTTTAACATTGGAATTTTTTATAATTCCTTCCATATAATATCTAAAAGAAAAACCTATAGAATTTGTTTTATTTTTATAATCTGAAACTTTATCTATTATTCCAACCATAAAATCATTAACTTGTTCTGTTGGTGCTTCCATTATTGGAGTATCAGCCATAAATCTTTTTTACTTGTTCTTGAGTCAAATTTTCAACTGGATTATCTTTGTGAACAAAAAACACAAAAGCTTCTTTTGCAATCTCTGTATATACAAATTCTGTATTATTCTCTCTAGCAAAATCTATTTGTTCTTCTGAAGGATATCCACCAAAAAATATGTCTGTCTCTTTTTGAGCAAGCAATGAATACCCTCTTACTGTATTATTATATTCAAAAACTCCATCATTTAATTTGGTTGTATTGGGATAAGTTTCATTTACAAAAGCTGAATATACTGGAAATACAGCAGCAGCTCCATCTAATATTGGCAATTTTTCTGTTAATTTTAAACTAGCTTCTTTATCTAATTTTACAATTTTTGAATCTTCTGTAAACGGTAAATACTCATTACAATCTATATTTACATTAGTTTTTACAGTTATACTTTCTTCATATTTGTTTATTCCAATATTAATTCCTAAAACTATAAAGAAAACTAAAATAAATATTCCAAATCTTTTCAAATTTCTTTTTTTATTTTTTGAATATATTAAAATTAATAATAAGGTTGGTAATAGTAAAGCACTCCATACTGTAGAAATCACATTTATTTTTAATGAATTAAAAATTATTAACAAATAAATTGATACTATATAACTTACAAATAGAGCGATTCCAGTAATTATTAATTTGAAAATTAACTTTCCAAGATATTTCATTTTATTATTTTCTTTATCCATAACATCCTCCACAAATTACTATTTGTCTTTCGGTTTTTATTATATCATTTTATTTACTTAAAATATTAAAATGTTGGTTAATTTTACTAAAATCATGTTATACTAACTTTAGTTAGTAGTTATTACTACCTATAATTTATTGCTTATAATGGTTGCTTTACCAGAACCTTAAGGGCTCCATTTGAAATCTGTTCGAACTTTTATGCTTGAACTTAATATAGAAAAGTATCAATTTCTAAATAAAGTTGATACTTTTTTTTGTATTAAGAAAACATTTTATTATGATTAATATTATAAGTAACCAAATAGAGTTTGAAATTGAATTAAAAAAGAAAATTGATTGGCACGCTAATAGAGTTCTAGCAAAAGTTAGTTATGTAGTTCATACTGATGCTATTAAGAGATAATTGTTTCTACTTTAGCTGAAAAGCAAAAGAAATTTATTTATGCCAAAGAAGCTAATGTTCTAAATGTAGCATTATTTGGTATAACTGCTAAAGAGTGGCTTAAATATGATTTAGCTTTTTTTACAGCTCGCGCATTCCAATCAACTACATATAAAAAATTTAAAAGCCTTAAATAAGGTTTTTTTCGTTGTTTTAAAAACTTGATATAAAAATATTAAAAGTATAAATAAAATGAAAAAAGATGACTACCAAGAGCCACCTCCTCCACCTCCAGATCCACCACCAGAAAATCCACCTCCTGATGAACTACTAGAGCTGCCACTACTATATCCACCACTTCCAGAGCTAGATGGACTAGATGACATTAAACTGTTAGCTGATTTTAACGTTGAATTCATAAATGAATTGAAAGAAATAATTGTAAAATCATTATACCCTATATACCAATTAGGGGCTTCTATATTAATATCTTCAAATTTTTTAATCCATTTATTGGAAATTCCAAGAACATACGTATATGGTAAAATATCATAAAAATATGTCGGATTACTAACAACCATAGCTTCCAATTTATCTTTTTCCGATATTTCTAAGAAATTTCTAAATCCTTTTATTTTTCCTAATATTTCGTTACCATAAGGTGTTCTTTTTTTCGAATATTTTATACAAACTGCTATTCCAATAATACATATTGCACCGAAAATGAATCCGATTAGAAAAATTGGCTCATTTGATATTGCATCCATTATTGGCATTGTAGAGAAGAACACTGATGAATGAAATATTGTAAAAACTAACCAAAATACTTTAATTCTAAGTGGTATAATTGCAAATATTCCCACTAAATAAAACGGCATATAAAATAACGCTAAAAATAATGTTTCGATTACTTCTTCAGTTGAGCCATAATCAAATGTTGGTATCGTAATTATTGTAATAATTGAAATTATAATAAGTATTACCATTAATATTTTTTTATTATGCGCATTTTTTTCAAATATTTTTTCTTTATTTGCTTTTGAATTTACGTTTTTCAAAATCATATTCATAGTATGATAAAATTTATTATATAATTGTTTCTTCCCTACTACTTCATATAAAGTATCTGTATCATCTATTCTTTTTCGAACACTTTTTTTAAATAATCCTGATAAAAATAATTTTTCATTTAAATCATTGCCATCATATTCTTTTATTTTTACTATTTCAAAATTTTCACTCTTTGTAAAATATGAATTTGTTTTTGCTTCTATTATTCTAATATAACCTTTATTGGCTAGATAAATAAGAAGCGATGTAACATCTTTATTAGTAGCTTCCCCATTATATAAAAATCCAATATCTAAACTATTAAATCCTTCTGGAGGATAAAATTCAACTGTTTCTATAGCTTTATCATTACGGCAAAATTTGTACCAAATTAAAACTGATATAACCAAACATACAAATGGAATGATAAACATCAATTTAGTTTTTAAGTCCATTTTATATCCTGTGTCAACAAAATATCCTTCAGTTAATTCACATCTAATAGTTAAAGCCTCACCTGCACCTAAAATACCATCATAGTATCCACTTATTGTATTACCACTTACATTATAAATGACATTATTAGAAGTAGAACCATAACTTCCGCTAGAAAATCCAATTTTACTAGAATCAAATTCTTTAGGCATTGTTATTTTGAATGTAACATTTCCAATTACTGTATCCCATTCATTACCAATGATATTATAATACAGTTCATCATAATTAATAGATTTATCCTTTCCTATATTATAATTATATTTTATTACATATGTATTTTCTCCTGTTAATGTATATTCACTAGATCCTATTTTAATTTGTAAATTATTATTTTCTCTCGAAGTTTTATATCGATTATCAACACTTAAATTAGTTATTTTTGCCCTATTAACTGATTTTGTTCCATCTAATCTTGTAACAGTATTTTTTAAAGGAATATTTCTATATATTCCATGTTTTGGACTATTAAAATATGCTGTTATAGTTTCTGTTACATCATATGTATTATTTTCATTAACAACAATATCAACATCATACTTATCTATTACATAACTGTAATTTTTATAATAATTATTACTACTTAGTGCATTATAATTATCATTAAATGCACTAATACTATCAATATTCAACCGATAATATTTAATTTCACTAACACTATGTCCATTTAAAATACTAAGATTAGACATCAAAATAAAATCACTTGAGCCATTATTTGCTAGTTTAACACCATTATCAGAAGCAATTAATTCATAATTAGAATCATAATAGTTTACACTTACTGTATAATTGATATTTCTATCATTTTTGTTAAAAATTTTTCCTTTTAATCCAAAAGCTCTGACTGATGATGACGAATAATCTACAAATGATATATCAGATATAGATATATAATCATTATCTATATCACTACTACTTGTTATCTCTATATAATTATTACTAAAATTTATAAGAGCATGAGTGTTTAATGGAAACAAACAAATTATAGTTAAAATAATAAATAACAAGCCATTATTAATATATTTTTTCATAAATCTACTCCTTATAATTCTATTTTTACATTTTCTCTTTCAATATCAGTTGCTTCAAACATTTTCTTTGATTTAAACATAAAAATATGAGCAAAAATATTATTTGGAAACATTTCAACCTTGTTATTATACATTCTAATAACTCCATTATAATATTTTCTTGCATTTGCAAGATCATCTTCTACTTTTGTTAATTGAGCACTTAAATTTTTAAAGTTTTCATTTGCTTTTAGTTCAGGATAAGCTTCCTTAAGCATCATAATCTTTGGAAGTTCTACTCCTAATTTTTCATTAATCTTTATCTTTTCGTCATCAGACATTTTATCATAAATACTACTTCTTAATTCCACTAATTCTTTTAATGTATGTTCTTCATAAACTAAATATTCTTTTACTGTATCAACAAGATTTGGAATTAAATCCCATCTTTTCTTAAGGTATACATCCATAGTAGAGAAAGCCTCTCTTACTTTGTTATTTAGTTTTATAAAACTATTATATAAAATAAAAGCATAAATAATAATCAAAATAATAACTCCAAAAATAATATATAAATACATATTCTAACATCTCCTATCCTAAATTCATTTTATCATATTTATAGATTATTTAATACTTTTTTATATAAATTAACTATTCTTCCATTTAGGTGGATACATATATTCTATTTTTTCTTTATTTTGAACATATTTTTTCTTAATTTTCTTTCTATTTGATTTTAAATTTGGCATAGCAACTCTAGTATATTTATCTAACTCACAAAATATATTTTGACAATCTATTAGTTGTAATGGTCTATTTAATATTCGTTTAAATTTTAAGTTTAATCTTTTAAATTCTTCATCCTGATGTTTAAACATATATCTAATTATATCCTCATAACTCATGCCTTTATCAATAAAACATTTATCTATACCTCTAATAGAACCAGGTCCAGCAACAGTAAATTCATCTTCTTTAAAATTTACTATATTGCTATAATTAATATCTGTAACTAACTGATAAGCCATAAAATTTCCAATAAGAGGATAAGATTTAATAATATCAAATGCTTCCTTCATCGATTTAGCATTTAGTATTTTGTCATCTATTTTATCTATATTAAACATTTTATCAAGTAGTGCTAAATGATTATCATGCTTTTTATCATATCCGAATACTTTATTAGCACAACTTATATAAGCATCACTATATATCTTTATTCCTGAATTTTTAGCATCTTCGATTACTTTAGAATATTTTTCTTTATCAAAATTAGCCAAAGTTACATCAGAAAAATTATCTATAAATAATTGCCAAGTTTCTTCTTTATTAAATAATTTAAATAAAATAATTCTAAATAGCATATCTCTATTACTATAATTTTTACCATTATATATAACATTTTTTAGTAAATACTGACTAACCCTATCATTTACTCTATAACTATTACAAAATTTATATGTATTTAAAATTTCATCTTTAGTCCAAGGTGGTTCAACACCCTCTAATTTTTTATAAAAAATATTTTGTCTTTCATAAGCAAAATACCAATATAAATCATAAACTTCATCTCGTTTTATCATAAAACACCTCACTTTTTTGAAAAATTTTATCACATGTTTTTAAAAATTTCCATAATAAAAAGAAAAAAGATGAATTAATCATCTCTAAAAATTAGTACTTACTTTAAATTATATTTTTTTACAAAACTCTTTATATATTTTTTTCTAATGTCATCCATTATTAAGGATGCTGACTCTATAGCAACAGCATTACTATCAGTCATAGTCGTATCAAATAATAAAACATTATCTACACTTTTGTCAAATAAATCTTTTAATGCCAAAACACTATTATTATATTCTTCTATATTTGAAACATTTAAAAAACTTCTACTTTCTAAAGATAAACTAGAATTATAATCACGTTTTAAAGATGTAAGTGCATCAGTATATGTAATAACTAAAAAATCAATAAATTCTTTTGATATAGCACTATACTTATCTCTTAAATTAAGATAGAAATCTTCTTCCATTTCTCCTTTATTATAAAGTTCATAATTCCATATCTGTCTATCATTAATTGATCTATCAATTAAAATAATATCACAATTTGAAGAAATACTATTCTTTAACTGTTCATAAATTTGGTTTAAAATTTTAACGTTTCTTTCCTTTGTACTTACTTTTTTATATTCATCTTTTAATGTTTCTTTATAATATTTTGATGTTGTAAACTCTTCTACTACTTTAACACTAAAGCCACCTTTTTTAAAAAAGTCACATAAATTATTTATAGTTGTCGTTTTGCCTGTTCTTGGTGTCCCACTAAATTCAATAACATATGGTCTATCTAAATCACATAAAGCTTTAAGTCTTTCAAGTTCTACCTTTTTAGCGTGCAACTGTTTTAATTTTTCATAATAAGCTTGATTATCACCAAAAATAGTATTCTTTAAAAATAAATCTTCCTTTTCTTCAAAAACATATTCAATAACATTTTTAAGTCTTTTAAAAATTGGTAAATCAGCATAATCAGGATAAACTAAACTTTCATATACACTTTCATAATACCACTTTTGTTGTTCCTCTCCTCTTTTAAAAGCAGAAAAGTCTTTTTTACCATTTTTTAAAAAGGTAATCAGCAAATCTTCTAAATTATTTATCTTATCTGCACAGACAACTAATTTATTTCTAAATGATAAATTTTTAACTTCTTTAATTGTATGACTTTTTCTCTCTTCCCATGATAATGATTTATCAGGCTCTGATGCTCCCATAACTAAAGTGGCAACATCACCTCTAAAAAGAGATTCAATATCTCGAATAGTATACTCAGTATCTTCATCTACATCATGAAGATATCCTGCAGCAACTACGTTATCATCATAACCATAATATTGTAATAAATTTCCGACACTAATAGTATGCATAATCTTTGGTTTATCAGGTTCACTTTTTCTTACTTGCCCCATGTGAGCTTTTACCGCAAATAATTTTGCCTGTTCTTTTATATCCATAAAATCACCTCTAATACAAGATAAGTATATCATATGTAAGAAAAAAAAAGCAATTAATTGCTTTTATTCCATTGATGATACTTCTAAGACATTATCTCTATGGATAATCACTAAAGCAGCACTACTTGGATAATCCAAATCTTCTTCATATGATATATCTACATTTACAATATAGGCATTTTTATCAGTTATATCATTATCATAAGAATATGCTTCTGAAGTAATACTTGAAATAGTAACTTCACTTACAACAGGTAAATCTTGTTTTCTTTTTCCATAAAGATTATTTTCTACATATTTATATACAGAATCTTTAGCTTTATGAATAAAATCATCTTGATAGTCTTTATAAACAAATTGAACACCACCAACATCATTTTTACTTGTTGCATAGTTAAGTGAATAAAAATCAGTTACAAATAGTTTAGCAATCACACTAGCGTACTCTTCTTCATCAATTTGTTTTTCACTTAATACTTTCTTCAAATCTTTAAATAATTTTTGAAAATATGGTGAGTCATTTTCATCAACTTGATAATCATAACCATCTATCTTATCAATTACTTCCACTTCTTTTGCCCCATTTGATTTTAATGATTTATATATATCGAAAAAGCAATAAACCATAACAGCTAAAACAATAAATAATATAATTCCTAAAATCATATTTATTTTTATTCTTCTTTTTTTCACATAATCACCTATTCTTGTCCTAAAAGTATTTTTGATTCATTTGTTTTTTTGATTAAATCATATACAATAATCGAATCAGATACAGAAATATCCTCATCAGCTATCTTACTATATTTATTTATATAATCTACACTAACAGTGTCATCTTGATTAAGTAACTTTCCTTCTCCCTTACTTTGACTATAATACATCTTATCAGTAAGCCAATTTCCATCAGGGAATACAACAACATTTTCATCAGTACTGAAAATATCATGTCCTAAAGCATATGGACTACTTATACCAAGCATATTACCCAAAGTTGGAAGAACATCATACATTCCCATTACCTTTGTAACTTCTTCATTATATTTATGATCTTTAGTCCAAATAATAAATGGTACTTTACGATTTAATTCATATGAATAATAATCTACATCAACATATGTTGGATCATCTTTTGATTTAATACTATCTGTTTCATAATCGTAATTATAAAATCTTACATATTCAGATTTTTTTAACTTAGCATCATGATCACCATAAATAACAAGAACAGTATCATCAAGTAAACCATTTTTATCCAAATCATCAACTAACTGTCCAATTGCTTCATCAGCATAATGAACTGATTTAAAATAATTGCCTAACTTTGTACCTTCCATATATGGAGCAACCTTTTCTTCTTCCATACCAGTTTCTTCATTATATTTAGTATATTTATAGTTAACTTCATAATCACTATAATTAACAATATCAGAAAAAGGTGTGTGATTAGTAAGCATTATCAATACTCCATAAAAATTCTTATTAGCTTCTTTAATACTTGAAATAATAGGAACAGCTTGTCTAAAGAACGATTTGTCAGCAAGACCAAGACCAATTGTCTCATCAATATTAAAATCTTTCGTATAATAATAATAATGGTCATATCCTAAACTTTTATGCGCATTTACACGATTCCAAAATGTTCCATTATTACCATGCATACTAAATGTATAATATCCTTGTTCTTTCAAAAGCTTTGGAATGGTAACATATTCACGATCCCAATAACTTACGAAAACAGTTCCACTACTAGCAGGCATTAATGATGTGTTAAAAGTAAATTCACTATCACTACTAGTTCCTACACTTTCCTGTGCATAGAAATTTGAAAAATATAAACCTTCACTTGCAAGTCTTTTTAAATTAGGAGCTACATCAATGCCATTAAAACTTGTATTTAATACAAAGTTCTGCATACTCTCAGCATGAAGAACTAAAACGTTTTTACCCTTAAAAATATTAGTATATTTATTAGTCTTTTGTTCAGTATCTTTATTTTCATAATACTCTCTAAAAGTTTTAGCATGTTCATCATATCCAAAAAGTGGATTTAATTGAGACTTAGCAGTAGCAATTAAATCATTTAACTGATAAGTATAAACTCCAAACTTCATAACTAAATATTCACGATTCCATTGCTTAGATAATCTGCTGATATCAACAGAAGTAATTGTTGAAATAAAAGCACCTAAACAAATAAGTCCAACAACAATAGTATTAAGTGCTCTTACCTTTCCAACCTCCACTTTAGCAACTTCGTCATAATATTTTTTCTTTTTTAAAACACGATTAACGTATAAAAGTGCAAATATTTGCCAAATATAAGAGAAATCTTTTAATTCCATTACATTTTGAACTACAGCATCACTAACATCAACAATTTGAAGTGATGTTTCAAGTAGCGAGAATGAAGCAAATGACAAATAATTAGTATAATACATAGAATTAATAACACACATTAGTGTAAATATAATACCCCATGTAAAAAAATACTTAAATTGATGTTTTGGTTTAATAAAATACCCAAATGCACCAATAATTAAAATAAATGCTAAATCAGCAATAACAGGTCTAAAATCAAAATAATTTTTAACTGTTAAAAAACGAAGTAAACATCCATTAATAAGTGATGTTAATACAAAAGTCATAAATAATACATTAGTCTTTAAATAGTTTTTAGATACGACTTTTACTTTATTAACTTTCTTTTCTATTTTATTTTTATCTATTGATATTTTTTTCATATCATACTCACCTCAAACATACGAAAACATTATACCATTAAATAATACATAATTCAAATAAAAAAAAGTAGATAATGTCTACTTTTGTATCATATTAAGTAAATTAATTTTAAAAATATCTTTATCAGAATGCTCCTTTGAAACCATAACTCCTTTATAAGTCTGAAGTTCTGACTGATGACCTTCCGCTAAAATATCTTCTGGTGTTAATTTATCAAGCATAATCATTTTTTCACTTTCATAAACAACATAATGAAGTTCTATATCACCATGAACCTTTGCAAATAAAGCATCAGTCGGTAATTTCAACTTATATGTAGACGTACCATTTAAAGTATTTGTTGAAACAACTTGGCCTAAAAAAGTACCTTCTTTTAATTTAGGATAATAATCAAAATATAATTTTTTATATGCTAACATATTATATTTTTTTAAAGAACGTTCCAATTTATGAAATTCATTCTCATTAACATATTCAAAAACATAGTTTTCCTTCATAAAGGTACGCCTCCTATTATCTATATTAAATAGTATCATAAAACAATCTAACTGTCAAACGAATTTCCAAGAAAAAATAGAACTTACGTTCTATTTTACTTTTGTATTTGATTCAGTGTAATTATTATTACCACCATATATTACTTCATAATAAACTTGATATAATTCATCTTCTGTTAAAGTATAATTCAAATATCCTTCTTCTATAACTTCATCAGTAGTAGAACCAATTTCAGGGTAATTACTAATATCATTACTTGAACCAGTTGAATTATTATTTGAACTACTACTTGTTGAATTTAAAGTACCTTGTTCAATAATTTCTTCAGTTGTATTATTATCAGTACTTGGAGTAAATTCAGTTGAAGAAGAATTAGCTGCACTTTCACGATATGCTTTAGCTTCATTATAAGATTCTACATAAGCCTTATAATATCCATCAACATATCCTTTGCTTCCGCTAGTATTTGGATTCATAGTAGACCCATTATTACCATCAATACTACCTGCTCTACTTCCTGCTTCATAACCATTTGCATAATCATTAGCATAATCTTCAGCACTTGCTCCTTGATCTTTAACATTTCCATCACTATCAGTAAATGTATCTTGATCTTTTAATTCATTTTCTGTTTCTTCTCTAACTTTATTCTCATAGTCTTCAATGCTAGATGCTCCATAACGATTAATTTCACTAGCTGGTACATAATAATTTCCATCACTAGTTACCATATCACCACTTGTTAAAGTATGTCCAGCGTCATGTGTTGCATTATAATTTTTCTCTAATAACTCTTCTAATGATGGATTAGCTTTATACTTTGATAATATATTGTTGTCACGAATATATTTTGAAACTTCAACCATAACATCAGCAACAGATTTTTCATTACTGAAGTCTATACTTAAGTTAAGACGTGACATGTAATCCTTTAATGCATCTACAATATATACAACATTATCAGATTTTTTACTTGTATTTGTTTGAACAACTGTCTCTAATTCAGATGTAGTCATTGAACTTGCGTCAATAGTTGAAATAGAAATAGCTTGATAACATCTTAAGAATTCGTCTTCATTAACTATACGGGCTAAAGACTCATCCATAATTACACTATCGTAGTTGGCAAGTAATTGTTCACCACTATATACAAGACGGAAACATAAATCCATAGCTCCTCCGCCATACGTATAACTTGAATGATCCAATAACTTAGTTTCAACTAATTCTCTATATTCAGTTACAATTGAATCAATTGTAGCTTTATTATTATTACTAACTGCTTCACTAAGTCTAGCATTAATATTCAAAAATGAACTAACTAACTCACTATCTTTTTTATTTGCTATAAATTTAGACATATCCAAAACTGTGTTATCAGAAACAGATGAAGTCATTGAATCAAAACGAATAGCATTAGCCCAATACATAGCATCTGTAAAAATTTCCATATAAGAAGTAGAATCAGTTTGATATAACTTACTTAAATAAGTTGGACCCATTTCATTTAAATTCATCCATACATAATAGTTAGTAAGTGATTCAATAGTATCTTCTAATGTATCATTATCTATTTCAATACCTTTAGAAACCATATCATCAATAGTATCTTCTACATTAGAAATAAGTACATTAGTATCCTCAGCATCAAAAGCTAATGTTGGTTTTAAAGTTTTAGTTTTATCTGTCTTTTCATCAATAGTTTGTTCAGTTACAACACTTAAATTATCTCTAGAAACATTTTTTTTAGTTTGACAACTCTTTATTAAAGTACTACTACCAATAATAACTGCACCGGCAACTGCAACTGATGCAGCTACCTTAGCAATTTTTTTCTTATTAAATTTAAAATGTCTAACAGATTCACCAACTTTAACATCATCAGAATCAATTAATTTTTCTTCATTGCTAGATGCCTTAACTTCATCATTCAAACGCATATTATTTAGATATTCAATTGTTTCTTTTTTTTCATCTTCTGAAATAGTAGACATTTCATTTACTACAGATATCGTTCTATCAATATCATCTTCAGTTAATTTTCCTTTTTTTAATTTTGTTTCTAAACTATTAATAATACTATTCATAGGTACCCCCTACTTTCTTTTTATTTTTCTCTTTTATTGCCAGTATATTTATATCCAGCATTTAGTAATTTAGTATCATTGTAAACACTCCATTTAGTATCTACACTTTCACTACATGTTTTTGTTCTATATCTATATTGTGTTAATTCTTTTGTTTCATATACAGGTTCACTAGTTGTTTTCTTTTCATATCCTGTAATTATTGTTTTATTAGCAGTAATTAACTTAGTTACAGTAGCTGTACTCTTACAAGAATAAGTAGCTCCTGATACAACACTTCTTACATATTTTTTATAAACATGTCCTGTTGTAGATGAACAATATGATTGACAAAGTGTTTCAGTATCAGTTACTGGAACATATTTCTCTAAATCTGTATTTTTTAATACTGATGTAGTTGTAATGTATCCAGCATATTCCCAAGCAGTATAAGCAACTGCACCTGTTTGAGTATAACCATATTCAGTACATAAATTTTGTGTCAAAGTTCCAACAGCAACCTCTTTAGAACCATAAATTGGTTTACTTGTATCATTGGCTGTAGTAGTCTTATATCCAGTTAATGTTGTACGTTTAATCTTACGATATTGTACTTGACGATTATCAGTTGGTTCAACTCTTTCTTCTGACCATTCAGACCAAGATGAATAATCTGAACATGTGCTTGTTGTTTTCTTATATTCATATTCATAATTTTTATCTGGAGTTGGCGTAGGTTCTGGATCTGGAGTTGGCTCTGGATTAGGTGTTGGCGTTGGCTCTGGTTTTGGAACAATAATATTGTTAATAATATTGTTTGTAATGCTATTGGTAATATTATTGGTAATATTTGTAATGTTATTATTTATAACAGTTGTATTATTTGTTGTATTATTTGTTGTATTATTTGTTGGTGTACTTGTGGCAGGCTTTGCTGTTTCTTTATTGTAAACAACTGGTGTTTTAATATCAGATTTATTTTTTTCACAAATAGCTGTTTGACAATAATCGTAGCATCCCATATAAACTAATAAATAGTTTTCTTGATTTGTACATTTTAAGTTAACCTTCATGACAAATTCATTATCATTCTTAGTAACTTCAACATATGAATCAACTAAATCACATTGTTTTCCTTTACTATCTACAAATGGTAAAATAATTTTTTTATTTAACATTTCACCTAAATTCATAGATACTTTATCTCCAACATTTTTAGGTAATCTCTCAGTAGTATAATAACTCTTAGCTGCATCTTTCATTGCAATTACATTGTTGTTAAATATTTGATCATAAAATACAGACATATCCTGTACTTGTGTGTCATTAGTAGAATTCTTTAAAGCCTTATTTAAATCACTCTTCATTGGGAATAACCAAACTAGAATAAAAATGAATAGAGCTATAAATAAGAATTGTAAAATGACATTCTTAATTGAAAAATTTCCATTTCTTTCTGTATACATAATATAACCCCCTCTTGAAATGTATGTGACGTATATTAGCACAAACCTTAACTATTGTCAAGCTTTTGATTTTTTTTGAAAAAATTTCTAAAATTTTTTTGTGCTAATAATCTCTTTGTTGTTAGGATAATATACCACAAAATAACGATTTTGTCAAAATTTGAGGGCTACTAATGTTGCTCCTTCATTAAAATAATATGTTTTAAATTCTAAAACATTTTTATTAGTTCTAAGAAACGAATGGATAGTATTTTTTAAAGTACCACTTCCCTTACCATGAACAATAACTATAACTTCATTTTTTAATTTAATATTATCTCGAATAAAATCTGAAACAAGCACCCTAGCACTTTCTCTATCAAGACCATGCAGGTCAATTGTAGGTAAATTATTTACAAAAACAACATCATTTAATTTCATACGTCACCTCTAAAATATACATAAGTATTATAATCAAAAACAAAAAAATAGTAAACTATTTATGTTTACTATTTTGAATATTAGCTTGTGCTGCTGCTAATCTAGCAGCTGGAACTCTATATGGAGAACAAGAAACATAATCCAAATTAATTCTATCGAAGAAAGAAATACTCTCAGGATCTCCACCATGCTCACCGCAGATTCCAACTTCAAGTGTAGGTCTAATTTTTTTAGCACTCTCTATAGCATAATTCATAAGTAATCCAACACCATATTCATCAACATGTTTAAATGGATCTTTATCAATAATCTTTTTATCCAAATAAGTTTGCATAAACTTAGATGAATCATCTCTTGAAAATCCATATGTAAGTTGTGTTAAATCATTTGTACCAAAACTAAAGAATTCTGCTTCAATTGCAATCTCATCAGCTAGCATACATGCTCTTGGAACTTCAATCATCGTTCCAATATGATATGGTATATCCATGCCAAATTCTTCCATAGCTTGTTTAGCTGTACTAATAACAATACCCTTTACATACTTAAGTTCTTTTAAATCTTGAATAAGTGGAATCATTATTTCAGGATAAACATGCTTTCCCTCTTTTGTAACTTCTATAGCTGCCTCAATTATTGCTCTTGTTTGCATTACAGCTATATCAGGATAAGATACATCTAGTCTGCATCCTCTATGTCCCATCATTGGATTAAACTCTTTTAGTGAATCTATATGTTTAGTTAAATCATCTACAGACATAGATAAGCTTGTCGCTAATTCAACAATTTCTTCTTTCGTATGTGGTAAAAATTCATGAAGTGGTGGATCTAAATAACGTATAGTAACTGGATGTCCATCCATGATTCTAAATAAATCAATAAAATCATTTTTTTGAATTGTAAATAAATGAGCCAATGCTTTTGTTCTTTGCGTTTCTGTTTTAGCAGCAATCATCTGACGCATATAAAATATTCTCGTCTTTTCAAAAAACATATGTTCAGTTCTGCATAATCCTATACCTTCAGCTCCAAAAAGAAGTGCTACTTTAGCATCACGAGCCGTATCAGCATTAACCTTTATACCAAGTTTTCTATGCTTATCAGCTATACTCATGAACTCTTTAAAATCACCATCAATGCTAGCAGCTTCAAGTTCTATTTCTCCTAAATAAACATTTCCACTTGTTCCATCTAGAGATATTACATCACCTTCATGTAAAACTGTTCCATTTTCAAAAGATATAGTTTTATTTATTTGATCAACAATAATAGAACTACATCCACTTACACAACATTTCCCCATTCCACGGGCAACAACAGCAGCATGTGATGTCATTCCACCACTTGCAGTTAACACACCTTGTGCCTTATTCATTCCAATAATATCTTCTGGTGATGTTTCACTTCTAACTAAAATAGCTTTTATACCGTTTTCAACCGCTTTAACTACATCATCTGTTGAAAAATATATAGAACCAACAGCTGCTCCTGGAGAAGCTGCAAGACCACTTGTAAGTTTATTAGCAGAATCTAAAGCAGTAGTTTTAAAGTGTTCATGTAAAAGTTGATCTAAATCATTAGGATTAACACGCATAATAGCTTCTTCTTCAGTTATTAAACCGTTCTTTAAAAAGTCAAGCGCAATTTTAATAGCAGCTACAGCTGTTCTTTTTCCATTTCTAGTTTGAAGCATATAAAGTTTGCCATTTTCAATAGTAAATTCCATATCCTGCATATCACGATAATGTTCTTCTAATATATTAGCGTATTTTACAAACTCATCATATATATTAGGCATTTTATCTTTTAATGTATCGATAGAAAGCGGTGTTCTAATTCCTGCAACAACATCTTCACCTTGAGCATTAATCAAATATTCACCATATAGCTTATGTTCTCCAGTTGCAGGATTTCTAGTAAATGCCACCCCAGTTCCTGAATTTTCACCAAAATTTCCATAAACCATTTCCTGAACATTTACAGCTGTCCCCCATGAATCAGGAATATCGTTCATTTTACGATAAACTTGAGCTCTTTTAGTATTCCATGATTTAAACACTGCTTGAATAGCACTAATAAGTTGTGTTTCAACTTCACTTGGAAATGGTACTCCACCTATTTCTTCATATAATTTTTTATATTCCTCAGTTAGATACTTCATATCATTAGAATCAAGGTCTGTATCACTATTAACGCCACGGTCTTTCTTTAGTTTAGTAAGTAAATCTTCAAACTTATTTCTATCATATCCCATAACTACATCAGCATACATAGTAATAAATCTACGATATGAATCATAAACAAAACGAGCAGAATAACCTTTTTTTATTAAAGCATCCTTTACTTCATCATTTAATCCTAAATTTAAAATTGTATCCATCATTCCAGGCATACTTGCACGAGCACCACTTCGAACAGATAATAAAAGCGGATTTTCACTGTCACCAAGTTTTTTTCCAGTCGAAGCTTCAAGCTTACCTAAAGTATCAAAAATCTCATCTTCAATTGCAGAAGTAATACTTCCACCTTTAGCATAATAATCATTACAAGCATTTGTACTAACAATAAATCCTTGTGGTACTGGAAGTCCTAATTTAGTCATTTCTGCTAAATTCGCTCCTTTACCTCCAAGAATATCACGCATATCTTTATTTCCCTCATCAAATAGGTATACATATTTCATATGATAGCCTCCTTTTTATTCTAATTAATTATAACAAATTATATTTTCAACTTCAATTTCTGAAATATCAGTTGACACTATTTTACTCATCATCTTTAATAGCACGTGGATGTGTATGCAAATAAATATCTCTAAGTCTTTCATTAGTGACATGTGTATAAATCTGTGTTGTTGACAAATTTTCATGTCCTAAAAGCTCTTGAACAACTTTTAAATCAGCACCTGCTTCAAGCATATGCGTTGCAAATGTATGTCTAAGCATATGAGGATGAATATGAATATCCATTGCACTCTTTTTAACAATTGAATCAAAAATAGTTTGAACACCCCTTGTTGTTAATTGATCACCAAATCTATTTAAAAAAACATACTCAGAACTCTTTCCTCTAAGCAAAGATTTTCTCCCATCATTTAAATACATTGTAAGTTTTCTTTTCAATTCATCCCCAAACAATACCATTCTTTGTTTCTTTCCTTTTCCCATAATACGAAGAGAATTTGTTCCAAAGGAAATATCATCAAGTTTTAAATTAACACATTCAAAAACACGAATTCCTGTTGAATAAAAAGTCTCAAGCATTGCACTATCTCTCTGTCCAAGTGGAAGTTTGGTATCTGGAAAATCAAGTAACTGTTCAACAGCTCTATAATTTAAAACCTCAGGTAAATCACGCCCACGCTTTGGAAAAGAAATTAAAAGCATTGGATTATTTTTTATTCTTTTAGTTCTAACAAGCCATTTAAAAAAAGAACGAAGAGCACTAAGATATCTAGATACACTATTGTCAGATATTTTTTTCTGATATAAAGCCCCCAAATACCCTCTTAATATCGAATAATCAACATATTTAAAATTTGATATATGATTTACCATTAAAAAGGTATAAAAATCAATTAAACATTGTTTATATCCAGAAATAGTATGTTCAGAATAATTACGCTCATATTTTAAATATGAAACATAAGCTTCAATATCATTCATCATAAACGTAACTCCTTTCAAAAAGAAGGTAACTTACGCTACCTTCCTAAATCTGTTTGTATCCTCCATGTCCTTAACTATAGCATTAGTTAAAAGTTTTTCAATATTTGCACATTCCTTACTCATACTTGCATATAATCTAAAGTTTTCTATTTGTTCACTTGTTCTAGGTTTACTAATAAAAGCTTCAGCTATTTTAGTATCTACTAGAATAGCTACACTAGGATTATTAAAACGATAATTCATCTCATTCATGCTATCTCAACCCCTTCATCAATTAAAGCCTGTGTAATAATAGAAGCATCTTGCTCAAAAAAGGCCTTAAATAAAATATCAGTATCAATCATATTACAAAGTAAATTAACAGAAATTACTTCATCCTCTAAATACGTATTATCACTATCATTTCCAACAAGTAAATTAGTAAGCATTTCAATATAACCAGCTTGCAGTGCCTCAAACTTGTTGTCAATATTAAATCCTATTTTTTCACCATCACATGCAATCAAAGATAAAATAGCTGACATCATTACATGTTTCATATCAAATCCGTCATTCATAATATCAACATTAAATTCCAAAATATTATCTTTAATATTATATTTAAAAATACGTCGATTAACAAACTTATTAGATTTAATAATAGATAAATTAGGTAAAATACGTGCTAAATTATTAAGTGAAACATTAGCAAACTTCTCATTAAAAAGAATAATTAGTTCTCGCATATTATCTTTTACAGCAGTATCTATTGATTTATTATTATCAAGTAAAGTTAAAACCTGATTTATTGTAACCATGTCCATAGTATCACCATACACATTTTAACATATTTATAAAAAAAAGTACATACAAAAAAAAGACAATTATGTCTTTTTAAAAATATCAAAGTAAAATCATTAAGATAGTGCAAGACGAAAACTAATCCACTCACTTATACTTCCATTATCTCTACTAAAATCAAATGCGCCAGATAAAACTCCAGCCGTATAACCACCACCACGATCAAACCAAGAATAAACTGAATCAATAAAATAAGCAGATGAACCAAACCAAGAGTTATGTATTCTATTGTTTCCATCTCTATCGCTATAAAGATAAAATGCACCTATTTCTCCCGTTGCATCCCCTAAAATACGCTTATTATAACTTGTCCAACCACTATCACTTGGATAAACATCAAAATATTTTGAATCATACTTAGATATTGAGGCTGCATCAAAACCGCTATCTTTATATGTATCTTTTACATATGAAGCCATGTATTCCCATGCGCCTCCACTCATATCATATACTCCACTTATATTTCCAGTTGTACTTGCCTTATATCCTGTTTCTGTATTATATGCAAGTGTCACACTTGTATCAGTTCCATATGTTCCAGGATAACTACTCTGATTTGTTCCTTCTACGGCACTATATCCTGTTATAAAACTACTATTATTATTTATATTTACTTCATCATTTATTCCATATACTGAATATGATAAGTATGTAGCAGCTCCCCACTCAGTATTCTTTAACATATGACTATCTAGATTTCTATTATAATTGTAAGATAACTCAAACATTGTCTTTACATTTATATTTCGAAGTGATGTATTATTTGGTTTTACTGTTATATTACTTGTACTTCCCGTCACTTCAAATTTTCCCATCCAAAATCCATTACTTTCAAAACTTGTAAAGGCTGGATGTGTTAA
>CAKPTA010000015.1 GCA_934190785.1 uncultured Bacilli bacterium
CCCCCCCCCCACTTGTCAAGTGGTCGTGTGGTGTATTTAGACTATTTGTCTATAATTATATATATATTACACAACTAAAGTAAATATATAGCTTACAATTGTTCCAAGTAATAATCCTGCCATAACTTCTAATGGCTTATGTCCTAATTTTTCTTTTAATTTTTTAAATTTATGACGTTCTTTTATATTAAGTAATTCATCAAATAATATATTAATCGCTTCTGCTTGAAGCCCGCTTTCATAACGAAGTCCCATAGCATCATAAGCTGTTATAAATGTAAAAATTAGTGCAACTGCAAAAAGTGGACTTGAAAAACCCTCTGTATATCCAATTAACATTGTAACAGATGATGAAAATGAAGCATGACTGCTAGGCATTCCACCAGTTCCATTAAAAAGGCGTCCCAAATGTAATTTTTTATCTCTTATAGATTCAAATGTAAATTTTATTAATTGACAAATTATAAGTGTCACAAATGGACATATTAAATACTGATATTTATTCATAATAATCTCCTAACTGCATATTTTATTTAGTTCTTTAAGCATTATTTTACTTTTCAAATATATTCCTGTATAAGCATCATAATACTCATCTAGAAAAGTATGTAATTCTCTTTTAACATCTAATCCTACTTCAAGTTTTGTTATTTTACTTATATCAACATAATATAACATTCTAAGTAGTTTCATTGTTTTTTCATTTAAGATTCTTTCTTTTGTTAAACATTCCTTACAAATATATCCTCCTCTTGTACTAGAAGCTGTTACAATATTAAATTTAGAACCACATACAGCACATTTGTCAAAAATAGGCATAACACCAAGATACTCTAAATATTTTAATTCTACAATAGATGTTATTACTATAGGATCAAATCCTTCATCTATTTTTTTTAATGCATCTATTAAATTTGAAAAAATTTGAGGTGATGTATATTGTTTACTAACTTGTTCAGCTAAATCTAATAGGTATGATGCGTATGATATTGATACAATATTATTTCTAATATTTTTAAAATTTGTTATAACATCAGTTGCTGCTAATACCGATAATTTGCCTTCCTTATATATCATATCAAAGTATCCATAGGTTAACTTAGTAGTTGTTGTACGGAAATCACTTTTCATAGTTCTAGCACCTTTTGCAATAACACCAATAACACCATATTCTTTAGTTAAAATATTAATAATTTTGCTAGTTTCACCATGGGCTCGTTCTAAAACAACTATCCCCTCAATTTTTTCCATATAATACACCCTTATAAAAAAGAATCACATCGATTCTTTATTACCCTTCAATTTTTTATATTCCATGTAATATTCAATTTTTCCTGTATTTACAAACAAACTCCATAATAATTCTTTTTTATTCATAATATCACCTATTTTATTATGAGTTCTAATTTAGTTTTTATTCAAAATCATGAAAACCAAATTCTTGTAAGTATTTTTCTTTGTCGCGCCATTTTGGTATTGTTTTAACATATAGTTCTAAGAATACTTTTTTATTAAATAATTCTTCTAACTCTTTCCTACTTAAAATACCAATTTTTTTTACTTTGTCGCCACCTTTTCCAATTACAATTTTCTTTAATGAATCTCTATCAACAATAATTGAAGCTAAAATATAATAACTATCTTTTTTCTTTTCAATATTTTCTACAACACATGTAATAGAATGTGGAACCTCTTCATCTGTTAATTCAAATACTTTTTCACGTATTATTTCTGAAATCATAAAAGTAATAGGCTTATTGGTAAATTGATCATCACCATAATATTTTATATTATCAGGAAGATACTTTCTAATTGTTTTAACTAGTTCTTTAATATTATTACTCTTAAGGGCTGATACAGGAACAATCTCAGCAAAGTCGTATATATCTTTATATTCATCTATTTTCTTTAAAATTTCTTCATTTGGAACTTTATCTATTTTATTTAAAATTAAAATAACCGGCTTTTTCGCTAATGATACTTTTTCTAAAACAAAATTATCGCCTTTTCCAAATTCTGAATTTATATCAAGAACCATAAGAATTACATCAACATCATTAATACTAAAATAAGCTTGTTCATTTAAATATGTTCCAAGTTTATGATTTGGTTTATGAATACCAGGTGTATCAACAAAAACAATTTGTGTTTCAGAATCATTATATATTCCTTGAATTATATTTCTTGTTGTTTGTGGCTTGGATGATGTAATAGCTACCTTTTTCCCAACAATTGAATTCATTAATGTTGACTTACCAACATTTGGCCTTCCTACTAAACTTACAAACCCACTTCTCATTTTAAGTCCTCGCTTCCAAATGGATATGGACATAAATCAGATATTTTATATACTTTTGTATTTCCAGCTGTATCCATACAAATTACTTCCCTATCCATTTCCATAAATTCAAGTAGAACTTGTCTACAAGCAAAACATGGTGTTCCCATTCCTTTTTCCAACATAACATATATTTCTTTAAAATCACCTTTTTTATAACCACTTGCAACGGCAGCAGCTATAGCATTTCTCTCAGCACAAATACTTGTCCCATTAGCGTTTTCAACATTGACACCGGAAAACATATTTCCATCATTTGTAACAACTATTGCAGCTACTTTAAAATTATAGTAAGGACTATATGCATTTTTAAGTACATTTAGTAATTTTTCTTTCATTCTATCACCTTTTTCATTTTACAAAAATTATATATAAAAGTCAAAACTATTATGATAACATAATAGCTACTTTAGGAACAAAAATAATTAAAGCTCCTATAAAAGATACAATGGACATAATAAGACTCGCTGATGAAGCTGTATCTTTTGCTATTTTAGCTAAAGGATGAATTTCTGGAGATGCTAGGTCTACTAAAGCTTCAATAGCTGTATTAATCATTTCAAATGATGTCACAATTCCAATCATAGCAATACAAAATAACCATTCACCACTAGAAATTCTAAAGGTAAAACCGCATACAACAACTAAAATCATTGCTAATATCATTATAATCATATTATGTTCATAAATAGTTGTATAAATAATTCCATCAATAGCATGAAAAAAACTTTTTATGTAGCGTTCTATCGCACTACCTGTATCTTTATTACGAATTATTTTCTCTTTTGATTCCATACGCATCTAAAATCTCCTCCTGAAGTGTAAACATAACTTTTTCATCATCAGGGTTCATATGATCATATCCTAATAAATGAAGAAAACCATGAATTGTTAAAAATGAAAGTTCTCTTAAAAAACTGTGACCATATTCAATTGCTTGACTATGGGCTTTATCAAGAGAAATATATATATCTCCAAGCATACGATGTTCACTTTTAACAGGTTCATTATCTTCAAGAGCAAATGTTATTACATCAGTCTCCCTATCAATATGTCTATATTCACGATTAAGCTTATGAATATAGGTATTATCGACAAAAATAACATTGAATTCTACATCATCGAGTTTTTGATACTTGATTGCAAATTCTAATAATTTTTTAATTGTTTCAGCCTCTTTTACTTCTTCTTTTGTTTCATTAAATATTTCAAACATAACTACACTCCTATCCACATAATTTTATATAAATACCATACTAGTAGAAAAACAATTATAACTACAACTGTATTATAACACCACTTTGTTTTTAAAAAGTGTGGTAATCTATCTTTTATATTAACAATAAATCTATATATAAAATATCCACACATGGCCCCTAAAATGTTAAGTATAATATCATCCACATCAAATACTCTTCCTATAACCATTTGTGTTACTTCAATTGTAAGTGATACAATAACACTTAAACATAACATTGTACTTTTTTTATCTAATTTAAGTAAGTATGATGTAAAAAAACCATAAGGTAAAAACATTATCATGTTTCCAATAACATTTTTTATAAATAGTGGACTTCCAATTTCATATCTAAGCATTTCTTTGAAAGGAATGAAATTAGAAGTAGACCAACTAACATCTTGAAATGTAACTACATAAAAAAGAGCCATAATATAAATTATAAATCCAAGTTTAAGTACTTCATCATAAAATACGAAACTCTCTTTAAATTTTAGTAAATAAGCTAGACGATATGATGATAAAATAACTGTAAAAATAACAATCATAGGCCAAATATTAGACAAAATATTTACTATTGTAACATCAAACATATCATCACCATCACTCTATTTCTTCTAATATAGCCCTTGTATCTGTAATATCTTCATAAACTGTCACAAAAGCATCTAATATTATTGTACTCTGATTTTCCTCAACTTTCAATTTTTTTATGTCAATAATATGTTCATCTTTAGATAAACCACTATTTATTTTATCCTTTATTTTTTGTATAGCCTTATTATAAGCTTCTTCTTTTGTATAATCTTCATTTATAACTTTTGTTTCTCTTTGATTATCAAAAGATAAATAAATAGGAAATATACTATTAGTTATTAATTTATTTTCTACTACTTTTTTGGTTTTATATTTACTTAAATTAAATAAATCAAATGAATTATTAAAAAAATGAAAAGATAAAACATTACTTTTTTTATTAGTATAAGTTACTTCTTCATAATGAAGAGGATATTCTACAGAAACCTTATACCAAACTTCACCATATACTTTACCTTTAGCCTCCACATGATTTTTTACTTCTTCATTTAAGTGAATATTTCCACTAATAATTATGTCCCCTCTTCTTACATAGTCAAGTTTATTCTTTAAAACTTCTCCACTATAAGCATCTATTCTTTTTATTATGGCATCTTTTTTAGCAACTATATCTCTAGGACTACCATTTTCTTCTATATTATTTAGTATACGTTCCTCAACCCTTATTATATATTTTGTCCCAACATTTTCTATTTCTAACCATTCAATTCTATTTTTATGTTTTTCTAATATTTGCTTTTTTATTTTATTTATATTCGAGTAACTTTTCTTTAAATGATATTTTGATACTTTATACTCATCTAATTCATTAATAAGTAATGTTCTTAAACTACTATCATTATGAACTACTTCAACAGAAAAAATAACATTTGATAAAAAAATTAAAAAAAAGAATCCTATCAAAAGTGATATAAAAAGAATAGAATTAAGCTTTAACCATTCAATAAAATAAAGTATTCCCTTAACTCTTATAACTTCTACTTTATAAACAGTTTTAATCTCTTCTAACAAGGGATAATCCCTACTATAAATAAAAATATGAATACAGTCACTTCTTACTTTATATAAATGAAGTATATTAATATCATTTTTTCTAATTCTTTTAATAATTCTCTCTATATTTTTTCCTTCTACTTTTACTTCAACAATTTTCATAAAATGTTCTCTAAAATTCATTGTTAAATCACCTAAATTCTATTTTATTAATTTTTCCCGTTACTAAAATTTCATCTTTAAGTAATTTTGATACTACTAAATCATTTCCTTCAATAGAAACTCTTATTCCTTCTCCTATGATGTTTACTTTATTAGAATCAAAGTGACCAAGTTCAGTAAAATTGACAACATTTACATTTCCTTTATATATTTTTACTTCAAATTCTTCTTCTAACAAATAATTTCGCATACGATGGATAACGCTCATAGTATCACCTAAATAATAATATGAGAATAAAAAAAGAAAAGAACTGCTAAACAGTTCTTTCAAAAATACTTTTAATTTAATATTTCCCCAGTTACATCAATAGACGATATATTGTTATCACTAACATTATTTTTCTTTAATAGCTTTAAACATTTTTTTCCATAAATCTTTTGATGAATAATTTAAAATTCCAACTTTATAAATTTTAAGTCCATAATGAATTAACAAATAATTTGTAACAATAGCAATTATTATTGATGCTAAAACATCTATTATGCCAATTTGTCCCAAGACAAGCAGTGATGGTGATAAAATAGCTGATATAAGTGGAAAGTATGACAATACGCGGATAAAAATAGCGCCTTTAAACATACCTGCCATTATAGCTAAATAATAACCAAGTAATAAAATCAACATAATTGGTGTTTGTAATTGTCCAAAATCTTCAGCATTAGTTGTCATAGAAGCTAATATACCTGCTAAAAGTGCATATGAAATAAATGTTAGTAACATAAGCACTAGTGTAAGCGGAATTATGTAAATGAGTTTACTCATAAATTCGGTACTTAAAATGCTTCCTATATTGCCAATACCAGCTGTACTTATTACATTTGTTATACTTCCAGCGCCAACTATATGTCTAATAAATAATCCAAGAGCCATATATCCAATTAATAATAATCCTTGAAAAATAACAAAAATATTTCCAGCAATTACTTTAGATGCAAAATGAACTTTAGGTGAAACATTAGAAATGATAATTTCCATTCCTCTAGTTGTTTTTTCATCATTAACTTCAGCTCCAATCATTTGAACTAAAAAGATTGTAAGCATGAAAAACGGGAGAATAAAAACAGGAAATACTGTTGACATAATTGTATCCATATTTTCACTTTCTGATTTTTTTGTTTCATCTAAAATTATTCTCTCAATATCAATAGGAGCATATATTTGATTTAATACGTCTTCATCAATATTTGATTTAGACATTGCAATCGCTGTTTTAGAACTATTAAGTGCCTGAACTATAACTTGGTATTTGATAACATCTATATATGATTCTGAAGCTACAGTAGCGTTAATGGTATTATTACTCTCAGTTATTTTGATTCCAATAGCATTATCTTCTTTTTCAATTAATTTCTTTAAATCTTTATATGATTTATCATATTTTTTTATGTCATATGTCTCTTCTTCATTTAATGATTTATCAATTACATTTATCTCTTTTGCTACAACATCATAACTATAGGATGTTTCATCTAAGATATATACTGTTGTCTTTTCATTAAAGTCTCCACCAAATACTTTGATAACGCTATCAATATTCATAATAGCTGCAATAACTAAAGCTAAAATAGCATTAGCAATTACAAACCATTTTGTACATATTTTTCTCTTTAGGCTAACATCTACTAAATATTTTAATTTATTTTTCAAATGACTCACCTACCTTTTCAACAAAGATTTCATTTAACGATGGTTCTTCTACAACAAATTTAGTAACATTCTTTTTATCTTTCACAATATCAAAGACATTTGATACTTTACTTTCATCTTGAATTGATACAACAAATTCATCAGATAATTCAGATACATTATCTACACCATCTATTTTTTCTAATTCATTTTTTGTTATATCTGCTTTAATACGAATATTTTTTTTACGATATTCTGTTTTTATATCTGATAGATATCCTTCTAAAACAGTTTTACCTTTTAATATAATAACAATCTTTTTACAGAATAACTCAACGTGCTCCATACGGTGGGATGAAAATATTATCATACTACCTTCATTAGCCATCCTAATAATTTCTTCTTTAAATAGTTCTACATTAAAAGGATCAAGCCCAGAAAATGGCTCGTCTAAAATAAGTAATTTAGGATTATTTATAATAGCTGTAATAAATTGTATTTTTTGTTGATTACCTTTTGATAATTCTTTAATTTTTTTATTTTTATATTCACTAATATTAAATTTCTTTAAAAGTTCATCTAAACGATTCACAATATCTTCTTTAGTCATGCCCTTTAATGTTCCATAATAAATTACTTGTTCTAAGACAGTCATCTTAGTAAGTAAGCTTCTCTCTTCTGTTAAAAAACCAATTTTATCTGTAACGTTATAATCAATAGGTTTCCCATCTAAAGTAATTGAGCCTTCTGTTGGATCTAAAAGGCCCATAATCATACGAAATGTTGTTGTTTTACCTGCACCATTTACTCCTAAAAGCCCAAATATTTCGCCTGGTTTTACAGAAAAAGATAAATCATCCACAGCTTTTAATGTTCCATAATATTTAGTAACATGGTCGATTTTTAACATAAAGTTTTACCTCCAGCTTGTTTTTGTTCAGGAACAATTGTAATAGAATTATTATCCATTAAATTAATTATTGTTCCATCATTTAAAAGAATCTTAGGTCTAAGCATTTCACCTACTTTATTTTCGTATACAACACCCTCTAAGCCATTAGATAAAGTTACTTTTGTTCCTTTTGGATAAATAGGAACATGTCTAATGAATGCTTGTACAACATCTAAATTAAATTTAGTTCCGCAAGATGCCATTAAGTATTCAATTGCTTCTGAAGTTGATAAATATACACCTGAATCAGTTTTATGGTGAATAAGAATATCATAAAAATCTGCAACATGTATTATTCGTGCAAAAATATGAATTCTTGATTTATCAATTGCAATAGGCATATTTTTGCCGTTTTCATCTGTTCGATGGAATAAAACAGAAGCTTTAACTACGGATGGTACCTGAACATTATCCTTTAACAAACAATATCCATATACAGGACTTAGTTTTTCCGAATATGATAAAACTGTATCTTTAGCACTATTAGAAGTATTTAATTTTTCTAGTACTCTTCTATCTGAACAACGTTTACCAATGTCATGTAAAAGTGAAGCTATAGCTAATTCTTCAAGCTGATTTCTATTAAACATAGGTTCTCCATTTTTATCTTTCAATTCGCTTCCAACTGCTATTGCCATTTCTGTTACAGCAATTGCGTGTTCATAATCAAAATTATCACCATTTCTATTATCAAGTAAATCGAATGAAATATTTAATGTTTTACAAACGCCAGATACAATTTCTTTGGCACTATCTATTACAGATGTAATATCTAAATTTTTAATTGCGGTTGCAGCCTGATGACGAACAGTTATTGGAATATTATCATCAAGAATTATTCCCTTACTTTCTAATGTATCAATACAAAGAGTATAAAAACCTTTATCTTTTAAACGTTTTATAATATTTTCACTAAGAACCGTTCCACTTTTTAGTAATTCATTATTTCTATCATCATAAATAGTTTTACCTAAAGTCATTCCTGGTTTTACTGATTCTATATAAAATTGTTGCATATTAATTCACCTCTTTTTAAGATTATATCATAAATAATAAAGAAAATCAGTTTTTTTACTGATTTAACTTATAGGAATTATAAATGGACTAGAAATAGTACCTTCGCCATTTTTGGGAACTGATTTAACATATATTGTATCATAAATATTATGATGTGCATTTTTAAGATCACTTTCTAAAGCCACTTTATATCCTGTATCTACATAATATACAGAATTTGAAGAAGTTGTCATCGTCCATGCATCACTTAATTTTAAATAATTGTTATTACTACAACTTGCAAACGTTCCACTATTACATTCATCATTTAAAGATGATTCCATATATTCACTTAAACTAATTAAACCAACATTCATAGTTATTTGATTTTTCTTTTCATATGTCCTTGCGGCATCAACATTCAAGTTATCTGTAACCTCAACGGACCCACTATTCCATTTCATTGTACTATTAATAATAGAATTATAATCTGTTTTCTTATCTAAATTTTCTGTATGAATAGTTGCAATGTCAAAACTTACATTACCACTTGAATCCCAAACTGCAGAATTACCACTAGTTCTAACTAATTTAAGTGTTTTAGTATTTTTATCAATACTCATAATTCTAAATAAAGTTGAATTATTTCCTATTTTTACATAATTATTTGAAATATTATCCCCTCTAAAAACATAGCGGTCTTCCATATCATACAACCCAGATCCACTTGCTACTACATTACTCATGGAATCACCAATTAAATATGACGCTACAGAAAGTTTTTGTTTACTTGTATTTTTTATCCAAGATTTGCTTGATATATTGTAATCATAATAAAATCCATTTTTACAATTATTTATATCATCTTCATATGAATATTTATAGTTTTTATTAGAAACATCATATGAAATTTTAACACATCCATTTAAATTTTTAGAGTTATCTCTCGGATCTTTTATTTTTTCATTTGGTAAATAACCCTTTGTCTGAAGCATTTCAACCGAAACATATGTATCATTTAAAAACTCAGAGTCCAATTCTTTAGCATTATCAGTAGCCCATTTTTGACCCGCTAGTGTAATATCCTCTACTTGAACTTCATATAGTTTTTCTTTAGATTCTATAATATTTTTATTTACAGCAGGAACAGCTATTAAAGCTACAACACCAATAATTACAATAACTGCAAGTAATTCTATAAGCGTAAATCCCTTCTTCATAAAATCATCCTTTCTAACCATCACTCTTATACTTTTCTTCTAATACAATTTTTATACTTGTATCATCACTTATTGGACTTAGAACAGAAACACTTTGTCCTATTACAAATCCATATCCTTCTATCTCATATTTTATATTGAGCAATTTAAACAGTGCTACGGCATCACTTCTACTCCATCCAATTATATTAGGCATAACATAATTAGAATTAGTTTTAAGTATAACTTTGTCTCCACTAATTAAAGTAGAACCACTCTTTGGATACTGGTCTAAAACAGAATCGCCATCCCCAAGTATAACTACATTTAAACCTTTACTTTCTAAATCATTTTTAACACTTACGACATTTTTACTAGTATATGAATCAATATCAATTAGTGTATTTTCTTCTTCATCTTTTCTATCTGATAAATCTTCATATTTAATTATACTATTAATTACACTTTTAGTCGCATCTCTAACTCCTAAATTTTTTCCTGTTGAAGGTATTTTCATTGCAGTATAAATTATATATTTAGGGTCATCTTTGGGAAACATACCTGCAAATGAGAATATATATCTATTTTCATTTTCTTCAATTACATATCCACCAAGTGAAGCATTATAAATTTGTGATGTACCAGTTTTTCCAATAATATCAAGTCCATCAATATTAAATATTCGAGCAGTTGTTCCTCTGTCTGTTCCATGAACAGTATTGTACATAAGCTCTTTCATTTTATCGGTTGTTGATTTTTTTACAACGCCTTTGGTTCTTTCAACTTCCCTCTCATAATATACTTCATTAGTATTAGGATTAACAATTTTACTAACTATATGTGGTTTTAACATATCTCCATTATTAGCTACTATTGTTAAAGCCTGGAGCTGTTGAATAGAAGTTGTTGTTATTCCTTGACCAAAACCAGCTGTTGCAACTTCAACTTCATAGTTAAAGTCTATATTACCAGTTTGTTCACCAGCAAGCTCAATACCTGTTGTTTGACCAAATCCATATTTTTTAAAACATTCTCTTAATTCTTTTTTAGATAAATATGTTTTTATCAAATTAACTATTCCAACATTACTAGAATATTCATATCCTTTATCAAAAGTTACAAGACCCCATCCTGCAGTATCCCAGTCTCTTACAGTTGCGCCTCCAACTTCTACACTACCTGAAGAATATACAGCATTACCATCATATTTACCACTTTCAATCGCACACATATATGTATATGTTTTCATAACTGATCCAGGTTCAAAAGTAAGCGTTACTAAAGGATTTTCATAACTTGTAATATTTCTTACATTAGGATCAAATGAAGGTGTTGCAGAAGTTCCTAAAATATCTCCTGTTTTAGCATCCATAACTGTAAGTTGCAACCATTCGGGTGTATATTTATTACTTGCATCCTTAACTGCTGTTTCAACAAAACGTTGAATAGTAGAATCAATTGTAAGATAAATATTATAACCATCTAGCGCAGGCTCTGATATTTCTTTTGTTCCAGCAATTTTATAACCATATCTATCCTGTTGATACTCAAGATATCCATCTGTACCTTTTAATAGTTCATTATACTTGCCTTCAATACCAAGTTCACCCTTTATTTCATTTGTTACACTTCCATCACTATTAGTTATTTCAACATCTTTAGCATAACCGATTGTATAAGATGCAAAGTCACCATTTGGATAATATCTCTTTTCTGACTCAATAAAATCAATACCAGGTAAATCAAGTGCTTCTATTTCTTCTTTCTTTAATTCAGTAATTCCTCTTCCAGCACTTCCAAGTTCAACTTGATATAGTTTTTTTTTCAAACGTTCTTCTATTTCTGCTTCGTCAGCATTTAAAACACTAGCAAGTGCAACAGCTGTTGCATGTACATCTTTTACATAATCATCTTTTCTACTTTCTTTTGACGCTTCTAGATAAGCAATAACAGTATAAGAGCTAATATTTTGCGCTAAAATATTTTGATTTGCGTCATAAATAGTTCCACGTGTAGCTGATATATTTTTCTTTACAGTACTTCTGCTTAAAGCAAAAGCATCCATATCTTTTCCATAAACTTTTTTTGACAAACTTAAATAAGCAAATTGCAGATAGAGCAAAAAAATACAAAACAAAAACACTCCAAAAACTAAGCGAGGAATTTTCCAAGTTTTCTTTGTATTTTGTTTTGCATTCATCCAGGCACACACTCCTTTAGTTGTGAATTACAACAATATTATCATTATTATAAGCAAGTCCCATATCAGAAACAACATCTTTTATCTTTTCAAATGAAGTTAATTCACTTACTTTCATCGTTAAACTTTCGTTAGTCTTTTCTTGTTGATTAATTGAAGAACGTAATTTTTCAACTTCCATACTAAGATGACTTACACCTGCTGTACAGAATATTTTTAAAACCATTGTTAGACAAAGACATAAGATAGCTCCTACATATAATAGTCTCTCACCCTTAGTAATTCTTAATTTTCTTACCTTTTTCTTTTTCATTTTATCCCTCTTTTATTCTTTCAATCACTCTAAGTCTTGCACTTCTTGAACGACTATTTAAATTAACTTCATCATCACTTGGTTTTATAGATGCAACAAGTTTAAATTTAGGTTCTGCATAATCAGGTATAATTGGCATTTTTTTATATACTGAATCAATTTCACTATATTCACGAAAAATATTTTTACAAATCCTATCTTCTAGAGAATGGAAAGTAATAACACAAACTCTTCCACCCACACGAACAAGTGATAAAGCTTGCTTAAGTGCACTTTCAAAAACATCAAGTTCATGATTAACTTCAATCCTAATTGCCTGAAAAACTTTTCTAGCTGGATGATGATTAATACTATATTTTAACGGTACACCAGACTTTATAATATCAACAAGTTCTAAAGTAGTACATATAGGTTTACTCTCACGATACGCCACTATCTTTTTAGCAATACCACTCGCATACTTTTCTTCTCCGTAATTATAAAATATACGACATAAATCATCATATGAATAATTATTAACAACTTCATAAGCTGATAAAGGGTTATTCTTATCCATTCGCATATCAAGTCTTGCATCACTATGAAAGCTAAAACCTCTATCAGCTTCATCTAACTGGGGACTAGATACACCTAAATCAAATAAAATACCATCTACACTATCAACATCAAGTTCGTTTAACTTTTCCTTTAAATTAGAAAAATTAGAATAAATAATTCTATAATTTGATCCTATTTCTGATAATCTTTTTTCACTACTTAAGATAGCTTCCTCATCTTGGTCAAATGCATATAGATAACCATTTTTTATTTTTGACAAAATATTACTACTATGTCCACCATATCCAAGAGTGCAGTCAACAATAATAGAATCATTTTTTAAATTTAAATTTTCTATGCATTCATTTAATAAAACACTCTTATGCATAAGTCCTCCTATAAATTAACATTATTCATAAATAAATTATCAGCTATCTCAGAAAAATGTTCTTCATTAGAACTAACAAATGAATTCCAACTTTCATTACTCCAAATTTCTAAGTGATCATTAACACCAATAATAATACAATCACGATTTAGTGAAGCATATGTAATTAAAGTGGTAGGAATATTTATTCTTCCCTGTTTATCAAAATTAACCTCAGTCGCACCTGATAAGAAAAATCTCATAAAATTTCTGGCATCACGAGTATTAGGAAGAGTCTTATACTTTTCAATAATATTTGCCCATTCACATGCTGGATAAACAAACAAGCAATTATCAAGCCCACGCGTTACAACAAAATCACTACCAAGTTCTTCTCTTATTTTAGACGGTAATGTAAGTCTGCCTTTCTCATCAATCGTATGATGATATTCACCCATGAACATATAATCACCCACTTTGCTCCACTTTAACCCACTGTATACCAATATTGTACCGTTTAATTTATTTTTTGTAAAGAACATTTCCTGATTTTATATAAAAATAAAGAAAAAAAGTAACAATGTTACTTTTAGTTTACTAAAATATCTCCGATGAAATCATATGCATCATATAAAAAATCAAGTGCAAGATAAAATCTATCTTTAAAATAACCATTTTTAGACTTAGAAACACCAACTTTTACAATATAGCCATCCTTACATTCAAACACATTTATTTCACTACTATACCTTTTATATCTTCTTACTAAAGCATCCAACAAATCACTAGGTATAATAATATAAATATCCGAATTAGATAAATATACACTATCATAAATAAACCTACGCTTATATCTATCCATTTTATTATAATTACATATGATAGCATCATATTTATTATGGCCAAATTTACGAACTTTCTTATAATTGATAGTTTTTCCTTTTTTTCTTCCAATATTGCCTTTAGATGATCCATTATTACTTAAAATATTAACTTCAACAATATTAGCGTTTTCCTTAAGCTCATTTAATATTTTGTCATTTTCAATAGAAAATCCCAAAATTTTTCCCTTTAATTTTCTGACAATATTTACCATAGTATAATCTATTTTATTCATCTCTATCACCTAGAATATCATTAACAATATAACTCGTACAAAGTAACCCTGCTACACTCGGAACAAAAGAGCAAGAAGCAATCGTAGTACCTTCATGTTTAATTGGTGACTCAGTACTAGCAATTACCATAACTTTAGACTTTATTCTTTCGTCCCTAACCATTTTGCGTATAATCTTAGCAATTGGATCATAAGCCGTCTTTCTAACATCCATAACTTTAAGTTTAGTAGGATCTATTTTATTACCCGTACCCATCGAACTTATAAATTTAATATTTTTTCTTATGCAAGTTCTAATGATGGCCTTCTTTACACTTACGGTATCACATGCATCAACTACATAATCAATATCACTAGTTATAATGTCATCAACATCACTTTCAGATAAAACTTTATAAATTGTATCAACCTTAATTGAACTTGAAATATCACTAATACGATTTTTTGCAACTACAACTTTAGGAAGACCAATAGTTGAATGAAGAGCAAAAATTTGACGATTAATATTAGAAACATCTATAACATCTCCATCAACAATAATTATGTGATGTACACCAAGACGTGCTAAAGATTCAATAACATAACTTCCAACTCCACCAGCTCCAATAACTAAAATAGTTTTATTTTGAATATAAGTTAAACTATCACCAAATAATAACTCTGCTCTTGTAAACTCCATAAAAATCACCACTACTAACATTGTAACAAATTTATAAAAAAAGAAAAAGAGATATACTAAATATCCCTTAAAATTCTACTCAATAACACTATATTCAATTGCTGCTGCATTACTTAAATCAGCATTTGTTTTAGTTACAACAGTTAAAGTAGTTCCACTTTCCATAGGACTTTTAACCTCATCAGTTAACTTAACAATACTACTACCATTATTATCTTTAATATCAATACTAAACTTAGAGCCTTCATAAACAACACCAGTATTATTAATAACAATAGTTGTAACTTCTCCATTTTCTATCGAAACATTTACAAACTCTAAACCTTCAAACACTTGATCTTTAATAACACTTGAATCCTCATTATTAGTATTATCTATTTTATTTTCATTTTTCTTTTTACTACATCCACATCCTGTTACTAGCATAACTACTAGTAACATTGTGAATAATATACTTATTCTTTTTCTCATACATTTTCTCCTTTCTTAAGTTTTAAAACTTTTTAACCTTTGTATTGTATAACATATGGATCAGATTTTGTACCCGTACCAGAAGTAAAATTCAATTCAGAAATTAATAAATTCATACCTGGTTTAATTGAATGACAATATTCATAGTCCATACGACCCATATATACGTCATCGCAGTACAACCATGATCCATCATGTTCGCCATCGCCACTTTCGAAACCGTTTTCTTTTACAAAGTATAAAATACCAATGTCATTACAAAAATCTGATTCAGATGTTTCACCAAAATTGGTCCAATATGTAGCAGAACCATTAGTTCCATATTTATATGTAGCTTTTTCTTCAGGACTATAATAAGAAGTTGTAAATGACTTAGGTGCATAAATCTTATATAAATTACCGACTGTCTTATCAACATTATCAAATCCCGAAAGACCATTAAGGCATAACTCTTGACTAGAGGCATATACAGATGCGATTGATAAAGTGGTACTACTTTGGCTTTCAATTTCCCATAAACTTAATTCTGATAAATCAAATGTTTGATCACTATAAGTTCCTGTTAAATTCTTAGAAAAAGTATATGTACTATTAGCAGGAGATAAACGTATATATGAATTATTATATATCTTTACAAATACATCAATATTTCCACTTGCTGCATTATAATTAGTTGAAGCCGCTACACTAATAGTTATTTTTGTACTTCCTAAATTTTTACCACTTCTTATAGTAATAGTATCTCCACTAACACTACATGTCGCAATGCTTGTATCACTTGACGAACATCCTTTTATAGCACCTGTTGAACTTTCTATTCCAACATAACTTGTACTATTAACAACCAATTCAGTTAAAGTCGTTTCCAGTATAACGCTTCCACTTGCTTTATTTATAACAACCGTTCTAGAACCTGTTACTGTATTATATCCTGTTTTTGAAACCTTATAATATGTTGTATATGTTCCTGCATTACGATATGCTGGTTTTGTACTTGAATAATTTGTTCCATCACTCGAATACGTAATTGTTGCTCCACTTGATGTTACTGTTATAGAGTGATCGCTTCCATTATACGTTCCATTATATCCTGATGCTGTTACACTAAGTGTTCCAAGATTTGTTGTTACTACATGTGCAGCACTACTAGAATTATAATTGGCTGTTTCTTTACTTGTAACAGTTATTGTTGCAGTTCCTTTTGTTGTTCCTGGTATTACTGTTACTGTTGTTCCACTTATTTTACATGTTGCTACTGAACTATTGTTTGATGAGCAACTTAAATCTCCTCCACTTACATTTGTTGTTGCACTAAATGTTCCACTATTTGGATATGTATAACTTCCTGAATTCGATGATAATTTTAGAGTATTATTTGCTTTATTTATTGTTGCTGTTATAGCTTTCTCTGTAACATCATTATGATTTGCGTCTCCAATTACTTTGTAATATACAGTATATGTTCCTACATTCGTTGCCGTTGGAATACTATTACTATATGTTCCATTATTTAACTTATATTGAATATTCCCTGTATTTGTACTTCCTGCATTTACAAGTGCTTGT
>CAKPTA010000016.1 GCA_934190785.1 uncultured Bacilli bacterium
GGGGGGTGTATGCTAAAATACACTTTAGAATAGAGGTGTATTTTTTTATGAAAAGAAAGGGATTTACATTAATAGAACTACTTGCTGTAATAGTTGTTCTAGCAGTAGTCGCATTAATATCAATGCCACTAGTATTAAATACAATAGATAAGGCAAAAAGGGGTGCTGCAGAAGAAAGTGCTAACTCATATGTAAGTGCCATAGAAACAGCTATAGTTAGTGATATGATGAGTTCAAACTATAATTATAACCCTGAACAAACATTTACAGTAAGTGATAATGGAAAGAAAATAGTAAATGAAGATAAAGAGTTAGAAATAAATATAAAGGGAACTTATCCAACAAGCGGAAGTGTTGTAATTAAGGATGCAATCGTTAAAAGTGCAGAGTTAAAAGTAAATGGTTATGATATAGCTTATAGTACAAAAGCACCAGTATATACAAAGTATTCTAATGGAACAGCCGTTTATTATAATCCAGAAACTAATACTAAATGTAGTTCTAGTGAAGCAGTCAGTAAAACAGGAGTAAAATCAGGATGTATGAAGTGGTATACGTTTAATGACAACGAATCATCTAGTGATGTAAATATGATTTTAGACCACAATACAACAACAACTGTTGCGTATAATTCTTCTAATGTTAATACTAGTATGAAAGAAGTAAAAGAGGCTTTAGAAAATGATACAGAGTTATGGGATAAAAGTATAAATTCTAGATTAATAACAGCTGATGAAATAGCTAGGATAACTGGTAATACTAGTTTTAATGGAGTTACATCAGATGGAGATAAGTGGTTCTGCTTAGATACTAATAAGTCAGATTTGACAACATGGTGTTCTAAGTCACAAGGAACAAGTAAATATGCTTGGCTATTTGATTATACAAAAGAAGCAACAATTCGCGGTGGAAATATTGATGATGCAAGCACATATGGATATTGGACAAGTATACCTGTTTATGGTTCTACTAGTAGTGTTTGGGGTATGAGCAGAGGATGGCTTGGACTTAGTGATGCTATTGATAAAAGTGGATATGGGCTTCGCCCTGTTGTAACAGTATCAAAGAGTGTTATTAAATAAAAATTTGAAAATATAATATATGAAATACAGATTTGAATTATTTTTTAGTAAAAATTAATAATCTGTATTTTTTTGTTTGAGTTTATATTTTAAAACAAAGGTATTTTCTTGCTTAAATCATATAATTATAGTATAATTTTTATTAGCTTGAAAGGGTGATTTCATGAAAGAAAGATTAGAAAATATAGAAAGTCGTTATAATGAAATTAATGCAGAACTTATGAATCCTGATATTATTTCAAATGTAAAAAGAACACTTGAACTTACGAAAGAGCAAGCTTCATTAAGAGAAGCGTATGATGCATATCAACAATATAAAAAATTAGAAAGTAATATAGCTGATGCGAAAGAGATGATTAAAGATCCAGAACTTGGTGAAATGGCACGTGAAGAACTTAAAATTTCTGAAGAGGCTTTTGAAAAATTAAAAGGTGAATTAGAAATTATTTTACTTCCAAAAGATCCTAATGATGGTAAGAATGTTATTGTTGAGATACGTGGTGCAGCTGGAGGAGACGAAGGTAATATTTTTGCAGGTGATTTATATGATATGTATAAGCATTATGCTGAGAGTGAGGGATGGACTGTTGAAGTAAATGAAGAGTATCCAAGTGAAGCTGGGGGATATTCATTAATTAGTTTTACGGTTAAAGGGGATAATGTATATTCTAAGCTAAAATACGAAAGTGGTGCTCATAGAGTACAAAGAGTTCCTGCAACTGAAACCCAGGGTCGTGTTCATACTTCAACGGCAACTGTACTTGTTATGCCAGAAGCTGAAGATGTTGATTTTGATCTTGATATGAATGATGTTCGTATTGATATTACACGTGCTAGTGGATGTGGTGGACAGGGAGTTAATACAACTGATAGTGCTGTTCGTCTAACCCATATTCCAACAGGACTTGTTGTATATTCTCAAACAGAACGTTCTCAAATTAAAAATAAGGAAAAAGCTATTAAAATTTTAAAAACTAGACTTTATGATCTTAAAATGCGTGAAAAAGAAGAACAAGAAGGAATTGAGAGAAGAAGTAAAATTGGAACTGGAGACAGAAGTGAGAAGATAAGAACTTATAATTATCCACAAAATAGGGTTACAGATCATAGAATTGGTTTTACAATAAATTCACTTGACCGTGTTATGCAAGGTGATTTAGGCAAAGTTATAGAAGCTCTTATTACAGAAGATCAAGCTCGTAAACTTAGAGGGGAAGACTAATATTGAATAAAGTTGTAAATAAAAACGATTATGAAGGTTATATGTCATTATATTTGGCTAAAACTGAATTAAATGAAAAAGAAAAAAATACTATTTTAAAGTATAGTTTTGCTTTTATTAGTTTTAGTTTTGTACTTTCAATACCAGTTGTTTTAATTACTAATTTTTTCTATTCTATCTTGATTATAACAGTACTATCCTCTCTTAGTGTTTTACCTATTACAAATCATGTTGTAAAAAAAGAAATAAAGAAAGTTTTAGCTAATTTTCCTAATATTAGTTCTAATATATCAATTCATGAATTAGAGAGTATTTTAAATAATAAATATATATGTGAAGAACATACTTTAGAAAATAACAAAAAAAGATGTAATAATAATATTTGTAATTTTGATAAAACGTATTTTGATGTTATGGATAAACCTAAAGTAAAAAAGTTAGTTAAAGAGAAAAAATAATTTATGACAGATATAGAATATTTAGATAAATATTATAGTGGTGATATAAATGAAGCCATTAAAAGATTAGAAAATGGAGAAGCTATTCAATATATTGTTGGAAATGTTGATTTTTATGGACGTATATTTAATGTAGATAAGAGAGTTTTAATACCTAGGTTTGAAACAGAAGAGCTTATTAGTAGGACAATTAAATATATAGATGATTATTTTGATTTTAAACCATCTATTCTAGATATTGGAACAGGTAGTGGGTGTATTGCTATTACACTTAGTTTAGAGTTAAAATGCAGTGTTGATGCGCTTGATATATCAGAGTATGCTCTTGAAGTGGCTAAAGATAATTGTTCTTTAAATTCTGCTGATGTTAATTTTATTAAAAGTGATTTATTTGAAAATGTTCACAAAAAATATGATGTAATTATTAGTAATCCACCATATATTTCAATTGATGAGCAAATTGATGATGTTGTATTTAAAAATGAACCTCATTTAGCACTTTATGCACAGGATAAAGGATTAGCTATCTATAAAAAAATTTTTAAATCTGTTGAAAACTATATAAATAATAAGGCTTTTTTAGCATTTGAAATAGGATATCAACAAGGTAGTGAACTGGTCTCTTGTGTACAGGATATTTTTCCACAGGCTAATGTTTGGGTTGAAAAAGATTTAAGTGGAAAAGATAGATTCTTGTTCGTTAAAATATAAATCTATAAAAAGTTATTATATAAAAAAGACTAAGTCAAACTGATTTAGTCTTTTAAAATGTATGCATGGTGTTTTCACGTGAAATATTAAAAACAATTCCAATCATAATCATGTAACTAATTAAACTAGAACCACCATAGCTAATAAATGGTAATGTAATACCTGTAATTGGCATTAAGCCAAAAGTCATTCCAATATTTTGAAGTTGTTGATATATAAGCATTCCTAAAATTCCACCAATGATATATTTATTTATATTAGTGTTACTACGCATAGCAATGAGTGATATACGTATATCAAATAGAGCAATAAGTGATAAAAGAATTAGTGAACCAAGTAACCCAAAATTACTTGCAAAAACAGCAAAAATAAAATCAGTTTGGGCTTCTGGAAAATAAATAGGTGTATTTCTAAAACCATGTCCAAAAAATCCTGCAGATCCTATAGCTAAAAGTCCATTATTTAATTGAAAGCCACTTTTATTGTTCCAGTCTAATAATCTATCAACACGAAGAAAAAAACTTGTACCAAATATTTTTATAAAAAGATCACTATTTAAAAAATAGATTAATAAGACACTTCCAACAGATACTAGTAAAATGAGAAAAAAGATAATAAACCATCTATATCTTATACCACTAATAAAAAGCATTACAAAAGTAATCAAAAGATATATTAAAACGACACCTGTATCAGGTTCTAAAAATGTTAAAATACTTGGTATTAATACAGTTGCACCAACTTTAATTAGAAAAACAAATTCTTCTTTGACAGTTGGGTTAATGTATTTTTGGTGAAAATTATTAATCATTTTTGCAATTGTAATAATTAAAATTATTTTCATAAATTCACTTGGTTGAATTGTTCCAATTCCTTTAATTGTAAACCAACATTTAGCATTATTAATATTAGTTCCAAAGAATAATAGTAAAAGAAGAAATACATTTCCAATTATATATAAAATCCAAGTAATTTTTAAGATACTGTCATTTTTAATTTTAGTAATTATATAAATAGTAAATATACCGGCTATATACCAGAATATTTGTTTAATAGCTAAAGACTGATATTCATCTTTTAAAATAGTTTGAGCACTATATATAGTAGCTACACTGATGATAAAGAAAATTGTTAAAAATAAGATTAAGTATGGATCAAGTATATATTTCTTTTTCATATTCTTCACCATGATTATCTTATAGCAAAAATTTTTTATTTACAATTAAATCTACAAATGTAGACTAAAATTTCGCCACTTGACAAGTGGGGGGGGGG
>CAKPTA010000017.1 GCA_934190785.1 uncultured Bacilli bacterium
TAAAATTTAATTTTATTACTTATTCTACCTGATGTTTACTATATGTTTTCTTTGCACAAATTAATGCTATAACCATCATAAAAATATAAGTAATTATAGTCATCATAGGTAAATCAATAACAATATTTCCTAACTTATATGATACCATTTGAGAAAAGTTTGAATAAATTGCATTATATGGCATTAAGAATAATATTTTATTTAATATTCCAAAAGCTGACTTTATGCTCAAAAATACTGGTAACATAATAATAGCAATATCTATTACTAATACTGTCATAGGATTTTTCAGTTTAGATGACAAGAATAATGTTAATCCCACCATACCAAACAATACTGTATATGAAATCACTATATTATATAAAAGTGACTGGAAGAATGTTAGTGCGTATGGACTTAATATGTTAGAAAGTTGTATTGGTAAATTTCCTCCATCTGTACCAAACATTAAGAATATTGTTCCTATTGCAAATATTAAATATATTGTAAATACTAATGTTGCAAATATATAAGATGCGATTATTTTCGCAGTTACACCTTTACTTTTTCCATACTTTGTGGTTAATAATATTTTATCTGTACCATTTTGATACTCTCCTGCAAAAACAGATGCTAAACATATACATATAGCAATTACTCCAAATATAAGTAATTCATAAGTGCTATACAAATTAGAATATCCATCATAAAAATCATATTCAAATGGTGTTTTTGTGTTATTAGACTTCTCTAACCAATATTCTTTTTCTTGAGGTGTATATTTTTTTCCATCATAACTTTGATTTAATTCTTCTTCTATTCTTTGTTGTCTTGTTTCATAAAAATCTCTCTGTTCTTTTAAATTTAGATTAAATAATTCAGTTATATAGCTAGTATTATAATTTGCATATACACGGTTTATATTTGTTAATAAATCAAGTCTATTATATAAATATTTATTATAAATTTCAATACTAAAATCCTTTTCTCCATCACTATTTGTAATAAGATTATTTGGATCATTATGCAACTCTTGTAATTTTTCTATTTCTTTTATAATCTTTTCATTTGTTAAAGTTCCAGAAATCTCTTTCATTTGTTCTTTTCTAACACTAATAGCCTCTTTACCTTTATAAGATTTTCCACTCTTATCTGTTGCTAGAAAATCTTTACCTGCCATAGAAAATAGTAATGTTATTAAAAACAAACAAACTATGATTACAATAATATTCATTTTTTTATTAAATAATTTCTTTAATTCAAATTTCACTAATGTTCCCATATTGTTCATTCCTTTCTTTTCTATTTTTCATTATCTTGAAAATATGCTAAATATAAATCTTCTAAATTAGGTTCTATATTAACAGCATTCACAGTTGGTTTTTGCCTACTTACAATTCTTAATTCTGTTGTATTATTTTCTTGATGAATATTAATAATACAATATTTATGATTCAGCATTTCTACTTCTTTTTTATCATAAGCAACACATTTCCATACACTGCCTCTTAAATCTTGTAAAAGTTCTTCTGGCGTTCCTGTTAATATCTTTTTACCTGCTTTCATCACAATAATTTCATCTGCAATAAATTCAATATCTGATACAATATGAGTTGATAATATTACAATTTTATCTTGTGAAAAACTACTAATTAAGTTTCTAAACTTTACCCTTTCTTTTGGGTCTAGTCCTGCTGTTGGCTCATCTAAAATTAGAATCTTTGGGTTATTTAACATTGCTTGTGCAATTCCTAATCTTTGTTTCATTCCTCCAGAAAATGTCTTTACTTTTTGTTTTTTTTCATTTTCCAAATTAACTATTTGTAATAACTCATTCACTCTCATTTCAGCCTTTTCTTTTGATAATCCCTTTAATGCAGCAATATACATTAAAAAATCATAAGCTGTAAAATCTGGATAGTATCCAAAATCTTGTGGTAAATAACCAAGAACTTGTCTGTAATCCTCCCCTAGTTTTTTTATATCTGTTCCATTATATTTAATTTGACCAGAAGTTGGATTTTGAATATCACATATCATTCTCATAAGTGTTGTTTTTCCTGCTCCATTTGCACCAAGTAATCCATAAACTCCTGGTTTTAGTTTTATAGAAACTCTATCCACTGCAATTTTATTTTTATATTGTTTTGTTAGCCTATCTATTGCAAGTTCCATATATAATCATCCTCCTCTTCATAAAATTGATAAACAGCTTTTATAAAATAAAATACTGTGATAATTAATAATCCTAACCATACTAAAACACTTGAAGTTTCATAAACACTAGGAAACTTTATATTAATTTTAAATAAAATCGCATTGATTAATAACATTATCGTCATATTTACAATTTCGTTTGACATATTTTTTAATAAACGCATTGTTAAAATGTTAGCAACATTGGTTATCATAAATGGCACTAAAAAATAAAGAATTAATACATAACTTTCCTGTTCAAAATGAGTTCCAGTCATAACTGCAAATACTGTCATTATACATAAATTAATAAATGTATTAATTATTAATTTAATTGAAATCGATTCTTTTAAGTCCATTTTACAACTCATTTCAATTTCATACATATTATATTTAAAACTTTTCTCTAACTCCATTATTTGAAGAAATGCTAATATTGGCATTACAAGTGATAAAATTAGCCTTGTTTTCTCAAAATTCATAGATTTTATAACTAATATTCCTACCAATAATAGAATAAATTGGAAAAGAAAAGTAATTTTACTCATAAAAGGAATATATCTTTTTATCTTTTCAAAATAGCTTTCCTTTACTGTTATTTCTGTATTTGCTATTTCCATTTTTAATATTTCTATTGATTGCCTTTTTTTATTTTCATCTATACTTGGCAATTCTCTTTTGTTTAAAATTTCTCTCCACTTATCCATCTAATTAAAAGTCCTCCTTTCCTAAATACCTACTCAATTTTTCTATTCCCTGCTTTAGTCTTGATTTAATGGTAGGTACTTTTTCATCAAGTATTTTAGATATATCTTTAATTTTCAAATCTTCATAATACTTCAAAATAATTACTTCTTTTTGTTTTTCTGGTAGCTCTTTTAATGCTTTATCAATTGAATTTTTTTGTTCTATTCTTGATAATTCATTAGAATCATTTTCTTTATAAGTTTGATTATCATCTAATTCTTCTAACTCCACTTTATTCTCGTCAAAATAAGTGTTACATACATTCATTGCTATTGTAATTAAATAACTTTTAAATTTTCCTCTATGTTTATAAGTTCCTATATATTTAATCAATTTCAAGAATGTTTCCTGTGTTAAATCATAAGAAAGTGAGCTATTTCCTGTTTTATAATAACAAAATCTATAAATATCATCATAATATTTCTCAATTAATATCTCTAATAATTCTTTATTTCCGTGCTGTATTTTATAGATTAATTCTTTATCTTCCAAGTAAATACCTCCTTTCTTTCTTTTATAAACTAGCTTACATATAATATAACCTAAAAAAATATAAAAAAGATTTAAAATTTTATTAAATTTTTAAAT
>CAKPTA010000018.1 GCA_934190785.1 uncultured Bacilli bacterium
TCTATTGGTACTATAAATATGTAGTTTATTACTACCAATAAATTTACTTTTATTTTATAATAAGAGATAGAATATGTCAACAATTTGACATAAATAAGTAATTGGTCTAACGTTAATTCTATTGGGATATTACACCCGTTATATAAACAGTTAGCCATCTCTTATTATAAAAAATTCGATTAAGCAGGTTGAAACTCTAAAAGAGCTTTCGTGTAACTAGCCAATATGAAGTTTAATAAGTAAAGGTGGGAACAATTACAAAAAATAAAAGGAGGAAAATTTATGATTAGTGTTGGAGTTGATGTGTCAAAAAATAAGAGTACAATTTGTATTTTAAAACCTTATGGTGAAATAGTTAGTTCTCCATTTGAAATTCAACATACTGAAAAAGAACTTATAGATGTTTCTAATATGCTATTAAGATTCGATGAAGAAGTAAGAATTGTAATGGAATCTACAGGAAATTATCACTATCCAATTTTAACATTTTTTCTAAAAAAAGGATTATTTGTATCAGTTATTAATTCTTTAGCTATGCATAAATATGCTATGTGTTCGTTAAGAGCAGCTAAAACTGATAAGATTGATTCTATTAAAATTGCAAACTATGGAATTGATAATTGGTATCATTTAAAGAAATATGAACTGCAAGATAATGAGTATCATCAATTACAATTACTTGGTAGACAATATGCACATTATATTGAGATGAGAGTGAAGGAATATTTATATTTTTATTCCATTTTAGATCAAACATTACCAGGAATTAAAAAAGTAATCAAAAGTCAAAATAACGACAATTTCGAGATGGATAAATTATTGGATTTTGCTGAAAAATATATACATTTTGATAATATTTCTAAAATGAGTGAAACTGATTTTATTGAAGACTATTTAATATGGAACAAAGAAAATGGATACCAACCTAGCAAAACTAAAGCCTTAGAAATTTATAATTGTGCTAAGAATAGTATCCCTACATTAGATTTTCAAAATCCTATTACCTCTATAATGATTTTGGAATCTGTCAGAGTAATAAAAAAAATAAATAAAACTCTTAATATAATTTTAACACAAATGAATGAGTATGCCAAGAGTACGACAGAATATTCTGTTGTTCGAAATATGGGAGGAGTTGGAAATAAGCTAGCAGTTAGATTAATAGCTGAAATTGGTGATGTTAGAAGATTTCATAGTTCTAAAGCGCTAATTGCTTATGCTGGTATAGATTCTCCACCATACCAATCTGGCCAATACTTAGGATTAAATAGGAGAATATCTAAGAGGGGTTCGGCTTTACTGAGAAATGTAGGGTATCAAGTTATGCAATCCTTAAAAACTCATAAGCCATCTGATGATGCAGTATATCTTTACATATTGAAAAAAGAACAAGAGGGTAAACCTAAGAAAGTGGCAAAAATAGCAGGTTTAAACAAATTTTTACGAATATATTATGCTAGAGTAATGGAAATATATAAGTCATAGTTTGAGGTTACATAATGTCTAAAAACACTCTATTTTTAGGGTGTTATTAGTCATGTCTGAAAATTTTGAAAAATTTTTTTATTAAAAAGTATTGACTTTTGTTAGCAGGTTTATATA